>NZ_CP149932.1:0-600000 GCF_037949795.1 Thioclava sp. GXIMD2076
CCATGTCATGCAGGATATCCTCGGCGGCGATGGTCTCCTTGCGGATGCGGCTCTCGGCAAAGGCCACATCCTCGGGCACCTTGTTATCGAGGTGGTGGCAGACCATCAGCATGTCGAGATGTTCCTCGACGGTATTGCCGGTATAGGGGCGCGTCGGGTTGGTGGAGGACGGGATCACGTTCTCCTCGCCCACCACGCGCAGGATATCGGGCGCGTGGCCTCCACCCGCGCCCTCGGTATGGAACGCGTGGATCGTACGGCCATTGATCGCGGCCAAGGTGTTCTCGACAAAGCCTGACTCGTTGAGCGTATCGGTATGGATCATCACCTGCACATCCATATCCTCGGCCACCGAAAGGCAGCAATCGATGGCGGCGGGGGTGGTGCCCCAATCCTCGTGCAGCTTCATGGCGCAGGCGCCGGCATTGACCATCTCGACGAGCGCCTCGGGGCGCGAGGCATTGCCCTTGCCCGAGAGCGCGAGATTCATCGGGAAGGCGTCAAAGGACTGCAGCATCCGCGAGATATGCCACGGGCCGGGCGTGCAGGTGGTGGCCAGCGTCCCATGTGCGGGGCCGGTGCCGCCGCCCAGCATCGTGGTAATACCCGAGGCCAGCGCATCCTCGATCTGCTGGGGACAGATGAAATGGATATGCGCATCCATGCCGCCTGCGGTCAGGATACGCCCCTCGCCCGCGATCACCTCGGTGCCCGGACCGATGATGATATCCACGCCCGGCTGGGTGTCGGGGTTCCCGGCCTTGCCAATCGCATGGATACGGCCATCGCGCAGCGCGACATCGGCCTTGTAGATGCCGGAATGGTCAACGATCAGCGCATTGGTGATCACGGTATCGACTGCCCCGCCTGCGCGGGTGATCTGGCTCTGGCCCATACCGTCGCGGATCACCTTGCCGCCACCGAATTTGACCTCCTCGCCATAGGTGGTCAGGTCGCGTTCGACCTCGATGATCAGATCGGTATCGGCAAGGCGCACGCGGTCGCCGGTGGTCGGGCCGAACATATCGGCATAGGTCGCGCGGGAAATCTTGGCGGGCATCTCGGGCCTCCCCTCACATAGCGTTGTAAAGGCGGCGCAGGTCCTCGCTGCGACGCTTGGTCAGTTCTGTCTTGCACATGGCCACGGCCATCGGCTGCATCGAGCCACCGTCATATTCCAGCCCCTCGGCTATGCAGGCGGCATCGCGATAGGCGATCCATGCCCGCTGCGCCTGTAACAGCGCCCCGGCCTGCACCGCGCCACGCTCGTGCGCGCGCGTGCGGGCCTCGGCATAGGCGGCGTTCAGCTCCGCATCGGCGGTCGCGTAGTCCTGCCCTGCGCAAGCGGTCATCTCGGCCTGCGTCCCGGGGGCATCGCAGTCGAGCGCCCAGACCGGCGCTCCCCCGAAGCCCGCAAGCGAAAGGCCGAGAACCACCGGAAGAACAGGTTTCATCTTTTCTTCCCCGGTATGGCCGGGCCACGCTTGGCCAGACGTTTCACATTGGCCCGAGTGCGCCGCGCCACAGGGCGCAAGGCGGCATGGACGACGGTCTCGGGCGGCTTGCCTGACACGGCGGCCTGCGTGGCCTTGGTCAGGCTTTCCACGGCAGCCTTCTGTTTCTCGGCCACCATGCGGGTCATCTCGGAGGGCGCCATCGACCAGAAACCGGCCATTCCGGCCACGCGCATGGCGATCACCATCTGCGCCTCGCCCACCATACGGGCATATTCGAACCACAAACGATAGGCGGTAACTGGCGACATGGCGTCCTCCTTCGGGGGTTACAGTTTGCCCATGACCTTCTGGTTGAAGCCCCAGACCTCGCGCGCACCGCGATAGGGCACCAGCGTGACCTCGCGCGACTGGCCCGGCTCGAAGCGCACGGCGGTGCCCGCCGCGATATCCAGCCGGTAGCCGCACGCAGCCTCGCGGTCGAATTGCAGACCCGGATTGGTCTCGGCAAAATGGTAATGGCTACCGACCTGGATCGGACGGTCGCCGGTATTGGCCACCAGGAGGGTGACAGGGGTCAGCCCCTCATTCAGCGTGATCTCGCCAGCGGCGGGAAGGATTTCACCGGGGATCATGTGCTTACCCCGCGAAAGCCAGCGCGAGACCGGCCGCAGCCGTCGCCACTCCCAGACCGCGCAGCGCGAAGCGGTGGATCACACGGCCGAAGACCATCCCCGCCACATGCAGACCGGCAGTGGCGAGCGTAAAGCCCGCGAAATAGGCCGCCATCCCATGCGCCGGACCTTCCGCCCCATGTGCCCAGCCATGCGCCATGCCAAAGAGCGCCACCATCGGCACCAGTGCGGCCACCGGCAGACGTGCCGAGAGCGCCACGATCGCGCCCAGAACGATGATCGAGGCAAGGATCAGCGGCTCGACCGAGAAGAACGGCACGCCATGCGCGCCCATGGTGGCACCGACCAGCATGGAGCCCACAAAGCCCGCAGGCACAGCCCAGAGCGCACGGCCACCCAGTTGCACGGCCATCAGACCAATGGCCACCATCGCCAGAATATGGTCAGCCCCGCTCAGCGGGTGCGCGATACCAGCCATAACGGTGCCGGCCTCATGGCCCGGATGCGCCATGGCAACGCTCGGCAGAAGGGCGGCGGCGGCGATGGTTTTCTTGAGATGTTTCATGGGAGTTCCTCGGTATCAGCGAATAGGGTGGTGGACGGTCACGAGTTTCGTGCCATCGGGGAATGTTGCCTCGACCTGAATGGAATGGATCATCTCGGGGATGCCCTCCATACATTGTTCACGGGTGATCACCTCGGCGCCGGTTTCCATCAGCTCGGCCACCGACCGGCCCGCGCGCGCGCCCTCGACCACGAAATCCGAAATGATCGCGATCGCCTCGGGATGGTTGAGTTTCACACCACGCTCCAGCCGCCCGCGCGCCACCATGGCGGCAAGGCTGACCATCAGCTTTTCCTTTTCCCTCGGGGTCAGGTTCATCTTATCCCTCTTCCTAAATCTGCCAGACGCGCGGTGCGGGCACATTGCCCCGCAAGACCGCCATCACCCGCAGCAATTGTTTGCGTAGCGGCCAGCCATCTCTGGCGATACACCGCATGATCACCTTGCCATCAAAACCGGAGGCTGCCGCCTCGACGCCCTCCTCGTCAAGCACATCCCGCACACGACCAACCGCATCCTCGGCGCCCTGACAGCACATCACCATCGTGGCAAAAGCACGGGCATCGCCCAGTAACGCGCCACGGTGCCCGAGCTCGGCGGTGCCCATCACAAAGGGCTCGATCATCACAGGCCTTCCCGCACGGCGGATCTCGCGCCGGTCGCGCAGGCCCAACGTGCCGACGGTCTCGCCCATCGCATGGCGCCCCAGCACCACGGACTCCAGCATCAGGCAGCCCGCATCAGGCGCCAGATCGATCACCGTGTGCCGGTCGATATGGGAGCGGTCGAACAGGATCGTCTCCTGCGGCACCCAGTCAAGCCAGCTGCCCGCCCCCACCCTGTGCGTTACCCGCACGGTGGCCGCACCGTCATCGGCACGGTAAGCGCGCTCGGCCGCCTGGGTGGTGGCCACCACGCGGCCTCCTTCGATATCAAGCGCATAGGACAAGGTATCGCCCGAGGTCAGACCACCCGAGGTATTGAGAAACACCACCTCCGGCACCGCGCCCACACGCGGCAGCTGCGCCTTGGCCGAGCCGCGCTGGCGCAGCCCTTTCAGCCGACCGGCCTCAAAGCGCACGGCGGCATCGCCATGGCTGCGCTGCATCTGCGGGGAACTCTTGTGATCAAACATCATGCGTCCTTTCCCCGCCTCTTCTCGGTATTTATGCCCGAGGTCCATGCTGCCCCCAAGCCAAGAGCCTGATTTTCCCTATCATTGAGGCGGAATGTTCATAAAGTAACCAAACGGCGTATTTTTGAGCACTACCCGAGCGGTCCGAGACGGCGCTCCTCGGAGAGCATCACATTCGCTTCGACATGACCAACCGCCGGAAGCGTCATGATCCGCCGCCGGAGCACCCGCTCGAAATCGGGAATGTCACGGGCGGTCACCTGCAACCGGTAATCGAACTGGCCCAGAACGTGCTGGATCACCTGCACCTCCGTAATCGCCCCTGCCGCGCGCTCGAAATCCTCGAGGCTAACGCGGCCTCGCGTGGCGAGCTTGATCCCCAGAAACACCGTCACGCCAAAGCCCACCGCCGCACGGTCGATCACCGCCCGCGTGCCCGCCAGCACGCCGGCATCCTGCAACCGCTTCACCCGCCGCCATGCGGAGGGCTGCGACATCCCGAGCCGCCGCCCCAAAGCACCTGCATTCAACGTTCCATCCTCGGCCAGCGCGCGCAGGATCTGACGATCGATATCGTCGAACGCGATCATAGCGGCAACTCCGTGCTATCCTTCACCTTGGAAATCAGCATCAGCGCGTCGGTCTCCTGGATATGCGGCAGGGACAGGATCTGGCTACGGTAGATCTGCTGGTAATGCGCCATGTCACGGGCAATCACATTGAGCCGCACATCGGTCTGGCCAAGAAAGGTCTGGATCTCGATCACCTCCGGCACCTTACGGGCGGCCTCCAGAAACTGGTCGAAAGCCCGCGGATTTGTCTTGTCGAGCGTGAAGCGCAAGGACACTTCGACCTCCCACCCCAAGGCCCGCCAGTTGATGATCGCCTGCCGCCCCTGCAAGACCCCCTCGGCCTGCATCTTCTCGATCCGGCGCCAACAGGTGGCCGTGGTCAGCCCCGCCCGCTCGGCCAGATCGGCATTGCTCTGCGCCGGATCGGCCATCAGATGGCGCAAGATCCGCCGATCCACATCATCAAGTTGCATGAATATTTCATCCAGATCGAAAATTACGAATTACAATTTCGATATTACGCATATTTTATTCCGATCGTCATGGGAATTTTTGTCTGAACCTGTATTGTGGCCCCAACCGCAAGTGGAGGAAAGAACATGCGTGTATTCTATGATCGCGACTGCGATGTGAACCTGATCAAGGATCTCAAAGTTGCTATTCTCGGCTATGGCAGCCAGGGCCACGCCCATGCGCTGAACCTGCGCGACTCGGGCGCAAAAAACCTTGCCATCGCGCTGCGCGAAGGCTCACCCTCGGCCAAGAAAGCCGAAGCAGAAGGTCTGGCCGTCATGGGCATCGCCGAAGCCGCTGCTTGGGCCGATGTTATCATGTTCGCCATGCCCGACGAACTGCAGGCCGAAACCTACAAGAAATATGTGCATGACAACCTGCGCGAAGGTGCAGCGATTGCCTTTGCCCACGGCCTGAACGTGCATTTCGGCCTGATCGAGCCGAAAGCCGGCGTCGATGTCATCATGATGGCGCCCAAAGGTCCGGGCCACACCGTGCGTGGCGAATACGTCAAAGGCGGCGGCGTGCCCTGCCTCTTCGCAGTCGAAACCGACGCAACCGGCCGCGCGCAAGACATCGCGCTGTCCTATTGCTCGGCCATCGGTGGCGGCCGCTCGGGCATCATCGAGACCAATTTCCGTCAGGAATGCGAAACCGACCTCTTCGGCGAGCAAGCCGTTCTCTGTGGCGGTCTGGTCGAACTGATCCGTTGCGGCTTCGAGACCCTCGTCGAGGCAGGCTACGAGCCGGAAATGGCCTATTTCGAGTGCCTGCACGAAGTGAAACTGATCGTCGACCTGATCTATGAGGGCGGTATCGCCACCATGGATTACTCGATCTCGAACACCGCGGAATACGGCCAATATGTCTCGGGCCCGCGTATCCTCCCCTACGAGGAAACCAAAGCCCGCATGAAAGCCGTCCTCACGGACATCCAGACCGGCAAATTCGTGCGTGACTTCATGCTCGAAAACTCGGTCGGTCAACCGACCCTCAAAGCGTCGCGCCGCGCCAATGACGAGCACCCGATCGAACAGACCGGTGCGAAACTGCGCGAGATGATGCCCTGGATCGGCAAAGGCAAGCTGGTCGACAAAGCGCGCAACTGATCGCGTCCGACCCGACCTGAAGGAAGGCACCCTCCGGGGTGCCTTTTTACTTTCCGCCTTCCAGCGTCTCCAAATATCCCGGGGTGAATTGGCGCGAAGCGCCAAGAGGGGCAGCGCCCCTGCGACCGCCCCACAAATAAGCCCCCTATCGGGACGCGCTCCGCAAGCATTCGCTTGCCCAGCCCCTCCGGCCCGCCTATAAGGCCCCCATGACATTTTGTGACCACATCCTGCGAATTACCGGCCCGGCGCTCTGACGCGTCAGGGTAGCCGGGTGATGTGTGCCAGATGACGGGCAGGCACTGCGCCGCCCGACCGATCCCCTTCCAAGGATATGCTCCCTATGTGTGCCGACACGACCGACAAATCCGTCGATTACCACGATACCGTCTTCCTGCCCGAAACCGATTTCCCGATGCGCGCGGGCCTGCCCCTGCGCGAGCCCGAATGGCTCGAGCGTTGGGCGAAGATCGGCATCTATGACCGGCTGCGCGAAAAAGCCCAAGGCCGCACCCCCTTCACGCTGCATGACGGCCCTCCCTATGCCAACGGGCATCTCCATATCGGCCACGCGCTGAACAAGGTGATCAAGGACATCATCACCCGTTCGCACCAGATGATGGGCCATGACGCGCGCTATGTTCCGGGCTGGGATTGCCACGGCCTGCCGATCGAATGGAAGATCGAGGAGCAATACCGCAAGGCCGGCAAGGACAAGGACGAAGTTCCGGTCATCGACTTCCGTCAGGAATGCCGCAAGTTTGCCGAAGGCTGGGTCGATATCCAGCGCGAGGAATTCAAGCGCCTTGGCGTTTACGGGAATTGGGACGACCCCTACCTGACCATGAATTTCCACGCCGAGCGCGTGATCGCGGAAGAGTTCATGACCTTCCTGATGAATGGCACGCTCTATCAGGGCTCGAAACCCGTGATGTGGTCGCCGGTCGAGAAGACCGCGCTGGCCGAGGCAGAGGTCGAATATCACGACCACACGAGCCACATGATCTGGGTCCGCTTCAAGCCCAAGGCCGATGTGCTGGACGGCGCTTCGGTCGTGATCTGGACCACCACGCCCTGGACCATCCCGCAAAACCGCGCGGTGGCCTATGGCCCGTCCATGTCCTACGGCCTCTACCGTGTGGATATTCCCGCCGAAAAATCCACGGCGGAAGCGGGCGAGCTGATCGTGCTGGCCGACAAGCTGGCCGATGATGTGATGAATTCCGCCAAGGTCGAGGGCTATTCGCGCATCCGCGATGTGGCGACTTCGGAATTCGAGGGCGTGATCCTCAACCACCCCTATGCGGGTGTCGAAGGCGCCAATGGCGAGTGGGATTACGATGTCCCCATGCTGCCGGGCGATCATGTGACCGATGATGCGGGCACGGGCTTTGTCCATACCGCGCCGTCGCATGGTGATGACGACTATCAGCTGGGCCTGAAATTCGGCCTCAAGATGACCTATAACATCGAGGCCGATGGCTCCTATCGCGCTGATCTGCCGCTCTTTGCCGGCATGAAGATCGTGGCCGATGATGGCAAGGACGGGCCCGCCAATGTGGAAAACATCAAGCAGCTGGCCTATGCCGGTGCGCTGCTGTCCAAGGGCAAGCTGAAGCACAGCTATCCGCATAGCTGGCGCTCGAAGGCACCGCTGATCTATCGCAACACGCCGCAATGGTTTGCCGCCATCGATGCGAAAATGGAGGACGGCATGGGCACCTATGGTGACACCATCCGTCAGCGCGCGCTGAAATCCATCGAGGAACTGGTGACCTTCACCCCCGAGCGCGGCAAGAACCGCCTGCATTCGATGATCGAGACGCGCCCCGACTGGGTTCTGTCGCGCCAGCGCGCCTGGGGCGTGCCGCTGACCTGCTTTACCAAAGTCGGCGCCAAACCCGATGCCGAGGACTTCCTGCTGCGCAACGCGGAAGTGAATGCCCGCATCACCGCAGCCTTCGAGGAAAAAGGCGCCGATGTCTGGTATGAAGAGGGCTTCAAGGCCCGCGTGCTCGATGGCATCGTGAACCCCGAGGACTACAATCAGGTCTTCGACGTGCTGGATGTATGGTTCGACTCTGGGTCCACCCATGCCTTCGTGCTGCGTGACCGCGAGGATGGCACCCCCGATGGCATCGCGGATGTCTATCTGGAAGGCACCGACCAGCACCGTGGCTGGTTCCATTCCTCGCTCCTGCAGGCCTCGGCCACCAAGGGCCGTGCGCCCTATCGCAATGTGGTCACCCATGGGTTCACGCTGGATGAGAAGGGCATGAAAATGTCCAAATCCATCGGCAACACCGTCGCGCCGCAAGAGGTAATCTCGGAATATGGCGCCGATATCCTGCGTCTGTGGGTGGCACAGGCCGATTACACCGCCGACCAGCGGATCGGTCCGAAAATCCTCAAGGGCGTGGCTGATAGCTATCGCCGCCTGCGCAACACGCTGCGCTATATGCTCGGCGCGCTGAAGGATTTCGACGAGAGCGAGCGTCTGGATGTTTCGGAAATGCCCGAGCTCGAGCGCTTCATCCTGCACCGTCTGGCGGAGCTCGACACGGAAATCCAGGCAGATTACCGCGCCTTCAACTTCCAGTCCGTGTTCCAGAAGCTCTTCACCTTCTGCACGATCGAGCTGTCGGCCTTCCATTTCGACATCCGCAAGGACGCGCTCTATTGCGACCCGGCAGACAGCACCCGCCGCCGTGCCGCCCGCACGGTGATGGATATCCTGTTCCATCGCCTGACCACATGGCTCGCGCCGATCCTGCCATTTACGATGGAAGATGTCTGGCTGTCGCGCTTTGAGGGTGCGGAGGCCTCGGTCCATCTCGAGGACTTCCCCGAGACGCCTGCCGAGTGGCGCAATGCCGCACTGGCCCAGAAATGGGAGGCGATCCGCCGTGCCCGCCGTGCCGTGACCGCAGCCCTCGAGGTGCAGCGCCGCGACAAGGTGATCGGTGCCTCGCTCGAGGCGGCACCCGTTGTGCATGTGGAGGATGCGGAGCTTTTGGACGTGCTGAAAACAGTGCCCTTCGAGGATCTGTGCATCACCTCCGGCATCACGCTGACGGCGGATGCGGCCCCTGCCGAGGCCTTCCGCCTGCCCGATGTGGCGGGTGTGGCCGTGGTCTTCGAGATGGCCGAGGGCGAGAAATGCGAACGTTGCTGGCGCATCCTGCCGGATGTCGGCACGCACCAGCACGCCCATACCTGCAAACGCTGCAACGATGCGCTCGGCTAAATCGGGCTGTATGGCAAAACAAAACGGCGCCCCGATCGGGGCGCCGTTTTTCGTTGCTGCCTTGGAACAGGCCCGATCAGCTCCGGCTCACGCCCGCCAGAATCGCGGCAGGAACAGCACTAGCACCGACAGAAGCTCCAGCCGACCGAGAAACATGCCAAAGGACATCAGCCATTTGGCAGTTTCGGGGAAGCTTACGATTGAACCGTTGGCCGACACCTCCGGCCCCCAACATGGCCCGACATTGGCGATCGCCGTCCATGCAGCGGTAACCGCCGTGCGTGTTTCGAGCCCGGTCAGTGCCAGTGCAACGATCAGCAGGCCGAAGCTGAGAATGAAGAAGGAGAAGAACGCCATCACCGAGTTGACCACATCTTCCGTCACGGGATGCCCGTCATAGCGGATCAGCGTCACCCGATGCGGACTATAGAGGCGGCGCACCTGTGCCTTGATCGACTCGATCAGGATCAGATAGCGGAAGACCTTGACCGAACAGCCCGTCGAGGCGGTGCAGCCCCCGATCAGCCCGACAACGATCAGTATGACAAAAGCCAGATGCCCCCATTGGGTAACATCGACCGAGGAATAGCCCGTGCCGGTGAAGGTCGAGACGACGTTGAAAATCGTCTCGCGCAGCGTCGGCCAGAACGGATCCTCGTGGCGGAACAGGCGGTAGATGACGATGATCAGGATCGCGTAGAGATGCCAGCGAAGGAAGGCGCGCACCTGAGGATCACGCCAGATCGGACCGGCATCGCCTTTCACCAGCTGCACGAAACGGATGAACGGCATCGCCGCCAGTAGCATGAAGACCGAGGCCACATATTCGGGTGCCCCGAGGAACGCACCGAAGCTCTTGTCCTCGCTGGAAAAACCGCCTGTGGAGATGGTGGTCAGCGAATGCAGGATGGCATCATAGAAGCTCATCCCCGACAGCATGAACGCCCCGCAGCAGAGCACCGACAGCCCCAGATAGATACGGATCAGCGCGCGGGAAATCTCGCGGGCGCGCGGCAGCACCTTTCCCAGCGTATCGAAACCCTCGGAGCGGAAGAACTGCATGCCCCCGACCTTCATCACCGGCAGGAAGATCATCGCGACGATGATGATCCCGAGCCCCCCGAGCCATTGCAGGATCGCCCGCCAGAGATTGGCCGAATGGGGCAGATCGTCGAGCTTTGGGATAACCGTGGTGCCTGTCGTCGTCATCCCCGACATCGCCTCGAAATAGGCATCTGTGAACGAGAGATGCGGCGCCCCGATCATGAAAGGCAGCGCCCCCATTGCCGGCAGCGCCACCCAGACACCGCTGGTCAGCACGAAGCTCTGCCGCAGATCCAGCACCTGCCCCAGACTGTCATGGGCCGCCAGCGCCAGTAGCCCGCCGACGATCACACAGATCATCGCGCTCTCGGTGAAGGCCTGCCAGTTGGGGTCGCCGCGATACAGATCCAGCGCAGCCGGAATCAGCATGAAGATGCCCAGCGCGGTAATCAGAAGACCAATGATATAGCCCACCGGGCGCAAATCCGTCATGGCCTCTGCTTTGCCCGAAGCGCGCGTGCTGTCAATAGGCTGGCCGCTCCCGCCATGAGACGCGGTGTTTTGGATGCAAATTTCGGCAGTTCACGCCAGGCCTGCAAAAACTGGTCGTTTTGGTAAATAAAACTCTCCGGTTTTGCATATTCTCAAAGCCTCCACACTTGCGCCGCAGCGCGGCACCGCTAGGCTAGCCATAAGGAAGAGTAGGAGGAGTAAGGCGCTATGTTCGAGAAGATCCTTGTCGCCAACCGTGGCGAGATTGCCATTCGTGTTATGCGTGCAGCCAATGAGCTCGGCAAGAAGACGGTCGCCGTCTATGCCGAGGAGGACAAGCTGGGCCTGCACCGGTTCAAAGCCGATGAGGCCTATCAGATCGGCCGCGGCCTCAGCCCTGTGGGTGCCTATCTCGCCATCGACGAGATCATCCGTGTGGCAAAGCTCTCGGGGGCGGATGCGATCCATCCGGGCTACGGCCTTCTCTCCGAGAATCCCGATTTCGTCGAGGCCTGTGCGAAGAACGGCATCACCTTCATCGGCCCCAAGGCCGAGACGATGCGTGCGCTGGGCGACAAGGCCTCCGCACGCCGCGTGGCGATCAAGGCCGGTGTGCCGGTCATCCCCGCGACCGAGGTGCTGGGCGATGATTTCGATGCGATCAAGGCAGAGGCCGCCGAAATCGGCTATCCGTTGATGCTCAAAGCCTCGTGGGGCGGTGGCGGGCGCGGCATGCGTCCGATCAATGGCCCCGAGGAACTGGTCGAGAAGGTCCGCGAGGGCCGTCGTGAGGCCGAGGCCGCCTTCGGTAATGGCGAGGGCTATCTCGAGAAGATGATCCTGCGCGCGCGCCATGTCGAGGTGCAGCTTCTGGGCGATACCCATGGCGGGCTCTATCACCTCTATGAACGCGACTGCACCGTGCAGCGCCGCAACCAGAAGGTCGTCGAGCGCGCCCCTGCCCCCTATCTCTCGGAGGCCCAGCGCGAGGAGGTCTGCCAGCTGGCCCTGAAGATCGGTCAGGCGGTGGGCTACCAGAATGCGGGCACGGTCGAGTTCCTGATGGATATGGACAGCCAGGAGTTCTACTTTATCGAGGTCAATCCGCGCGTGCAGGTGGAACATACCGTCACCGAGGAAGTGACCGGCATCGATATCGTGCAGAGCCAGATCCGCATTGCCGAAGGCGCGACGCTGGCGGAAGCGACCGGCGTGGCGGCGCAGGAGGGCGTGCACCTTCTGGGCCATGCAATGCAGTGCCGCGTGACCACCGAGGATCCGCAGAACAACTTCATCCCCGATTATGGCCGCATTCAGGCCTATCGTTCGGCCACCGGTAACGGCATCCGTCTGGATGGCGGCACGGCCTATGCGGGTGGCGTGATCACCCGCTATTATGACAGCCTTCTGGTCAAGGTCACCGCACGCGCCGCGACGCCCGAACAGGCAATCGCGCGGATGGACCGTGCCCTGCGCGAATTCCGTGTGCGCGGTGTGTCCACCAATATCGATTTCGTCATCAACCTGCTCAAACATCCGACCTTCCTGGATATGAGCTACACGACGAAATTCATCGATACGACGCCGGACCTGTTCGATTTCAAATCCCGCGCCGACCGTGGCACCAAGATCCTGAACTATATTGCCGATATCACCGTCAACGGCCATCCCGAGACGGCAGGCCGCGCCAAGCCGCCAGCCGATGCCAAGCCCCCTGTCGTGCCGCAGCTTGACGGCACGGTAAAGCCCGGCACCCGTAATCTGCTGGAGGACCAAGGCCCGCAGGCCGTGGCGGACTGGATGAAGGCGCAGACGAAGCTTCTGCTGACCGACACCACCATGCGCGATGGCCACCAGTCGCTGCTGGCGACGCGCATGCGCTCGATCGATATGATCAAGGCGGCCCCCGTCTATGCGGCCAATCTGGGCGACCTCTTCTCGGTCGAATGCTGGGGCGGTGCGACGTTTGACGTGGCCTATCGGTTCTTGCAGGAATGCCCGTGGCAACGCCTGCGCGACATCCGTGCCGCCATGCCCAACGTGATGACGCAGATGCTGCTGCGCGCCTCTAACGGTGTGGGCTATACCAACTACCCCGATAATGTCGTGCAGTTCTTCGTGAAACAGGCCGCCACCTCGGGCGTGGATGTCTTCCGCGTCTTCGACAGCCTCAACTGGGTCGAGAATATGCGCGTCGCGATGGATGCGGTGATCGAGGCGAACAAGGTCTGCGAAGGCACGATCTGCTATACCGGCGATCTGCTGGATCCGGCGCGCTCGAAATATGACCTGAAATACTATGTCGGCATGGCCAAACAGCTTGAGGCCGCTGGCGCCCATGTTCTGGGGCTCAAGGATATGGCGGGGCTGTTGAAGCCCACGCAGGCGGGCATGCTGGTGCGTGCGCTCAAGGAAGAGGTCGGCCTGCCGATCCACTTCCACACGCATGATACTTCGGGCGTGGCCGGCGCCACCATTCTGGCGGCCGCCGAGGCCGGTGTGGATGCGGTCGATGCGGCGATGGATGCCTTCTCGGGCGGCACATCGCAGCCCTGTCTGGGCTCGATCGTGGAGGCTCTGCGCCATACCCCGCGCGACACGGGTTTGGATATCGAGACCATCCGCCGGATGTCGAACTATTGGGAAGCCGTGCGCACCCAGTATGCGGCTTTTGAATCAGGCATGCAGGCCCCCGCATCGGAGGTCTATCTGCACGAGATGCCCGGCGGCCAGTTCACCAACCTCAAGGCGCAGGCCCGTTCGCTCGGCCTCGATGAACGCTGGCACGAGGTGGCGCAGGCCTATGCCGATGCCAACCAGATCTTCGGCGATATCGTGAAGGTGACCCCCTCCTCCAAGGTCGTGGGCGATATGGCGCTGATGATGGTGGCGCAGGGGCTGACCAAGTCCGATGTGCTCGATCCCAAGCGCGAGATGTCCTTCCCCGATTCTGTGGTGGACATGCTGCGCGGCAATCTGGGCCAGCCGCCCGGAGGCTGGCCGGAAGCGATCTCGAAAAAAGTGCTCAAGGACGAGCGCGCCTCGACGGAGCGTCCCGGTGCGCATCTGCCCGCGGTCGATCTCGAGGACACCCGCGCCAAGGTTTCCGAGGAGCTGGATGGCAAGGAGATCGATGACGAGGATCTCGCCGCCTATCTGATGTATCCCAAGGTCTTCACCGATTATGCCCGCCGCCACGAGACCTATGGTCCCGTGCGCGCGCTTCCCACGCCCGTCTTCTTCTACGGGATGGAACCCGCCGACGAGATCTCGGTCGAGATCGGCGCCGGCAAGACGATGGAGATCCGCTATCAGACGGCCAGCGAAACCGACGAGAAAGGCGATGTGAAGGTCTTCTTCGAACTCAATGGCCAGCCGCGTGCGGTGCGCGTGCCCAACCGTGCCGTGAAAGCGGCCACCAAGGCCGCGCCCAAGGCCGATGCGGGTAATCCGAACCATATCGGCGCACCCATGCCGGGGGTTGTGGCCTCCATTGCGGTCAGCGCGGGCCAGAAGGTCAATCCGGGTGACCAGCTGCTGACCATCGAGGCGATGAAGATGGAGACAGGTCTATCGGCCGATCGTGCGGCCACGGTGAAGGCCGTGCATGTCACACCCGGCGCGCAGATCGACGCCAAGGACCTGCTGATCGAGCTGGAATAACGAAAAGGGCGCCGCGAGGCGCCCTTCTTCATTTTCTCTCGCAAAATAGCGGGGAAGCGATACTCAGAGCTTGTCGAAGAACTTGTCGACTTCGGTTTTCGCTTCCTCTTTGGTCTTGCCGTATTTCTGCTGGATCAGCCCTTCGAGCTTCTCACGGTCGCCTTCGGCCTGCGTGATCTCGTCGTCGGTCAGCTTGCCCCACTGGGCCTTGACCGATCCGGAAAGCTCTTTCCATTTGCCTTGGATCATATCGGTATTCATAGCAGTACCTCCGTAATCTCGCGCATCTTGCGCGGTTCACTGGGATAACGTCGAAGCCGTGATACGGTTCCGCCGGCGCCTGCCCACTTCTTATGCGCCACCCTGATCAGGGCGCTGCGGGATCACCGCACGATTCGGCGTGCAAACACGAATTTCCCCGCCCGATCCGGCGGGCAGCGGTGGCTGCACGATGTAACCCCCCGGCCTTCTGGTGTATTTCCCTGTCTGGCTTCACCCGAGCGATAGGCACCGGAAAGAAAAATCATAATTCCGGTTTTTTCCTCTTGCAGGGTCCAGCTCTATCCCTTAAATCGCCCCTCACCGAAACGGTGCGGGCGTAGCTCAGGGGTAGAGCATAACCTTGCCAAGGTTAGGGTCGGGCGTTCGAATCGCCTCGCCCGCTCCAATTCGGTGAATACCCAGCCTCGTAAGAGGTTTTGTCGTGAAGTGCGGGCGTAGCTCAGGGGTAGAGCATAACCTTGCCAAGGTTAGGGTCGGGCGTTCGAATCGCCTCGCCCGCTCCACGACAACAACATAGCTCGGTGCGGGCGTAGCTCAGGGGTAGAGCATAACCTTGCCAAGGTTAGGGTCGGGCGTTCGAATCGCCTCGCCCGCTCCAATCAAAAGACCTCCCTCGCGGGAGGTTTTTTGTTTTTGCGCCATTCCTATCCGCCATGGTTCCGCTCGCCCCTTGGCAAGGACCGATCCCCCGCCCTATAAGGCCCCCAAGACAACAAGGGACAGGCCCATGCGCAAGGCGACCATCACCCGCAAGACCCATGAGACCGCGATCGAGGTCACCGTCGATCTGGACGGCACCGGTGTCTATGACAACCAGACCGGCGTCGGCTTCTTCGACCATATGCTGGACCAGCTTTCGCGGCACTCGCTGATCGACATGACGATCCGCGCCAAGGGCGATTATCACATCGATGATCACCACACGGTCGAGGATGTGGGGATAGCATTGGGTCAGGCGCTGACGCAGGCTCTGGGCGACAAGAAGGGCATCAACCGCTACGGCCATTTCGCGCTGGCAATGGATGACACGCAGGTGCGTGCGGCGCTCGATCTCTCGGCCCGCCCCTATCTGGTGTGGAACCTGCCCTTCCCGACCGCCAAGATCGGCACATTCGACACCGAGTTGGTTCGCGAGTTCTTCCAAGGGCTCTCGACCCATGGCGGGGTCACGCTGCATGTCGATCTGGTGCATGGTATCAACAGCCACCATATCGCCGAAGCCGCCTTCAAATCGGTCGCGCGCGCCCTGCGCATGGCGGTCGAAACCGACCCGCGCATGGCAAGCTCTCTGCCCTCGACCAAAGGGGCGCTGTGATGACCCTGACCGCACTTGTCGATTACGATAGCGGCAACCTGCATTCGGCGCAGAAAGCCTTCGAGCGGATGGCGCGCGAGACCGATGCGGGCACGATCGTGGTCACCTCGGACCCCGATGTGGTGGCCAAAGCCGACCGTATCGTGCTGCCGGGTGACGGGGCGTTTCCGTCCTGCCGCGCGGCGCTGAGCCATTTCACGGGGCTTTACGAGGCGATCTCGGAGGGCGTTACCGCTGGCAAACCCTTCATGGGGATCTGTATCGGCATGCAGATGCTGGCGACCCGCGGGCTGGAATTCAGCGAGACCCAAGGCTTTGGCTGGATCCCGGGCGAGGTGGTGAAGATCACCCCTGCAGATACCGCGCTGAAGGTGCCGCATATGGGCTGGAACGATCTGGTGATCGATCATGCGCATCCTGTCTTCGACGGCGTGAAGACCGGCGATCACGCCTATTTCGTCCATAGCTACCATTTCCGCGTCGAGGATCCGGCACACCGGCTGGCACATGTGGATTATGCGGGCGATGTGACGGCGATCGTTGGGCGCGACAATATCATCGGCACCCAGTTCCATCCCGAGAAAAGCCAGGCCACCGGCCTGCGTATCATTGCCAATTTCCTCGGCTGGAAGCCGTAACTACCGGAGACGACCATGATCCTCTATCCCGCCATCGACCTCAAAGACGGCCAATGCGTGCGCCTTCTTCATGGTGACATGGACAAGGCCACCGTCTTTGGCGATGACCCGGCCGCACAGGCCGCGAAATTCGAGGCCGCAGGCTGCGAATGGGTGCATCTGGTGGACCTCAACGGCGCCTTTGCCGGCGAGCCGGTGAATGCTGCAGCCGTCGAGGCGATCCTTGCGCGTATCAAGGTCCCCGCCCAGCTGGGTGGGGGTATCCGCGATATGGCCACCATCGAGCGCTGGCTGTCGAAGGGCCTCTCGCGCGTGATCCTCGGCACCGTGGCGGTGGAAAACCCCGATCTGGTGCGCGAGGCGGCAAAAGCCTTCCCCGGCCAGGTGGCTGTGGGGATCGATGCGCGCAATGGCCGCGTGGCGACAAAGGGCTGGGCCGAGGAGACCGATGTGATGGTCACCGATCTGGCGAAGAGCTTCGAGGATGCGGGTGTGGCCGCGATCATCTATACCGATATCATGCGCGATGGCGCGATGGGCGGCCCGAATATCGAGGCGACCGAGGCGCTGGCGCGCGCTGTGTCGATCCCCGTGATCGCATCCGGCGGCGTCTCGTCGCTGGCGGATCTTGTCGCGCTGCGCGATACCGGCGTGATCTCGGGTGCGATCTCGGGGCGGGCGATCTATGATGGTGCACTGGATCTCTCGAGTGCGCTTTCGGCCCTGAAAGGCTAAGGGGCTCTGCCCCCTCTTGGGCCCCGGAAAGGGGCCCAATTCACCCCCGGGATATTTCCGGACGCTGGAAATCCGAGGGGCTGCAAGATGGCGCGAAAGGAGCGCGAGACATGCTGAAGACGCGGATTATTCCCTGTTTGGACGTGGCCGACGGGCGCGTGGTGAAGGGCGTCAATTTCGTCAATCTGGTGGATGCGGGCGACCCTGTGGAGGCGGCCAAAGCCTATGATGCGGCGGGCGCGGACGAGCTGTGTTTTCTGGATATCCATGCCACCCACGAGAACCGTGGCACGATGTATGATCTGGTGCGTCGCACCGCCGAGCAGTGTTTCATGCCGCTGACCGTGGGCGGCGGCGTGCGCAGCCATGAGGATGTGCGTAAGCTGCTGCTCGCAGGGGCCGATAAGGTCTCGTTCAACTCGGCCGCCGTCAATGATCCGGATGTTATCGCGGCCTCGGCCGACCGCTTCGGCAGCCAGTGCATCGTCTGCGCCATTGACGCCAAGACGGTAGAGCCCGGCCGCTGGGAAATTTTCACCCATGGGGGGCGCAAGCCCACCGGTATCGATGCGGTGGAATTTGCCCGCACGGTGGCGGCCAAGGGTGCGGGCGAGATTCTCCTGACCTCGATGGATCGGGACGGCACGCGGGCGGGGTTCAATCTACCGCTTACGAAGGCCATTTCCGATGCGGTGGATGTGCCGGTGATCGCCTCGGGCGGGGTGGGCACTCTGGACCATCTGGTGGAAGGGGTGACCAAGGGCGGCGCGAGTGCGGTGCTGGCGGCCTCGATCTTCCATTTTGGCGATTATACGATTGGCGAGGCCAAAGAGCATATGGCGCGCGCCGGTATTCCGATGAGGCTTGCATGAACACGCTCGAGAAACTTTACGACACCGTTGCCTCACGCAAGGGCGCCGATCCGGAAACCTCCTGGACGGCAAAACTGTTTGCCAAGGGTCCCGAGAAATGCGCCGAGAAATTCGGCGAGGAAGCCGTAGAGGCAATCATCGAGGCGGTAAAGGGCGACAAGGCGCGGCTGACCTCGGAGGCGGCCGATACGCTCTACCATCTGATGGTGATGCTGGCCGCGCGCGATGTAACGCTGGCCGATGTGTTTGCCGAGCTGGAACGCCGCGAAGGCACCTCTGGCATTGCCGAAAAGGCCGCGCGCCCCAAATGAGCCTGACGGGGGCGTGATTTGCCCCTTGGCGCAACCGGTATAGGATCAGACCCATGTTCAAATCGCTTCTCGCGGCCCTGTCCGCCCCCGAACCCGATCCGCTGAATACCGATGATTGCGAGCTGGCGCTGGCCGCGCTTCTGGTGCGGCTGGCCCGTGCCGATGAAGCCTATACCGAGGAAGAGCGCGAACGGATCGGGCGTGTGCTCGTCGGGCGCGGGTTCTCGGCGGAAGACGCCCGGGCTTTGCGCAAGGATGCCGAGGAGCTGGAGGCGCAAGCCCCAGATACCGTGCGCTTCACCCGCGCGCTCAAGGAAAAAGTTCCCTATGGCGACCGTGCTTCGATTCTCGAGGCACTGTGGGAGGTTGCGCTGGCTGATGGAGAACGCGACGCCGATGAGGATGCGCTGATCCGCCTGACGTCCAAGCTTCTGGGCATCACCGATGTTGATTCCGCCCTCGCCCGTCAGCGGGTGGAAGAGCGGCACGCGGCCCTGTCGGAGAACGCCCCCTCTACAGGCCAAACCAAAGGCCCCTGGGGCGCGTGATTGGCGCGTAAATCTTGAGCGCTTGGCTGACCGGCCGGTAAAATTCGACCAATCGGTCGATACGGGATTGCCTCATGGGGCCTCTTTGCTACATTTTAGGGCAAAGATGCTACCCAAAGAAGGTCTCCGTGACAGTTCCTACCCGTTCCTCCAGTGCCGAACCCGTGATCGAAATCCGTGATCTCTACAAGAGTTACGGCGAGCTGGAAGTTCTCAAGGGCGTTTCGATCAAGGCACGCCAGGGCGATGTCGTCTCCCTGATCGGATCCTCGGGCTCGGGCAAATCCACCCTCCTGCGGTGCTGCAATCTACTGGAAGACAGCCAGAAGGGCGAGATCCTGTTCAAGGGTGAAAGCGTAGGGTGGCGCGGCACGGGCCTTGCGCGGCGTCCATCGGACCGCGCCCAGGTCACGCGGCTGCGCACGAATCTCTCGATGGTGTTTCAGCAGTTTAATCTGTGGTCCCATATGAGCGTCCTGCAGAATGTCATGGAAGCGCCGGTCACCGTGCTCGGGCGCGACCCCAAGGAGGTCGAGCCGCTGGCGCGGGACTATCTGGCCAAGGTCGGCATTGGCGATAAATGCGACGCATGGCCCGCCCAGCTGTCGGGGGGCCAGCAGCAACGCGCGGCGATCGCGCGGGCGCTGTGCATGCAGCCCGAGGCGCTTCTGCTCGACGAGCCGACCTCCGCGCTCGATCCCGAATTGCAGCAGGAAGTGGTGAAGGTCATCAAGGAACTGGCCTCCGAGCACCGCACGATGATTCTGGTGACCCATGATATGCGGCTGGCCCGCGATGTGTCCGACCATGTCGTGTTCCTGCATCAGGGCAAATTGCTGGAGGAAGGCACGCCCGAGGAGATCTTCGGCGCGCCCAGATCCGAGCGGCTGCAACAGTTCCTGTCGGCCACCGCGCCGGCATAACCACCCAAAACAGATCAACAAACAGAACTCACAGGGGAATTCTCATGAAAAAACTGCTTATGGCTGCCAGCGCAATGACGCTTTGTGCCACGGCTGCTCTGGCACAGGATGTCGTGCGTATGGGGACCGAGGGCGCCTACCCTCCCTATAACTATATCGACGATAACGGTCAGGTTGCGGGCTACGAGCGCGAGCTGGGCGACGAACTGTGCGCACGCGCCGAGCTGACCTGCGAATGGGTCACCAATGACTGGGATTCGATCATCCCGAACCTTCTGTCGGGCAACTATGACACCATCATGGCCGGCATGAACATCACCAAAGAACGTGCCGAGACCATCGCTTTCACCGAGAACTACACCCCGCCGGCGGCCTCCAAATATATGGCGCTCGATGAGGGCGTGGATCTGAAAGGCGCGATCGTGGCTGCGCAGGTGAACACGCTGCAATCGGAATATGTGGCCGGTGCAGGCGAGACGTTGGCCGAATACGCCACCCTCGACGATGCGGTTGCTGCCGTGCGCAATGGCGAAGCCGATGCGGTGTTTGCCGATTATGATGCGCTCAAGCCCTTTGCCGAGGAAGGCGATCTGAAATGGGTCGGTGATGACGTGCAGCTGGGTGATGGCGTCGGCATGGGGCTGCGCCAGTCCGATACCGAGCTGAAAGACAAGTTCAACAAGGCCATTGAATCGATGAAAGCCGATGGCACGCTGAATGACCTGATCACCAAATATTTCGGCGAAGACGCCCAACACTACTAAGGAGCAGCGGGCGGGTCTATCCCGCCCCTCTTATTCCCGATGTTCGACAGCTGCACCGACCCTTCCGCACTTTCCGGCCTTGGCTGGCTTCTGTGCTATCTGACCACCGGCAAACACCTGATGTTCTATGCCTCGTTCGGCACGGTTCTGGCATTGCTGGTCATTACCGCTCCCCTCGCCCTTGCCTTCGGCTTCGGCGGTGCGCTGGCGGCGCGCTCGAACATCTTGCCGCTGAGGATCTTTGGCAAGGCCTATACCGCGATGGTGCGCGGTGTGCCCGATATCATCTTCTTCCTCTTCGTTCCGATCGCCCTCGATCAGGGACTGGAATATATCCGCCACGTCACGCTCTGCCCCGACTGGACAGAGCCCGTGCGGCAGAACATGAACTTCCTCGTCTGTCCCGCCGCCAAATTGCCGCCCAATTCCGCGCCTCAGATCTGGCACGAGATCTACGGCTTCATCCTTGCCGTGGTGGCCTTTGCGGTGGTGTTCGGGGCCTTTGCCTCGAATGTGCTCTTTGGCGCGATGAAGGCCGTGCCGCGCGCGCAGCTTGAAACCGGTGAGGCCTATGGTATGAGCCCGCGCCAGATCACGCGGCGCATCCTGATCCCGCAGATGTGGGTCTATGCGATGCCGGGCCTGTCAAACCTGTGGATGATCCTGATCAAGGCGACGCCCCTCCTGTTCCTGCTGGGTGTCGAGGATATCGTCTATTGGGCGCGCGAGCTGGGCGCCACCAAATCCGGTATCTATGACTATCCCCATCCCGACTGGCGCATCTGGTATTTCCTCGCCCTTCTGGTCTTCTACCTGCTGATGACGAAAATCTCCGAATGGGCATTCGCCCGCATCAATGCGCGGCTTTCGCGCGGTCAGGCCACACTGGCAGGCGAAAAAATGCGAAAGGCCGCAGCATGAGCGACAGCTGCATTCAGATCATCCAGGATTACGGGCTGCGTTCCATCGGGCTGGGCGAGCGTGCCCTGCCCCGCACCGATTTCACCCTGTGCCACGAATTCACCCTGATCGGCTCCGGCATGATCTGGAACATCTATTTCGGGGTGTTGGCGCTGGCTTTCGGTTTCCTGTTTTCCACAGCCCTCGCGCTTGGCAAGAATTCGGAAACACTGTGGCTGCGCAAACCGGCAGACTGGTTCGTCTTCCTGTTTCGCGGCTCGCCCTTGTTCATCCAGTTCTTTCTGGCCTATGAGCTGCTCAGCGCCCTGCCCCGCAGCGGGTTCGACGTGCTGGGGATCACCATCGAGACCTCGTGGGTGACGCGCGCCTGGGCAGGGGCGACCTTGGTGCTGTTTCTCAACACCTCCGCCTATGCCGCCGAGATCTTCTACGGCGCGCTCCGCTCGGTGCCCAAGGGCGATATGGAGGCGGCCGATGCCTATGGGTTCTCGGGCTGGAAGAAATTCCGCAAGATCACATGGCCTACGATGCTGCGGCTTGCATGGCCCTCCTATACCAACGAGGCGATCTTCCTGTTCCATTCGACGGCGCTGGTGTTCTTCTCGGGCTTCCCGGCCTTCCGTCAGGAAGGTGATGCGCTCTATTATGCAAGCTACATTGCCGACAAGACTTTCAATCCCTTCGTGGCCTATCCGATTGCGGCGTTCTATTTCGTCTGCCTGACCCTGATCGTGATCTCGGTCTTCGGACTGATCAATCGCCGGCTGAACCGCCATATGCCGGGCGCGGTGGGCAAATTGAAGATTCGTCCGAATCTCATCCGGTAATCACAATATATAAAACACAACCTGCGGCTTTTGCGCGGCATTAAACAGGACCGTAGCCCATGGCGGCTGCGGTTTTGAATTCGTGGTATCTGATTAAATAGCAACCAGGAAACGGTGGGATTCGATTAATATATATGCCAAAAGAAAACAAAATAATTTAAGTAGGCTCAAATAAGACAGAATACATGCGGATATATGCTGTGTAGTGTTTAATATATTTGTGTCACAAAAGCGTGCATGTTAGCCAATCCCTGTTCACGGCCCGAGGGCCCTCAACAGGGGAAAACAATATGTCGATCAAGACCATTCTTCGCGCAACCACTGCCGCCGCTTTCTGCGCTGTGGCAGGTTTCGCGCCCGCCCATGCCAAAGACAGCTTCATGCTCGCGCATGCGATGAACACCGAGCATGTCTTCCATTCGATCTCCGAGGAATTCATTGCCGATATGGGCGATGATGTGAGCATCGATTACCACCCCGCAGGCGATCTCGGCGACTGGACCTCGCTCTTCGAGCAGACCATGCAGGGCGTGGTGCCGATGACCCTGACCTGGGGCGCGTCCGAATTCGACCAGCGTCTTGATCTCAGCTGGCTGGGCTACGTCGTCGACAACTGGGACGATGCAAAGCGCGTCTATGGTCCGGGTTCGGAGATGCTGGAGGTCTATAACGACATCCTGCATGACATGGACCTGCACGCGATCGGCCTGATCCCGACCGATTTCGGCTCGGTCGTCATCCGCAAGGGCGTCAAAGCCCGCCCCGTGAACTTCCCCGCCGATGGTGCCGGCGTGAAGATCCGCGTGCCCGGGGTGGCGATTGCCGTCGACCGCTTCAGCAATCTGGGCTTCTCGGCCGTGCCGATCCCGCTGGCCGAAGTCTATACTGCACTGCAGCTGGGCACCGTCGATGCGCGCGCCTTCTCGACCGCCGTCGAGACCTATGACATGCGCGACGTGCTCGATGCCAATATCCTGACCAATGACTATTTCGAAACCGCCTTCTGGCTGGTGAACAAGGACTGGTGGGACAACCTCCCCGAGGACGAGCGCAACGAGATCCAGGCCAATGCCGACAAGGTCATCGATCACGCATGGGCCGATGCCCAGTCCAAGAGCGAGGACTTCCTCCAGAAATCCGCAGATGCGGGGGTCGAGATCGTCCACCTGAACGATGACCAGATGGCCGCGGCCAAGGAGATCGTCTACGCGACCGAATGGCCCGAGATGGAAAAGATCGTGGGTCCTGAAATCATGGGCAAACTGCGCAAAGCGGCAGGGATCGAGTAACCCCGCCCCTGCCCGGCACCGCAACCCCGGTGCCGGGCCTTTCCTTTCCTCTTTCCCCGCTAGGCTTTCATGACCCGATCATCCAAGCAGCATCCGCACGAACCGGTCGGTGCGGATAGCTATATCTATGTCGCAGAAGTCGACGCGACCGACATTCCCGACCAGCTGACCGCCATCCCCGAATGGCAGCCCACGGGCTTCTATGGCGCCCTGATGCGGGCCGAGACGTTGCTGGCGGGGCTGATCTTCACGCTCCTCTTTGTCTTCGGCCTCGCACTGGCCGGGCTGATGTTCGCGCAGGTGCTGCTGCGCTATGTCTTCCACTCGCCCTTCGTAGGCATCGAGGAGATCGCCCTTCTCTTCGGCGTCTGGATCTATTTCCTCGGCATGGCCTATGTGACGCGCAATGGCGAGCATATCCATGGCGGCATTCTCACATTGGTGGTCAAGACGCCGCGCACCATTCAGGCCGTCCGGATGTTGATGACCGTGCTCTCGCTGATCGCGGCGAGCGTCTTTGCCTATTACGCCATCCGCTATGCGATGTTCGAGATCGACAAGAACCGCATGAGTTCCTACATGCGCTGGCCGCGCTGGCTATGGTCCTCGTCGCTGATCGCGGGCTTTGGTGGCATGGTGCTGTATCTGGTGCTGCAATTCATCAATCAGTTCTGCGTGTTCCGCAACCCCGCCCTCGCGGCGAAAGGGGGTGACCAATGACGATCTTCTTCCTCTCCATGGCCCTGATCGTGGTGCTGCTGCTGGCCGAGATGCCGATTGCACTGGCCTTCGGCTCGGGGGCGCTGGTCTTCGGGCTGGCGAGCGGCTCGGATGTCTCGTTCCTTCTGCCCTATGCCTACCAGACCACCTCCAGCTTCGCGCTGCTGGCACTGCCGCTCTTCGTGCTGGCCGGCACATTGATGGCCGAAGGCGGGATTTCCGAACGCCTTCTCAATTTCGTCAACTCGCTGGTCGGCCGCGTGAAAGGCGGTCTGGGAGCCGTGACAGTGATTACCTGCGCGCTCTTCGGCGCGATCTCGGGCTCGTCCTCGGCAGCGATTGCAGCCATCGGCCAGATCATGATCCCGCGCATGATCCGTGAGGGCTACCCCGCAGGACATGCGACGGCGCTTGTGGCCTGCTCGTCGGTTCTGGCGCTGATGATCCCGCCCTCGATCCCGATGATCGTCTTCGCCATCACCGGTGGTATCTCGGTGGGCGCGGCCTTCCTGTCGACGCTGGTTCCGGGCATCCTGCTGGCCGCCATCTATGTCGTGCTGAACTTCATCTTCCTGCGTAATGTCGACACGATCAAGGTCGAGGAGAAGCTGACCTTCGACCAGTCGGTAAAGACTATCGGCCGCTCGGGGGTAAGGGCGTTCTGGGCGCTCCTGATGCCGGTCCTCATCCTCGGCGTGATCTATTCGGGCATCGCTACCCCCACCGAGGCCGCGGCCATCGCGCTGGTCTATGCGATCCCCGTGGGCTTCTTCATCTACAAGGGCCTGACACTGCGCAGCTTTGCGACCTCCTTCGTGCGTTCGGCCATCACCACCGGCTCGATCATCTCGGTGCTGTTCTTCCTCTTCATGATGAGCCGCGCGATGATCCTGCAGCAGATCCCCAAAGAGGTGGCCGAGGCGATGCTGTCGCTGTCGGACAACAAATATGTCATCCTGATCCTCATCAATATCGTGCTTCTTTTCATCGGCATGATCGTGGATGACATCTCGGGCTCGGTTCTGGCCGCGATCATCTTCCTGCCGGTCATCAACGAACTGGGCATCCACCCGATCCATTTCGCGGCCATCGTGGGCACCAATCTGGGCCTTGGCAACGTCTCCCCACCCTGTGCACCGATGCTCTACATGGCTGGCGGCGTCTCCAAGCTGACGCTCGACAAATATCTCAAACCAACGCTGAAATTCCTGATCTTCGGGCATTTGCCGATGACGATGATCGTGACCTTCTGTCCCGATCTGTCGCTCTGGCTGCCGCGCCTGTTGATGGGCATCCAGTAAAAGAAAGGCCCGAGGGATCACCTCGGGCCTTTTTCTATCCGCTTGGGGACAACGTCTCAGAATGCGTAGGTCTCAGAAGGTTGGCGGTGTGCAGGCACTGATCACAACACAGCGCACAGCGCCGATATTGCGGAAACGGTGCGGTTTGGTGGACGCGAATTTATAACCATCCCCCACTTGCAGCACCTCGACCTCGCCATCGACCTCCAAAAGCAGCTCGCCCTCGATCACGAACCCCGCCTCCTCGCCCTCATGGGTATAGGGCTCGCCGGTATCAGCGCCCGGCTCGTAGGTTTCGTAGAGCATCAGAAGCGAGCTGCCTTGGGAATAGCCCAGACGCTGCAACTTGGCCGCAGGAGACAGCGGGTTGATGCCCGAGCCATCCACCTGTTCGGGGGTGATGCGCTCCAGTTCGTCATGTCGGAACACGAACTTATCCACAACCGCCGCATCGCTTTCGAAAAACTCGGACAGGGTTAGATCGAGCGCTTCGAGGATTTTCTTGAGCGACGAAATCGACGGGCTCGTTTTGTTGCCCTCGATCAGCGAGATCATCCCGTTGGTGATGCCTGATTTCGCGGCCATTTCCCGCTGTGACATCTTGCGCGCCTTGCGCACGGCCTTGAGCCGTGCACCCACATCAAATTCCATCGCCTGTCCCGTTTGTATCCTTACGTCCGGAACATTTTCTTAGCAGGGCAACGGATTAATGACGAGAAAATCACGCAAATCCGAGCATTTACCGTAGTTTTATTCGGGATATGCAAAAATATTAAGCAACCCTGCACGATCACCCCGGTTTATAGCCCGAGACGGGGCATCTCGATCTTCGGGCAGCGGTCCTGCACCACGGTCTTTCCTGCCTGCTCCGCAAGCTCCGCGGCCTCGGCATTTGCCACCCCGATCTGCATCCAGACCGTGCGCAGCGACGGCAGATGCTCCAGCGCCTCGCGGGTGATCTCGGGCACCGCGTCGGAGCGGCGGAAGATATCCACCATATCCACCGCGATCCCGTCGGGGATCGAAGCGAGATCGGCATAGACGGTCTCGCCCAACTCGCTCTGCCCCGCCAGCCCCGGATTGACGGGAATCACCCGATAGCCTTTGCCTTGCAGGAATTTCGCGACCATATGCGACGGCCGGTCCGTGTTGGCAGAATAGCCGACCACGGCAATCACTTTGGTGGCTGTAAATATTTCGCGCAGGGTGGTGTCGGTCGTCATCGGCTTTACTCCCTTTTTCAGTCCCTTGCGGGAATCCTTCAAAAAAAAGCGCCCCGACCATAAGGCCTGGGCGCGAGTGCGGAACGAGGGACAGTGAACAAGGCGCAGCGGTTCCGAGTCTGCGCCTCCTGCCTATCAAGTTAGAAACGGCGGCGGCCATTTAAAGGCCCCGTCGCTATTCTCTCGACTATGTGATCCGTAAGATCGATTTTTTCGCGCGCCGTGGCAGTTCTGTCACGATTGCGCAGGGAGGCGACTGACAGCCGCATAAAGCGAAATCGCCGCGGCATTCGAGACATTGAGCGATCCGAAATCCGCTGCGAAGGGGATTTTCACCAGATGATCACACAGCTCGCGGGTGCGCTCGCGTAGCCCCGGCCCCTCGGCGCCCATCACCAGCGCGATCGGCAGATCGGAGGAGTTCGACAGACCCTCGGCCAGCGTCATCTCCGCCTCACCCGCGAGACCATAGACCACATAGCCGATCTTCTGGAGCTGCTCGATGGCATCGCCAAGGTTCTGGATGCGCAGATAGGGCTGCCGCTCCAGCGCGCCGGAGGCGGTTTTCGCCAAGGCGCCGGTCTCGGGCGCCGAATGGCGATGCGGTGCCACAACGGCCCGCGCGCCGAACACCTCCGCCGAGCGCAGGATCGCACCCACGTTATGGGGATCGGTCACGCGGTCGAGAAGCACCACCACCGGAGAGCCCTGCCCCGGTTCGCAGACATCCACCAGCTTGCCCCAGTCGAGAGGCTTCACCTCGAGTGCCGCCCCCTGATGGACCGAATCCTCGGAGATCGGCACGTCCTTGGTAAAGCGGCGCACATCGACGATCTCCGGTTCCATGCCCGATTGTGCGATGGCCTCGGCCAGTTTGTCGGCGGCATTCTTGGACAGGACCAGACGCAGTCGCGTGCGGTTGGGATTAAGCAGCGCATCACGCACCGCATGAATACCGAACAGCCATACGGTTTCCGCCGCCGCTGCGCGTTTCGAACGTTCTTTGTCGATGACCCAAGACGGCTTCTTCATCGGATTCCCCTTATATACTTGATCTTCTTCCTGCGCATTTGCGCGCCAATTGGCAAGCCCGAGAAAGAGTTGCAAGAAAAATCGAAAAAGGTGCTTGACGGTCCCCGCCACTCTCCGTAAAAGCCGCCACACAGCGTCGGGTGACGTGCTGCAAGGTGCGGCAGCGGACTGTAACTCCGCCGGGGAGACCCACGCCTGGTTCGATTCCAGGGTCACCCACCACTACCCCTCAGGGGTTCTGGTGATACGCTGTAAGCTCCTGAAAAAT
This sequence comes from Thioclava sp. GXIMD2076, assembly GCF_037949795.1. Classification (NCBI taxonomy): domain Bacteria; kingdom Pseudomonadati; phylum Pseudomonadota; class Alphaproteobacteria; order Rhodobacterales; family Paracoccaceae; genus Thioclava; species Thioclava sp. GXIMD2076. The sequence goes on from NZ_CP149932.1 coordinate 28,399, forward strand.
ATGTGATTAGGAAAAGACATAGCTCTGTCTTTTCTGGCAGCGTTGCGCTTAGTATACTCGCAACATTCGATCCGGAGCCCTTCATGTCGCAACAATCGTCAGAAGAAAACTTCATCGTGCTCTGCATCGCCCAGCGGGGGCGTCTCGAGCATGAGGCCGTGGTCTTTACACGCTCTTTCCGCGCGACAAACCCCGAGTTCAAGGGACGGCTTATCGTGGCCGAACCCACAGGTGCGCGCTGGCGCGAGCCCACCACCCTCACGCCGGAGATCCGGGCCATTCTCGAAGAGGACGGCGCCGAGATCCTGCCCTTCGAGAATCGCCATTTCGGCGAAGACTATCCCTATGGCAACAAGATCGAGGCGCTGGCCGCCCTTCCGGCCCAACCTTTCATCTTCTTCGATACCGATACCGTTTTCACCGCGCCCCTGCCTCCGCTCGATTTCAGCTACCCGACCGCCTCCATGCGCCGCGAGGGCACATGGCCCGAACCGCCGCTTTATGGACCGGGCTATCACGAAATCTGGAAATGCCTCTATGACCGGTTCGGCATCGCCTTCGAGCCGACGCTCGATCTGAGCCAGCCCGAGGAATTCTGGAAACGCTTTCTCTATTTCAACGCGGGCTGGTTCATGGGCGCTGATGCGCAGGAATTCGGGGCGCGCTTCCTGCGCTTTGCGCTTTCCATCCGTGACGAGACGCCCGATGAGCTGGCCTGCCAGTCGCTCGACCCCTGGCTCGATCAGATCGCGCTGCCGCTGGTCATCGCCTCGCTCGGCGGCGGCCGTCCGCCCGCAAGCCTCGACGCGCTCGATGGGGCGTCAAGCTGCCATTACCGCACGCTTCCCCTTCTCTATGCCCGAGAGAGCGAAAGCGCCATCGCGATGGTCGAAGAGGTCTGCACGCCCAACCGGATCAAAAAAGTGATCAAGGCCTATGAGCCGATCCGCAAACTCGTGCTACAAGGGAAAGGCAAGAAGATCCGCGCGCTCTTCGACCAGAACGACCTGCCGCGCCGCGAGAAGGTCATGCGCAACCGGATCAAGCGCGAAGGGCTCTGGCTACGATAGCTTTGCGCGCCCTACAACCGGCCCTTCCGGCAGGAGCGCTCCGGCTCGGGCACCCCGTGCAAGCTCCTGCCGATATGGGCAGCGCTTTGCCGAAGTCTCCGGTAAAATCACCCATCAGGGTGGTTCGCCGCTTTCCTTGAAAGCCGTTCTCGGCTACCAGTAACAAAACACCAAAACGGTGCCTTTAGGCCCCGATGAGACGCACCGAGCCAGACCATGAAACCTCAATTCGCCCTGAATTTCGCGGACGAAACCGTCAGCCTCCTTGCACGCCACAGCTATGGCTGGATGGCGCATGGGCAGGTCCGGCTCGATGACGAGGCGGGGCTCGAGGCAGGGATGGCCGCGCTGCGCGCCAAGGTGATCGAGCTGGGCGGGGCGGAGTTTGCCACCAAGCTCGTCATTCCCGCCTCGCAAATCCTCTATACCGCAGTGCATGCCCCCGGCCCGACCATCGCCGAGCGCCGCCGCCAGATCGAGGCCGCTCTGGTTGGCATGACACCCTATCCGGTGGAAGATCTGGTCTTCGACTGGTCCGGTCCCGGAAAGACGGTGCATGTGGCGGTGATCGCACGCGACACGCTGCGCGAGGCCGAGGATTTTGCCGAAAGCCACGGAATGCGGCCTGTCTCCTTCGTTGCACTGCCGCAGGGCGAGGAGTTCATGGGCGAGCCGTGGTTTGGCCTGACCACCTATGCGCCCGAATATCTGGCGCAGGGCGATTATGTGCAACCCGACCACAAGGCCATCGTGATCTGCACCCCCGAGGAAGGCGCCGCGGCCATCGCCGCAGCCCAAGCCGCCTCCGAGGCCGCGGAAGCCGAGGCGCGCGCCGCCGAAGCGGCCCGCGTTGAGGAAGAACGGCTGGAATATGAGCGCCTCGAAGCTGAACGGCTCGAACAGGAACGGCTGGAACACGAGCGCATCGAAGCCGAACGGCTCGAACAGGAACGGCTGGAACACGAGCGCCTCGAAGCCGAACGGCTCGAACAGGAACGGCTGGAACACGAGCGCCTCGAAGCCGAGCGGCTCGAACAGGAACGGCTGGAACACGAGCGCCTCGAAGCCGAGCGGCTCGAACAGGAACGGCTGGAGCGCGAGCGCCTCGAAGCCGAACGGCTCGAACAGGAACGGCTGGAGCGCGAGGAGGCCGAGCAAGAGGCCGCGCGGGCGACATATGCCCGTTCCGCGCAGGACTACGAGCCTGCCGAAGCGGAGCCCGCTCAATCCTATGGCGCTCCTTCCGCTTATGACACCGGCAGATATGTTATGGACCCGCCGCAATGGCAGGACGAAATTGACGACATGCCCGAGGATATGCACGACACCCTGCATGCCCGGACGCCGCGCAGCTCGCTGGCCGAGGAACTGGCGGTCTATGGTCAGGAGCCGAGTGAGGAAGAGCGCCGTGAAGCCGAATATGGCAGCGACTTCGGCGCCGAAAGCGGCCCCTATACCGAGGACGAGTTCGCTGAAAGCCCGCAGGCCGCCTCCGCGACGATCGGGGCTGCCGACCGCGCCAGCGCCCAAACACAGAGCTGGCAGAATGGCGGCTCGGACCGGATCTCGATCCCCGAGAGCGATCTCGACCGGCTGCGTGCCGAATTCGGCGTCGAACGGCCCGAAGATATGCCCGGCAAGAATGCCTCGCTCGCCGCACAGAAAGCCGATGCCGAACAGGCTGCGGCAACGCCCAAATTGAGCGGGGCGCGCCGCGACCTGCCCGCCATCGGCAAGGGCCCTGCCCTGCATGCCGAACGTGGGAACGAAAAAGAGGCTTCGGCCAGATCCACGCCCGAACGCAAGGCAGGCGAGCTTCGCAAACCTGTGATCGCCCCTGTCACGGAGGGCCCCGCCCTGTCGCGCAAACCGGTCGCGGCAGAGGATGCAACCAACCCGCAGGGACGTGTCTCGATCACTGCCCGCGTCAGCCGCGCGGCAGACGAGGAAGATGATGCCCCCGCAGGGGATCTGTCGGAGCGTATCGGTGGCAAGCCGAAATATCTCGGGCTGATGCTGACTGGCGTGCTGATCCTCGTCCTGGCCATTCTGGCGATGCTCATGGGCAACGGCTCCGAGAGCGAGGACCTGCCCGCGGCTCAGGAGCAATCCGCACTCTCGCCGGACGCTGCCCGGACAGAAAGCGCACAGACTGACAGTGCTCAGACCGACGCTGATCAGGCCGACGCTGCGCAAACAGATACCACACTGACCGAAAGCCCTACCGCTACAGAACCGGCCACTGCCGAGCTGTCCCCCGAGGCGGCCGCCAGCGATACGGCCTCGGCAACCGCCGAAGCGCAGCCCGTCGCTGCAACCGGCAGTGTCGATATGCTCGACACCCCTGCAAAGCGCGACCCCGAACCGACAGTGCCTGACGCCCCCCCACCCTATAACCAGCTGGCCCGCATCCAGCCTGACGGCACGGTGACCCCCACCACTGAAGGCGTGTTGATGCCCGGCAATTACATGCTGGTGGCGGGCGAACCGCCCAAGACCCCGCGCGCGCGTCCGCAGGATGTGGCCTTTGCCTATACCGAAGCGACCGGCAAGCCGATGCCCTATCAGGCGCCATCACTGAAGGGCAAAACACCGCGGCTACGGCCCGAGAGCGTGGTTAAGGCGGCTGAGGCCGCCGCTAATGCCCCCGTCCCCGTGGCAGTCGCCCTACCCGAGACGCAGGGCCCCGCCGCCAAGCCTGCCGCGAAACCCGAGGAGCCGCAGGCCGCAACGCAGAGCGCCCAGACAGATGACGTCACAGAAGCGGACCCGCAGACCAGCGATCCGCGTCTCTCGAGCGCCTCTCCCCTGCGCGCCCGTCCGGCAACGGTTGCCTCAGCGGCACAGGCGGAAGCGGAGCGGCGCGCCGCCGAGCAAGAGGCAGCCGCGCAGGCCGCAGCCGCGCAAGCCACGGCCACCGACCAGGCGGTGACCGTTTCGCGCCGCCCCCTCGGCCGGCCACAGAATTTCTCGAACGCGGTGCAATCGGCTCTTGCTGCGGCGATGGCCAGCACACCTGTAGCGGCAGCCCCTGCTCCCGCTCCACGGCAAACCGCCCGCACCGCGACACCTGCACCGCAACCGCAGCGACAGTCGCAACCTGAAGCCGATGACGAGCCGGAGGCCAGTTCCGCGCCCACTCTGCCGACCTCGGCCTCGGTGGCCAAAGCCGCCACCAGCGATAACGCCATCAAGCTCAATCAGGTTAATCTGATCGGCGTCTATGGCGGCACGACCAGCCGGCGCGCCCTCTTGCGCATGCCCAATGGCCGTTTCGTCAAGGTGCAGATCGGCGACAAGTTCGATGGCGGACGCATCACGGCGATCAATGACAATTCCCTGACCTACCAGAAGGGCTCGCGCGCCTACCGCATCAACCTGATCGACGGCTGATCTTCGCCACTCCCGATCCGGCCTGCGGCAATTGCACTTGCCCCACACGAAAATTCGAGTTTTTTCGCGCCAGTATCTGGACTAGCCTTGCAGCACATCCTGCTTGGTCATCCGCGCATGACCCCTCGCGCGTCTCCCGCGCCGAATTGAAAGACGATCGCACAAATGGAAGCTTTTCTGCTTCAGGCCACCCTGTATCTGTTCGCCATGATCATTGCGGTGCCGCTGGCGACACGGGCCAAGCTCGGGTCGGTTCTGGGCTATCTGATCGCGGGGTTGATGATCGGGCCGGTGCTGGGCCTGACCGGTTCGGAAATGGACGATCTCCAGCATTTTGCCGAATTCGGTGTGGTGATGATGCTGTTCCTGATCGGGCTCGAACTGGAACCCCGCGCGCTCTGGGCGATGCGCGACAAGCTGGTGGGCTTGGGCGGGCTGCAGGTGGTAATCACGCTGGTGGCGGTCACGGCCTTTGCCATGGCCTTCGGGCAGCCACTCTCGGTGGCGCTTGCACTGGGCATGATCTTCTCGCTCAGCTCGACCGCCATCGTTCTGCAGACCCTGAACGAGCGCAAACTGATGCAGACCCCGGGCGGGCGATCCACCTTTGCCGTGCTGCTGACGCAGGATATCGCAGTGATCCCGATGCTCGCGATCCTGCCCCTGCTGGCACAACCCGGCGCACGGGCGCTGGCCAAGGCCGAGGCGCAGGCGCATAATCCGGTCTCGGCTTTTATCGCGACCCTGCCCGGCTGGGGCGTAACACTATTGACGCTGGCCGCCGTGGCGCTGGTCGTGCTGGCGGGCCATTATCTTGTGCGCCCGATGTTCCGCTTCGTGCAAAGCACCCGCCTGCCTGAAATGAACACCGCCACCGCCCTGCTGATCGTGGTGGGGATCGCTACGCTGATGAATATGGTGGGGCTCTCGCCAGCACTCGGCACGTTCCTTGCGGGCGTGGTTCTGGCCGATAGCGAATTCCGCCACGAACTGGAAGCCTCCATCGAGCCATTCAAGGGCCTGCTGATGGGGCTCTTCTTCATCACCGTGGGCGCTGGCATCAATTTCGCCGTCTTCTTTGCGGCCCCGTTCGAAATCACCGGGATCGTCATCGGGGTGGTCGCGCTGAAGATCGCTGTCCTCTACGGTCTCGCGCGCCTCTTCAAGATGCAGGGGCGCGACAGGTCGCTATTCACACTCGGGCTGGCACAGGCGGGGGAATTCGGCTTTGTGCTCGTGTCCTTCGCGGTCAGCCAGCGGATCTTTCCCAATGATCTGGCCGAGAAGATCCTGCTGGTCATCGCGCTCTCCATGCTGATCACACCGCTCCTGTTCATCCTGCAAGGCGCCTTGGCCTCGCGACTGCGCGAGGAGACACCAAAGCCCGACGAGATCGACGAGCAGCAACCGATCATCATCGCCGGCATCGGCCGCTTCGGGCAGGTGGTGAACCAGTTGGTCACCATGTCGGGCTTCCGCACCACCATGCTCGATAACGACCTCAAGATGATCCAGTTGATGCGCACCTTCGGCTATAAGGGCTATTTCGGCGACCCGACCCGACCCGAACTGCTGGCCGCCGCAGGCATCATGAAAGCGCAGGTGCTGGTGGCCGTGCTGGATGACAAGGATGCGGTGACGCGGCTTGTGACCTACGCCCGAAAACTCCGCCCCGATCTGCATATCATCGCTCGTGCCCGCGACCGCGTGCATGTCTACGAGCTGTATAAAGCCGGTGCGAATGACATCGTGCGCGAGATGTATGACAGCTCGTTGCGCGTCGGGCGCTATGTGCTGGAGAATGTGGGGCTGTCGGATTACGAGGCTGCAGAACTGGAGAAAATCTTCTTCAAGATGGACCGTGCCATGGTGCGCGATCTTGCGGAGGTCTGGAAACCGGGTGTGCCGATCGAACAGAACCACGAGTATATCGCAAGAACCAAGGAGAAGAATGCGGGCCTGCAGGCGGCCATCGCGCAGCGGTTCGCGATGCGTGGGGACAACGCCCCGCCCCCCAAGGTGGATACCGACCGGCCTGCCAGCGTGGGTGAGCTGGACGACTGATCCCGACACCAGAAATACAAAAAGCGGGCCACTCGGGGCCCGCTTTTCTATCAGGAAAGCGATATGGTCAGGCGGCGGCGCGGCTGTCGAGCACTTCGTCGACTTTCTTTGCCGCACCGGCCTCGTCAGTGCCCGAGACAGCCGCGATCTCGCGGGTCAGACGCTCGAGCGCCGCTTCATAGAGCTGACGCTCCGAGTAGGACTGCTCGCGCTGGTCATCGGCGCGGTGCAGGTCGCGCACAACTTCCGCAATGGACAGCAGATCGCCGGAATTGATCTTCTGTTCGTATTCCTGCGCACGACGCGACCACATGGCGCGCTTGACCTTGGCCTTACCCTTGAGCGTGTTCAGCGCGCGGGTCACCTCGTCTTCGGAGGCAAGACCACGCAGACCGGCCTCGGTCGCTTTGGCGGTCGGCACGCGGAGGGTCATTTTATCTTTTTCGAAGGAGATAACAAAAAGCTCGAGCTTCAGGCCCGCAATCTCTTGCTCTTCGATCGACATGATCTTGCCGACACCATGAGCGGGATACACAACGTAATCGTCAGGGCGGAATTCCGATTTCTTCTTGGTCATTCAGTCGCTTCCTTGCAGGCAATCCGTTCGGCCCGTTCCCACAGCGAAAAAGACACCCTCCGGCTGCCGAAGCGCCGCGCGGGTGCCATATATCTGTGAGATCACTGAGACGGTGAGCATGCCGTAACAGAGGGGTCCGGATCTATTATGGCCTGACCATACCATAAAAACGACGATCAGAAAAGCACGGCGTCAATACCGCGCCATGACAAGATTAACAAATCCTTTACGCCGGAAACCATGTTGCGGCGGATACTGCCCGCTCAACAGTCATGACAAAGCCGGGAAGGCGCGTTGCACATCCCGGCTTCGTTCAAAAAACCAGTGAGGCAGCAAAGGCTTACTGATCGCCCTCGCCCGGCGCCTCGGAGAAATATTTCTCCATCTTGCCGGTTTCGCCGTCATATTTCTCGTGATCGGGCATCGGATCTTTTTTCTGAGTCAGAACCGGCCACAGTTCGGAATATTTGCGGTTCATCTCGACCCAGTCTTCCATTCCCGGCTCGGTATCGGGACGAATCGCGTCCGCGGGGCATTCCGGTTCACACACACCACAATCGATACATTCGTCGGGATGGATCACCAGCGTGTTCTCGCCCTCGTAGAAGCAATCCACCGGGCAGACTTCGACGCAATCCGTGTATTTGCAGTTGATGCAGTTGTCGGTAACGACATAGGTCATGGCACGAATCCGGACATTATTGGACGTTTCAGGCTTGGTAGCCCTATGAGGGCCATGATGCAAGACGCCCCTGCCACCTAAGCCACGCATAAGACGGGACTTGTGGAAAACGCAAACAGATCAGGCGCGCTGTTCTTCCCCATCCGGACCCGACGAAACATCCGTTCCATCCAGATCGCGGTAGAGCAGACGGGCTTCCGGCGCAGGGCCGCGGCGTTCGCCGCATTCGAGCACTTCGAGCACCCGCACCCCGCCCCCCAGTGACAGGGTCAGAATAGTGCCCGGGCCGATGGACCGCCCGGGCTTGGTGATTTTCTGACCGTTGATCCGCAGTTTCCCCCCCGACACCAGAGCGGCGGCCAGCGTGCGCGTCTTTACGAACCGCGCCTGCCAGAGCCATTTGTCGATGCGGATCTGCGGACCCTCGGACATCGGACTTATTTCTTGTCCTTGAGGCTTGCGAGAATCGCGAAGGGGCTATCGGGATCCATCGGCTTTTCTTTCTTCGGCGGGCGTGCCTCGAATTTCTGGCCACCTTTGGGGGCACCTTTGCCCTTGTTACCCGGCTTGCCGCCACGGCGTTGCTCGCCATCGTTGCGACGATTGCCTTCGGAGCGGCGCTTGCCACCCTGATTGCCACGTCCCTCACCCTCACCGGCCTCGCGGCGCGGTGCACGGTTACGGGCCCGCGGCACCCATTTGAAGGTATAGAACACCTCCATCTCGGGGCCTTCGGAGGCAGAGGCTTCGGTCTCTTCGGCGACAACACTCTGTTCTTCGGGGATCGGGTTGATGGCTTCGCCCTCGGGCTTGACCTGCGGCGCGGGTGCCGCCTTGGCTTTCTCGCGCTCGCCCTTCTCGGCCTCGTAGCCCAGACCCTGCATCAGGTCCGAGAACTGCTCGAGCGTCATGCCGGTGATCGACAGCATGTCGGGATTGGCCTCGAAACCGCCACGGCTATCCTGGCTGCGCAGAAGATCGGCCAGACGTTCCAGCATGTCGATACGGATCGCGCGTGCCCCTGCGGGGCGATAGCCCGCGCGGATATAGGCGGTGCGGTCGACCGTCTCCACATTGGGGATCGTCACCAGACCCGGGGGCGGGCTTTCGGGGAAATCATCCAAACCGTCGAAGAGCGAGGCCAGAACCAGACGCAGACGGGTCGGCGCGGGCTTCAGGAGCTGGGTCTGGAAGATGGTGTATTGGCCGAAGCGCACGCCATGTTTGCGCAGGAGGCCACGCGCCTCCTGATCCAGATCCTTGACCTCGTTGGCCACATCCTCGCGCGGGAGGATGCCCATGCCCTCGACCAGACGGAACGCGAAGCCACGGGCAAGACCGGTCACACCCTCATCGCGCGACATCGACAGCAGCGGCTCGAAGAGCGCTGCCACCTTGCGGTCGATGAAATGCTGCAGGCGGCGCGTGACCTTCTCGGCCACATCGGCACCGGCCTCGTCATCGACGAAGGCCTGCACGGAGGGCTTGAGGGGATCATCGCTTTTCACCAGCTTGCCGACCGCGGTCGTGCCCCACATCAGGCCACCCTGTTCGGTGAAATCCATTTCTGTGTCGGGGGCATTATAGAACCGGTCCGCCCGCAGGCTGAATTCCGGCTTGAGTGCCTCATAGGCCGCGCGGGCCAGCATTTTCGCCTCGTCGGGGCTGGACGTGCCGTCCTGCTGGAAGCGGAACCCATCCAGACGGCCGGCGAATTCGCCTTCGACCGTCACTTCACCCTTGTCGTTCACCTCGGCCACGAGGGTCTCCTTCTGCTTGAGCCGCCGCAGCAACACACTGGTGCGCCGGTCCACAAATCGTTGGGTCAGCGCGCTATGCAACGCATCTGACAATCGGTCTTCTACAGCGCGCGTCTCCTCGCGCCAATGCAATTCGTCTTCGACCCAGCCTTTTCGCTGCGCGACATAGGTCCATGTGCGGATAAACGCCAATCGGCGCGATATGGCATCGATATCGCCATGCACCCGATCGATCCTTTCGACCTGACGTGCCAGCCAGTCGCCGGGCACACCTTTTCCGGTCTGCAAGAACTCGAAAATCCGCGCCAGAAGCGTTGCATGTTCCATTTCGGAAATCGAGCGGAAATCCGGAATACGGCAAACATCCCACAATAGCCGCACATCTTTTGGGCTGGTGACGCGGTCGATCACCTCGGGCATCGCGGTCAGCGTTTTGAGCGCGCGCAGGTCATCCGCCTCGCGGCCCCGTGTCAGGCGCTCGTGCTGGGGCTGCATCTCGAGCGAGGCGATCAGCCAGTCGGTCGTGCCGAATTCCAGCTTGGAATTGCGCCATTGCAGCCGGTCGAGCGGCGCGAAACGGTGGTTTTCCACCGCCTCGACCACGCCCTCCTCGAAAGGCCGCGCCTCACCGGTCACACCGAAAGTGCCATCGGTCTTGTAGCGCCCTGCCCTTCCTGCGATCTGGCCGATCTCGTAGGGAAAGAGCGAGCGCATCCGGCGGCCATCGAATTTCACCGTCGAGGAAAAGGCCACATGGTCGATATCGAGGTTCAGACCCATGCCGATCGCATCGGTCGCCACCAGATAATCGACATCGCCATTTTGATACATGGCAACCTGCGCGTTACGGGTGCGCGGGCTCAGCGCCCCCATCACCACCGCACAGCCGCCCTTCTGGCGACGCAGCAGTTCGGCGATGGCATAGACGTTATCTACCGAAAAACCCACGATCGCCGAGCGCGGCGGCATCCGCGAGGTCTTCTTGGAGCCCGAATAGGTCAGGTTCGAAAATCGCTCGCGGCGGGTGAACTGCACCCGGTCCACCAGCGCGGCAATCGCGCCCTTCATGGTCTCCGAGCCCAGCAGAAGCGTCTCGTGCAGACCCCGCGCATTCAGCAGCCGGTCGGTAAAGACATGCCCCCGCTCCGGATCGCCACAAAGCTGGATCTCGTCGAGCGCCAGAAAATCCACGCCCATATTGTCGGGCATGGCCTCAGTCGTGCAGACCCAATACTGGGTGCGCTCGGGCACGATGCGCTCCTCGCCTGTCACCAGCGCCACAACGGAGGGGCCGCGCATGGCCACGATCCGGTCATAGACCTCGCGCGCCAGAAGGCGCAAAGGCAGACCTATCATGCCGGTGCGGTGGCCCAGCATACGTTCGATGGCATAATGCGTTTTGCCGGTATTGGTCGGCCCAAGGACCGCGGTCACTCGCCCAGACATAGTTCCTTTCGCGCAGGGGGCAGCTTCAAAGAGGCGTGCCACCCAGCATTTTTTCAAGCCGGTCGATTGCGTCTTTCACATCCTGCTGATGCGGATTCAAGCCGAAAGAGGCCTGATAGGCCTTCAGCGCACGCTTATTATCACCGGTTTCCTCGAGGATCATGCCAATTCCCGCCAAAGCGACCCATTGGCGCGGCTCGAGCCGCAATGTCTGCGCCAGATCGGAGATTGCCGGACCATAGAGCCCCGCCATGTAATATGCCTGCGCGCGCGTATTCCAGCCCTCGGCGAAATCGGGCGCATGGTCGGTCAGCGCGGTCAGATGTTCGATCGCGGCCTCGGTATCGCCCTGATCGAGCGCATCCTCGCCGCGCTTCAGCAGCAGATCCATCGCCGCCGATCCCGAACGCGACCAGGCCCGCTCTATATCGGATTGCGCACGCGCCCATGCGGCATTGTCAGGATCGGCCAGCTCGCTGAAAGCGCCATCCACCGACGAATCGGCATGCTGCTGGGCGGGTTGGCTGGCCGATTGCGCCCAGACACTCCCCGAAATCAGGCAAATAGCCGCCGCGCCGCCAAAAAGCCGCCGCAAAGAAACGAAAAATTTGTCTGTCCATTGGATCGTGCTCATGGTGAAAGAGTACCTGAAACGCGTTCGAAATCGAGCCTGAAAATATCACAATTCGGAGCACCCTATGAGCAAAGTCATTGCCGCCGCCGTCGAAGCCCTTGAAAAGCGTCTTCCCGAAGGGTTTCCACAGGTCGCGAAATTCGTGATCCATGACGAAGGCGCGATCATTGTGGACCCGAATGGCGTGCGCGCAGGCGGGATCGACACGCCGTCCGAGGTGACGCTGAGCGCCACGCGTGACACGTTCGAAGGCCTGCTGGGCGGCACCGTGAACCCGATGAGCGCCTATATGACCGGCAAGCTGAAGCTCGACGGACCGATGGGGCTGGCGATGCAGCTGGGGCAGGCCTTAGCGAAATGATCCCCGCCCCCTTCCATGCCGATCTGGCCCGCGGGCCCGAAGGCGGACAAGCCTTCTGGCTGGAGACGGCGGACGGAGTGCGCATCCGGCTCGGCCTGTGGCGCGGCCCGCAGCATCCGCGCGGCACCGTTTTCCTGTTGCCCGGCCGGACCGAATATATCGAAAAATACGGACCTGCCGCAGGTGATTTCGAGGCGCGCGGCTTTGCCATGCTGACCGTGGACTGGCGCGGACAGGGGCTGGCCGACCGCGCACTGGACAACCGGATGAAGGGCCATGTGACGCATTTCGACGCCTTCCAGACCGATCTCGACGAGGTTCTCGAGGCCGCGCATGCGCTGGACCTGCCGCGCCCCTGGTTCGTGGTCGGACATTCGATGGGCGGCACCATCGCGCTGCGCCGGTTGCTCGATGGCAGCCCCTTCGCGGCCTGCGCCTTCTCGGGGCCGATGTTCGGCATCAAACTCCCGCCACCCGTGGCGCTGATCCGCAAACCGCTCGCCAATCTGATCCGCCAGCTCAGGATCACCGGCCTATTCCCTCCCGGAATGGGACCTGCCTGCTATGTGCTGAACACGGAATTCGAGGATAACCTACTGACCAAGGACCGCGACATGTGGGCGTTTTTGGTCGAGCATGCCGCCCGCGTGCCCGAACTGTCCCTGGGAGGACCGACCCTTGGCTGGGCGGCGGAAGGCGTGCTGGAATGCGACCGTCTGGCCCAACGCCCCTCGCCCGATCTGCATTGCTACTGTTCGGTCGGCACCGACGAGCGCGTCATCGATATCGCTGCGGTCGATCACCGCATGCGTGGCTGGCGCAAGGGCACGCTCGACTGGATCGACGGGGCCGAGCACGAGGTCATGATGGATACGCCCGAGCGGCGCAAGCGGTTCTTTGACGGCTGTGTCGGGGCGTTCGGGAAAGCCCTTTAGATCTTGATCTCGGAAAATCCGTCACGCAGCACATCCGACCATGCCTGCGACATGGCCATGAACTGCGGGTCCTGTGCCTCGATACGGGTAGTCTCGCTCACCGCGAGATCGCCATCGCGGATAACGGCAAGATCAAGCGGCATCCCCACCGACAGATTCGAGCGCAGGGTCGAATCCATCGACAGCAGAACCGCCTTCTTGGCATCTTCCAGCGGTGTGGTTTTCTGCACCACACGGTCGAGGATCGGCTTGCCGTATTTATGCTCGCCGATCTGCAGGAACGGCGTGTCCTCCGTCGCCTCGATAAAATTGCCCTCGGGATAGACGAGGAACATCCGCATCGCGCCGTTCTGACGCTGCCCTGCCACGATCATCGACGCCGAGGTCGACACCTGGCTCATTTCCATCTTGGCATTGATCGAGCTGCGCACCCGCGCCAGCGTCGCCCCGATGATCTCGGCAACTTTCAGCATGGTGGGCGCCAGCATGATCGAGGTCTCGGCGGTGGCCTCGGGGTCTTCGATCGCTTCGCGCAGCTGGGCGATCGTGGTCTGGGTGACCGACAGCGAGCCCGCCGTCATGACCGTTATGACCCGTTCGCCCTTCGCCTCGAAGGTGAACATCTTCTTATAGGTCGAGATGTTATCCAATCCGGCATTGGTCCGCGTATCGGACAACAATACCATTCCGGCATCCAGCAACAGTCCGACGCAATAGGTCATTCTTATCCTCGGGCGATTCGTTGAGCACTCATTACATCGCCGATTTATTGCTGGACGCTTTCCAGAGCAACGGAAACCTTCATGCGCTCCTCGCCCATACCCTGTGCAATCCCGCGGATCGGTGCCGCATCCTGCGCGTCAAGCCCCGAACCGATACGAATATAGCGCGCATCCGGACAGCAGCGATTGGCCGGATCGAACCCGACCCAGCCGTAATTCTCCACAAACAGCTCGGCCCATGCGTGGCTGGCCTCGTCGCGCTCGCCCTCACCCTCGCCAAAGAGATAGCCCGTCACATAGCGCGCGGGCACATCCAGCGCGCGCGCCATGGTGATCAGCACATGCGCCTGATCCTGACATACGCCCTTCTTGCGATACAGCGCCTCGGAGGCGGTGGTTCTGGCCTCGGTCTCGCCGGACTGGTATTCGACCTCGTCGGCCGTCAGACGGCATAGGCGGTGCGCCTGCTCCAGAGGCTCTTCCTTGCCCGTCACGCCCTTGGCGGCCAGCGCCGAGAGCGTGCCGTCGTCATGGGTCAGAGCGGTCTCGCGCAGATAGGCCAGAGGGTTGATCGTTTCGCGATGGCCGCGCAGCATGCCCGCCGTATCGGCCGTCTCGACACGGCCCCGCACGGTGATGCGCAGCTGCTCGAGAGGCCCGCGCACGGACCAGCCCTCGATCCTGTCACCCGCCCCGTCACGGAAGGCGCCGCCAAGGACGCCCCCCTGCACGGCCACATCCCAGTCGATGACCCGCTGCCCGTCATGGCGCGAGGCAAAGAGCCTGAGCGACTGAACGGAGCTGCGCATGGGCGCATCGTAATCGTAAATCGTTACATGGTTGACGGTCAGGATCATCTTGCCTCACCCGATAGATAGGTCTCGAACACGGTCGAGGTCAGGCCGGAGACCTCGCCGATGAAGCGGGTCAGGAACTCGTGCAGCCCCTCGTCGAAAATATCCTCGACCTCGGCTTTCTGCAGCTCGCCCAGAAGCGCGCGGGCCCGCATCTGCGGCAGCCCCGATTTGCGGTAGTCGCGGGCAAGGCATTCCAGATGGTAGGTCACCTTCTCGGCGGCCGTGATCAGCGAGCGCGGGCTCTGCGGATTGAGGATCAGGAAATGCGCGATCTTGCGCGCCGTCAGCTCGCCGCCATAGGCGAAATGGAAGGCGCGATGCGCCTGCAGCGTGCGCAGCAGTGTGTGCCACTGATAACTATCGAGCTCAGATCCCACAAAATCGAGCGACGGCAGCAGAACGTAATATTTCACATCCAGAAGCCGCGCGGTGTTATCGGCCCGCTCCAGCGCGAAACCGATATTGAGGAAATGGTAGCCGTCATTATGCAGAAGCGTCGAATCGATGGCCCCACGCACCATGGTCGACTGGCGCGAGACCCATTCGGTCAGGTCGGTCAGTTCCAGCTCGGAGCGCGGTCGGCGTTCAAGCTGGCGCAACTCCTGAAAGGCCATGTTCAGCACGTCCCAGAGCTGGCCCGAGATCGCGGTGCGCACGATCCGCGCATTTTCGCGAGCCCGCTCGATACAGGAAATCACGGAAGACGGGTTGTCACGATCGAAGAACATATAGCTCTCGATATTGCGCTGCACCGGATCGCCATATTTATCGGCAAAGCCGTCAGCGGTGCCCGAGGCCTGTAAAAGGCTCTCCCACTCGCTGCGATAGCCATCGCCATTGGCCTGCGGGATCATGGTGATCCGCGCGCCCACTTCCAGAAGGCGGGCCATGGTCTCCGCCCGCTCGATATAGCGGGCAATCCAGAACAGGTTTTCGGCGGTCCGGCTCAGCATGCCACCTCTCCTCTCGAAACGGGTGGCAATTCCGGCGTAATTGTCTCTCGGCATGGCTTCCCCCTCATTCCGCCAGAACCCAAGTGTCTTTAACGCCCCCGCCTTGCGAGGAATTCACCACCAAAGAGCCTTCGGTCAGCGCAACGCGCGTCAGACCTCCGGGAACAAGTTCAATCTTCTCACCCACCAGACAGTAGGGCCGCAAATCCACATGGCGCGGAGCCACGCCCTCGTTGACAAAGGTCGGCGTCGTCGAGAGCGCCAGCGTCGGCTGGGCAATGTAATTCTCGGGATCTTCCTCGATCTTGCGACGGAAGATCTCGATCTGCTCCTTCGTGGATTTCGGGCCGACCAGCATGCCGTAGCCGCCCGAGCCATGGACCTCTTTGACCACCAGTTCCGGCAGGTTGGAGAGCACATATTTCAGATCGTCCGTTTTGGCGCATTGCCATGTGGGCACGTTCTGCAGGATCGGCTCCTCGCCCAGATAGAAGCGGATCATCTCGGGCACGAATGTATAGACGGCCTTGTCATCGGCCACACCTGCACCGGGCGCCGAGCAGATACTGACACCGCCCGAACGGTAGCAATCCATCAGGCCGGGCACGCCCAGCATGGAATCGGGACGGAAGCAGAGCGGATCAAGGAAAGCATCATCGATCCGGCGGTAGATTACATCTACCTTCTTGGGGCCCTCGGTCGTGCGCATCCACACGAACCCGCCCTCGCAGAAGAGATCGGGCCCCTCGACCAGTTCGACCCCCATCAGATCGGCAAGGAAGCTATGCTCGTAATAGGCCGAATTGTAATGGCCGGGCGTCAGGATCGCGATGGTCGGGTCCTTGTCGCATTTGGCAGGCGCCACGGAGGCCAGCGTGCGCCTGAGCGCCTCGGCATAGCCATCGACCGGCTCGATCCGGTTCTCGTGGAACAGCTTGGGGAACATCCGCATCATGATCTCGCGGTTCTCCAGCATGTAGCTGACCCCCGAGGGCGTGCGGCAGTTATCCTCCAGAACGTAGAAATCCTCGGGGCCGGTGCGCACTAGATCGATGCCCACGATATGGCTGTAGATCCCCATGGCGGGTGTGAAGCCCATCACCGCGCGCTCGAAGGCCTCGTTCTGATAGACAAGCTTGGCAGGGATCTTGCCCGCCTTCACGATCTCGGCCTTGTTATAGACATCCTTGAGAAAGGCGTTCAGCGCACGGGCGCGCTGCTTGATGCCGGCCTCCAGCTTGCGCCATTCCTTCTGCGTAAAGACACGCGGGAACATATCGAAAGGGATCAGCCGGTCGGGGTCGCCGCCTTCACCATAAACGGCGAAGGTAATGCCGATGCGGCGGAAGAGCTGCTCGGCTTCGGCCTGCTTCATCTGGCGCAACTCGGCAGGCATGGAATTGGTCCATCCCTCTAGCCGCGCATAGGGCTCTCGCACCGAGCCTCCATCATACATCTCATTGAAATGTTGGATCATTGCGCCTCGACTCCTTCACCTCTTAAGGGAAGATTAGGCAACGCATTCACCAAGGGGAAGCGAACCAGTCCCTGCGGCCGTCTTTCTGCTTTGAAAAATGTCGTAAAATTAGACCTATGCTTATAATTTAAGCAATCCCTCCGGGTTCCCCCCGACGCCCATCGCCGAAGCAACATCGCACACTCCCCAGCGCAAAACTCGACATCTTGCACTTATTTTTTGATCGTTATGAATATAATAATTTGGGCATTTCCGCAGAATGGCAAGCGCGGCGCATAAAAAATTGTAGGAAGTATGACATTGTGGTCAATTCCCCGATGTCCCGCCGCTGCCCCTTCCCCTCGCTGCCCATGCAGCCTATCTCTTGGGAGACACGGAAAAGAGGACATGATGACACTTCATCTCAAAACCCCCGTCATGGATGCGAATGCCACCGCAGGGACCGGCAAGTTCGGCGCCCTGCCCGAATGGGACCTGAGCGACCTCTATCCCGCACCGGATAGCCCCGAATATGCCGCCGATATGGCCAAGGTCGAAAAGGACTGCGCGAGTTTCGCCGCCGATTATGAGGGCAAACTGGCCGCACTTTCGGGCGCGGAAATGGCCGAGTGTATCCGCCGCTACGAAGAGATCGAGACCACTGCCGGACGTATCATGTCCTATGTCGGCCTACGCTATTACCAGAACACGGTCGATCCCGATCGCGCCAAGATGATGTCGGACGCGCAGGACAAGATCACCGCCTACACCACGCCTCTGGTGTTCTTCAGCCTCGAGTTCAACCGCATCGAGGACGAGACCTACAAGGCACAATTCGCCGATGCCGGCGCCGCGCGCTATAAGCCGGTTTTTGACCGTATGCGGGCGATGAAACCCTATCAGCTCTCGGACGAGCTGGAGAAATTCCTGCATGACCAGTCGGTTGTGGGATCGGCTGCGTGGAACCGCCTGTTTGACGAGACCACCGCCGCGCTGGAATTCACGGTGAATGGTGAGGCGCTGAACCTCGAATCGACCACCACGCTTCTGGCCGATCATGATCGGGCCACCCGCGAGGCGGCCGCGCGCGAGCTGGCGCGTGTGTTCGGTGCCAATATCAAGCTCTTCGCCCGTGTGCACAACACGCTGGCCAAAGAGAAGGAGATCGAGGACCGCTGGCGCAAGATGCCGTCGGCCCAGGCCGCGCGTCATCTCTCCAACCATGTCGAACCCGAGGTCGTCGAGGCGCTGCGTAACGCGGTTGTGGCCGCCTATCCCAAGCTCTCGCACCGTTATTATGCGCTCAAGGCCAAATGGATGGGCCTCGACAAACTGCAGGTCTGGGACCGTAACGCGCCCTTGCCGATCGAGGCTCCGCGCGATGTGCAATGGTCCGAGGCCCGCGCGATTGTCGATGAGGCCTACGGCGCCTTCGACCCGCGCATGGCCGAGCTCGCCAAGCCCTTCTTCGAGCGCGGCTGGATTGATGCCGGCGTCAAACCGGGCAAGGCTCCGGGGGCGTTCGCGCATCCGACGGTGACCACCGTCCACCCCTATGTGATGCTCAACTACCTCGGCAAACCGCGCGATGTGATGACGCTGGCCCATGAGCTGGGCCATGGCGTGCACCAATGTCTGGCCGCCGGTCAGGGCGAGATGCTGGCTTCGACGCCGCTCACATTGGCCGAGACGGCCTCGGTCTTCGGCGAGATGCTGACCTTCCGCAAGATGCTCGAAAAGGCCAAAACGCCTGCCGAGCGCAAAGTGCTGCTGGCTGGCAAGGTCGAGGACATGATCAACACGGTCGTGCGCCAGATCGCCTTCTATGATTTCGAGTGCAAGCTCCACGCCGCGCGGCGCGAGGGCGAGATGACGCCCGACCAGATCAACGCGCTGTGGATGTCGGTGCAGGGCGAGTCGCTCGGTCCGGCCTTCGAGTTCATGGACGGATACGAGACCTTCTGGACCTATATCCCCCATTTCGTCCACTCGCCCTTCTATGTTTATGCCTATGCCTTTGGCGACGGGCTGGTGAACGCGCTTTACGCCACCTATGAGGGCGGGCTTGACGGCTTCCAGGAGAAATATTTCGACATGCTCAAGGCGGGCGGCTCGAAACATCACAAGGAGCTGCTGGCCCCCTTCGGCCTCGACGCCTCGGACCCTGCCTTCTGGGACAAGGGCCTGTCGATGATCGCGGGCTTCATCGACGAGCTGGAAGCGATGGAAGAAGCCTGAAACTCAAAAGCCGCCCCAAGGGGCGGCTTTTTCTTTGAGCCTGCAAACGGTTACAGGCGGATCGTCGAGATAAGCCGCCCGTAATCGGCCTCTTTGGCATGGGTGGTGCGGCGGAAGGAATAGAAGCGGTCCGGCTCGGCATAGGTGCAGCGCCCGATCCATTCGGCCTGCCCCACGCCCGCGTCGCGCAGCCGCTGAAGCCCGAAGGACGGCAGATCGAACATCGGGCGGCCATTGGGACCACCGGCGAAGAAGCGGCTATAGGCAGGATCTTTCATCAGGAAGGTCTCCATGAACTCCTCGCCCACCTCATAGGCCGCCTGACTGATGCAGGGCCCGATCACCGCGCAGATGCGTCCGCGCTCGGCGCCAAGGGTCTCCATCGCCTCTACGGTCGCCTCCAGCACCCCGCCCAAAGCGCCTTTCCAACCCGCATGGGCGGCGCCGATCACGCCGGCCTCGGGGTCGGAAAACAGCACAGGCTGGCAATCCGCCGTCAACACCGACAGCACCACACCGGGCGTTTTTGTCACCAGCCCGTCAGCTTCCGGTGCGGGCTGCGCGGGATCTTCAACCACGGCAGCCAGTGCCGAATGGACCTGCCGCATCGAGGCGAGCTGGGCGGGCTCGGCCTCCATTGCCTCGGCCACACGCGCACGGTTCACCTCGACCGCCGAACTCAGATCGCTCGAGGCCACACCACAATTGAGCCCCGAGAAAATCCCCGAGGACGCCCCGCCCTTTCGGGTAAAGAAGCCATGCCGGACGGGGCGCAGCAATGGGGACGTCAGGATTTCGAGCGTGGTGGCCATCGTATCTGTCATCTTCTTCAGCTTCTATTGGAACTCGGACATACAAACCCCGCCCTCGGGCGGCAGGCTTTACCGGCAGATCATCCGGCGGGCGCAAATCCCGGCGGCATCGGCGCGCCCTGCGGGACAAAGGCAAGCGCCTTGAACAGCTGACCCATTTCAGAGGGGTGGGTCAAGCGGCGATGCGCGGCAATATGGTCCTCGAGCGCCGCGTCACTCAGCTTCCCCGCCAATGCCTGTGCCCGCTGGGTGATGCCGAGACGTTCCAGCAGCACGCCCTGCGCCGTCATCTCGCTGACCGCCAAACCTGCCGCAACGGCCGCCTGTGCCAGAGGCTCGAAATCCACATGCGCGGTCAGATCCGCCTGACCCGGACAGGCGAAGGGATCAACCGGCTCATGCTTCTCAAGCGCTTGAAATGTATCGCCCAAACTACGCCAGCCGCCGTAATCGACAAAGATCGCCATGCCGCCATGCCGCACCCGCGCGGCCACCGCCTCGACCACGGGCACGGCCTGCGGACAGATCTCGACGATATCGCCCGGACGGGTCAGGGCAAAACGCGGCTCGAGCAGCGCAAGGCGGGTCGCGGGCGAAAGCCCCGCGCGCAGGGTATCGTCCTCGGCCCCGACCTGCGTCTCGGCCCAGCCCGTCTCGGTGCGCGTAAACTGCCGGATCGGCAGGGCATCGATGAATTCATTGGCCACGAAAAAGAGAGGCGCCGTTTCGGGAAGGTCTTCGACCCTCTCGCACCACGTCACCTGATGGTGCTCGAGCGTTTTCGCCTGCACCTCGCGCAGGGTGGGTGAGGCCTCGACCAGATGGATATCGGCGGCCTCCAGCATCCCCGGCACACGGGCCAGAACCCGCAGGATATCGGCCATCAGTGTGCCGCGTCCCGGTCCCGCCTCGGCCAGCGTGAAACACGCAGGCGCCCCCTGATCCATCCAGACCTGCGCCAGACACAGGCCCAGCATCTCGCCAAAAAGCTGACTGATCTCGGGCGCGGTAATGAAATCGCCCGCCTGCCCGAAAGGATCACGGGTCGCGTAATAGCCCGCCTGCGGGTCCAGAAGACAGGCCGCCATATAGTGATCGAGCCGCATCGGACCATCCGCACGGATCGCCGCAAGCAGCCGCGATTTCAGATCCCCGCTCACGCAGTCCCCACCTTGGGCCTGCGCAGCGCCCGTATCAGGATTGCGAGCCCGATGATGATCATCGGCAGCGACAGGACCTGCCCCATCGACAGACCGAACTGGCCCAGTTGCACCACATAGCCCATCGGGTTGGTGGCGGTCACGAATTGCGGATCGGCCTGACGGAACAGTTCGACAAAGGCACGCGAAAGGCCATAGCCCATCAGGAAGATGCCAAAGGCCGCCCCCGGACGGCGCAACAGCCCGCGCGAGACCAGCACCCACAGAAGCAGCCCCAGCACGATCCCTTCAAGGCCGCCTTCATAAAGCTGCGAGGGGTGACGGGCGCACATGCCGTCCACCTGTCCCGCGATCCCCAGACAGGTCTGCGCGGCCTCCCCCGGAAAGATCACGCCCCATGGCACATCGGTCGGATGCCCCCAGAGTTCGGGCTTGATGAAATTGGCGATCCGGCCCAACAGAAGCCCGATCGGTGCCACCACCGCGGCGGCATCCCCCACCGACCAGACTGGCAGGTTATGGCGGCGACAATAGAACCAGACCGCGATCACGGTGCCGAGGAACCCGCCATGGAAGGACATACCCCCCTTCCACACCATCACGATTTCAAGCGGGTGGCTCAGATACCATGCGGGTTCGTAAAACAGCACAAAGCCCAGCCGTCCACCGAGAATGACCCCCACGATCACCCATGTCAGCAGGTCTTCCACCTGTTTGGCGGGCATCGGCGCCTGACCGCCCCAGAGGGTTGGCGCCTTCATCAGACGCATGATGATGAACCACCCCGCCAACAGCCCCGCGATATAGGCCAGCGCATACCAGCGGATAGGCAGATCCAGCACCGGTATGACAAAGGCATTCGGGTCGATCTGCGGAAATGCAATCGCCAGTGGCAGCATCGGGCTGTCTCCTTGGAAGGGCCGCGAACGGGGCCGTGAAATCGTTGTCGCGCGATGGCCGGAGAAAGCCTTCCCCGCCACCGGAAGTCAAGCCGTGGAGGCGGCAATCTGGCGGCCCGCACTGGCTTGTCAGGGAGCGGGCCGCACTGCGGCGCCGCGCTCGGGACTTGTCAGCGGGGGTGCAAACCCTCATATATGAGGCAACTGAAAGCCCTAGCCCGAGGATGGGAAGAGATCATGACCGCGCCCAACAAACTCTTTGACGAGATGTCCAAGCTGATGACCAATGCAATGGGTGTTGCTCAAGGCGCCCGCACCGAGGCCGAGACGGCGATGAAATCGTGGATGGACCGCTGGCTGGCCGAACGCGACTTCGTGACCCGTGAGGAATTCGATGCTGTCAAAGCGATGGCCACCAAGGCCCGTGAGGAGAACGAGGCACTCAAAGCCCGTCTGGACGCGCTCGAAACCAAGGGCTGAGCCACGCGCTGCATGAGTCAAAAAGGGGGCCATGTGCCCCCTTTTTCATGGCCGTGTTTCATCCCCGTGCGGCCCGCGCCTTTTGCAAAAGCGTGGTCACGCCCGCACTCATCGCCAATGCACCGGCCTCGATCTCGGCAAAAGGCACCATCCGCGCCTCCATCGCATCATCGCCCGCCACGGGCTGCGGGTCATCGGCACGGCAGGCGATCGCCACCAAATAGTAATGCCATGCCACAGCGCCCGCCGCGTCCCGCGTGATGAAATCACCCGCATCGATTTGCGACCCTGCCCGCGCCACAACGCCGGTTTCCTCCCGAAGCTCGCGCGTTGCTGCCTGAGCCACCGTCTCGCCCCAATCGACCTTCCCGCCCGGAAACCCCCAGAGCCCCGCATCGGGCGGGTTACGGCGGCGCACCAGAAGCGCATGGGTCTGGGTGAGACAGACCGCGAGAACGCCCAGCCGCGGCTCGGTCATGGGGCGCTCAGCCGCGTCTGGCCGGTGAGGCGCCCCGATACCGAATAGGCCAGAACACGACCATCCTCGGTCACCACGATGATCCGGTCGGGCTGCATCGTGACCGAGGCCGCCTTGGTCCCTTCGGGCAGTGAAATCGTCTCTGGCAGGGTCAGCTTATTCTCGCTCGGTTGATTGAAGCGGATGACAAGCAGCGTCACGATGGTTAGAAGGCCCGCAATCATGGTGACGGCAAGGGCTGTCACCAGCCATTTGAGAAAGCGCAGCTCTGGCAAGGGCGCGTCGGGATCGGAGATCGGATCGGACATGGAACAGCGTATCCTTCGCATCGAAATCGGGGAAGAGCCCCCTGCCGACCGTCTTGATAAGGCTTTGAGCGCACTTGTGCCAGAAGAAGAAAACCTCTCGCGTTCGCGGTTGGCGAAACTGATCGCCGATGGCGCGGTCACCCGCGAGGGCGTGGCGGTGACCGAACAGAAGACCAAGGTCGCGGCAGGCGAGGTCTACGAGATCACCGTGGAGGCCTCGCGCGAGGTCGAGACCGTGGCGCAGAAGATCGATCTGGAGATCCTGTGGGAAGATGACGATCTGATCGTCATCAACAAGCCCGCCGGCATGGTGGTCCACCCCGCCCCCGGCACGCCCGATGGCACGCTGGTCAATGCGCTTTTGCACCATTTCGGTGGCAATCTGTCGGGGATTGGCGGCGAGAAGCGCCCGGGTATCGTGCACCGGATCGACAAGGAGACCTCGGGCCTCCTCGTGGTGGCGAAATCGGATGCCGCCCATCACGGGCTCGCCAAGCAGTTCGAGAAGCATACCGTGCACCGCCACTATATGGCCGTGTGTCACGGGGTGCCCTCGGCGGCCGATCCGCGCCTGCGCGGCACCAAGGGTGTGAATTTCGAACAGGGCGGCGTGCTCAAGATCACCTCCCAGCTCGCGCGCCACAAAACCGACCGCCAGAAACAGGCTGTATGCTTTGACGGCGGGCGCCATGCGGTAACGCGGGCACGCACGGTCGAGGACCTACAGGGCGTTGCCGCGCTGATCGATTGCTGGCTCGAGACGGGGCGCACCCACCAGATCCGTGTGCATATGGCGCATGCGGGCCACGGGCTGATCGGCGATCCGGTCTATGGCGGGCGGCGCAAGCTGCCGAAATCGCTGGGCGAGGCAGCCATCGATGCGGCGGCGAATTTCCCGCGTCAGGCGCTGCATGCCGCCACCTTGGGCTTTGTCCATCCGGTGACGGGCGAGGAGCTGGAATTTTCTTCGCCGCTGCCCGATGACATGGAACAGCTACTGACCGCGCTCCGCGGAAATGTTTCAATCTGAACCGATTGGTTCACTTAAACGTCACATGATGCGCCTTTCGCTTGCAAGCGGCGGGCGCATGTTCTTTTCTATTCCCCAGCCAAAGGTCATTTCGGACCCATCGCCGCCTTTACGCGTTAAGGTTTCTGAAACGACATCTTGTAACAGATGGCCCGCCTTCCCATATCGGGCCGTCAAGACGGAAAGAAAGGGGTTCACATGTCGAGTTATACCAACCTTCCAGCCCCAAGCCCTGAACAGGGGCTGAACCGCTATCTTCAGGAAATCCGCAAATTCCCCCTGCTGGAGCCCGAAGAAGAATATATGCTGGCCAAACGCTGGGTCGATCATCAGGACGCGGAATCCGCGCACAGGATGGTAACTTCACACCTGCGTCTGGCCG
Source organism: Thioclava sp. GXIMD2076 (assembly GCF_037949795.1). Taxonomy (NCBI): domain Bacteria; kingdom Pseudomonadati; phylum Pseudomonadota; class Alphaproteobacteria; order Rhodobacterales; family Paracoccaceae; genus Thioclava; species Thioclava sp. GXIMD2076. The sequence continues at coordinate 53,096 of NZ_CP149932.1, forward strand.
CCAAGATCGCTATGGGCTATCGCGGCTATGGTCTGCCGCAGGCCGAGGTGATCTCGGAGGCGAATGTGGGCCTGATGCAGGCCGTGAAGCGCTTCGATCCCGAAAAGGGCTTCCGCCTTGCCACCTATGCAATGTGGTGGATCCGCGCGGCCATTCAGGAATATATCCTGCGTTCGTGGTCGCTGGTGAAGCTGGGCACGACCTCGGCGCAGAAGAAGCTGTTCTTCAACCTGCGCAAGGCCAAGTCCCGTATTGGTGCCTATGAGGATGGCGATATGCGGCCCGAGAATGTGGCCCAGATCGCCCATGACCTGAATGTGACCGAGGATGAGGTTATCTCGATGAACCGGCGCCTGTCGGGCTCGGATGCCTCGCTCAATGCACAGGTCGGCGCCTCGGAAGAGGGGGCCGCGCAATGGCAGGACTGGCTCGAGGACGAGGATGCCGATCAGGCCGAGGCCTATGCGGAAAGCGACGAGCTGAATACCCGCCGCGAGATGCTGATGGGCGCCATGGATGTGCTCAACGACCGCGAGAAGGATATTCTCATGGAGCGCCGACTGCGCGAGGATCCGGTGACGCTCGAGGATCTCTCCGCGAAATACGACGTCTCGCGGGAACGTATCCGCCAGATCGAGGTGCGCGCTTTCGAGAAGCTGCAAAAGCGCATGCGCGAACTGGCCGCCGAAAAGGGTATGAGCATTCCCGCCTGATCCGGCCTGATCCGGCACGGGGCTTTCATTAAGCCGCGGCAGTCCCCTGCCGCGGCTTTTGTATTAGAGTTCGATGGGCTTAAGCACTTCGGGCTCGATCACATCCACCCCCGGCAGGCCCTTGACCATTTCTTCCGCCGATTGCTCCAGAAGCGGGAAGGTCTTGTAATGGCACGGGATCACCGTCTTGAAATCGAAGTATTTCCTGGCCGCCCAAGTGGCCGCTTTCATATCCATCGTAAAATGGCCGCCCGCGCAGAGAATACCGATATCGGGGGCGTGGTATTCGCCCATCCAGGCCATATCGGCCATGATGTCGGTGTCGCCCGAGAAATAGATGCAGCGCCCCTCGCCCTTGATCATGAAGCCCGATTCGGTGCCGGTATAGATCGGGCCGTTCGGGCCATCCATGCTCGAGGAATGCGACGCATTGACCATGGTGACCTTGGCGCCGCCCAGATCGACGGTGCCGCCCTTGTTGAAGCCCATCGTCTCGATCCCCTCGGCCTCGGCCCAGTAGCTCGCAATATCGGCAATGCACACCACCGGAATGCCCAGCTCGCGCGCGATGGCCACGGTATCGGCGGAATGGTCCCCATGGCCGTGGCTCAGAAGGATATGGGTCGCCCCCGAGATGGCCTCGGCGCGGCTGCTCTCGGGGAAGGTCGGATTGCCCGCAAGCCAAGGGTCGATCAGCAGGGTCGCGCCCTCGATCTCGAGACGGAAGCCGGAATGGCCGAGCCATGTGAGTTTCATGGTTTTCTCTCCTTTTCATGGGTCATCAGGAAGATTTCCTCCCAGACTGTAGGCGGCAGGGCGAGAAAGGGAAGAGCAAGCGCCCGATCGTGACCGCTTCTCCTTGAACGCGCGGGGTCTTGCCGCTAAACCCGTGCCAAATCCAGCGGAGAAACATATGTCCATCGACATCGATACCGCCCGCAAGGTGGCGCATCTGGCCCGCATCAAAGTGGCCGAAGACAATCTGCCCGAGCTGGCCTCGGATCTTTCCAACATGCTCAACCTCATGGAGCAGCTCACCGAGGTGGACGTCGAGGGCGTCGAGCCCATGACCTCCGTCAGCCCGCAGCGCCTCAAGCGCCGCGTCGATGAGGTGACCGATGGCAATTATCAGGACAAGATCCTCAAGAACGCCCCCGATGCCCGCGAGGGCTTCTTTGCCGTGCCGAAGGTGGTGGAATGACCCTCAATACGCTGAAAATCTCCGAAGCCCGTGACGCGCTGCGCAAGGGCGAGACGACCTCTGTCGAGCTGACCGAAAGCTGCCTGAAGGCTATCGAGGGCGCGGATGCGCTCAATGCATGGTCGGCCAAGACCCCCGAGATGGCGCTGGATATGGCCAAGGCCGCCGATGCCCGCCTCAAGTCAGGCGATGCGCCTGCCATGTGCGGCATCCCGCTGGGGATCAAGGATCTCTTCGCGGTCAAGGGCGTGCCCACGCAGGCAGGCTCGAACATCCTCAAAGGCTTCAAGCCCGAATATGAATCCACCGTCACCCAGAACCTTTGGGATGCGGGCGCGGTCATGCTGGGCAAGCTCTCGATGGATGAATTCGCGATGGGCTCGTCCAACGAAACCGCCTGCTACGGCCCCGCGATCAACCCGTGGAAGGTCGATGACAAAGCCCGCACGCCGGGTGGCTCCTCGGGTGGCTCGGCGGCGGCCGTGGCGGCAGACCTCTGCCTGGCGGCGACCGGCACCGATACCGGCGGCTCGATCCGCCAGCCTGCGGCCTTCACCGGCATCACCGGCATCAAGCCGACCTATGGCCGCTGCTCGCGCTGGGGTGTTGTGGCCTATGCCTCTTCGCTCGATCAGGCGGGCCCGATGACCAAGGACGTGCGCGATGCGGCGATCATGCTGCAGGCGATGTGCTCGCATGACCCCAAGGATTCGACCTCGACCGAAATCGCGGTGCCGGATTTCGAAGCAGCCCTGACTGGCGATATCCGTGGCAAGAAAATCGGCATCCCGCGCGAATACCGCCTCGACGGCATGCCCGAAGAGATCGCGGCGCTCTGGGATAACGGTATGGCGATGCTGCGCGATGCCGGCGCCGAGATCGTGGATATCTCGCTGCCGCATTCCAAATACGCCCTGCCCGCCTATTACGTCATCGCGCCGGCCGAAGCCTCGTCCAACCTCGCGCGCTATGACGGGGTGCGCTATGGCCACCGCGCGACATTGGGCAAGGGGGACGGCATCGACGACATGTATGCCAAGACCCGCGCCGAGGGCTTCGGCCCCGAGGTGCAGCGCCGCATCATGATCGGCACCTATGTGCTCTCGGCTGGCTTCTATGACGCCTATTACAACCGCGCCCGCAAGGTGCGCGCGCTGATCAAGCGCGATTTCGAGCAAGCCTTCGCCGCAGGGATCGACGCCATCCTCGTGCCGACCACACCCTCCTCGGCCTTCGCCATCGGCGAGATGAAGGATGCCGATCCGGTCAAGATGTATCTCAATGACGTGTTTACGGTCACCCTCAACCTTGCCGGTCTGCCGGGCGTTTCGGTGCCGGTTGGCCTTGATAAACAGGGGCTTCCGCTCGGCCTGCAGCTGATCGGCCGTCCGTGGGAAGAGGGCGAGCTGCTCAACCATGCTCTTGTGCTCGAACGTGCGGCAGGCTTCAATGCCAAGCCGAACCAATGGTGGTAATGGAGTAACCGCATGCGCGCGCCAGTTCTTGGACTTTCACTGACCCTCTCCGTGCTGGCGCTTGCCGCCTGCCAGCCGAGCGTGCCGAATTCGGCCGCCGGTGTGGGCGCACCCGCCATCGGGGGCAATGAAAGCTATCGCGATTATCTGGCGCAGCGCGAGTCGCAGCTTCAGGGCAGCACCGCCGGTTCCACGACCACCGCAGCGTCGGGTCAGCCGATGTCGGCCATGGGCACGACCGCTGCGGCGGCCGCCCCCGCCAATGACCCCAACGCACAACTGGGGGCCGACACGCTGGCGGCCCTCAACGCGACGGCCCCGCAATCGGGCGGGCAGCAGGTCACCGATTACGCCCCTGCCTCCTCGCCCTATTCGAGCACCGCAACAGCGGCCGAGCGCGCAGAGGACACGTTCACCGCCCCTGCCCCCGCGCAGAAGACCGCGGGCGACACCTATAGTGCAGCATCGGGCTCCGGCGGCCCCAACCTTGCCGCCTATGCGCTCTCGGTCAATAACCAGCCGGGCCAGTCGGTCTATACGCGCGGCGGGATCAAGTTCAATTCCACGACAAAGGCCTGCGCGAAATATGTCTCGCCCGACAAGGCGCAGATCGCCTTCCTGGCCAATGGCGGTCCCGAGAAGGATCCGGGCAATCTGGATCCCGATGGCGACGGGTTCGCCTGTGGCTGGGATCCGCGCCCGTTCCAGGCCGCCCGTAACTGATGACAGAGCCCTTCCCCTCGCCCAACCATGGAGAGCGACGGGAAGGTGCGCGGCCTGACCATGTCGTCCTGCATTTCACAGCCATGAAAGACATGGCCTCGGCCCGGGAGCGCCTGTGCGATCCGGCAGCCGAGGTCTCCGCCCATTGGCTCATCGGCAATGATGGCACGATGATGCAGCTGGTCGACGAGGCGCGCCGCGCATGGCATGCCGGTGTCGGACACTGGGGCGAGTGTAGCGATCTGAACTCCCGCTCCATCGGGATCGAGCTCGACAATCCCGGTACACGGCCGTTTTCCCATACACAGATGGCGGCGCTCGAAGGGCTGCTGGCCCGTATCTTGCGCCAATGGCAGATCCCGCCGCAGAATGTGATTGCCCATTCCGACATGGCACCCGCCCGCAAATTCGATCCCGGTCCGCGATTCGACTGGGCACGTCTGGCCCGACAGGGGCTGGCGGTCATGCCCTCGCAACCGGTAGACGGTCTGGCACCGGATATGGCGCAATTCCTGACGCTGGCGCAGCTCTTCGGCTATACCTCGCCCGATCACGATCATATCCTGCCTGCTGTCCGTCTGCGTTTCCGCCCCTTCCATGACGGACCGCTCGACAGCACCGATATGGGCCTGATCGCCGCCCTCGCCCGCGATTACGGGCAGGATGGCGACCAGTGGCGAGCCTGCTAGCGCGGCGCCCCTAGCCGCGCTGCGCCTCGAGGATCTGCAGGATCTCCTTGGCGGCGGTCGGGATGTTGGTGCCCGGACCGAAGATCGCCTTAACCCCCGCCTTTTTCAGGAAGTCATAATCCTGCTGCGGGATGACGCCGCCGCAGATCACGATGATGTCCCCGGCATCCTTGGCTTTCAGCGCCTCGATCAGCTGGGGCGCAAGTGTCTTGTGACCGGCTGCCTGCGACGAGATGCCCACCACATGGACATCATTATCCACCGCATCCTGCGCCGCCTCTTCCGGCGTCTGGAACAGCGGCCCCACATCCACGTCGAAGCCGATATCGGCGAAAGCCGTGGCGATGACCTTTGCACCGCGGTCATGACCGTCCTGCCCCATCTTCACCACCAGCATCCGCGGGCGGCGGCCCTCGGCCTCGGCAAAGGCCTCCACATCACGCTGGATCTGGGCAAAGCCCTCATCCCCCTCATAGGCCGACCCATAGACCCCCGCGAGGGTCTTCACCTCGGCGCGGTGACGCCCGAATTCCTTTTCCATCGCCATCGAGATCTCCCCCACCGAGGCCCGCGCCCGCGCGGCCTCGACCGCGGCCTCGAGCAGGTTGCCACCCTCTTTCGCGCGGCGGGACAGTTCGGCCAGCGCCGCTTGACAGGCCGCCTCGTCGCGGCTCGCCCGCATCTGCGTCAGCCGCGCGATCTGGCTCTCGCGCACCTTGACGTTGTCGATATCGAGAATATCGATCGGCTCTTCCTGCGCCAGACGGTATTTGTTGACCCCCACAATGACATCCTGACCACGGTCGATCAGCGCCTGACGTCTGGCCGCCGTCTCCTCGATCCGCAGCTTGGGCATGCCCGAGGCGACGGCCTTGGTCATGCCGCCCATCTCCTCGACCTCCTCGATCAGCTTCCATGCCTCCTCGATCAGGTTGGCCGTCAGGCTCTCGACATAATAGCTGCCCGCAAGCGGATCGATCACATTGGTGATGCCGGTTTCTTCCTGCAAGATCAGTTGGGTATTGCGGGCGATCCGCGCCGAGAAATCGGTTGGCAGCGCAATTGCCTCGTCGAGCGCATTGGTATGGAGCGATTGCGTGCCCCCCAAAGCCGCCGCCATTGCCTCATAGGCGGTGCGGATGACGTTGTTATAGGGGTCCTGCTCCTGCAAAGACACGCCCGAGGTCTGGCAATGGGTGCGCAGGATGCTCGATTGCGGGTTCTGGGGCGAAAATTCCGCCATGATCCGCGACCAGAGCGTGCGGGCCGCGCGCAGCTTGGCCGCCTCCATGAAGAAATTCATCCCGATCGCGAAGAAGAAGGACAAACGACCGGCGAATTTATCCACATCCATACCGGCGGCAATGGCCGTGCGCACATATTCGCGTCCGTCGGCCAGCGTATAGGCCAACTCCTGCACGAGATTCGCGCCTGCCTCCTGCATATGATAGCCGGAAATCGATATCGAATTGAACTTCGGCATCTCGTTCGCGGTATACTCGATAATATCCGCGATGATCCGCATCGAGGGTTCGGGCGGATAGATATAGGTATTCCGCACCATGAATTCCTTGAGAATATCGTTCTGGATCGTGCCCGAAAGCACGGCCTTGTCATGGCCCTGCTCCTGCCCCACCACGATGAAATTCGCCAGAATCGGGATGACCGCGCCATTCATCGTCATCGAGACCGAGACCTTATCCAGCGGAATGCCATCGAACAGGATCTTCATGTCCTCGACCGAGTCGATCGCCACACCGGCCTTGCCGACATCGCCCACCACGCGGGGATGGTCACTGTCATAGCCGCGATGGGTCGCCAGATCGAAGGCGACCGAGATCCCCTGCTGGCCCGCCGCCAGCGCACGGCGATAGAAGGCATTCGATTCCTCGGCCGTGGAGAAGCCCGCATATTGCCGGATCGTCCATGGGCGGCCGGCATACATCGTAGCCTTGGGGCCGCGGGTATAGGGCGCGATCCCGGGCATCGTGCCCAGATGGTCCAGCCCTTCGGTATCGGCCGCCGTATAGAGCGGCTTCACACGGATGCCCTCCAGCGTCTCCCAGTCGAGGCTGTCCAGAGGCTTGCCGCGCAGCTCCTTCGCCGCGAGTTCAGCCCATTCCGCTTGCTTGTCGGCCTCGGTTTTGCTGGTCATCGACCCATCCTTCCTCCGTGAGAGGCATGGCCGAATATCCTCCCGGCGCGGCACCTCCCGTTTCCATGATTGCCAGATCCCTGCGACCACGGCGCAGGGTTTCCAGCTCTGCCTGATAACGCGCGGTCATCTGACCCCGCTGCATAATGCTGAACGGCATATAGCCCCGGCCCAATTGCCCCTGAACGGCGGCGGCGGCATTCGCGCGCTCAACCGCAACGGTGAGGCCCGGCGTCAGGCTGAGTTTCGGCGCCAACCGTCGCAGAAGAATCTCGTGACGGCCCGCCATCGCCTCATGCGTCCAGACCTGAGGGCGCACCCCGAAAGCGCCCTCGACCGCATCGATCACACAGGGCCAGCCACGCCCGTTCTGCGCCAGCATCCGCAGCCGCTGGGGCGTTGCCGCCTCGCCGCCACGCACCCGCTCGACCGCCAGCATCGAGGCCCACCACGCATCATAGCGCCGGATCCCCATTGCGACGCCCGTCAGATGCGGGCCGAGCACCATTGCCACCCGTTCCAGTCGTCCGCGCGCATCGGGGTAGAGCATCCCGTGGCTCAGGCAATGCGGGATCGACCCGATGAGGTTCTCCTCGCTGATGATCAAGGTGTGGAAGCCCTGATCCTCGATCCTGTCGATCTCCATCCGGATCCGCGTGGCCGAGCGCCGCGCCGAGAGGATATCCTGCGCCGAGACCAGATCGGCGCGCTTGATCAAGCCCGAGAACAGCCCCGCCCGCGTGCGCTCCGGTCCCCAGAAAGCCACCCCCTGACGCGACAGGATGCCCGAATTCGCAAGCATCCAGTTCTGAAACGAGGTTGTGGCCGTGCGGTGGACCCCTAAATGTAGTATAACGTCCAAGAGAAAGCTCTTTCCAGAAAGCGCGTCTGGCAATGTGCCGCGACTCCACGCGGGGACAGGCCCCGAGGCCGAGTATGCGCCGCGATCTCTGGAAAACTGCTTAACGGGAGGATTTGAATTGAGTTTTAATAACGAAATCAGGGGCCGACGGGTCGCTAAACAATCTGTCGCCGGAATGACGACAATGGCACCATTCTGGTTAGCGGCATTTTTTCTTGCCTTTCCAATACACAGCGCTCTTGCGCAGGATCCGGCGCAACCGAAGGATGAACCACGTCTGGCGCAGGCCCAGCCAGTAGTCCCTTTCGCTCCGATTCCCGCAGATATGGCGAATTTGAATGATTTCGTCTGGCAGAAACGCCCCGTCGTGGTCTTTGCCGACAGCCCCGCAGACCCCGCGTTTGCCGACCAGATCGCCGAGCTGGAAGACCGCTGGCCCGAACTTGCGGCCCGAGATGTGGTGGTGATCACCGATACCGACCCCGCCACGCCCAGCGAGATCCGCCGCAAGCTGCGCCCCACGGGGTTCGCGCTGGTGATCCTCGCCAAAGACGGCACAGTGGCGCTGCGCAAGCCGCTACCATGGACGGGGCGCGAGGTGATCCGGTCGATCGACAAGATGCCGCTGCGCCGCGAGGAGATCCGCCGCGGCGCCCTCAGCGCGGAGAGCCCCCCGCGCCTCGCAGGCATTCTATGATCGACCGTGGCGCTCATTCGAACTCCATGATCACGTCATCCACCTTTAGCGAGGCACCCGCTTCGGCATTGACCGATTTCACCACGCCGCGGCGCTCCGCGCGCAGGATATTCTCCATCTTCATCGCCTCGACGGTGGCCAGCGCCTGACCTTCCTGCACTTCCTCGCCCGCCGCGACATTGATCTTCACGACCAGTCCAGGCATCGGGCACAGAAGCAGTTTCGAGGTGTCGGGCGGCAGCTTCTCGGGCATCAGCTGATAAAGCTCGTGCTGGCGGGGTGTCTGCACCAGAACCTTCAGATCCGCGCCACGCAGCCGGATACGATAGCCCATCGAGACCTTGCCGACCTTCAGCACCAGAGGCGCCCCGTCCACCAGCAGCTCGGCCAGCTGGTCCCCGGGCGTCCAGTCCGAGCTGACACGCAGCGTGGTGCCATCGTCGAAGCCGACATCGGCCCCCGCACGATCGGCATGGATCGTCACGCGATAGGTCTCGCCCTGAAGCGTCACCACCCAGTCATCGCCCACCTTGCGCTCGTGATTGCCCAGCGTTCCGGAAATCCGCGTGCGCCGGATCTCGGCGACCCGCTCCATCGCCGCAACCGAGGCCGCCACCTGCTTCAGCATATCCGCCCCGAGCGTCACCCCCTCGAACCCTTCGGGATATTCCTCGGCAATGAAGGCGGTGGTGATATTGCCCGAGATGAATCGCTCATGGTCCATCACGGCGGCGCAGAACGGCAGGTTATGCCCGATGCCTTCCACCTCGAACCGGTCGAGCGCCACGCGCATCTCCTCGATCGCATCGGCGCGGGTCGGGCCCCATGTGCAGAGCTTGGCGATCATCGGGTCGTAGAACATCGAGATCTCGCCACCCTCGTAGACGCCGGTATCGTTGCGCACGATCCCGCCAGAGGCGGTCTGCCCCTGAACCGGCGGACGGTACCGCGTCAACCGGCCGATAGAGGGCAGGAAGTTGCGATAGGGATCCTCGGCATAAAGCCGGCTCTCCATCGCCCAGCCATTGATCTTCACATCATCTTGGCGGATCGACAAAGGCTCGCCATTGGCCACGCGGATCATCTGCTCGACCAGATCGATACCGGTGATCAGCTCGGTCACCGGATGTTCGACCTGCAGGCGGGTATTCATCTCGAGGAAATAGAAGTTTTTGTCACCATCGACAATAAACTCGACCGTCCCAGCCGAAGTATAGCCCACCGCCTTGGCCAGAGCGACGGATTGCTCGCCCATAGCCCTGCGGGTCTCGGCATCGAGGAAGGGCGAGGGCGCCTCCTCGATCACCTTCTGGTTCCGCCGCTGGATCGAGCACTCGCGCTCGTTCAGCCAGATACCATTGCCATGCGCATCACAGAGCACCTGGATCTCGATATGGCGCGGCTGGGTGACGAATTTCTCGATAAAGATCCGGTCATCGCCGAAAGAACTGGCCGCCTCGTTCTTGGAGGACTGGAACCCCTCTCGGGCCTCCTGCGCGTTCCACGCAATCCGCATCCCCTTGCCACCGCCACCGGCAGAGGCCTTGATCATCACCGGATAGCCGATCTCTTCCGAGATCCTCACCGCCTCCTCGGCATCCCCGATCAGTCCCATATAGCCCGGAACCGTATTGACCCCCGCCTCCTGCGCGATCTTTTTCGAGGTAATCTTGTCGCCCATCGCCTCGATCGCCTTCACCGGCGGGCCGATAAAGGCCACGCCAGCCGCCTCCAGTGCCTCGGCAAACTTGGAGTTCTCCGACAGGAAGCCATAGCCCGGATGCACGGCCTCGGCGCCGGTCTTGGCGATCGCCTCCATGATCCTGTCGATCACGATATAGGACTGGTTGGCGGGTGGCGGGCCGATATGCACCGCCTCATCGGCCATTTGCACATGCAACGCCTGCGCATCGGCATCCGAATAGACGGCCACCGTCTGGATGCCCATCTCGCGTGCGGTCTTCATCACGCGACAGGCGATCTCGCCACGGTTGGCAATCAGGATCTTCTTGAACATCGGCTTTCCTCCCTCGGGGGGAAGGCAAGCCCGCGGGCCCGAAGGTCAGCCGCGGCCTTCCCTCCATCCCACTCTGTTCCTTCTGTCATCCGGCACGAAAAACGCCACCGGAGCGCATGGCACCGATGGCGTTTCCCGAATAGTCCTACGGCACGGACGGCGAGCGTCCGTGTCGCGAAACTCAGTAGCTGCGCGAGCAGACACCCGCGTCGTCGCAGAGCGCACCTGCGCCCGCGCCAAGTGCGGCACCTGCAACAACGTTATTGTCGGTCGCGTCGGCAACGAGCGCGCCTGCACCTGCGCCCACGAGCGCGCGGCCACCATCGCTGTTGAGGAAGCCGCCATTGCCATAACCGTTACCCGACTGGCAGCCTGCGAGTGCTGCGGTTGCGCCGAGGATCGCGACGAGAATTGCCGATTTACGCATAGGATTTCTACTCCGTGAAAAACTGTGTTCCGATGTGAACCTAGTGCGGAATACGAAGAAGAAAAGCGGATTCGTGCACAGCTGCGCGCAGGCGCGCGCCCCTCGGCAAAGCCTTGCCGAAGCTGAGAAAAAATCCGCTTAGAAAAACCGGAGGAAGACACGCTGACGCTGCGGAAAAAATCCGACCTGACATGGGCAGGATGCACCATGAGGTCAGGTCGGCAAGTTCCAACAGGGAGTTTCCTCTCGAGAGAGGCATCAGTCCAGATAGCTCCGGGCTGATAGAAATCAACCTGCGCGCGATGGGCGTCTCTTGCAACCCCCGACGCGGAGGCAGCAGCAAGAAATTGCCGTTTTCTATCAGACCCGTGTCGCATCAGTCCCAATCGTCCTCGTCATTCTCGTCCCAGTCGAACGCGCCGGGATCGGCGAAGACCTCGGGGAAGGAACTTTCGGCCCGACGCCGGTCGATCTTCAGAAGCGCCTCATAGGACTCGGGATCGAACGGATCTTCCGCGGCCACGACCTCACGGCCGAACAGCCAGCTGATGCGGCCCGCATCCAGATTTCCGCGCTCGAAAGGCTCCTCGCCGAAATAATTCCACAAAGCGGCCATGAAGCCTTCATCGGCCTTACGGTCCATCGCCGCACGGTCCTTGAACCGCTCACGGCGGATGATCTTCGTCGCGCCCTTTTTGTTGGCACGGCGGATGACGAATTGGTAATCGGTGCTGGGCAAACGCCCGGGGAAACCACGGTGTTTCAGCATTTGGCGCCTCTCTTCTCCGGAGCGGTCTCCGGTCTAGTGTTCGTCACGCGGCAGGGGATGCCCCATGCCGGATGCGGGATCATGGCCAGACGCGTCTGCGCTGGCATAGTCCTCATAAACACTTCTGAAGGCGCTGTCCGTCCCAGATTAGCGCAATCGGCCATAAGTTGGGAGCGGATCAAAGGTTTTTCGGGGGTGCAGGCAGGGGATGCCCCCTGCCCGCGAATAAGGTCAGAGCTTGCTGTGGTAAACCGGCTCTGCGGTGACCGGCTCGGCCGGCATCGGCGCCGGAGCGGGCTTGGGCGCGCAGGCAGCCATGAAACCAACGAGGCCAAGCGCGAGAATGAGTTTGGTCGACATGTTCTTCTCCTTTTCACACCCTGGGAACGCATCCCGAACGGGGTGAGCATGATTGGGAAGGACGCCGTTAAGACACAGGTGAAACCCCCTGTGGCCAACGACCCCAAGCCGGTACGGCTCACGCAGATCCTAGCAGATTCTAAAGGCTTGCACAGAGCCATCACATTCCCATTATCATTTTCCCGCCGATGGCGCATCAGAACATCTCTTCTTCGCAGCGCTCGCCGGAAATCGCATATCCTGCAATAAGTTGCGTGGCTTCGGGGTCGGATGTGCCGAACACCACGGGACGGTCGGCAAGCGAGATCACAATCTGTTGGGGCTGCGGTCCGACAGCGGACAGATGTGGAAGCGCGAAGCTCTCGCACAGCGCCAGCATATCCCCCATCGCGGTGTCGTCATCCTCGGTCAGATCGCGCATGAGGAAGAAATGCCGGATCGTCAGCCCCTCGGGTCCGCTGGCATCGGTCTGGCTGGTCAGCCATTCGACATGGCGCCCCGAGGGAACAGCGACCGCCACCCCCGACGCCGGCATATCCGCCGCCGCGACCTGCCCCGCACCAATAACAGCCACCAGAGCCAACACCCTCCGGCACAGCGTTATGGGCAGACACCCCCAAACCCTCATCCTGACCTCTTACAGCGGAATATTATCGTGCTTCTTCATCGGCATACTGCGTTTCTTGGAGCGCAGCGACGCAAAGGCCCGCGCCACACGGCGGCGCGTCGAGCGGGGCTGGATCACCTCGTCTATGAACCCCTTCTCGGCCGCAACGAATGGATTGGCGAAGCGGTCCTCGTAGTTTTTCACCCGCGCGGCGATCTTCTCGGGCTCGCCCAGCTCGGACCGGTAGAGGATTTCCACCGCTCCTTTGGCGCCCATCACCGCAATCTCTGCCGTGGGCCATGCGTAGTTGAAATCGCCCTTCAGATGTTTCGAGCTCATCACGTCATAGGCGCCGCCATAGGCCTTGCGGGTAATCACCGTGACCTTGGGCACCGTCGCCTCGCCATAGGCGAACAGGAGTTTTGCCCCGTGTTTGATAACTCCGTTATATTCCTGCGCCGTCCCCGGCAGGAAGCCGGGCACATCGACAAAGGTCAGGATCGGAATCTCGAAACAGTCGCAGAAGCGCACGAAGCGCGCGGCCTTGCGCGAGCTGTCGATATCGAGACATCCTGCCAGCACTGTCGGCTGGTTGGCCACCACCCCCACGGTCTGCCCTTCGAGCCGGATGAAACCAGTGATGATATTGCCCGCGAAATCGCGCTGGATCTCGTAAAAATCGCCTTCATCCGCAACCTTGGTGATCAGCTCTTTCATATCATAGGGCATGTTCGGATTGGCGGGGATCAGCGTGTCGAGGCTGTCCTCAACCCGCGCCACGTCATCGAAGAAGGGCCGCACGGGCGCTTTCTCACGGTTTGACAGCGGCAGGAAATCCACCAGACGGCGGACCTCGTAAAGTGCTTCGACATCATTCTCGAAGGCCCCATCCGCCACCGAGGATTTCTTGGTATGTGTCAGCGCGCCGCCCAGCTCTTCTGCGGTCACCACCTCGTTGGTGACCGTCTTCACCACATCGGGGCCGGTCACGAACATATAGGAGCTGTCCTTCACCATGAAGATGAAGTCGGTCATCGCGGGGCTGTAGACCGCGCCGCCCGCACAGGGCCCCATGATCACCGAGATCTGCGGGATCACGCCAGACGCCTCGACATTGCGCTGGAACACATCGGCATAGCCCGCAAGCGAGGCCACACCCTCCTGGATCCGCGCCCCGCCCGAGTCGTTCAGCCCGATCACCGGCGCGCCATTCTGCATCGCCATGTCCATGATCTTGCAGATCTTCTCGGCATGAGTCTCGGAAAGCGAGCCACCGAAGACGGTGAAATCCTGCGAGAACACATAAACCATACGGCCATTGATCGTGCCCCAGCCGGTCACCACCCCATCGCCATAAGGTTTGTCAGCCTGCATGTCGAAATCCACGCAGCGATGGGTCTTGAACATGTCGAATTCTTCAAAGGAGCCCTCATCGAGCAACAGCTCGATCCGCTCGCGCGCCGTCAGCTTGCCCTTCTTGTGCTGCGCGGCAATGCGGCGCTCCCCTCCGCCCAGACGGGCCTGTGCACGACGGTCCTCAAGCTCTTGCAGAATATCTCTCATGAAACTCCCCTCTCCTTGCCCCGACAGTATGCAGGCGCAGGGTAATATCAAAGCGGAATTCGGAAAATTTGCAAACTATTGGCAAAGCCTGCGTTGCGAATTGCATAATCTGCTAATAAACCGAAGGAAATCAGGCTATTCGTCACGCAACAAGCCGATGGTCGCCGGCACATTCTACTGGCCAGCCTTACGCGGAGCGCGGCGCGGGTCAAGCGCGCAATAGGTCAGCGGCCCAAAATCAACACCGCTTTCGCCGCAAATGCGAAATACTTAATCCAGCGACTCGATCCAGCGGCGGGTTGCCCCCGCCGGCACCGGCGCGATCCGGTGGCCGCGTTTGAAAGCTTCGCGCTCCAGCGGGGTCGCGTAGCCCCCCAGACTAAGCGCCTGCGTCAGATATTCGCGCGTGAAGGTCTCGCGCCCGCCAAGTCGCTCGTATTGCGCTACATGTACCAGCTCATGCGCGATCAGATACGGGTCCTCCTGACGCGCCGCGATCCCGTAGCCGAAGGTGATCGCCAGCGCGTTTCCGGGCTTATAGACCCTGGCAAGGGCCTTATCCTTCGGCGTGGGGAACCTCCCCTGCCATGCGAGAACACGCACCCGCTCGGGGTGATGCACACCGGCCTTTAGCGCATAACCCGTCTCGACCGCGTTCAGCGGACGCCCCTCGGAGAGGATACGCGCCTCCATCGGGTCCAGCTCCGCCATCGCGGCGGGCATCAGCGCCTCCACTTGCGCACGGATCTGTGCGGAAGGATGCGCCATCTGCGCCAGATCGGCCTGCGTCAGAGGCTCGGGCGCACAGCCTGCCAGACCGGACCCAAGCCCGCAGGCCATCAGCACAACCAGACCGAATTGACGCATATCCACCCCCGAAAACTGGCGGCAGCTAAACCGAAACCGCACGCAAAGGCAATTGACCAAACGGGGTTTGCATATGTATCAGCGGGTTTGCAAAGGAGATCAGGCATGGCGACACCCAAACTCTATGCAGGCATCAAACTGCGCGAGACCCGCACCCGTCTGAGCCTGACCCAGAAGGTCTTTGCCGACAGGCTGGGCGTGTCCCTGCCCTATCTCAACCAGATGGAAAACAACCATCGCCCCGTCTCGGCACAGGTGGTGCTGGCGCTCGCCTCCGAATTCGGGCTGGATGTGACCGAGCTTTCTGCAGGCGATGCCGAACGTCTGGTCTCGGACATGACCGAGGCCCTGGCCGACCCGATCTTCGCCGACGCCTCGACACCGATGGCCGATCTGCGGCTTGCGGCCTCCAATGCACCGGCGCTGGCGCGATCCTTCCTCGAACTCCACAGCGCCTATCGCCGCACCCACGAGAAACTCGCCTCGCTGAATGCCGCTCTCGGTCAGGATGCCAGCACCGTGCAGAGCCCTTGGGAAGAGGTGCGCGATTTCTTCCATTACTGCGACAATTACATCGATGCGGTCGACCGTGCAGCCGAACATTTCGCTCGCCCCGATGGCACACGCGCCGAGCCGATCCCGCGGGCGATCGAGGCGCTGGAGGCCCGTGGCATCCGCGTGCAATTCGCCGATATCTCGGGCGTGCGCGAGCGCGACGGGCGCATCATCACCATTGCCCGCCATGCCAAGAAATCCACTCAGGCCTTCCAGCTGATGCATCAGGTGGCGCTGATCACCCAGAACGAGCTTCTGGAGGCCACTCTGGATCTGGCGCGCTTCCAGTCGGAAACCGCACGTTCCATCGCCAAGATCGGGCTGGCCAACTATTTCGCGGGCGCGGCCGTGATGCCCTATGTCGAGTTTCTGGAATCCGCGCAGGACAACCGCCACGATCTGGAAATCCTCGCCGAGCTGTTCGGTGCCTCCATCGAGCAGGTCGCCCACCGCCTCTCCACGCTCCAGCGACCCGGCGCCAAGGGGCTCCCCTTCTTCTTCATGCGCCTCGATCAGGCAGGCACCATTACCAAGCGCCACTCGGCCACACGGCTGCAATTCGCGCGGTTCGGGGGCTCCTGCCCGCTCTGGATCGCGCATCAGGCGTTTGAAACCCCCACCCGCTTCCTGCGCCAGCTGGCGGAGACGCCGGACGGCGCGCGTTATCTGTGTATCGCGAAGGACGTGTCCAAGCAGGGTGGCAGCTTCCATGCCCCCGTGCGGCGCTATTCGCTCTGTCTGGGCTGCGAGGTCAGCCATGCCAAGGATGTGGTCTATGCCGATGATATGGAGCTGGGTAATCCACGCGCCTATGAGCCGATCGGCATCTCCTGCCGGATCTGCGAGCGCCGCAACTGCCACCAGCGCTCGGTGCCGCCGCTCGAGCGCAAACTGACCGTCGATCTCGACCGGCGCGGCCTTCTGCCCTACGACATCGCCTGACATGACGAAGCCTCCGGCCCGAGGACCGGAGGCTTCAGGATCTCGATGGTGGACACCTCAGGCCGCTGTCACTTCCTGCGCCAGAGCCCGTGCGATCTGGTCCTTGAGCATCGCGCGTTTCTTGCGCAGATCCACCTCGGCCAGCGCCTCTATTGGCTGCACTCCCTCCATCGCGCGCTGGACCTGCTCGTTGATGGCCTCGTATTCCTCCATCAGACGCGCGGCATGCGGATCGGCCGCCTTCAACTCGCGCAGCTGGACACGATATGCGGGGAATTCGACACTCAGGGTATGAAGATGTTCAGTCATTCCGGACCTCCGCCTTTCTGGTTTGCGAGGTCATGATACCAAAGGCGCGGGTGACGCTCTTTGATACGGATCAAGGCGGTGTCAATGCGCGCGGACCCAACCGGCCTTCCGGGCCTCGGCCTCGCTGCAGAACCACCGCTCCCCCTTGGCCGTGCTGATCTTGGTGGCGGCATAGGAGGCCGAGCCCGGCATGTGGTAGAGCTTGCCGTTTTTCGAGATATTGCCCTTGATCGTGCAGCCTGCCGAGGCCCTGCTGTCGGGGGCGTCGTTCTTATGCGCGCGGTATTCGGCGGGGGTCTGGAATGTCCCTGCCCAGAGGCCGCGCTTGGCGATCATCGCGGATTTCTCCTGCGAGACATAGGCTTTGGAATAGGTCTGATAGGCCATCGCATAGCCCTGCACGACCATCTGCGCGCCGATATCCTGCCCTTTGGCCTTGCAGACCGCAATCAACCGGCCATAGCGATCCGAACTGCCGCCCGTGCAGGCCACTTTGCCTGCGGCGAGTTTACGCATGAGACCTGTCGCCTCGCGTCCACACGCCCAGCCACGACCATCCGCTCGGGTGCAGTTCTGGCTGCTTTCGGGCGCGTCGATCCCGGAGATACGGATCTTGCGATGGTTGATCTCCAGCGTATCGCCATCGACGACACGCGCCTTGCCGGACACGGTTTCGGCCAGCACGGGCGGGGCGCAGGCGATCAAAGCGATCAGCAGAACATAAACAAAACGAAACATGCCCCACATATCGCGGGGCATGCCGGTATTGTCCAGAGATATCGCAGTTAACCCAAGGGGCTAGCGGCGGATTAACGCTGGGAGTTCTCCCAGTCGGGGTGGAACCACGGCTCGCTATTCTCGGCAGGCAAACGGCGGCCAAGGATATGGTCGGCGATCTTCTCGCCCACCATGATTGACGGACCGTTCAGGTTGCCGTTGGTCACGCGCGGGAAGATCGAACTATCGGCCACGCGCAGCCCCTCGACCCCGATCACACGGCCATCGGGATCGACCACCGCATTGATGTCATCGGCACGGCCCATACGCGCAGTGCCACAGGGATGATAGGCGCTCTCGGCATGCTCGCGCACGAAATCATCCAGCGCCTCATCCGAGGTCACATCCGAGCCCGGCTGGATCTCGCGCGCCACATGGCGGGCCATCGAGGGCTGATCGAAGATCTCGCGCGTCAGACGCAGGGTCTTGCGCCAATCCACCCAGTCCTGATCCTCGCTCATATAATTGAAGAAGATCCTTGGCTTGTCGCGCACATCGCCTGAACGCAGCGAGACACGGCCGCGCGAGGCCGCCCGCATCGGCCCGACATGGACCTGGAAGCCATGCCCCTCGGCCGAAGCCTTGCCGTCATAACGCACGGCCAGCGGCAGGAAGTGATACTGGATATCAGGATAGCGCACGCCCTTGTCCGAACGGATAAACCCGCAGGCCTCGAACTGGTTCGACGCGCCCAGACCGGTCTTGGTAAAGAGCCATTGCGCCCCCACCCAAGCCTTGCCGAAGATATTCCAGTATTTGTAGAGCGTGATCGGCTCCTTCGCGGCATATTGGAAATAGACCTCGAGATGGTCCTGCAGGTTGCCGCCCACACCGGGACGGTCGGCCAGAACCTCGATCCCATGCTCGCGCAGATGGGCCGCAGGCCCCACGCCCGAGAGCATCAGGATCTTTGGCGTATTGATCGAGCTTGCGGCCACGATCACCTCGGCGCGGGCAGAAATGACCTGCTTCTTGCCCGCCTTCTCGACCTCGACACCGATCGCACGCTTGCCGTCAAAGACCACGCGCAAAGCCAGCGCCTTGACCACAGCCAGACGGTCCCCGAACGCCTTCTGGCCGGGGCGCAGATAGGCATTGGCCACGGACCAGCGACGGCCTTTATAGATGGTGGCCTCCATCGGGCCGAAGCCTTCCTGGCGCTCGCCGTTGTAATCGGCGGTATAGGCATAGCCCGCCTCCTGCCCCGCCTGCACGAAGGCATCGAAGAGAGGGTTCTTGCGCGGGCCACGGCTGACATGCAACGGACCGGACGTGCCGCGCCAGTCACGGTCACCGCCATCTCCGGCGCCATGCCATGTTTCCTGCCGTTTGAAATAGGGCAGCACATCGGCATAGCTCCAGCCCTCGGCGCCTTGCTCGGCCCAGTGCTCGTAATCCCCTGCATGGCCACGCACATAGACCATCCCGTTGATCGAGGACGACCCGCCGATCACCTTGCCGCGCGGGGTCGCCAGCA
Source organism: Thioclava sp. GXIMD2076 (assembly GCF_037949795.1). Taxonomy (NCBI): domain Bacteria; kingdom Pseudomonadati; phylum Pseudomonadota; class Alphaproteobacteria; order Rhodobacterales; family Paracoccaceae; genus Thioclava; species Thioclava sp. GXIMD2076. The sequence continues at coordinate 72,281 of NZ_CP149932.1, forward strand.
CGCGCCCGCCCAGACCCGGCTCGGGTTCGGACTGGAAGCCCCAGTCATACATGCCCATATTCATCGGATAGGACAGAGCGCCCGGCATCTGGATGAAGGGGCCGGCATCCGACCCCCCATGCTCGATGATCACCACGCGCTTTCCGGCCTCGGCCAGACGGTAGGCCAAAGCCGTGCCGCCGGAGCCTGCACCAATCACAACATAATCAGCTTCTACGCTCATATTCCAATCGCTCCATCACTCGGGCCATCACTCGGGGACCATTGCCTTTCAGGCCGTCACGCACGGGGGAAAACAGGACGCCGGTTCAGGGGGGCGCGCACGCCCCCCGCTTCAATTGTTACCAAGGGCTGTCGACAGGATTCAGGCCGACATAGACGCCTTTGACCTGCGTATAGGCCTCGATCGCATGGCGCGAATTCTCGCGCCCAAAACCGGAAGCTTTCACCGGACCGAAGGGCATCTCCACCGGCGTCAGGTTATAGGCATTGATCCATGTGGTGCCGGCTTCCAGATTGGCGACCACGCGATGGGCGCGCGCCAGATCACGGGTAAAGACACCCGCCGCCAGACCGAATTGCGTGTCATTGGCCCGTGCCACGACCTCGTCCTCGGTCTCGAAATCGAGCACCGACATGACGGGGCCGAAGATCTCCTCGCAGGCGATGGACATATCGTCCTTCACATCGGCAAAGACGGTCGGCTCGACAAATTGGCCGTCGAGCGCAGTGCCGCCACAGACCAGCCGCGCGCCTTCGGCCTTGGCTTTCTCGAGATAGCCCGCCACCTGCTCGTATTGGCGCTTGGTGATCAGCGGGCCGAAATCGGTCGCCATATCCATCGGATCGCCCATACGGATCTTGGCGGTGCGCTCGGCCAGCTCCTTGAGGAACTGCTCCTTGATCGACTTATGCACGAAAACGCGGGTGCCGTTCGAGCAGATCTGCCCCGAGGAATAGAAATTCCCCAGCATCGCAGCGCCAACCGCGTCCTTGATCGAGGCATCCTCGAACACGATCAGGGGCGATTTACCGCCCAGTTCCATCGTCACATGTTTCATATGCGGCGCGGCTGCGGCATAGACCTTGGCCCCTGTCGGCACCGAGCCCGTCAGCGAGACCTTGGCGATGCGCGGATCGGTGGCGAGCTGTGCGCCCACGGCACCAAAGCCCTGCACGACGTTATAGACGCCCGCAGGCACACCCGCCTCGATGAAGATCTCGGCCAGTTTCAGCGCGCCGAGCGGCGTCACCTCGGAGGGCTTGAACACCATCGCATTGCCGGTCGAGAGTGCGGGCGCGGCTTTCCAGCAGGCGATCTGGCTGGGGTAGTTCCACGCACCGATCCCGCCGCAAACGCCCAGAGGCTCGCGCAGCGTATAGGCGAAATCCCCGCCCAGCGGCATGGTCTCGCCGGTCAGCGTCGCCGCAAGACCCGCGAAATACTCGAGCGAATCCGCCCCCGACGGCCAGTCCGCCACCAGCGTTTCCTGCAGCGGCTTGCCGGTATCGAGCGTCTCCAATGCGGCCAGCTCGTCATTGCGCGCGCGGATGATTGCCACGGCGCGGTTGAGGATGCGCCCGCGCTCGGCCGGTGCCAGTGCGGCCCATTCCTTCTGCGCGCGCACGGCAGACGTAATGGCCTTTTCCATGACCGCAGACGTTGCGGCATGAAGTTTCGCGATAACCTCGCCCGTATAGGCATAGGTGACCTCGATCACCTCGCCTGCGGTATCCTCGATATAGTCGCCATCAACAAAGTGGCTTGCTTTGGGTTGTGCCTTCACCGGTGACCCTCCAACTCTCGATCCAGATATTCCATGATGATTCCGACCGCGCGTTTGGGGTCGGCAGGCCCGTCGACCAGAGCGGCACGAATATAGACGCCGTCGATCAACGCCCCCAGCCCCTCGGCCACAGCCATCGCGTGGCGGCCCACCAGAGGCCGCAACGCGTAGAGAAGATTCGATTGCAGACGGCGCTGGTAGATGGCCAGCAGCCTGCGTGCATTCTCGTTTTTCTGCGCCAGAACATAGAAGTTCAGCCATGCCGAGATCGCTTCAGTCTGGAAGCTGCCTTCGGCAAAATTGCCCCGCACGATCGCCCGAAGCCGTTCTTCCGGATCGGTTTTTCCGCGCAGCGCGTCGCGCACCTCCTGCCCGTAGGTGCTCAGGATATGCTGCATCGCGGCCAGAAAGATCTGGTCTTTCGATCCGAAATAGTGATGCGCCAGCGCCGAGGACATCCCTGCACGTTTGGCGATCTGCGCCACCGTTACCTCCAGCGAACGGGCCTCGCCGACACAGGCGATGGTGGCGTCGATCAACGCTGCTTTTCTAATCGGTTGCGCGCCGACTTTGGGCATTAGCTCTATTCCTGACTCAGAAATTACTTGCATTCCTTGGCTACAAGATAGTTTATTGACTCGTCAATCAAGAAAAATCTTAGAAAAAATCTGGAGTGCTTATGACCTATCGTTCCCTTCTTATCGCGACTGCTGCCTCGATGACCTTTGCGGTTTCGGCGCAGGCGAAAGGATGCGACGAAGTGGTATTTTCCGATGTCGGCTGGACCGATATCACCGCGACAACCGCTGTAACGACCAAACTACTCGAAACGCTGGGCTACCGGACCGAAACCCGCGTTCTTTCCGTCCCCGTCACCTATACCGCCCTTGCAAATGGCGATGTTGATGTATTCTTGGGCAACTGGATGCCCACCATGCAGGCCGATATCGCCCCCTATGTGGAGGCAGGCACCGTCGATACCGTGCGCACGAATCTCACCGGTGCGAAATATACGCTGGCCACCAATGCCGCCGGCGCCGCGCTCGGCATCAAGGATTTCTCCGATATCGCCAAACATGCCGACGAGCTGGGAAATCAGATCTATGGCATCGAGCCGGGCAATGACGGAAACCGGCTTATTGAAGACATGATTGACGCAAACGCGTTCAATCTTGCCGATTTTAACGTAGTCGAAAGTTCAGAACAGGGGATGCTGGCGCAAGTTGGTCGTGCAACCAACCGTGATAAGCCCATCGTTTTTCTGGGCTGGGCACCGCATCCGATGAATGCCAATTACACGCTGACCTATCTTTCGGGCGGCGATGACTGGTTCGGGCCGGATTACGGTGGCGCGGAAGTGCGCACCAATACCACCGCAGGCTATGTCGATGCCTGCCCCAATGTCGGGAAATTGCTGCAGAACCTCGAATTCTCGCTCGATGCGGAAAATACACTGATGGGGGCCATTCTCGATGAGGGCGAGGACCCCGAAGACGCGGCCACAGACTGGCTGGAAGCGCATCAGGACGCGGTCGCGCCGTGGCTCGAGGGCGTGACCACCCGTGACGGCAAGGACGCTTTCACCGCCTTTCAGGCTGCGATGAACAAGTAATAACAGAGAGCGGTAGAATATCTGCCGCTCCACCTTGCTCCGGGAGGCCGGAGCAAGAACCAGGGAATGACGGAGTACACTCATTATGGAATGGTTCTCAGGGATCGACTGGAAGATCCCCGTAGGTGACGCCGCCGAAACGGTGGTCGACTGGCTCAAGGACAATGCGGCAGGCTTCTTCGACTGGCTGTCGATGGTGATGGAAAACCTGATCGACGCGGTGCTGTGGCTCTTGCAGACGCCTCCGCCGCTGGTGCTGATCCTCGTCTTCGTGGCGCTGACATGGGGCCTGCAGCGCAGCTGGAAGAAATGCCTGATCGTTGCATTGGGGATGTTGTTCATCCTCAATCAGGATTACTGGAAAGACACGACCGAGACGCTGTCGCTGATCCTTGTCAGCTGTATCGTCTGTATGGGTATCGGGGTGCCTCTGGGCATTCTGGCCGCGCGCAAACGCTGGATCTATTCCGGCATGGAGCCCGTGCTCGATCTGATGCAGACGCTGCCGACCTTCGTCTATCTGATCCCCGCCGTGATCTTCTTCGGCCTCGGCATGGTGCCCGGCCTGATCGCGACAGTGATCTTCTCGCTGCCCGCCTCCATCCGCCTCACCTATCTGGGCATCTCCTCGACCCCCACCGCGCTGACCGAAGCCGCCGAAGCCTTCGGTGCGACCTCGTTCCAGAAGCTGTGGAAGGTCGAGCTTCCTGCCGCCTTCCCGCAGATCATGGTGGGCCTCAACCAGACCATCATGCTCTCGCTGTCGATGGTGGTGATCGCCACGCTCGTGGGCGCGGGTGGCCTCGGCACGCCGGTGATGAACGGGCTCAACCGCATGAAACCCGATCTGGGCTTTGAATCGGGCTTTGTCATCGTGGCGCTGGCGACCGTGCTTCGCCTGATGCTCGAAGTGCGTAAGGAGAAGTAAGATGGCGAAACCTGCAATCGAATTCGACAATGTTTCCATCGTCTTCGGCGAAGCTCCCCTGTCGGCCCTGCCCTTGATGGACGAAGGAAAAACCCGCGCCGAGGTGAAGGACGCCACCGGCCAGGTGCTGGGTGTGCATAACTGCTCGCTCAAAGTGGCCGAGGGCGAGATCCTCGTGCTGATGGGGCTCTCGGGCTCGGGCAAATCGACGCTCCTGCGCGCGGTCAATGCGCTCAACCCCGTCTGCCGCGGCTCGGTTCTGGTGAACACGCCCAAAGGCCGTGTGGATGTCAGCCATGCCAAGGGCAAGGACCTTCTCAATGTCCGCCGCCACCATATCGCGATGGTCTTCCAGCAATTCGGCCTGCTTCCCTGGCGCTCGGTGCGCGAGAATGTGGGCCTCGGTCTGGAGCTTGGCGGCATGTCCAAGGCGGAACGTCGTGCGAAGGTCGAGCACCAGCTGGAGCTGGTGGGTCTTGCGCAATGGGCGGATGTCCGTGTGGGCGAGCTGTCGGGCGGCATGCAGCAGCGTGTGGGTCTGGCGCGTGCCTTTGCCACTGACGCACCGATCCTGCTGATGGACGAGCCCTTCTCCGCGCTCGACCCGCTGATCCGCGCCAAGCTGCAGGACGAGCTTCTGGAGCTGCAGGCCAAGCTGAAACGCACGATCATCTTCGTGAGCCACGATCTCGACGAGGCCTTCAAGATCGGCAACCGCATCGCGCTGATGGAAGGCGGGCGTATCGTTCAGGTGGGCACCGCCCGCGAGATCATCGCCAACCCGATCGACGAATATGTGCAGGATTTCGTCGCGCATATGAACCCGATGGGCGTGCTGACCGCCGAGGATCTGGCCGAGGATGGCCCCGCCGAGGGACCGGTTCTGGCCGCGCATGCACCGGTCAAGGACGTGATGCAGCTCCTGCGCACGCATCCTGTCGTCGCGCTTGACGACGGGCGCAAGATCACCCGCGAAGGGGTGATCGGCAAGCTGATCGACCCACAGGGATCAGCGGCATAAGCCATAGCACCGACAAACGAGAACGCGCCCCGAGGGGCGCGTTTTTCAGATCTGCTTGGTGGCACCGGCCAAGGGCGTCACACGCCGCTTCAGCCGCGCCTCGCGCCACGCCATATAGCTGACCGACGACACGATGATCGCCCCGCCAGCGATCACATAGGGGTCGACCGCCTCGCCAAAGATGAACCAGCCCGCAGCCGACGCCCAGACCAGCTGCAGGAAGACCACCGGCTGGGTCGCACTGATGGGGGCCGCCGCAAAGGCCCGTGTCATGGCATAATGGGCCAACGTTGCCAGCACCGCCACCAGCCCCAGAAGCCCCGCTTCCTTGAGCGTGACCGGCTGCCATTGCGCAATCGCCAATGGCGCGAGGCAGACCGCCACAACCAGCGTCAGCATCCCGACGATCTCGGTCGGCGCGGCGATGCCCGTCAGGCGCTTGGCCAGAAGGTAGGAGCCGCCGAACATCACCGCCGCCGCCAGCTGCGAATAATGGCCCGGCGTGATCTCGCGCAGACCCGGACGCAGGATGATCAGAGCGCCGACCAGCGCCACGACGATCGCAAGTATCCGCCGCCATGCGATCCCCTCGCCCAGCAGAAGCGCCGCGCCGAGCGTGACCACGATCGGGTTGAGATATCCGATGGCGGTGACATCGGCGATCGGGATCCGCGCCATCGCGTAGAACCACAGCAGCACCCCCGCCGCATTGAACGCCCCGCGCAGCCCGAAGAGGCCCCATGTTTTAGCCGGATAGCCCTTGCGCAGGATCCGCCATAGCACCGGCGCCATGAACACGATCCCCCACGCATAGCGGATAAACCCCGATTGCGCGGCGGGCAGCTCGGCCCCCAGATAATGCACGATGATATTGACCATGGTGAAGCACAGCGTCATGGCCAGCATCCACAGTATGGCGATTGTGGGCGCATTGCCCGCGATTTGGGTCTTGTGTTCCATGGCGCGAGTTTTGGCACAGCCCTTGGGGAACACAAGCGTTCACATGTATGCTTACATTTCCATCACAGCCAACCGCCATGCCACCGACAGCAAGAGACAGCCGACGCCAAGATCGAGGATCTGCCACGCCCGCGGCTTGGCGAAAACCGGCGCGAACAGGCGCGCCCCATAGGCCAGCGCAAAGAAGAAGCTGAACGAGGCCACCACCGCGCTGAAGCCGAACTGCAGGCCCTGCGCGGGAAACTGCGCCGACACTGCCCCCAGCAGCAGAACCGTATCGATCCAGACATGCGGATTGGCCCATGTGAGCACCACCATCACCCCCAGAACCTTGCGCAGGGGCTCGGCCGGACCGTGGGCCGGGTTCAGATGCGCCCCGCCCCGCCATGCGGACCCGAAAGCGCGCAGGGCATAATAGGTCAGGAATACCACGCCCCCCCAGCGCAGGAGCGGCGCAAGCCATGGCAGCCCAGAGGTCAGCGCCCCGAAGCCCGACACGCCAAGCGCGATCAGCGCCGCATCCGAGACGGCACAGAACAGCGCCACCGCAAAGACATGCTCGCCCCTGAGCCCCTGCCGCAGCACATAGGCGTTCTGCGCCCCGATCGCCACGATCAACCCCAGCCCGATCCGGAACCCTGCAAATGCCGCATCCATAGTCTGTCCTTTCCGTTTTGCGCTCTATCGCATAGGCGGTGCTTCAGGCATACTGAATTGGATTACATCTAATTAAGGCAGGCTAATGCTGGACTATCCCGCCCTTCAGGCGCTGGCCATGGTCATCGAGACCGGCAGTTTCGAGGCCGCGGCACAGGCGCTGCGCGTCACGTCATCGGCGGTCTCGCAGCGGATCAGATCGCTGGAGGACCGGATGGGCGCGGTTCTGGTGGTGCGCGGCCAGCCCTGCACCGGCACCGCCGAGGGTCTGCGGCTGGCGCATCATCTGGCGCAGGTCCGGCTGCTGGAACAGGGGCTTACGGGGCAAGGCACCGCGAGGCTGCGGGTGGCGATCAATGCCGACAGCCTTGCGAGCTGGGCGCTTCCGGCGCTGGCGGGGCTAGGGGCGCTTTTCGATCTGGTGATCGAGGACGAAACACAATCCGAAGGCTGGCTCAGGCGCGGCGAGGTGATGGCCGCGGTCACCACCAATCCGGTTGCCGTGGCAGGCTGCGATCTGAGCCCTTTGGGCAGGATGCGCTATATCGCCTGCGCAACGCCCGGTTTCATCGCCCGCCATTTCCCGCAGGGCGTCACGGCACAGACACTGGAGACAGCCCCCGCGCTGGTCTTTTCGGCCAAGGACGGGCTACAGGCACTCTGGGCGCGCGAGCGTCACGCGATGACCCGCCCCCTGCCCGCGCATCACATCGGATCGACGCATGATTTTGTGCGGGCGGGATGTCTGGGGATGGGCTGGGCGCTCCATCCCGAAGCATTGGTGCGCGACCATCTGGCCTCCGGCGCGCTTGTCGTGCTGGACGAGAAACCGATGGAGGTCGCGCTTTACTGGCAATCGCTGCGTAACCTCAAAGACGCGCTGGCGCCGCTGTCACAGGCGCTGCGCCATGCGGCACGGGGCGCGCTGAGCCCGATGGTTTAGCTGGTGCAGGCCCTCCGGGCGCGTTAGGGAAAGCCCGCGCGGGAGATCGCGGGCGAGAAGGAGACAGGCAATGGGCTGGCAGATTACGGGTGGAGAGGTTCTGACGCAGGATGGGCTGGCAGAGGGTGGATTGACGCTCGATCACGGCCTGATCGGCACGGGTCCGGCCTCCCGCCATCTGGATGCGACGGGCTTCTGGGTGCTGCCGGGCATTGTCGATCTGCATGGTGATGCCTTCGAGCGCCATCTGGCTCCGCGTCGCGGCATGGTGGCGGATCTGGGCGCCAATCTGGACTTTGTCGAAGGCGAGCTGGCCGCCTGTGGCATCACTACGGCGTGGCTTGCGCAATTCTGGTCTTGGGAGGGCGGCATGCGTGGCCCCGAATTTGCCACCCGTCTGGCACGAGCCCTGCAGGCCGCCGACCTGCGCCTCGATATGCGGATGCAGCTCAGGCTCGAGACCCATATGACCCACGATCTCGGGCCCGTTTGCGACCTGATCCGCGAGACGGGGATCGATTATCTCGTGTTCAACGACCATCTGCCGCATAAGGCGCTGGAAACCGGACGGAAGCCGCCACGGCTGAATGGCTCGGCGCTCAAGGCGGGGCGCTCCCCCGAGGCACATCACGAGATGATGCTGGCCCTCAAAACCCGCGACCCAGAGGTCGACAGCTTCGTGCGCGCCATCCTGCGCGCCCTACCCACCTTGCGTTTCGGGTCGCATGATGATGACGCGGATCTGCGCGACATCTGGGCGGGTCGCGGAGTCCGGATCTCGGAATTTCCCGTGTCGCATGCTGCAGCCAGCAAGGCGCAGGATCAGGCGGTGATTATGGGCGCGCCCAATGTGCTACGGGGCGGCTCGCATAACCGCGGCTCGGTCAGTGCCTCCGATCTGGTAGCCGAAGGTCTAGTGGATGCGCTGGCCTCGGATTACCACTATCCGGCGATGATCGGTGCGGTCTTCGCGCTGATCGAGCGGGGCATCTGCGATCTGGCCCAGGCATGGCGATTGGTCTCGGCAGGGCCTGCACGGGTGATGGGGCTCGAGGATCGTGGCCGGCTGGAGATGGGCCTGCGCGGCGATGTGGTGATCCTGTGCCCCGAGCGCCGGCGGGTGATGGGCTGTTTTGCGGCCGGACGTCCGGTATTCCTGTCGGGCGAGCTGGCGGAGCGGCTGAACTGAAAAGGTCGGGGAAATCCCCGACCTTCTGAGTGTTTCCCGCGGGCCTCAGGCCTTGAGGTTCGGGATGATCTGTTTCTTGCGCGACATGATGCCCGGTAACACGACGGTATCGCCCGATACCGAGCACCCGAAGGACGCTTCGGCGATCTGCTTTACGGTGTCATTGGGCACCAAGAGCGTGGCTTCCTCGTTGAGGATATCGATGATGAACAGCAGAACCTCATCGGCGTCGTCTTCCTTGGCCACGGCGGGCATCGCCGCCATCAGCGCATCCTTGCGGTCCAGAAGAACCTTCGGTGCGGTGGTTTCCAGAACCGAGACGCGCAGACCGGTCGAGCCCACGGTATATTCCTTGGAATCCATACGCAGCAGCTCGGCTTCGGAGAATTCCGACACATCGGATTTCGCCTCGAACATCTTGGTCGCCAGATCATTGATCGAGATACCGAGATCGGCGGCCAGCTTCTCGCAGACGGCGCGGTCATGATCGGTCGTGGTGGGCGAGCGGAATTCGAGCGTATCCGACAGGATGCAGGCCAGCATTGCGCCCTTGATCCCCGCAGGCGCCTTGGCCAGATCCTCGCCGATCAGATCATGCATGATGGTTGCCGTGCAGGCCAGCGGACGGATCGTGATATCGATCGGACCTTTGGTTTCCAGACCGCCGACCAGCTTGTGGTGATCGATGATCGCGGTGATATCGGCGGCGTTGATATCAGCGGGCAGTTCGGCGGGGTTGTTGGTGTCGACGATGACGACCTTCTCGCCGGCCTCGACGCCCGAGATGATCTCGGGCTTGTCCAGACCGAAATGCTCGAGCACGAAGGCGGCTTCGGTGTTGGGCTCGCCCAGAAGGCAGGGCTTGGCGTCGATGCCCTTCACTTCGTTGAGATACCACGCCCAGATGATGGGCGAACCGGTCGAGTCGGTGTCGGGCGATTTATGGCCAAAAACCTTGGTGGTCATCGGATTCCTCGGATTTGAATGACTTTGGACAATGTCTTAGACGCTGCGCGCGGGATTGTCACCTAGCGCCGCCGCTCAGAAGGTCAGCTTCCGCATCACCGGCGAAATCTGCCAGCCTTCCTGCGCAAGCAGCGTCAGAAGGCCGTCCCCGCCCACCATGTGCAGCGCCCCTGCCGCCACCATGATCGGCCCTTTGGCTGCCGCCTTCTCAATGACGGGCATCCAGTTGCGGTTGCGGGTGGTGATCAGAAGATCATGGGTGATCGCCAGCTGGTGGGTCACCGCGGCCGGATCCTCCCCGCGATCAAGCGCCTGCTGACGTTCGAACTCCCAGATCAGCTGGATCTCGCCGCGGGCATAGAGATCGGCCATGGTCGCCATCGTGGCATCGCCATCCTCCGTCGCCTCCATCGCCGATTTCAGCATGGCGATCTCGTCCTCTTGCGGGACGCCCTCCATCAGGGTGAACAGCGTGTCAAAGGGTTCGAGCGGCATGATTGGCACGTTGCGGGCCTGCGCCTCGGCCATCATACGCTTGTCCACCCCGCCCTGCCCCGCCTGCAGACTGCCAAGCATACAGCGCGGCATCGACAGGGTAATCATCACGAAGGAGGGCTGCATCTTGGCCAGCAGCGGCGCGGGAATACCGCGATCGGCCCCAAGCTGTCGCAACGCCTGCCAATCACGCTGCGACATCATGTCGGGCAGCGTCTTGTCCGCCATGAACATCAGATCGGACCGCTCACCCATCGCCTTCTGAAGCGCGGCTTCCTCATCCGGCCCCGCTTCGACCAGCAACGCGGAGATCTTGTCGAATTCGGGCAGAAGAGCCTGTTGCAGGGCCAGATGGCGCGGATCGGGCACATGGTTGGTTCCGACCAGAATGATGGACTGCGTGCCCTTGGTCGCGCGCCAGACAACACCCTGTCCGTAAGCCGTCTGACGGGCCTTCTCGGTGAGCGCCATCCGCGTGGCGCGGGGCATCGCATCAAAGAGATTACGCCCCGTACAGGCCGCTTCCGCGGCTATGGGCGCAAGAACTCCGCCCAGAACCAACACCGCCTGCAACAGACGTGACTTCAGGTGTTTGCGCAGCATCCGACCCCTCCCGTGATGACCTTCCCCACTCTAGCGCGCGCGCCCCTCAATGCCATCCCCCCAATAGGAACCGATCTGGCCGAGCGCGGTGGAAATCGCAAAATCCGCCCCTGTCGAGGCACATGTCAGGCGTTATGAAATTTGTCGCAAAAAATCTGGGGCGGGGTGTTGACACGAAGGGGGGGCAATGCCTAACTCCGGCATCGTTAGCACTCAGCAACAACGAGTGCTAAAAGCAACAACTCAGTTTTGGGAGTGACCCAGATGGCATTCAAACCGCTTCATGACCGTGTTCTGGTCAAGCGCGTCGAGAGCGAAGAAAAGACCAAGGGCGGCCTGATCATCCCCGACAGCGCGAAAGAGAAGCCGGCAGAAGGCGAAATCGTTTCGGTGGGCGAAGGCGCACGTAAAGATTCGGGCGAGCTGATCGCACCCTCCGTCAAAGCAGGCGATCGCGTTCTGTTCGGCAAATGGTCGGGCACCGAGATCACGCTGGAAGGCGTCGAGTATCTGATCATGAAAGAATCCGACATCATGGGCATCATCGCGTAAGCCACCCGCTTACCTGATCCCTGATTTCAAGAAATTCCAGTCAAGGAGCCAAAGATATGGCAGCCAAGGACGTAAAATTCGGCACCGACGCACGCAACCGCATGCTCAAGGGTGTCAACATCCTCGCAGACGCAGTCAAAGTGACGCTGGGCCCCAAAGGCCGTAACGTCGTTCTCGACAAATCCTTCGGCGCACCGCGCATCACCAAAGACGGTGTCTCGGTCGCGAAAGAGATCGAACTCGAAGACAAGTTCGAGAACATGGGCGCGCAAATGGTGAAGGAAGTCGCTTCCCGCACCAATGACGAAGCCGGCGACGGCACCACCACCGCAACCGTTCTCGCTCAAGCCATCGTTCGCGAAGGCATGAAGTCGGTCGCAGCGGGCATGAACCCGATGGACCTGAAGCGCGGCATCGATCTGGCCACCACCAAGGTTGTCGAAGCGATCAAAGCGGCTTCGCGTCCGGTCAACGACACCAACGAAGTGGCTCAGGTCGGCACCATCTCGGCAAACGGCGAAGCCTCGATCGGCACGCAGATCGCGGAAGCGATGCAGCGCGTCGGCAATGACGGCGTGATCACTGTCGAAGAAAACAAAGGCATGGAGACCGAAGTCGAAGTCGTCGAAGGCATGCAGTTCGACCGCGGCTACCTCTCGCCCTACTTCGCCACCAACCACGACAAGATGACCGCAGAGCTCGAAGACTGCCTCATCCTGCTGCACGAGAAAAAACTCTCGTCGCTGCAGCCGATGGTCCCGCTTCTCGAGCAAGTGATCCAGTCGCAAAAGCCGCTGCTGATCATCGCGGAAGACGTTGAAGGCGAAGCGCTGGCGACCCTCGTTGTCAACAAACTGCGCGGCGGCCTGAAAATTGCTGCGGTCAAGGCACCGGGCTTCGGCGATCGCCGTAAGGCCATGCTGCAGGACATCGCGATCCTGACCGGCGGTCAGGTGATCTCGGAAGATCTGGGCATGAAGCTGGAAAGCGTCGGCATGGACATGCTGGGCACCGCGAAAAAAGTCTCGATCACCAAAGACAACACCACCATCGTGGACGGTGCTGGCGACAAGGCCGAGATCGAAGCACGCGTTTCGCAGATCCGCACCCAGATCGAGGAAACCACCTCGGATTACGACCGCGAGAAGCTGCAAGAGCGCGTTGCCAAACTGGCAGGCGGTGTTGCTGTCATCCGCGTGGGCGGCCTGACCGAAGTCGAAGTGAAAGAGCGTAAAGACCGCGTTGATGACGCGCTGAACGCAACCCGCGCCGCTGTCCAAGAGGGCATCGTTGTGGGTGGTGGTGTTGCTCTGGTTCAGGGTGCGAAAGCGCTTGAAGGCCTGACTGGCGCCAATAGCGACGTGAACGCAGGTATCGCCATCGTGCGCCGCGCGCTGGAAGCGCCGCTGCGCCAGATCGCGGAAAACGCAGGTGTTGACGGCGCGGTTGTCGCTGGCAAGATCCGTGAATCGACCGATCTGAAGTTCGGCTTCAACGCGCAGACCGAAGAATATGGCGACATGTTCGCATTTGGTGTCATCGACCCCGCCAAAGTGACTCGCACCGCGCTGGAAGATGCAGCCTCGATCGCAGGCCTGCTGATCACCACCGAGGCGATGGTTGCCGACAAGCCCGCTAAAGAAGGCGCAGGCGCGCCGGATATGGGCGGCATGGGCGGCATGGGTGGCATGGGCGGCATGATGTAATCAGCCCCCTTCCATTTGTGGAAGCTTCGGGAAAGGGTGCCTTCGGGCACCCTTTTTCTTTGCGCGATGCCCCGGACAGCAACGAAAGATGAACAAATGTTCACGGGGTGAACTATTATGCAACGCAATCAGAATTTCGGATAATACAACCTGATTTTTCACAATCAGCGGTTGCTCGCCGAAACTTCCTCGAATACGAATCATTAACTAAGTTTTGTGCGTAAATAGTCTGTGGTGGCCTCGGAAGCGGGTCTGAAATGAATGCTGATTTCTCTTCGGCCCTGAGCCGACCCAAACATGCCGATCTGCGGAATGCCGTCATCGAATCCCTCAAGGAATCGCTTTCGGCCTTGCGTGACTTTCTTGGCATGGAAACGATCTTCGTTTCCGAAATAGAGGACGGGCAGCTTTGGTTCCTCGCCGTCGATGAAGCGTCGCCCTTTCTGACGCCGCTGATCCCCGATAACTGCATAAAGCTCGACCGGACATTGTGCTACTGGGTCTGCAATGACATCCTGCCTCAGATCATTCAGGGGAATGATCCGGTCATGCAGACCGTCCGTCGCCTCCGCGAGGACAAGAATTTCCAGATCGGCCTGCACATGTCGGTGCCGATCACCATCCATCCAGGACTACCCTTCGGAACGATCTGCTGCTTCTCGATGAAAGAGCGCGCGCCGCTCAGCGATCAGGAAATCCGCATATTCCGCACGATGGCCGATATGATCTCGACCAACCTGCGGCTTCAGGCGAAGATATCGGGCTTTGTCGAACCGATCGGGGAAGATCTGGCTCGTATGCTCAGCGCCCCGAGCATCCGGCCCGTATTCCAACCCATCCTCCATTTTGCCTCGGGCAGAACCTATGGCTTCGAGGGGCTATCGCGCTTTACAGACATGCCGCACTACAGCCCGCAGGACATGTTCAGGCTGGCTACCCAATATGGAATGGGGCCCAAGCTGGAGCTGAACGCCACCAACAGCATTCTTGACGAGGCAGAGCGCATGCAGTGCCGCTCGCTAGTCTTCCTCAACCACTCCCCTGACAGCCTTCTGGCCCCTTCCCTACAGGCACGGCTCGAGAGCTACCTGAAGAGTGATCGGCAGCGCGGCCTTGCGATCGAGATTTCGGAACAGGCTGTCATACAGGATTTCAGCAGGCTCGAGCATCGCCTCTCGGCGCTCCGCGAGATCGGCGTCAAGATCGCGCTGGATGATGTCGGTCAGGGCAATGCGGGCCTAGCACATATCCTCGCCCTCAAACCCGATCTCATCAAGCTGGACCGTGTCGTGGTTGCGGGTCTCGAGGCGCATCGCGAGAACCGCGCGATGGTGCGCGCACTTCTGCGGTTTGCCAAGGATATCGGCTGTGAACTGATTGCCGAAGGCATCGAGCGAGAGACCGAGCGCGCGATCCTGATGGAGCTGGGTGTCGAGCTGGGTCAGGGCTTCCATCTGGGCCGTCCGGCCCCCCTCCCCCTCCTGCATTAGGGCGTAATCTTTTAATACACGTCCCAGTCGTCGTCATGGCGCACAGGACCGATAGCTAGCCAGTCCGAACGCACGCGCGCGATCTTGGAATCTCCCCATGTGCGGAACACGATGACGAAGCCTTCCGTGGTAATCATATCGGCGGAGATATCCATCCGCGGATTATGTTGCTGGTCAATATCCCACATGGATAGCGTGACCTGCACCTTGGGCACGGCTGCATAGGGCTCGTCGAACGTGACGATGCGGCGCAGCTCGCGCGGGCCGGTGCCCGTCCACATCTGGCCACCATCCTGATAATCGGAAAAGAGCACGAGTGTTCCTTGGCTAATGCCAACAATCTGTGCATCTATCTTCAGCATCAAGGCGCTCCGTCTGCAAACACTACTACTCTGGACCCATTAAGTAAAAAAAAGCCCCACAACATTGCGGGGCTTTTTCTGAAAAGGTTGCTGTCTCAGCCGAGCATATGCGACCCGAGAGCCTCCATGTCCGCGAGCATTTTCGCGGTCATTTCGGCCACCGACGGGCTGGCTTCGTCATTGGCCTTACGCGCTTCCGCCACCAGTTCGGCGGCAATCTCTGCCGTGAACTCGGAGGCAGGAAGGGCGCGCTCGGCCAGAACGGAGATCCCCTCTTCGGAGATCTCGGCAAAGCCGCCTGTTACGGCATAGCTTTCCTCGCCCTTCTCGGACACGATCGTCAGCTTGCCGGGGCGCAACGAGGTGATGGTAGGCGCATGGCCCGGCATCACCGTCATGTCGCCCTCGGCACCGGGGACGAGAACCTGCGTGGCTTGAACGGAAGCGAGCTTCCGTTCGGGGGCCACGAGATCGGCTTGCATCGTATTGGCCATCAGCCGCCTCCTTACGCGTTAGCCGCGAGTTTCTCGGCTTTGGCTTTCACTTCCTCGATGCCGCCAACCATGTAGAAGGCTGCTTCCGGCAGGTGGTCATATTCGCCAGCGACAACGGCCTTGAAGGACGCGATCGTATCTTCCAGCGGAACCTGAACACCGTCGGAGCCGGTGAAGACTTTTGCCACATCGAACGGCTGCGAGAGGAAGCGCTGGATCTTACGCGCGCGTTGCACGGTGATCTTATCTTCTTCCGACAGTTCGTCCATGCCGAGGATCGCGATGATGTCCTGCAGCGATTTGTAGCGTTGCAGGATGTTCTGGACTTCGCGAGCCACGTTATAGTGCTCTTCG
Source organism: Thioclava sp. GXIMD2076 (assembly GCF_037949795.1). Lineage (NCBI taxonomy): Bacteria > Pseudomonadati > Pseudomonadota > Alphaproteobacteria > Rhodobacterales > Paracoccaceae > Thioclava > Thioclava sp. GXIMD2076. Next base: position 88,400 of record NZ_CP149932.1, read on the forward strand.
CCGAGGATCTGCGGATCCATCATGCGCGAGGAGCTGTCGAGCGGGTCCACGGCCGGGTAGATACCCAGTTCGGAGATCGCACGCGACAGAACGGTGGTTGCGTCGAGGTGGGCGAAGGTGGTCGCCGGTGCCGGGTCGGTAAGGTCGTCCGCCGGAACGTAGACGGCCTGGATCGAGGTGATCGAGCCCTTCTTCGTCGAGGTGATGCGTTCCTGCATCGCACCCATATCCGTGGCGAGCGTCGGCTGGTAGCCCACTGCCGAAGGAATACGACCCAGAAGTGCGGACACTTCCGAACCTGCTTGGGTGAAGCGGAAGATGTTGTCCACGAAGAACAGAACGTCCGAACCCGAGGTGTCGCGGAACTGCTCTGCGATCGTCAGACCGGTCAGAGCGATACGTGCACGGGCCCCCGGAGGCTCGTTCATCTGGCCGTAGACCAGTGCCACTTTCGATTCCGCAAGGTTATCGGGGATGATAACGCCGGATTCGATCATTTCGTGATAAAGGTCGTTCCCTTCACGGGTCCGTTCACCAACACCAGCGAACACGGAGTAACCCGAGTGCACTTTTGCGATGTTGTTGATCAGTTCCATGATCAGAACGGTTTTACCAACACCTGCGCCGCCGAACAGACCGATCTTGCCGCCTTTTGCATAGGGCGCGAGAAGGTCGATCACCTTGATGCCGGTCACGAGGACCGAGCTTTCGGTGGATTGCTCGGCGAAGTCCGGCGCGGGCTGGTGGATCGCGCGGACTTCGTCCTTGGCCACGGGGCCCTGTTCGTCAACGGGCTCGCCGATGACGTTCATGATGCGACCGAGGGTCGCCGGACCAACCGGCACCGAGATCGGAGCGCCGATATCGGTCACGGGCGCGCCACGGACCAGACCTTCGGTCGAATCCATCGCGATGGTGCGGACGGTGCCTTGACCGAGGTGCTGGGCAACCTCCAGCACGAGGCGGTTGCCGTTGTTGGTGGTCTCGAGTGCGTTGAGGATCTCGGGCAGGCCGTCTTCGAACTGAACGTCCACGACGGCGCCGATGACCTGCGTCACTTTGCCATGCTTTGCCATTTGTGTGTTTTCTCCGGTTCGGTCAGAGCGCCTCGGCGCCCGAAATAATTTCCGTAAGCTCGGTGGTGATTGCGGCCTGGCGGGAACGGTTGAATTCCACGGTCAGGTCGTCGATCATATCGCCGGCGTTGCGCGTTGCGTTGTCCATTGCGGACATCCGCGCGCCTTGCTCAGAGGCAGCGTTTTCAAGAAGCGCCGTGAAGATCTGCGTTGCCACACCACGCGGCAGCAGGTCATGCAGGATCGCTTCTTCGCTGGGCTCGTAGTCATAGACTGCCGAGGCACCAGCTGCCTCTTCCGGTGCGTCGAAGGTCGCAGGGATGATCTGCTGCGCGGTCGGGATCTGGCTGATCACCGACTGGAAGCGCGAATAGAAAATCGTCGCAACATCGAACTCGCCTGCATCGAAGCGGGCCAGAACGTTCTTCGCAATGGATTGCGCATCGACATAACGAAGGTTCTTCACCCCCGACAGATCGACGTGATCGATGAACAGGTCACCAAGCTCGCGGCGCATCGAATCGCGGCCTTTTTTGCCGACGGTGATGATTTTCACCGTCTTGCCTTCGGCCTTGAGTTTTGCGGCAGCTTGCTTTGCCTTCTTCGCGATATTGACGTTGAAGCCGCCGCAAAGGCCGCGCTCCGCCGTCATCACCACGAGAAGATGCACCTGCTCGGAACCCGTCCCGGCCAGAAGCCGGGGCGCGCTATCAGAGCCGCCCACCGAGGCGGCCAGCGATGACATTACAGCGTTCATACGCTCGGCGAAGGGCCGCGCGTTTTCGGCTGCTTCTTGGGCGCGGCGCAATTTTGCTGCCGCGACCATCTGCATCGCCTTCGTGATCTTACGAGTGTTCTTGACACTCGCGATCCGGTTTTTGAGGTCCTTAAGGCTGGGCATATCCCTATCCTTCCGGGCCGCTTACGCGAACGTCTTTGCGTATGCTTCGATTGCTGCTTTCAGCTTGTCAGCTGCTTCGCCCTTGATCTTGGGATCTTCGTTGGTGATCCAGTCAAGCACGTCTTTCTTGGACGAGCGCAGGAAGGTGATCAGACCGGCTTCCCAGCGGGTCACTTCCTTCACGTCGACCTTGTCGAGGAACCCGTGGGTCCCTGCGAAGATCACAGCAACGATCTCGGCATTGGTCAGCGGCGAATATTGCGGCTGTTTCATCAGCTCGGTCAGACGTGCACCACGGTTCAGAAGCTTCTGGGTCGCGGCGTCGAGGTCGGAGCCGAACTGGGCAAAGGCGGCCATCTCGCGGTATTGCGCGAGTTCCAGCTTCACGGCACCAGCCACCGATTTCATCGAGTTGGTCTGAGCGGACGAACCCACACGCGAAACCGACAGACCGGTGTTCACTGCAGGGCGGATGCCTTGGTAGAACAGGTCGGTTTCAAGGAAGATCTGACCATCGGTGATCGAGATCACGTTGGTCGGGATGAACGCACCCACGTCACCGCCTTGGGTTTCGATAACCGGCAGAGCGGTCAGCGAGCCGAGGCCGAACTCTTCGTTCAGCTTGGCCGAACGTTCCAGCAGGCGCGAGTGGAGATAGAACACGTCGCCCGGGAAGGCTTCACGCCCCGGCGGACGACGCAGAAGAAGCGACATCTGACGGTAGGCTACAGCCTGCTTGGTGAGGTCATCATAGATGATCAGGGCGTGCTTGCCGTTATCACGGTAGTATTCGGCCATTGCGGTTGCCGCATACGGGGCCAGATACTGCATCGGTGCCGGATCGGAGGCTGTTGCCGCGATCACGGTGGTGTAGGCCATAGCGCCCGACTCTTCGAGCTTCTTCACCAGCTGGGCAACGGTCGAACGTTTCTGACCGATAGCCACATAGAAGCAGTGCAGCGCATTCGCCGGATCTGCGTCATTGTAGACTTTCTGGTTCAGGATGGTGTCGAGCGCGATTGCGGTCTTGCCGGTCTGACGGTCACCAATGATCAGCTCGCGCTGGCCACGGCCGATCGGGATCATCGCGTCAACCGACTTGATGCCGGTTGCCATCGGCTCGTGCACCGATTTACGCGGAATGATGCCCGGTGCCTTGACGTCGGCCACACGGCGCTCGGTCGCTTCGATCGGGCCCTTGCCGTCAAGCGGGTTACCAAGTGCGTCAACCACACGACCCAGGAGCGCGTCACCGGCGGGCACGTCAACGATCGAGTTGGTGCGCTTGACGGTGTCGCCTTCTTTGATGTCCCGGTCGGAGCCGAAGATAACGATACCGACATTGTCGGCTTCGAGGTTGAGCGCCATGCCGCGGATGCCGCCCGGGAATTCGACCATCTCGCCCGCCTGGACATTGTCCAGACCGTAGACGCGCGCGATACCGTCACCGACGGAGAGCACGCGGCCGACTTCGGCGACCTGGGCATCCTGCCCGAAATTCTTGATCTGCTCCTTGAGGATCGCAGAGATCTCAGATGCCTGGATACCCATTATCCAACCTCTTTCATGCTAGTCTGGAGGGAAGCGAGCTTCGAGCGGATCGAGGTATCGACCATGCGCGAGCCCAGCTTGACGATCATGCCACCGATGAGGGTCTCATCGACTGCAATGTTCAGTTGAACGGTTTTACCCGTCTTTGCCGCAAGCGCATCGGCCAGTTTGGCCTGCTGCTCTTGGGACAGTTCGGTTGCGGAAGTCACGTTTGCGGTGACCTCGCCTTTTTCTTCCGCGATTTTCGCGCTCAAGGCACTCAGGAGCATCGGCAGCAGATACAGACGGCGCTTTTGCGCCAGAAGGCCCAGCGTGTGGGTCATCGTTGCGCTCAGGCCCATGGCCTTTGCAATCGCCTCGATGGAGGCTTCCTGCTCTTCGCTCGAGTAGAGCGGGCTCTTGATCAGCCCCTGCAGATCGGCGCTCTCAGACAGCGCGACCTCCAGAGCATCGATCTCGCCCTTCAGCGCATCGAGCTGACCGGAGTCTTTGGAAATTTCAAAAACCGCCGTTGCATAACGGTCGGCGATGCCTGCGGAAATTGAAGCTGGTTCGGACACGGCCACCCTTCCGATGTTAATCCTCCACATGCAGCCTCCCGCTCCTGAAGGAACGGAAGGAAAATATGGAGATCTCCTCAGGGCGCGCCCACGCTCGCCCTCGTTTCGGTGTCAGGATGTAACAGAGCGATCCCCACCCCGCAACCTTCTTGCGCACTAACCCGTGAACATAGCCGACAGTTTTTGACTGTTTTTTAGGCTTCTCGCGCTATCTTCTTCCAGATTATGCCAATGGGCTTGTCTGCTGCCCGTAAAACAAGGGATTCCGCGCGTAGCGCGTTACGAATCTGCGGCAATATGCCCCAGCATCTAGATTTCCCGAAAGGTTCTGGGTGTTACATTTGTGTCGCGCCCATGCGTTGCACGCCAAGACGGCTCGGTTGCCGGCTTCGTGGCCCCTTCCAGAATCGACAGTGGCTTGCGCACCCGTGCTCCAAGACCCGGCCGGCGCGGCTGTGTCACCTGTTTCGACACTTCCAGCATGACAACCCCCGCCGCCAGCAGCCCCGAAATCTTTTGCCCGACCCCTTCCCACATCTGCGCCGAGCGCAACCAGAACCGCCGGTGCGAGGGAGGAATATAGAGCGCTGCGGTATGACGTTCGGGGACGAACCCGTTGCGGCGCGCCAGAGCATCAAGTTGCGACAGCGTATAGGGTTTCCCAAAACCGAACGGCGTTGTCTCGCGCGGTGCCCAGAGCCCCGCGCGGTTCGGCACGATCAGAAGCGCCCGTCCTCCCGGTCCCAGCACACGCCAGCATTCCTCCAGCAATTCGCCCGCGTTATCGGATTGCTCGATGGCATGCATCACTACCAGCCGGTCCACCAATCCCGTCTCGAGCGGCCATTGCACCTCTTCGGTCAGCACCGAGACATTCGGCTCGCCCGCAGGCCATGGCATCACGCCTTGCGGTGCAGGCATGAGCGAGATCACCCGGCGGGAATTGGCCAGATAGGGTCGCAACAGGGGCGCCGCAAACCCGAAACCAGCGACCGTCCGCCCTGTGGCCCCCGCCCCTTCCGCAGGCCAGAGAGACAGCACACGGTCCCGTAGCGCGCGTTGTGCGACGCGCCCCAACTGTGTGCGGTAATAGAAATTTCGCAAATCAAGCACATCTACATGCATTGCAGCTCGGGTCCCATTCGGCTTAGCCTGTCCTAAACATAGTGAAGGTTCTCGAAAACACCATGACCATCGAACTTACCGTCGTTCCCTGCCTGAGCGACAATTACGCCTATATCGCCAAGGACACCGCAACCGGAGCCGTAACTCTGATCGATGCGCCGGAAGCGGGACCGATTATGGAAGCGCTCAAGGCGCAGGATCTCAAACTCGACGGCATCCTGCTGACCCACCATCATGACGACCATATCGCGGGCGTGGCCGAGATCCGTGCCCGCACCGGCGCCAAGGTTATCGGTGCGGCGGCCGATCGCCATCGTCTGCCGCCGCTGGATGTGGTGGTCGAGCCCGGCAACCAGATCCGGATCGGGTCGGACGACGTGCAGGTGATCGATGTATCGGGCCATACGGTCGGCCATGTGGCTTTCTACTTTCCGCAATCGGGGATGGTCTTTACCGGTGACAGCCTGATGGCATGGGGCTGTGGACGCCTGTTCGAGGGCTCGCCAGCCCAGATGCTCGAAAGCCTGCGCCGGATCGCGGCGCTGCCCGAGGGGGTCATCGTCTGCTCGGGCCATGAATATACCGAGTCCAACGGCCGGTTCGCGCTCAATCTCGAACCCGCCAATCCGGCGCTGAAATCGCGGATGCGCGATACGATGGCGCGGCGCGGACGGGGTGAACCGACAGTGCCCTCGACCTTGGCACTGGAAAAGGCAACGAACCCGTTCCTGCGGGCGGACGACCCCGACCTCTGTGCCGCTCTGGGTCTGCCTTCGACCGCCTCGGCACTCGATGTGTTCACCAAAGCGCGTCAGGCGAAAGATCAGTTCTGAGATCTTTCGGCTGCATCCGGTGCGGGATCGGCATCATCCCCCCGCGCCGCTTGCGCCTTGGCACGGCGCAGACGGATAGCATCGGCAATAAAGAACCGCGCCAGCGTCCCGTAAAGCGGCTCGGGCGAGACAAAACGGGCCGTGCCGTAGCCGATCATCGAGGCGGCCATGACCGGCACGATATTGCTGTGGCTACCCGTCATCTCGATGATGATGACAAAGGCGGTCATCGGTGATTGCACCACACCCGCAAAATATCCGGCCATCCCGAGGATCGACGACAGGCCGATATTGGTGCCCATAATCAATGCGATAGAGGACCCAAGGCCAGCTCCTACAGCCAATGATGGCGCAAAGAGCCCGCCCGGAATGCCCGAAACAGTGGCCGCGACCGTGACGATCAGTTTGCCGAAGAAGAAGGTGACCGGCAACGCCTCGCCCTCGATGGCGCTGCGCGCCTCGCCATACCCGGTGCCAAAGGTCGCCCCCGCAAAGGCGAAACCGATGATGGCCGTGATGATACCGCAGGCGAGCGCTTGCCAGAGGGAGCGGCGGAACCCGTTACCATTGGCTTTCCAGCGCCGGATCCGGCGTGTGAGATTGATTACCAGCCGCGAGAAAAGCGCCCCAAAAAGCCCTCCCGTGACCCCGCAGACGACCACGAGCCCCAGATCGCGCGGCAGTTCGCCGATGGAGTCCGAGATGCCGAAATAGGTATAGTTGCCAAGGAGGCTGAGCGAGGCGACGCCCGCGATGATCACCGCCGAGAGCACGATCCCGTTCGTGCGCGACTGGTAGCTGCGGCTCATTTCCTCGATGGCGAACACGATCCCCGCCAGCGGAGTGTTGAACGCTGCGGCAATTCCAGCGGCGGAGCCTGCGAGGATCAGCCCCCGCGAATGCGCCATCCCGCCGATGCTCGCCGATTGCAGCATGATCGCCGAGCCGATCTGCACGGTCGGCCCTTCGCGCCCGATCGAGCCTCCCGAGAACAGCCCCAGCACCGTCAGGAAAATCTTCCCGAAGACAATTTTGAGCGACAACAGTGCCGTGCGCTCTCCCGGCTCGGTCAGCGATTGCGCGGCAATGGCCTGAGGAATACCAGAACCCGAGGTTCCGGGGAACAGGGTGAGCGACAGATAGGCGCAGAGCAGAAACCCCAGAGGCGTGATGATCAGGGGCAGCCAACTGCGCCCCGAGCCCACCGTGATATGGCGGAACAATTCCTGCGCATAGTCGGCGGCAGTGGCGAAACCGACCGAAATCACCCCGATCGCAATCGCACCGAGCCAGAAGATGAGGCGCGATTTCCACAGTCTGCGCGATGACACCATCGCACGGGACCGACGCAGCATAGCGTTTCGGGAAATTTTATATCTGCGCATATCCAAACCTTCGGGCTGACATGCCTCCCTAGTGCCCCGAGGTCATATGTTTCAACCCTCTTGTCATGAAAAATGCGGGCGAATTGTCGCAATCATGCTTATTATTGGCAAGGTGCCCTGCCCCATCGTCGGACATCGTCCGAGGCCAGCGCTGAACGCGGTGAATCAGCCCTCTCCCGCACCGCCTATTTTTTAATCAAAAATTGTCGAAATTTTACGTCAAATCTTTTACAGCCTGTTGATTTCATGGACACGATACCCCATTTTGGCAGCCCAGCTTCGGTAAAGGCCGTTTTGGTTACCTTCTGTTCACTTTTCCAGCAGAGCCTGAAACTTATCCGGAATTTGCATCAAGGGTCTTGAAGAGCGCGAATTTCCACCGAAGTTTAATAGTATGAGGCCAGGTTGGTGAGAGAGTCGTTCTGACGCGCTCGCCAACATAGGAAAGGAGCACCACATGCCTTCGTTCTCGACTACTTTAGAACAAGCAATCCATGGTGCGCTGGCACTGGCCAACGCGCGCCGGCACGAACTGGCGACGCTTGAGCACCTGCTGCTGGCGCTGATCGACGAACCTGACGCGAACCGTGTCATGCGAGCCTGCTCGGTCGATCTGGACGAACTTCGTCAAACCCTAACCGACTTCATCGATGATGACCTGTCGACCCTGATCACAGAGGTCGAAGGCTCCGAAGCGGTGCCCACTGCTGCTTTCCAGCGCGTGATCCAGCGCGCGGCCATCCATGTCCAATCCTCCGGCCGCTCCGAGGTGACCGGCGCCAATGTGCTTGTCGCGATCTTCGCCGAGCGCGAGTCGAATGCGGCCTTCTTCCTGCAGGAGCAGGAGATGACCCGTTATGACGCGGTGAATTTCATCGCACACGGCGTGGCCAAAGATCCTGAATTCGGCGAGAACCGTTCGGTGACAGGTGCCGAGGAGGAAGAAACCCCCAAAGCCGATACCACCGCGCATCAGTCCGAGCGTGAAGGTAAGGAGTCGGCTCTGGCGAAATACTGCGTCGATCTGAACAAGAAATCCAAGAAGGGTGACATCGATCCGCTGATCGGTCGTCATGAGGAGGTCGAACGCTGCGTGCAAGTGCTCTGCCGCCGTCGCAAGAACAACCCGCTCCTCGTGGGTGATCCCGGCGTGGGCAAAACCGCGATCGCGGAAGGTCTTGCGCTGAAAATTACGCGCGGCGAGACACCCGATATCCTGAAGGGCTCGACGATCTACTCGCTCGATATGGGCGCCCTTCTGGCGGGCACCCGCTACCGCGGTGATTTCGAAGAGCGTTTGAAGGCGGTCGTGAAGGAACTCGAAGAACATCCCGATGCGATCCTCTTCATCGACGAGATCCATACGGTCATTGGCGCGGGTGCGACTTCCGGCGGTGCAATGGATGCCTCCAACCTGCTGAAACCGGCGCTGGCCGGCGGCAAGCTGCGCTGCATGGGCTCCACCACCTATAAGGAGTTCCGCCAGCACTTCGAGAAGGACCGCGCCCTGTCGCGCCGGTTCCAGAAAATCGATGTAAACGAGCCCTCGACCGCCGATGCCGTCAAGATTCTCATGGGGCTAAAACCCTATTTCGAGGAGCACCACGACATCCGCTTCACCAACGAGGCCATCAAGACTGCAGTGGAACTGTCGGCCCGTTACATCCATGACCGCAAACTGCCCGACAAGGCGATTGACGTGATCGACGAGGCCGGGGCTGCGCAACACCTGCTGCCCGATAGCAAGCGCCGCAAGACGATCTCTCCCAAAGAGATCGAAAGCGTCGTGGCCAAGATTGCGCGCATTCCCCCGAAAAGCGTGTCGAAAGACGATGCCGAAGTGCTGCGCGATCTGGAGAAAACGCTCAAACGTGTGGTCTTCGGTCAGGACAAGGCAATCGAGGTTCTTTCGGCTTCGATCAAGCTGGCGCGGGCCGGATTGCGCGAGCCCGAGAAGCCGATCGGTAACTACCTCTTTGCCGGTCCGACCGGTGTAGGTAAGACCGAGGTTGCCAAACAGCTTGCCAGCTCGCTCGGCGTCGAGATGCTGCGTTTCGACATGTCGGAATATATGGAGAAACACGCAGTCTCGCGTCTGATCGGCGCACCTCCGGGCTATGTCGGCTTCGATCAGGGTGGCCTTCTGACCGATGGCGTCGACCAGCATCCGCATTGCGTCTTGCTGCTGGACGAGATCGAGAAAGCGCACCCTGATGTCTATAACATCCTGCTGCAGGTGATGGATAACGGGAAGCTGACCGATCATAACGGTCGTCAGGTCGATTTCCGCAATGTTATCCTGATCATGACCTCGAACGCAGGTGCATCGGATATGGCGAAAGCCGCCATCGGCTTCGGTCGGGATCGGCGCGAGGGCGAAGATACCGCCGCCATCGAGCGGACCTTCACGCCGGAATTCCGCAACCGTCTGGATGCCGTGGTCAGCTTCGCGCCTCTGCCGCGCGAGACGATCATTCAGGTGGTCGACAAGTTCGTGCTGCAACTCGAGGCCCAGCTGATCGACCGCAACGTCCATATCGAGTTGACGCCGGAAGCCGCCAACTGGCTGGCCGAGAAAGGCTATGACGAGCGTATGGGCGCCCGCCCGCTGGGTCGCGTGATCCAAGAGCACATCAAGAAACCGCTGGCGGAAGAGCTGCTCTTCGGCAAGCTGACCAAAGGTGGTCTTGCGAAGGTCTCGGTGAAGGACGACGAGATTGTCATTGAAGCCGAAGAGCCCGGCAAGCCGCGCATCTCCGGTTCCAAGCCGCCGCTTCTAACGGCCGAGTGAGCCGCGCCCTCGCGTATCTTTTCGTTTCGGCCCCGCGCTGCGGGGCCGAAACCGTTTTGAGGGCTACCCTGATGGGTGCGAACGAACCGACCGGTACGTAAGCCCTTCCCTATTCCAATTCGAGATCCGTCCTCCAGCTGCCTTGATTGCCCCATCCGCAAACAGCCGATGACTGCCAGACCAAAGTCAGTTTCAACGATCCATAGGCTCTACGCCCATGGAACTATCGGCGATCTGCCTCCCTGATCTGCGGGTTTAAGGAAGGGCCGCCCCATTTCCCGGACCGTTTTTCGGCGGCGCTGAGGTTGCCTATAGGTCATGCTGCAGCCTTCAAATCGAGACCTTGATGGCCTCTTGGTGTTCTAGGATATCATCCACTTTCCTGTGCCGGTCTCAAACGCGTTCAGATAGACGCATTCGTAGTTCAGCGACCGCAAAAGCCGCGCGATCATCACGTTATCCATCCATCTGCCTCGCCCGTCCGCCGATATCTTCATAGTTGCGTCTGCGAGGATCTTCGTGAAGCGTGGGCTTGTGAACGGACGGCTTTAGTCCGTGTTGAATATCTCGGGCTTTCCATGCCGTGGCGGTTTCCTCCAAGGCCTGGATACAGAACTCCACGTCCATGGTATTCGACAGACGCCACGACAGAACCCGGCGCGTCGCCCTATCCATAATGGCGACCAGGTAACGGAACCCGCGCTGCATCACGATGTAGGCGATGTCAGCCTGCCAGACGTGATCGGGCCGCGTGTCTGGTAAATCCATATAAAATACATACACTTACGGATCTCCAGAGATGGCCGCGAGGTCCTGGGCCTTTGATAAACAGCCCGCAGATCCATCCTGGCCATGAGCCTTCGGACTCGCTTGCGCCCAACGCAATATCCTTCACCACGCAGATGCCGCCCCATCTGGCGGCTACCATAAAACGACCTCTCCATGAACTGCGCGTCGGCAAGCTTCATCAAGGCTAGGTTCAGCGGCGGCTCGGGTCTGCTCGGGCTGTAAAACGCCAAGCGGCTGAGCCCGAGCAAGGCGCATTGCCGCAGGATCGACAGCTCGGGATGTCGGGGAGCGATCATGTCCCGCCACAACTATACCCTCGCCGTCGCCAGCGGCGCTCGAAGCGGTGGCGCCACAACGGCTCGCCTCGCGCTCAAAAATCCCGCTCTACCACGAGCTGGCCGATCTTCGCATGCAGCTTCTCGATCTCGCCCTCGCTCGCTGCGGCCTTTCCCGAGAAGATCCCCGATATGCGCTTGGCGCTTCCATGCGTTGATTACCGTCTGATGCACGCCGTACTTAGCCACCAGATCGGAGATCGTTGCCTCATCGCGGATCGCCCCGAGTGCCACTTTCACCTTGAACGCAAGCCCCCATAGTTCTTCCGTTATCCAGCCATGCCGTTCCTCCTCGTCGTCGTTGACGGCAAGCTCGAGCCAGACTCTCCGGGTTTCGCGGGCCACCTCAACGACTTCCCCCTGCGCCAAGCGGTTACCCGTCTACCTCACGGGTTCTACTCGCGATGATCCTATAGAGACGCATCGGCGCCACAGGCCGGATCAGGCAGGCAGGCTCATCGCCCCCTTAGCGCTCGGTCAGTTTCAGCTCGATCCGGCGGTTCGCAGCGCGGGCCTCGGCACTATCGCCCTCTGCCACCGGACGGTATTGGCCAAAACCGGTCGCTGCAAGCCGCTCGGGCGGGAATTTCAGATCGTCGATCATGTAGCGCACCACCGAGAGCGCGCGGGCCTGACTGAGCTCCCAGTTGTCGCGGAACTGTCCGTTGCCCGAGAGCGGCACGTCATCGGTATGGCCATCCACACGGATAATCCAGTCGAGCTGAGGTGGGATTTCGGACGCAAGCTCGTCAAGAAGCGCGGTGACCTGCTTGATCTGCGCCTTGCCGGCATCCGACAGCGTGGCCGAGCCTTGCGGGAACAACACCTCTGAGGAGAAGACGAAGCGGTCGCCGACGACCTTCACGCCTTCGCGCCCTTGCAGAATCTTCGACAGACGCCCGAAGAATTCCGAGCGATAACTTGCCAGATCTTGTGCCTCAGCTTCGGCCTTCTTGCGGGCCGCCTCTTCCAGCGCGGCACGCCTTTTCTGCTCTGCGGCAAGCTGGGCCAGCGCGGAGTTCAGTTGAGTTCCCAGAGATTCGATCTGGCTTCTGGATGCGACAGACCGGCTCTGGCTGTCATCGAGCACTGCTTGCAACTGGCCGAGCTGCCCGCGAAGCGCAGCGATCTGCTGGTTCAATAACTCGACCTTGCGGGCGGCCTCTGTCGAAATCGACTTCTGATCTGCCAGAGCCTTATCCGCCACAGCCTTTAGCGCTGCCTGACGCTCGGCTTCGGTCAGCTGTTGGTCGAGCCTGCCCTGTAGATCCTCCCGCGCGGCCTGTGCCGCCGCCAGCTTGGTCAGCGTGTCCTCGGCTTGTTTGCGGGCCTCTTCCAAAGCCAGCGTCATGGCAGAGATCTCGTCGCCCGAGGATTGCAGCTTGGCGCGCAGATCATCGATCGTCGCCTGCGAGACACGAAGCTTCTCGTCAGATGCGTCGGCCTGCGCCTGCTGGGCGGCCAGAAGCTGGGCGACCTGCGCCTCGAAGGCAGTGATTTTCTCCCCTGCGGCATCCAGATCGGATTGCCGCTCCTTCAGCTGCCCCGTCAGATTGGCGATCAGGGTCGCCTGACGCTGGGCCGCCGTCTCGGCATCGGTCAGGCGGGTTTCGAGCGATCCAACTTTCTGGCGCGAGAGCGAGAGCGCCTGAGCCAGACCATCGACCGTATCATTAAGCGAGGCCAGCTCGTTTTCCTGAGTGTCGACCTGCTGGCGCAGCACCGATTGCACCACCATGAAAATCGAGAGCACAAAGATCACGACCAGAAGAAGCGCGGTCATCGCATCTACGAAACCGGGCCAGATATTGGTAGAAAAGCGTTGCCGCCCGCGCCGCGCCAGAGCCATCTCAGCTCTCCCGCGGGCGGGCGAGAATCGCGCGCGTCATCGCGGCGAAATCATGGCGCAGCTCGGCCATGCTCTCCTGGCGGCCCGCCGACATCTCCTCGAGAATCCGCGCCATCTGCCCATCCATCGAGCGCAGACGCATCCGCATCTCGGCGTCATTTTCGGCAGAGAGATCAGAGGCATAATAGGCAGCCATCGTCTCGAGCGCCATCACCAGCCGGTCCTGACCATCGGCCATGCGCTGCAGGCTCTCGGCCTGTGCGGCGCGCGCGGCGATCTCCGTATCAAGGCGCTCGGAGAGCCCCTCCATCACATGCGCGAGCTGGCCCAGACGCACATCCACCTGACGGCGCGAGCCCTCGCTCGAGGCAAAGAGCCCGTTGAGCTGGTTCATCTGCTCAGCCATATGATCGAGAACCTCGATCACGGCCGATTCCTCGCCGTCGCCTCCGGCAAAGCTGAGGCGGCTGATCGAGCTGATCCATTCCTCCAGCTCGCGGTAGAACCGGTTCTGGCCATGGGTCACGAACAGCTCCAGAAGTCCGACAATCAGCGAGCCCGCAAGCCCAAGGAGCGAGGACGAGAACGCCGTGCCCATGCCCCCCAGCTGCCCCTCGAGACCGGTCATCAGATTGTCGAAGACACTCAGCCCCGACTGACCGTCCTGCGGAGCCAGCGCGCGGATCGTATCGACCACGGCGGGCACCGTCGTGGCCAGCCCGTAAAACGTACCCAAGAGCCCGAGAAAAATCAGAAGCCCCGTAACATAGCGGGTGATATCGCGGCCCTCATCGATCCGCTCGGCCACCGATTCGAGGATCGAGCGGCCTGCAGAGGTCGAGATATCGGCACGCTGGCGTGCTCCCAAAAGAGCCGCCAGCGGCGCCAGCATTACCGGCGCACGCACATTGGGACGCCCTGGACGGTCAGCGGCAAAGCTCTCGAGCCAGCTGACCGCCTTGATCAGCTGCACCACCTGCCAGAAACAGGCCAGAACCCCGAGCACGAAGGTGATCAGAATCACCCCGTTCAGCCACGGGTTCGACAGGAAGATCGGGAAGATCCGCGCATAGGCGAAGACGGCCCCTGCGGCCACCAGCCCCAGAACCACCAGCATCATGAAGATCTGCCGGACCGGTTGGGAGAATTGCGCTTCGAGTTTCAGCTTGGACATGGGGAGGGGCCCGATTTACCTGTTAACTTGGCGTTGACCCTAGCCGCCCGCGCGCATTTGTCCAAGGGCTATCAGGAGATCAGGCGCATCCCGTCAGATGGCGCACTCTTGCGGCCAACCAGTCGAGATCGGGATCGGCGATGCCGAGTGTGCCCAGATGCTGCGCCGTATTGTAGAGGTAGTCGCAATTCGGGCCCATCCGGCCACAGGATCGGGCAATGATCCGCGCCTGTTCCTCGAGCGTATGGTGGCAATATTGGGGATTGGCGGGGTCCACCACATAGGTCACCGCCTCGACCACCCGCCCGTCGGCGAGCGCCACCGGCAGGATCCGCTCCTCATAGGCGCTCGAGACCAGCTCCCGATCACGCAGATAGGCCAGCACGTCCGCTTCCTCGCCGGCTTTCGCGCGCAACGCCACACCGGCACAGACGGCGTTTTCCTGTGCATCAAGCGCCAGCACCAGCCCCGGATTTTCCTCGGTGCCGCGATAATGGATGGAGGTCATGCAAAACGAACGGTGCCAGCCCTTGAGCCGACCAAGGGACTGTTCCGCCACCTCGAATCCCGGTTTCCAGATGAGCGAGCCATATCCGAAGACCCATAACGTTTTGTTCATGCCTCTGGTCCTTTCGTCTTTGGCCGAATAGAGAAAATACGACGAGCTGTGAAGAGGTGTATAATGCGCAAACTGGTAGGTCTCATCATCATTCTGTGCGTGGTCTTCGGTGCCTACTGGATGCTGGTATCGCGCGAGATCGAAACACGGGCCAAAGCGCTGATTGCCACGGCCGAGGCGGCCGGATGGGGCTCTGCGCAGGCGGTGGCCGTAGGTGGTTTCCCGACCCGTTTCACCGCGAATTTCGAATCGCCCGAGCTGACACAGCCTGATGGTGGTTTCTCCTGGTCGGCCGAATACGCGCAGCTGAACGCCGGTGTGTTCCGCCCGACCGATATCACCATGAACCTGCCCGAAGAGGTGGATCTGGGCTATGCGGGTCACGATTTCACCCTGTCAAACCTGTCAAACCGGCTGGATGTATCTCTGGGTCTGGCCAAGACCCTGCCGCTGAATTCTGCGAAACTGGTGCTGGACCAGCCCGAGATCAGCGGCGAGAAGATCGATTTCGGAGCCAACCAGATTGTCGTATCGCTCCAGAAGGCCGAGGACAGCGCCGCAGCCATCACCGATCCGAACGAGGCCGACAGCACGCTCACCCCTGCCCATGCCTATAAGATCGGCATGGATATGGACGCCGTGCAGATCCCGCTGGATGTGCTGTCCGACCTGCTTCCGCAGGCCAAAGCCGCTGGCTCCTTCCTGGCCGACCAGATCGACCAGATCCATCTGGATGGCGCGGTGGGTACCGCGACACCGCTCGACAATAGCAGCCTCGAGCGCGCCCCTGCCCTGCAGACCGTCAAGATCAATGATTTCACGCTGGACTGGGATTCGAAACTGGTCACTGCCAAAGGTGCGCTGACCATCACCGAGACCGGTCAGCCCGAGGGCGAGATCACGCTGGGCACGCCCGACTGGCAGGCCTGGCTGGGCGTGGCGGTGGATGCGGGGCTGATCCCGCGCAACCGCGTGGATATGGTGAAACTCCTCGTGTCACAGATGGCGGGAAAATCGGGGGAGCTGGAGCTGCCGCTGACAATCCGCGCAGGACAGATGAAGCTCGGGCCCATTCCGCTGGGCGAGGCACCGGTGATCCAGATCCCCGACTCCGCGGAAGGTTAAAAAAGGGCCCCTCGGGGCCCTTTTCCATTACATCGTTTCGGATGGCTTCGGCTGGCGCCCGAAATCGGGCGCGTCGGTATCCTGTCCCGCATCGATGATGCCGCGGCGGATCGCGCGGGTGCGGGTGAAATACTCGTGCAGCATCTCGCCATCACCAGTGCGGATCGCGCGTTGGAGCACGAACAACTCCTCGGCGAAGCGGCCCAGGATATCCAGCGTCGCCTCTTTGTTGGTCAGGAAGACGTCGCGCCACATTGTCGGATCGGAGGCCGCAATCCGTGTGAAATCGCGAAAGCCCGAGGCCGAATACTTGATGATTTCCTGATGGCTGACACGGCGCACATGGTCAGCCACACCCACCATCGTATAGGCGATCAGGTGCGGGCAATGCGAGGTCACCGCCAGTGTTATGTCGTGATGCGGTGCATCCATTGTATCAACGCTCGCCCCGAACCCCTCGAGATAGGCGCGCAGCAAGGCCAGCGCCTGAGGCTCGGTCTCCTCGGATGGCGTCAGCAGCCACCAGCGGTTGACGAAGAGCGTGGCAAAGCCCGAACGCGGCCCCGATTGCTCGGTGCCGGCCAGCGGGTGCCCCGGGATAAAATGCACACCCTCGGGGATATGCGGACCCACGGCCTCCACCACCGCCTGTTTGACAGACCCCGTATCGGTGACGATCGCGCCCGGCTTCAGATGCGGGGCGATCTCGGCAGCAACCGCGCCCATCGCGCCCACCGGCACGCAAAGCATGACCAGATCGGCATCGCGCACCACCTCGGCCAGACTGTCACAAACCGTATCCACGAGCCCGATCTCGCGGGCCGTCTCGCGCACCTCCGCGTCGCGGTCAAAGCCCGCGACGGAACCGGCAAGCTTTTTCCAGCGGGTCGCATGCGCCACGGAAGAGGCAATGAGCCCCATCCCGATCAGCGCGACTTTCGGAAAGATCATGAGAGATCACCTGCCATGAACTGTGCCTTGAACTGGCCGATCAGATGGGCCACCCGGCGGCAGGACGGCTCGTCGCCCACGGTGATACGCAGGCAATGCGGCAGGTTGTAGCTGGCGACACGGCGCACGATAATGCCCTCGGATTTCAGATACTCGTCGCAGGCCTCGGCCTCAGCGGGCGAGGTGAAACGGGCGAGGATGAAATTCGCGGTCGAGGTATCCGACGGCACGCCCTTCTCGGCCAGCGCCTCGGCCAGCCATGCGCGCAGACGGGTATTGTCATTGCGGCAGCGTTCCAGCCAGTCCTGATCGCGCACGGCGGCCTCGGCGGTTTCCAGCTGCGCGGTGGACATGTTGAACGGCCCGCGCACGCGGTTGAGCACGTCGATAATGGTTTTCGAGCCATAGCCCCAGCCCACACGCAACCCGCCAAGACCATAGATCTTGGAGAAGGTACGGGTCATGATGACATTGTCCAGACGGGTCGCGATATCGGCGCCGCCATCATAGCCTTCCACATATTCGGAATAGGCGGAATCGATCACCAGAATCGTCTGCTCCGGCAGCCCCTTGGCCAGACGCTCCAGCTCGGCGGGCGCGATCATCGTGCCCGTCGGGTTGTTCGGGTTGGCAATAAAGACAAGCTTGGTGTTCTCGTTGCAGGCCGCGAGGATCGCATCCACATCGGTCGTGCGGTCACGTTCCTTCACCTCTACCGGCGTGCCACCGGCAGCCATGGTCGAAATGCGGTACATCAGGAAACCGTGCTCGGTGAACACCACCTCGGAGCCCGCGCCGACATAGGCCTGACAGAGCATGTGGATGATCTCGTCCGAGCCCACGCCGATGATGATCTTCTGCGGATCGAGCTTATAGACATCCCCGATGGCCTGACGCAGGCCCGCATGGTCGGTGGACGGATATCGATGCATCGAATGGGCACAACGCGCAAAGGCTTCTTTGGCTTTGTCGGACGGCCCGAACGGGTTCTCGTTCGAGCTGAGCTTCACCGCATCCGTGCGGCCAGCCACTTTGGACGCCCCGCCCTCGTAGAGCGCGATATCCATAATTCCGGGTTGCGGTTGAATTTGGTCATTCATGATGCATCTACCCTCATCTTGCGCCGTCTCTTTATCTGCGGTCCAAGCGATTTTCCAGCAATCTTTGACCAGTGTTCCGAATTGGCCGGATTGCGTGGGAGATGCCCCACATATTTATGAAAAACTAACTCAAGTTTTAAAATTACACCCCGCTTATCGCTCCGTCGTTGACAGATTTACGCCTCATTTAGAATTCACAACTTACGCGTTATCAGGCGAAAGGAGCTCCAACAGAAATGTCTCATGCACTGATATATACGGCCCCCCCACTGGCCTTTGCGACGACGTTCCTCTGCGCATTGGGCCTACCATCCTTGGCAAGGGCCGACAGCCTGCAGGATGTCTTCATGTCCTTACCCAAGGACAAACGGATCGCGGTCAAGAAGACCCTGAGCCGTTACCAGCTCTTTGTCGGCCGGATCGACGAGCGCTGGACCCCCGGAACCGAGCGCGCCTTGCGCCGCGGTGCCGAGGAAATCGCATATCGCTCGAGTTCCTACAGCCGTCCGCGGCTGAATAACGAAGCGAATACAGCTATCTATATCGAAAAGCTCCAGAACGGGGACTTCGGCGATTATTTCCAGAAGGAAGCCCATGCACAGCTCTGGTCATTCCTCAGCATGTTCAACGACGGCTGAAGCCAGCCGTCGCCACAGCGGCGAAACAGACCCTTTGAAAACGTGAAAAGCCGCAGTGATCCACTGCGGCTTTTCGTATTTCGATCGTAATCGGCAAAGACGAAGGGGGGCCCGAAGGCCCACGCCCTTAGTTCTTTGCGTAGAATTCGACGACGAGGTTCGGTTCCATGACGACCGGATACGGAACGTCCGACAGACCCGGGGTACGGGTGAAGGTCGCGGTCAGTTTCGAACCGTCGACTTCCAGATAGTCGGGGATGTCGCGCTCTGCGGACGCTTGAGCTTCGATCACGAGAGCCATTTGCTTGGACTTCTCGCGAACTTCGATCACGTCACCCTCTTTCACGCGGTAGGAGGGGATGTTCACGCGCTTGCCGTTGACCAGAACGTGGCCGTGGTTCACGAACTGACGTGCGGCGAAGACGGTCGGCACGAATTTCGCGCGGTAGACAACTGCGTCCAGACGGCGCTCGAGCAGACCCACCAGGTTCTCACCGGTATCGCCTTTAACACGCTCTGCTTCGCCGTAGATGCGACGGAATTGCTTTTCGGTCAGGTCGCCGTAGTAGCCTTTCAGCTTCTGCTTGGCGCGCAGCTGGATACCGAAGTCCGACAGTTTTGCCTTGCGGCGCTGACCGTGCTGACCCGGGCCGTATTCACGACGGTTGACCGGGGACTTTGCGCGGCCCCAGATGTTCTCGCCCATGCGGCGGTCGATTTTGTACTTGGCAGACGTGCGTTTGGTCACGGCTGATCTCCTTCTCTAAGTTCCGAAGGGCGTTGTCCTCCTCCGGCCTTGCGACCGGCGACAGGTTTTCTCTTGCGAGATCCACCAACACCAATGAAAAACCGGCAGCCTGCGCCACCGATCCGCGCGCTTATACAGCCCCCTTCCCCACTGTCAACGCAAAACACGGGCGCCTCCGGGGATTCAGGCGAGAAAAGCCCGCCGCGCTCAGAACCGGATATCCAGCCGCAGATCGCCCACGACCTGCCCTTCGGGCTGGCCAACATATTCCTCCGAGAGCCATGTCGCCCCGTAGCTCAACCGCATAGTGTCCCAGCTATGGCTGACAAAGGCACGCAGCCGGTAACGAGTGTCCTCCGCCTCGACGCCGCCTTCGGGGAAGAGATTGCTATGGCCGACATGGGTCACATCCGCGCCCAGCCCGAAGGTCGTTCCGCCGGTGTATTTATCTCCCAACCCCATATAGAGCCGGCCCAACGTATCGTCGCGCAGCCACAGCATCGGCTGCGGCGCATTGATCAGCAGATCGACGCCGGCCGTCAACAGATCCTCGTCGCCGCTCTTGCCAGACACGAACGGCACCAGCCGCGTTTGCGGCCCCAGATCCACCGGATAGCGCAACTCTGCCGCGACCATCGGCCAGATCTCGTCACCCAGCTGGTCATCCTGCGCGGCGCTCGGATCGGGCTGGTCCAGCAGATCATGCAGCTCTTTCTGGACTTTGCCGGGCAATGTGTCCGGACCGATCCCCACCAGACCGAAACCGACCATGCCCTGCCAGCCACCTTGCTCGAAATAGCTGCGCGCGCTCAGCTCGGAGCGGCTGACATAGCGCCGGTCCTGCGCGGCGGGACGGGTCAGCGATTGCGGGGCGATCACTGCCCCGCTCAGGCGGAACTCCCACAAGGCAAAGGGCTGCGCGGGAAGTGTGGCCTCCGGCTCGCGCCCCGCCAGAACCGAGACACTGATCCCCCCGCTCTGCCAGCGGTCATGACCATCCCCGATCAGGTCGTTATACTGGAAGCGCGACCAGCCGAGATACTGGAAGCCCGAAGCGTTCTCGGAGCAGGCAGGTGCCGCAAGCCCCGCATATGCCGCCAGAAGGCCGGCAATCAGTCTGAAGGATGCGCACATCGGATGTCCCTATCTATCCCTGCACCGACACTGCCACAGCCGGGCAGACGTGCAAGATATTCCCTCTGCGCCGCCACCGCGCCCGAGGCCTGCGTTGCAGCAAGATCACGCTGAACGCCGCGTCAGTGACTCATAAGTCACGCCAGCCCTGCAAAGCCCTTGCTCCGGCCTGTACTTGGTGCTTGATGGACAAGGTTCCGACAGCCTGAAGCGAATCCACCACCGGCCCAAACCGCGTGATGCCGGGTACCTTCAGACGCGTAACGGACATCCGCCCTACCGCTGCCACGGAGGGCATTGGGGGTGCCATCCTTTGCTGCTCGCGGGGATGGCACCCTTTCTCACGAAATTTTATGTCCCGTTTCCCCCACATAACGAGACATTGCGAAAGCGCATAGCGGTTTTGCCTGTTCTTCCGATCGCGCTTGCGCTAAAGCTGCGCCCCGAAAGCGGGGCTCGTGTCCGTGATCCCCGCAAGCCATTGCCCAAAGAAAGGGAGCAGCCAATGCCCTATTATCGTTCCCGCAGATCGACCCATGGCCGCAATATGGCGGGGGCGCGCGGATTGTGGCGCGCAACCGGCATGAAGGACGGCGATTTCGGCAAGCCGATCATTGCGGTCGTCAACTCCTTCACGCAATTCGTCCCCGGCCACGTCCACCTGAAGGATCTGGGCCAGATGGTTGCCCGCGAGATCGAGAACGCGGGCGGCGTTGCCAAGGAATTCAATACCATCGCGGTCGATGACGGGATCGCCATGGGCCATGACGGCATGCTCTATTCGCTCCCCTCGCGCGAGATCATCGCGGATTCGGTCGAATATATGGTCAATGCGCATTGCGCCGATGCGATGGTCTGCATCTCCAACTGCGACAAGATCACCCCCGGTATGCTGATGGCCGCGATGCGCCTCAATATTCCGGTCATCTTCGTTTCGGGTGGCCCGATGGAAGCGGGCAAGGTCACCATCAACGATCTCGAGAAGGCCGTAGACCTCGTCGATGCGATGGTCGTGGCCGCCGATGACAAATATACCGATGAGGAAGTGGCCGAGTTCGAGGCCAATGCCTGCCCCACCTGTGGCTCCTGCTCGGGCATGTTCACCGCCAACTCGATGAACTGCCTCGCCGAGGCGCTCGGTCTCGCGCTTCCGGGCAACGGCTCGGTTCTGGCCACCCATGCCGACCGCAAGGAGCTGTTCCTCGAAGCGGGCCGCAAGATCGTCGAGATCACCAAGGCGCATTACGAGGACGAGAAGCCGGGCCTCCTGCCCCGCGACATCGCCAATTTCAACGCTTTCGAGAACGCCATGTCGCTCGATATCGCGATGGGCGGTTCGACCAATACCGTGCTGCACCTCCTCGCCATCGCATATGAGGGCAAGGTCGATTTCACGATGGACGATATCGACCGTCTCTCGCGCAAGGTGCCGGTCCTGTGCAAGGTCGCGCCCGCCAAGGCCGATGTCCATATGGAAGATGTCCACCGCGCCGGTGGCATCATGGGCATCCTTGGCGAGATGAACCGCGCAGGGCTGATCCATGCCGATTGCCGCACCGTGCACTCGGAGACGATGTCCGAGGCACTGGCCAAATGGGATATCGTCACCTCGAATTCGGACAAGGTCGACAGCTTCTATCGCGCGGCCCCGGGCGGCGTGCGCACCACCGAAGCCTTCTCCACCGAGAACCGCTATAAGGAACTCGATCGTGACCGCGTGAATGGCGTGATCCGCTCGGGCGAACATGCGTTTTCCAAGGATGGCGGCCTTGCGGTGCTGTTCGGGAATATCGCCCTAAACGGCTGTATCGTGAAAACCGCAGGCGTGGACGACTCGATCCTCAAATTCTCGGGCCCTGCCCGCGTCTTCGAGAGCCAAGACGATTCCGTCTCGGCCATCCTCACCGGCAAGGTGAAAGAAGGCGAGGTGGTGGTGATCCGCTTCGAGGGCCCGCGCGGCGGTCCGGGCATGCAGGAAATGCTCTACCCGACCTCCTATCTCAAATCCAAAGGTCTTGGCGCGAAATGCGCGCTGCTGACCGATGGGCGCTTCTCGGGCGGCACCTCGGGCCTCTCCATCGGCCACGTCTCGCCGGAGGCAGAAGAAGGCGGTACGATCGCCCTTGTGCAAGATGGCGATCTGATCGAGATCGACATCCCGAACCGCACGATCAACCTTGCTGTGGCCGATAACGAGCTGGCCGCGCGCCGCGAGGCAATGGGTCCGCTGCCGTGGAAACCGGCCGCCCCGCGCAAACGCGCCGTGTCGACCGCGCTCAAAGCCTACGCGATGCTGGCCTCTTCGGCAGCCAAAGGCGGCGTGCGTATCCTCCCCGAGGACCAGTAACCAAGGGGCACCAACAGGAGGACCGGCCGCAAGGCCTGTCCGACATATCGCGCAAAACCCGTCCCGCAAGGGACGGGTTTTTCCATTTGCTAAACGGCGCGCCGGAAGAGGACATGCGCCACGACCTGGGTCAGCAGCGCCATCACCCCGCCGATCAGAGTGCCAATCACCCGCACCTCGGCATTCTCGACCAAGGCCGCATTGCCCATCGTGACCATCAGGACGATAGTGGCCGATAGAAGTGCGACAAAGACCGGAAAGCCCAAGGGTAGAAACAGGATCGCCGCGGTGCCCGTCAGCACGAACAGGACCGGCAGCACCCAATGGCCCGGCAGGACCATCACCACTATCGTCGCCGCCAAACAGCCCAGCACCGTGGTCACACATCGCGTCACAAGGCTCGCGCGGGTGGCCTTCAGGTCGGGGCGCAGGACAAAAAGCGTGCTCATCGGAGCCCAATAGGGCCGCGACAGCCCCATCATCAACGCCAGCCCCAAGGCCAGCGCCACGGCCACCCCCGATTGTGCCGCCTGCCACCCCATTGTCAGGATCGGCGCCCCTTCGTGATCAACTCCCATCACATTATCCCAGCGGCGGAAGCCCGACCAGGACCGCAGCCCCCGGATCACGCAATGCTCGAAACCCAGCACAAGGATATGGGTCGCCACAACCAGCATAACCAATTGCCACGGAGCCTCCGCCTGATCAAAAAATAGCGCAGAAAGGCCAAAAAACAGCCAGCTCTGGATCGAGAGCCACCACAGTGCCTTATCGAGCCGCGACAACGCCCCGACCAGACAGGCCCCAAAGATCATCGCGGGCCAGACAAGGCTGACGCCGCCGAGCGTCAGCGTTCCAAGCAGGACACCCGCAGCGATGGCGAAGCCCTTCCCCAGAACATCCAGCACCGCCAGCAACCAACGCCGTCCGGCGACCTGCCGCCCCAACCCGGTCGAGGCCGAGAAGGTTACCCCCAGCACAGCGATCTGTTCGGGACGCGACAGATCTCCTGCCTGCGAGAGCCATGTCGCGACAGAAAGCGCGATAAAGGCAGGCACAGCCTGCACCCAGTTCAATGTCTCCAGCTTTTCCACCACGCGCCCCCATATCCGGTCATAGCTAGATGCCGCGGGCGAGGCTGCAAGTCAAAGGGCCTCCCCCTGAAGGAAGGCCTGTCTCAGCTTCTTTCGGGAAACGCCTTATTCGGCAGGCGCATGCGCCTCCTGATCCGAAGCCTCGGGCGCGGTCTTGGGCTCTGGCAGGACCAGCGACAGGATGATCGCGCTCAGGCCCGACAGGGTGATCGGCGTCGCGACGACCTGCTTGAGAAGAGTCGGCAGATGCTGGGTCGCCTCGGGCACCAGCGTCACACCGAGGCCGAGACCGAAGCTGACCGCCATGATATAGACGCGGCGCTGGTCCATCGGTTGGGTCGAGAGGATGCGGATACCGGCCACCGCGATCGTGCCGAACAGCACAAGCGTCGCGCCGCCCAGAACCGGCTTCGGAATCAGCATGAAGATCGCACCGAGGATCGGGAAGAAGCCCATGATCACCAGAATACCCGCGACATAAAGGCCGACATGACGCGAGGCCACACCGGTCATCTGGATCACGCCGTTATTCTGGCTGAAGGTCGTGTTGGGGAAAGTGTTGAAGATCGCCGCGATCCCCGAATTCACCCCATCGCCCAGCACACCACCTTTGATACGTTTGAGATAGAGCGGCCCCGAGACCGGCTGGCCTGACACAACGGAGCTGGCGGTAAGGTCCCCCGAGGTCTCGATGGCGGTCACCAGATAGAGGAAGGCCATCGGAATGAAGAGCCCGAAGTCGAAATTCAGACCATAACGGAACGGGATCGGCAGCGCGAAGATCTGCGCATTGGCAAGCGGCGCGAAATTTACCATGCCAAGCGCCATGGCCACCAGAGTGCCCACGATCAGCCCCACCATGATCGCCCCGATCCGCAGCATGGGCTTGCCCATGAAGGTGCAGATCAGGATCACCACGGTCACGATCGCGCCCAGCAACAGGTTGACCGGCTGGCCAAGATTCTCGCCCGCCATCGCGCCACCGGCAAAGTCGGTAAAGCCCACCTTCACGAGGCTTAGCCCGATAATGGTGATGACGATACCCGTCACGGTCGGGTTGATGATGCGCTTGAGCTTGTCCATGAATTGCGAGAGCACGATTTCCACGAGGCAGCCCACAAGCGACAGGCCGAAGATCATCGCAAGGATATCTTCGGGCGAGCCACCCCGCCCTTTCACAGCCATACCGGCGGCTAGAATCGCGCCGAGGAAGGCAAAGGAAGTGCCCTGCAGGCTGAGGAGCCCCGAACCCACCGGCCCGATCCTGCGACACTGGATAAAGGTTGCCACACCGGAGACGAAGATCGCCATCGAAATCAGGTAAGGCACCTGCTCACCTAAGCCTAGCACCCCGCCGATCACTAGAGTGGGCGTCACGATCCCGACGATGGCGGCGAGGATATGCTGGAAGCCCGCAAGTGCGGCCTTTGCCGGCGGCGGGCGATCCTCCAGCCTGTAGATCAGAGAGATGGGATCAGCCATGTCGCGCTCCTCCTCGGTGGCTATTGCCCCCTGATTGGGCGCGTTTGCCATGGGGATGGAAAGATGGGAGCTTGCAACTGAAAGACGTATTTCCCCAACCGCCGCACTTCTGCCAAAAAAAAGAGCGCGCCGGCTTGGCGCGCCCAAATAGGGATCAGAGTGGAAATCAGGCGATACGCCGCTCGAGCGCCATACCGGTGAACATCGCAATCACAAAGACCAGCCCGCCCGGCCCGGCATAGCTGAGTGACGCAATCGCGGGACCCGGGCAGAACCCGCCCAACCCCCAGCCCACCCCGAACATCAGCACCCCCAGGATCAACTTACGATCGATCCGGTGCGAGGGAGCCGCGGGATAGGGCTCTCCGAGCGGCGAGCGCTCGCGCTTGGCCGCAATACGCCACGCCACCACCATCGGTAGCACTGCTCCGCCGAGCACGAAGATCAGCGTCGGGTCCCACTCGCCGAAAATATCAAGAAATCCCTGGACCTTCTGGGTATCGGTCATTCCCGAGAGCATCAGCCCAAGGCCGAAAACCACGCCAGACAGAAGCGAGATTAGAATACGCATCAGATCACCCCCAGTACATGGCGCGCAATTGCTACGGCAACCATGCCGAAGCCGACATAAACCATCGTCGCGATAATCGAGCGCCGCGAAAAACGTGACATCCCGCATACCCCGTGACCGGAGGTGCAGCCATTACCGAGGCGCGCGCCAAACCCGACCAGAAGCCCCGCAACAATCAATAAGAGCCAGTTCGGGGTGACATGGGCCTCGGGTGCGTGCCACAGGAGGGCCACCAGCGCAGGTGCGCCAACAAGCCCAAGCGTAAATACCACGCGCTCACGGAATACCGCCCCAGCCGGTTGCATAAGTCCGGCCAGAATACCGCTCGCCCCCATGATACGGGCATTGAGGAGAAGCATGAGAACCGCAGCCCCCCCGATCATGAGGCCACCCAAAAGTCCCCAGAACCAGTCAATCGACATTTCCGCAGCCCTCTTCTGACGTTGACATCTTCCATAATACAAATTCAATTTATAATATATGATAAATCCGCGCGGGCGCAATAACGCGCTCACCATTTTCCCGCTCAGCCAGCTGAAAACTGGACGGTTTGGGCAGGAATTCTCGGACCTTTCATCACGATGGCGGGCTCGTGGCATCATCGTGTGATCTTGCCCCCTGAAGCGTGAGGTGCTCCCCATTTCCCGGACAGTTTTTGGGCGGCGCGAAGCTTGCCTGCTGATCGTGCTGCCGCTTTCAGATCGAGGCCTTGATGGGCCGCGAAGGTTGTTTTGCCACCTCAGCCGAATGGGGGCGCTTGGTGTTGTAGAAGGTCATCCACTTTCCGATGCCGAGCCGGGCTGCCGTGCCTGTCTCAAACGCGTTCAGATAAACGCATTCGTATTTCAGCGACCGCCAGAGCCGTTCGATCATCACTTTATCCATCCACCGGCCTCGTACGTCCATCGATATCTTCACGGTGGCGTCCGAGAGGATCTTCGTGAAGCGCGGGCTTGTGAACTGACTGCCTTGGTCGGCGTTGAATATCTCAGGTTTTCCATGCAGTTGCATGGCCTCTTCCAAAGCCTCGATGCAGAATTCCACGTCTATGGTATTTGACACACACCAGGATAGAACCCGCCGCGACGCCCAATCCATGATGGCCACCAAATAGAGGAACCCGCGTTGCATCGGGATGTAAGTCATGTCTGCACACCAGACGTGATCCGGCCGCGTAATGGATAGATCTCGTAGTAATTACGGATACTTGCGGTGCTCCGGATGCTGGTCTTGCCCCGCTGAAGTGGTCCACTTTTTGGGATAGTTTATCCCGCATGATGGAGGACTACTTAGATGGCAGGCAAACGCGAAAAGGCGGAAGACATTGTCATGAAGCTGCGTCAGGTTGAGGTCTTGCAGGGTCAAGGCGCGAAACTGGCAGATGCGGTGCGCCAGATTGGCGTAACCCAACAGACCTATTACCGTTGGCGTCGTGAGTTTGGCGGGATGAACCGCGATCAGCTCAAGCGGCTGAAGGAGCTCGAGAAAGAGAATACGCGGCTCAGACGGGCCGTGTCGGATCTGACGCTCGACAAGCTGATCCTGACGGAAGCGGCGCGGGGAAGCTTCTAAGCCCTTCGCGTCGCCGCCAGTGCATCGACCACATCCGGCAGGAACTCGGCATCTCCGAACGCCGCGCCTGTCGGGCGCTTGGACAGCACCGGTCGACCCAGCGCAAGATCCCAGTTGGTCGTCAGGATGAAGCTCTTTTGACGGCCGATATCACCGAACTGGCACGGCAATACGGACGCTATGGCTATCGCCAGATCACGGGCCTTCTGGTTCAGGCGGGACGGTGCGTCAACCACAAGCGGGTCGAGCGCATTTGGCGACGCGAGGGGCTTAAAGTCCCGCAAAAGCAGAAGAAAAGCGGGCGGCTCTGGCTGGCGGATGGCTCCTGCGTGCGGCTGCGGGCCGAGCGGCCAAACCACGTCTGGTCATACGATTTCGTCCAGGACCGGACAGCGGACGGGCGGGCTTACCGCATGCTCAATATCGTTGACGAATTCACCCGAGAGGTGCTGGTGATCCGTGTTAAACGCAAGCTCAACTCAGTCGACGTCATCGACGCGCTGACAGACCTGTTCATCCTTCGCGGTCCGCCGGAGTTTATCAGGTCAGATAATGGCCCCGAATTCATCGCGACCAAGCTGCGCAACTGGATCGAGACGGTGGGGGCCAAAACAGCCTATATCGAGCCGGGGTCACCCTGGGAGAATGGGTATGTGGAGAGCTTCAACGCCAGACTTCGCAACGAGTTACTGGATGGAGAGGTGTTCTATACGCTGAGAGAGGCTCAGATCCTCATCGAACGCTGGCGCAAGCATTACAACTCGGTGCGCCCGCACAGTTCGCTGGGCTATCGCCCACCAGCACCAGAAAGCATCGTGCCAGTAGACCAAAGGCCCACGATGCACTAACTTTTAAACCGGACCACTAAAGTGGGGCAGATCAGCCTTGGCGCACATCCAGCCCGGAAAGCCGCAGCAGAACGCTTATGTCGAGCGCTACAACCGGACGGTCCGGCATGAATGGCTGGACCTCCATATCTTCGAAACCATCTACGAGGTCCAGAACATTGCCACCGAATGGCTCTGGTCCTACAACCACGAACGTCCGAACATGGGCAACGGCGGGATGACCCCCGCATAGAAACTGAGAATGGCCGCGGAAATTCTACGACCAAGCCCCCGCAAAAACGGGGGGATTACCTTCGCTTTGGGACCGAGGAGGATCAGCAAACAGTCCGGAGGATTGTTTGCCCGACGAAGGCTACGTGGAAAGCTTTAACGCCAGACTTCGCGACGAATTGCTCGATGGAGAGGTGTTTTATTCGGCTCAAGAGAGGCCCAGATCCTGATCGAAAGCTGGCGTAAGCATTTCAACACGGTGCACCCGCATAGCTCTTTGGGATATCGTCCACCAGCACCCAAAAGCATCGTGCCAGTAGACCGAAGGCCCACGATGCACTAACTCTTAAACTGGACCTCTCAAATGGGGCGGTTCAGGTACGTCAAAACCCAAATCCACAATTTTGAAATAATTCAACGAATTCAAAGACTGGGAATACTTTCAAAATACGCAGCCGCACTCCGAGTAGACAAAGAGTCTAGCCTTAAAAAGTATCACACGCGTAATTAAGAATATCAGGATTTACTCTAATTTGGAATGGGCCGTTCACGCTTCGCCTACTTGGTTGGTCTGCAGCTTAGGTGAGGTTGTCATTATCGATGAAATCGCTAAATAAATATGAGAATTTGCGTTTCGCCCCGAAGGCCGGCAAACAACGCTCAGCGATAATAGGGAACTCTATATATATGAAATGCGTCCTCCATATCGGCACCGAAAAAACGGGTACAACTTTGTTACAAAACTGGCTGTATGCGAACCGTGATCAGCTGAGTAAGGAAGGCATTTATCTTTCTGATATACTCGGGAAAACAAACAACAGAGTTGCTGCGGCTTATTTCAGCAGCGTGTATGATGACTTTTATCGTCAGAATAAAATATATACTCCGCAAGACAAAGAAGCCTTTTTTGCAGACTTTGTTCCTAAGTTCGAAGCTGACGTAAATGCCGCGAGCTCTGATCACGATACCTTTTTGATAACGAGTGAGCATTTCCATTCACGTGTAATCGAGCATTCTGATATTCTCAGACTTCGCGATTTCTTGATGGCAAACTTTACAGAAGTAAAAATTATATCTTACTTCAGGCCTCAATTTGATACGATTGTGTCGCTCTACAGCACAGGGCTTAAGTCCGAGGTATCTAGTACCCTAGAGGATTTCATCACTCTGCGTGCTAAAAGCGACGATTACTATGTAAATTACTTGAAGATCGCTGACAATTGGAGCGAGGCGTTTGGGCTTCAATGCTGTGACTTTAGAATTTACGACCGTAAAATGTTTAATGGCGGCGATATTCGGCGAGATTTCCTCAAGGCGCTTAATCCAGCTCTACCCGATAGTAACTTTGACTTCGCGATCGACTCTGCCAATGAATCTTTGTCGCTCTACCAAGCCATAGCTTATCGGAAAATCAATGCCACGCTGCCTTACTGGAAAGAAGATGGCAGCGGCGTCAACGGTAAAAACAAAACTCTAAAAAAAGAAATATTGGCACTAGAAACCCTTAAAGACGGGAAGATTACCTCTAATCGCAGATTTGCGGTCGAGGAGATATTTAAAGATAGCAATGAGCTTTTTTTCAAAAAATACTTTAATTGCGAAAACCTATTCATCACCAAAGACCAGGCTGCAAGTACACAGTCTGATGCCCCTGCTTCTGACAAATTGGCCATAATCGATGAATTAATTGGTTATGCCATCCATGGTGATACCGTTTTACCTAAGGGTGAAGCCGTAGATAGGCTCAGGAACATTGCACTACGAGCCTATAATAATCAGCGATTAAACAAGGCTGATGCTCTATTCTTGATGAAACTCGCGCAGTCCGGCCGGCCGCATGGGAAACTAATAAATGAAAAAGTCAAGGAGTGGGAAGCGGAGCGTTAATCGCAAAGTAGCTTCGTAATTCAGTAAAAAGCCGCTGATCTCGAAAGATCAGCGGCTTTATTTTTTATGGTCTTAAAGTTGGTTCAATTTTTTTACTGAACCGATCATTATAAAGCCTATCACGCGCCTCTCTCAGCATCAGCGCGTACTTCTGATACTCAATTGCTCCGCCATAATGCTGTTTCCGCTGAATTTCTTTTTCCACCTTAGCAGCAAAGCCAGAGTGATACTTAAAATGCGCAAGGAACATGGGATCAGGAGATAGCTTAATATTACCCACATAATGGATCCCCTCCGATAGCTTCACAGTCGGAGAATAGCGTAGCAACGGGACCTTATTCCCAGTGAAGAGATTTGGTTCGGAGCCCGGAGCCAATCTATGCCGTAGGGCGCTCGAGACAGATAGCCCACTGTTCGAGAAATATCCGGATCCGGGCGCCGGTTTTACTGGAGGATTGTCATGATATGGCGCCAGGTCGAATGGTGCGCCTTTAGTAAAATCGCACTCTGACAACAAGCCAGAGGGATACATATCGACAAGGTGGCTATAGGCTGCGTTAAAACCTTGGCTCTCCAGCCTAGAGGTTACACTTGAGATCCCATCACTTTGGATTCCTTCAAAGGTCAAAAACTCATCGGCATCGACGAGTAACACCCACTTGCCCAAACAATGATGAGAAAGAAGCGTTTGCTGCCAATCCACTCCGAAATGAGCTTCTTTATA
The DNA here is from genome assembly GCF_037949795.1 of Thioclava sp. GXIMD2076. Classification (NCBI taxonomy): domain Bacteria; kingdom Pseudomonadati; phylum Pseudomonadota; class Alphaproteobacteria; order Rhodobacterales; family Paracoccaceae; genus Thioclava; species Thioclava sp. GXIMD2076. The sequence continues at coordinate 119,819 of NZ_CP149932.1, forward strand.
TTCTGAATCAACCGAATATAGGGCCACATCGTTCTGTTCGAGCAAATACTCTCGAGACCCATCATCCGAAAGATTGTCTGCAATTAAGAAAGCGCCAACTCCTAACTTCCGATAATGATCTAAGAAATGTGGCAGCATCGTCATCTCGTTTCTAAGCACGGAGATGACGACGTGAGAGCTATCGCGTACGATCGACAACTTATCTTCTGATGAAAGATACTCGAGAGAGTGCGAGTTATGTGAGATCTTAAGGGTTCTGTGAGACGGCCATATCCGCTTCGGAAGGAGATCGGTGCTGTCGCAATAGCCCAAGTGCTCTTGAAGTGGTTTAGCTTCATCAAGATGTACCAGGCTCACCGGTGACGATTTGGAACCAAAAAAGAAATTCGAGTACATCGACACCGGCTTCGCTCCGTCATGCGTACGACGGAGGACATGTACATAATAGCTTTCCTCATGCGGCGCGATATTTGCTGTCTTCAGCAGATCCCCAACCAATTTGTCTTCCATGAAAGACACTGTTTTTAGCCACTGCCCGTAAGCACTTCTGGATGCCCGCAGACACTCTCTCATAGCGTGGCGGGACAGACTGTACCCTGAACCACCATCGCAATAGCTACTGGGTTCTGGCGAGCGATCAAAACTATTTTTCGCAAAATCAGACTGAGATTTAGCTTGATGCCAAGTTCTGGAACTGTCTCCAACGTTGCGACGCAAAATTCTCCCGCGATAGTTATATTTTCGGTAGGCTAGATTACTAAAGAATTGGTCTACGTTCAGTGCGCAGTCGTCATCGATCTTAACAAGATATTGGAAATCTGTATTCTCATAGACCCATTCGATCATACGCAAAGTTTTACTAGGCAGAGCCTCGTAAGTATCCTCGACGTTCAATCTGAGAACGTCGCCATCAATGCTATCATCGCCATTTCCAACCAAAATTATATATGGAATACCACGCTCTTTAAGCCGAGCGAGCCACGTTTCACGCAAAAGCGGAATACGATCTCCCAAATATTTCTGACATGAATATAAGACAACAAGCACGTCTCCGTGCAGCTGACTACCTTTTCTAAGCTGCATGTTATGGCCAGCGGAAACTTGGCTGCTTCCTGCGCTATGTAGAGAAGGATGGTCTGCTGGCTTCGCACAAACACGCATCGCATTTTCGTACGAGGTTTTTCCGGCTTCAATCAAACTGTCGAAACAGCCATGCTCATCACCCACGGCATTTGCCGCAGCATAGAGAAGATCCGCGGACATCCAGCCACCAGTGTCACAATCCAACGCCTTAATGACTCGGATGAATGATTTGCAAGCTGTCTCGTCGAACGCCTGCCCCTGAGCCAAGGATGTGATTTCCCTTTCGACCCAGCGCAATAAAACTCCGTAAGAGGATCGGTTCGCGTCGTTACTTTTAGCAATCAACCCTGCAATTTTATCCGATGCCGCTGCTGCCCGTTTCAGGTCTAGCTGACTGTCGAGCTCGGGATGAGCCAGCTTTCTCAGCTGCTCACTTTCTCCCAATGCGTCCAGCGCGTCAGCTGCAGCATCGATAAGGTGAGACAAGCCTTTACAAACCACGCTCATTTCAAGCGCAACTTCTCTCACTACTGCTTTCGCATCTTCATTGCCTACGCTAACCAGATAACGTGCAGCCCTCAGCGCCGAGATTAGCTTGTCATTACTCATCTCCCCACTGCGGAGAGTGTCTATTTGTTGATAGGCTAAATATGCTCGATCAAGCCCTTCATTTGCTTGAGTGTCAACATGGCAATCTGGAAGCTGATCCCAAAAATCATATGACAGAGCAAAGCAACGCACAGCAGATTCCACGACGTCTTTTTGCAGCCAGGTCGGCAGAGCTTGTAGATCCTGGAACCATAGAGAGAGCGAGCCGGCCATACTGCGGTCATATAGGCGCGTCCAGTAATTCCCCTCAAAATTTTTCAAATATGACATCAAAGCATAAAGAAATTCGATGCGAGATTTCACATTGGGGTTCAACGCAAATGCGCGGCGTGAAGCCTCCAGCAAGCACTCAGTATTAATCCACCCAGTGCATTCATGAAGTCGCGACAACGCAGCTACGGCGTCTTTGTAGCGGCCTCGTGCTACAAGATAGGGCAATGCGAGCGATACTTCCCAAGCACTCTCCGATCGAGCGAGTGCAGCTATTCTGTCTTCGCTTAATCTATATAGGATCTCGTCAAAACAATCCGCCTGGCAAAAATACGTCGTTAAACTCTCGAGCACCGCAGTTTGCTGCCGAGTATTAAGACCTAAAGACATGACAACTTGATCGAGAACAACCGCGCTCGGTCGGTCTTCCTTTTCAAAAAGATTCCATATCTTTGTCAAAGCTTTGGCGTGCAAATCGGCGTTTGGGTCTACTTGAATAGTTAGGGCTTCCTGAGCCAGAGCTGACCCGAAGTGCTCTGTTACCTGTTCGAGACATTTAAAGCGAGTAGCCTCTTGAACCGCCCAGTCGACGACCATTTTGGGGATAGGACGATGCATCGCGATATAGCGGAGATGAGCCAACCCTAGCAGCACATGTGACTGTTCAGGGCTGTCATCTTTGCAGAGCATAGAGAGGTAATCCAGTACGTTGCTCTGACTTACCGGCACCTGAGCAACTACTGTATGGTCGACTGATATTTGCAAAACCTTAAGGCCAGCATCTTTCGCCCCTAGCCATATTTGCGCTGGGATCTCAAATACACTTTCACCACCGTCGTCGATCGCTACAGATGGGTACTTTACACCATCAATAATCAATTCAACCAAGGCATGGTCTAATTTGCCCAGATACGGCGAGTGAACAAATAGCCCTCGTTGTACAACCTCTGTCGTCGCCCCTGTTTCCGCCTCTTGCTTCGAGTCAAATTTATTCACAGCATCTGGCATCGAAGGGATCTCGCGAGATCCATAAAAAACTTTAAGACGGGCAAGGTCTTCTTCTACAAGTGTACTACGCAACGCGAGCGGTATATCGATAATAAAGCCAGGCTTCTCGGAGGCCTGAGGAAAAATGGCGTTTACGTCACTTCGCTCAACACGGCGGAATGAGGGGGTATGATATTGGCCCCTAGCATAAATCTTTAGTTCGCGTGCCGGATCAGTGTCGATCAGCCAACCTGTAACTTTTTCTAAAGTAACACTTTCAACGGTTCCAACGCGCCTCTGTCGGTACTGGGCTTTTACTAGCTGCTGGATAGAATTGATGCTGAGCTTGCTCATCTATTGTCACCTTAGTTCCACGATAAATAGCACTCTCTGACGGTTACAACTTACGTCGACTTCATCGCCAGAAAAGCCCATAATCGTGATGTCATTTATACGATATTCAGGAGCTAGCTTCTAAGCTTCTGATGATAGACATGAATTTCATCTTGCAGCTTTCTTTAGAACCCTTTGAACGAAGTCGGTTACCATCGGCCCAAGCCCTTTCAGATGATAAAAGCTGATCAAGCTGTCCATCACGCTTTTTAGCCATTTCCAGTCCTAGCTTGCAAAGATACGTGCGTTCGGCAACACCGATAAGCTCTCGGTAATTAACCGGAGCCCTCGGGTATTTATTTGCAGCAATACGGATATATCTGTCGAATGGAAGGAAGACTCTCTGCGCTTCGGCATGCCTTCCTGCAAAAAGCAAAATACCGCCAATCAACAAAATCAAGTTCAATGCATTAGCAGCTCCGACCGGGTACTCCTCCATACCCATAAGAGCATCATTCATAACATCAGAAATCTGGAGAACCACCTCCGTACTTTCCGAGTAAATAGCGAGATGTGCCCAAAAGATAAGGAAGGACGCCCGAACTTCAGCATCTTCGCAGGACATTGCATTATTTAGGTTTTCGGCACAGAATATTTGTGCCCAAGAAATTATCTCCTGATCTTCGTTTTCAATCCCTTGGTAGCCAACGGATACCAAGCATCGAGCCTGTAATTCAAAATTTTCCGGATTCGCTTTGATGGAATTCAACGAAGCAAAGAAACGTGTCGGCAGATGAGTTATTCGCTTTCCCCAGCGGAGATTGCGATTCACCTCAACCATGTTCGAAGACAAGAGCCGATCTAAAAAATAGCGCTCGCTATCGACTGGCAACAGGTAACGCTCATTGTCCTTACTGACGACCACGGCCATTGAAACAACTACTCTTGTCGCATCAAACTCGAATGTCTGTTGTCCTTCACGCCCATCGGTTTTGAATACATCTAAGCTAACGTAGAGGTCCTCGCCATCTTGATAGCTGATAACAAGATGAAGTTCATCTAAATCAACGCTTTTCAGTGACCACGCGATATGGACTCTATTACCGTTAATATTTCCAGCTGTTACTTGACCAATATCTGTATAGTCCAGATCCAAAAAATTAGTGGACATCACACACCTCATTCACTCAGGCAGAGAAACTCTCTACAAAATCTCGGTCATGCATCAAGCTGTTGAGACTACTAACAACTTTAAACCCTTCTTTCTGGGACCACTCCCGCCAGTCGGAGACTTCGCTCCAGTTACTAACGAATATAAAATCAAGACCGCACTCACATGCAGCTTGAAAATCATATTTGCTATCCCCCAACAACACTGCGGGCAGCCGTATGTTGCCAGAAGCTATTTCACGCTGAAGAATGTCGACTTTGGCGTCTGGGCTACCGAATATTCCGGCATCGAAATACTCTGACAGACGCCGCTCCGCGAACACCTCTCTCAACTCGCCTTGAGCTCCCCCAGATGCAACCATCCAAGGAGTATTAGGCAGCCTCTGACGCAGCGTATCTAACGCAGGAGCCACCTCACATTCCATCAATCCGCTACGCACAAAAGAAGCATAGTCTTCTAATAGCTGATCTAGGCCCGGCCCATCGACGCATGATGAATACTGAGGAACTATTACTTCCAAAAAATAACGGAATTTTTCATACCGAGAGATTCCGCCTCGCGATATGTGATACTCAACCAACGCTTCCGCGGCAGCTTCGCCATAAGGAAGTGCCGCCGACCGAAAAGCATCCGTTTTTACGACATTAGAATTTAGGATTACCCCATCGCAATCGAATACGAGTGTCGAGTAGATCATAGTTTCCTGGACCTCTCGTATGTATCCAAGAGATTTTGGGCTACCTCGAAATCGTCCTCCCAATCGATATCGGTTTTTTTGATACCCGTCATTTCATACAAAACAGGATTCTGGCCGATCCGATCGCGCAGCTTCAAATAATTGTCTCGACTGGAAATATAGAACGCATGATTGATTTCATAAAGCGGCGCCAAATCCTGGGTGTTCGGCCATGGGTTAACCTCACGGTCACAATTAATGACACGCTTCGTCGCATCATCCCAAATAAATTGCTGCAGCTTATTTACGCTCATAATGGAGTCATTCTCAGCGGCGTTGATCACGCGAGAAGAATAGATGTCCAAGGCTTCCTTATAATCTCTTTCATCGACGAAAGGGGAAGTTGCATGTAGCCAGAAAATGTGCTCGCCTTCGACCACAGTCGGAACGTAATCGATGAGATCTTGAACCTTAGTGGTAGAGAGGCAAAGCGCTTCCGGTCTCTCTACCAAGCGTAAATTCTTTACGTCGGAAAATTCCTCGAACTGTTGAGCAATAACCTTATCGTTGGTCGACACGATTACTTCTGCCACTGTGTCAGCTAGTTGAACCAGCTGTTCCATCTTATGTTGAAATAAGCTTCGCCCGTCGGGACGAAATGGCCGTGTATTTTTGCCCACTGCACGAGTGCTTCCTGCACGGAGAGGGAAGAAGACAGAAACGTTTTTCATGATCACATCGCGTATATTGAAGTGGATTTAAGTGCTTTGTAGCTCGTGGGAGTTACCGACAGAATTTCAGGAGCCTCGGCGTGCTCGATGTACAGTTGAAGCTGCGCCTCAATTTCATCATTTCGAGCATCGCCCGGCATATATCCGTCGAAACCTGCCATCAGCACACGCCGCGCACGACCACTACTTGCTACGGAAAGAGCATAGGGCAGCACTTGCGAGCTCGGCACAACACAGAACGCTTCATGGAATTCAAAGACGCCCTTTTCCACGGCCATACCAAAATCAAGCAGGGTTTTCCCTGAAAGAGCTGATTGTAATTCCGGACGAAGCATCGATGCCGGCGTGATAAGAGGTTGCGGCAATTCCGTATGCGTTTCGATATCCGCAAGCAGCCGTACCGGATGACAGGCTGCACGCAAATCGATAAGATCGTCGGAAATTGCAGATTGCGTATTCAACGCTATAACTACCGGCCGCTCACGCTTGATGTAGGCCTCGAGAGCCTGCCGGTGTTTGGCAACGCCCGCCCCCGTTCCCAAGATGAGCACATCCTTTTCAGCAATGAGCTCAGCAGGAGACCATTTTCCCTGCGGCTCAGCGACATAGAAATTCCTCGCATCGTGAAGCCGATCCACGCTGAATTTTTTTCCGCCTTCATCACGCAGCTTTTCAATGACCGCGAGGATATCCTCTTCGCTATAGCGCGCATCCGACATCATTTCTTGCACATAAGTCGGATGAATACCGTACTTTCCGGTCAAATAATAATAAGGGTTGCTTCCCCAGCCGCATGCAGCTTTGAGCGGAGCGAAGTAACGATTAATCAACGCCATCAGCGGAACAAGGTTTGCACGTCTGCCACGAAGCGCCTCAGCCTCAATAACGAGTTCCTCTGTTCGCGCATTGCCAGGTCCGCGCCCCATACCTGTGACGGTGGCGTCGAGCCATATAGCGCCTTCTTCAGCCGCCCTCAAAGTATTCGCCAGTGCGAGCCCCATATTGTCGTGCGTGTGGATACCAATCTCGCCACTCCATTCTTCGCGCAGCCATCCTATGATGCGAGCAGTGTCTGCAGGCGACATGCTGCCCATACTATCCGCGAAATAAAGAACCTCGATCGGCCAAGCGCATGCTACTTTTGCTAGATGCACGACTTCTTCTTTAGTCCGATCCGCAATCTGCATGAGATTGAAGCCCACCCGATAGCCGCGCTCTGTCAGCCAACCAACAGCAGGCAATATCCTCTCGAATTCATGATAGTGGCAAGCGAAGCGCACCAGTTCGACCGGAGTCTCCTCAGCCTTCTCCGGGAAAAGACGTTCAAGAGAAGCCTCGAAACCCAAATCGGTAAGAAGATCCGATCCGTTAACCATAACTGAAACGACAAGCCCCTCGGGAATAGAAAGGCTTCTAAGAAAATCGTCAGAGGTATATGCCGTCGCGCCTTTAAAGCCCTTGGTCGAAATGAAGCGAAAACCAAGTTCAACGACATCGACTTGAGCGGCCTTCATTGCGTGAAGGTAATCGCTCACAACATCTGGCGGGAAGTCCCAATTATTGTAGTAGCCACCATCTCGGAAGGTACAATCCAGAACAACTTGCTTCATATCTTATAATATTCCTTACTTAGGCTTCCTCAGCGACGTAGTCCTGACCTGTTTATGGATAGAGCAACGTATTTTCCATCACCAGTCTTTCACTTCCGTCATCGGCACATTCCTGCTACCGTAATTCAAGGCAGACGACACCAAGTCTTAGTCTTTTTCAACCTCATATCCTCCATGGCATGTCTAAGATTTCCGAGACAACTAGCCTGTCACTGCTGAATGCAAAAAATCCGCACGCCTAAAAGACAAATAAAGACTTGATTATAAAGGAGCGCGTGCGGAACTAAAAAGTTTCGCTCCTGCCATTTCTCTCAAAAATTCTTCCGATAGGCTAAAACTATCTATTGCATCCGGTGCAGAGCGTTTGGCGTAATCTAATGTGATTTGTGATAGAGCCTCTTGGCTAGCCATCGGTCCGAGCCGGGCAAGCGCGAGCTGCGCGCCGGTCATCAACGCCGAATGAAGCGCCTCGCGGTGCTTGGCTTCGATCTCGACCCCGAAGCGTTTCTTGGCCTCGGCTGCAACCCAGGCGACGATGCCGGTCACGATTAGCGCTATCAGTTGCATGATATAGGGCGCGACGGTCGATAGGATTGCCTCAGACATTAGTCTTTCCTTTCAAGAAAGCGATCAGAAGATTGATAAGTGGAGGAAGCCATCTGCCATCCACCTCGGACGTAGTGGAAAACGTGACCCGAGTTCCCAAGAGCGCCAGCGCTTCTACTGGCGAGAGGCGCCGGCTGGGCTTCCACACAACATGACGGTCGCGGCCGAGCTGCCAGACAGTGATTGGCGCAGTTGGATAGGTGCCATTTTGAAACAGGTCCCGTTCCGCCGTGCGCCGACCGGTGATCGAAGCCGGCCGCAGCCAGTTCATGATCGCCGCCGCCGCCCCTGCCCGGTCGCCCGCGTTCAGCTTCTTGACCCAATCCGCCCGCGCGATCGCCCCGGTGTTGAAATGGAAACTGACAGCCGCGTCGAATTCATGCTGCTCGACTGGCACGGTGATAGCGCGCTCGACCTCGGCCTCGAACTTTGCCAGATCTTCGCGGAAGATGCGGAATGCCTCGCGCAGCGCCGCATCGAAATCAACGGGCATACCCGCAGGAAGATCAGCCGGATCGATGCCGCCCGCGGCCTTGGTGTGGCCAACATATGCGCTCAGAATGCCTTGGCTGTCGAAGTATGGTCCAGGCACGATACCCTCATGACCGATCAAGGCGATGATACCCTTGTCAGAAGTCTGCATATCATTTCTCCATGAAAAAGCCCCGCCGGATGGGCGGGGCGTGGTAGGGGTTCGAAGGCAGACGCTTAGAGCAAGCGTCCGGCCTCAGAGCGGTTCGAGATGATCAGCTCGCGCGCCTCGGTCGCGCCTTTGGCCGAGACGCTGTATTTGAGCGCCACCTCCTCGAACTCGAAGCCCGCGAAGGTCTCGCGGATCTCGGGCGTGTCATTGATCGACAGCACGAAGCTGCCCTTGATCTGGCCGAGCTGCTCGGCCATGCGGGCGAACTGGGCGCGATCGAAGATGTTCTTCCCGTAATCATTCTCGCCGCCGTAATAGGGCGGATCGAGGTAGAAGAGGCTCCCCGCGCTGTCATAACGGCGCACCAGCTCGGACCAGTCGAGACACTCGAAGACCACGCCCTCGAGCCGCTCATGCGCATCCTCGAGAAGCGGCCCGATCCGCGAGAGCGAGAACCGCGCCCGATCGGTCGCGACCCCGAAAACCCCGCCCAGCTGCCCGCCAAATGCCAGCCGCTGCAGGTAGAGGAAACGCGCCGCCCGTTCGAGATCGGTCAGGGTCTCGGGCGGCTGCGTCCGGAGCCGCTCGAACTCGCGGCGTGAGACGATCTGGAACTTCATCACCTCCATCAGCTGGGGATAATGGCGCTGCAGGATCCGGAAGAGATTGACGATCTCGCCGTTGATGTCGTTGGCCACCTCGAGCTTGGGCTTAAAACGCCGGCGCAGGAACACGCCCCCCATGCCCACGAAGGGCTCGATATAGGCGTGATGGTTGATCGCCTCGATCTTCTGCACGAGACGTGCGGACAGATGTTTCTTGCCGCCCAGCCACGGTGCAACGGGTTGGGCGCTTTTGACTTGATTATACATATGATTCTGCTTGATACGGCGCCCGCCCTCTCGGGGGTCAGGCGACCAGTCTTGCAGTAGCTTGGGTCGGTGCGGTTTAGTTGACGCTAGTCGCACGGTCGGGGTGTTACAGCACCCCGGCCCCTGAAAGGGGCAAAATAAAAGCCCCGCTCAATGGCGGGGCTTGGGTATCATTGAAGCGACGAAGCTCTAGCGAGGCAGCCGGTCAGACGTCCCGGCGGATCACGATGATCGGCTGGGTCTGGATCGCGAAAGACCCGTTTTTCAGGTCATGCACAGCAGTGCCATCCTCCAGCGAGAAGCTCTGCGCTCCCCTGATGCTGAGGGCCTTGCCCGAAGGCAGTGTGCGTGTGGTTTTTGGCTGCCAAGTCTGGACGGTGTAGCGTTTGCCCAGAGAGTCCTGGCAGACGAAAGTATCTGTCATCTGCATATCGACTCATGTCCTTATCTGAGAGCCCCACGCTAACATGATCTCATGTTAATAAATAGCCTCCTTATGATTTTCGCCAAATGCGGGAAAATTCCCCGACATCCTCCTTGAATTTCTCCCTTCCGAATTCCATCTGAAGGTTATCCCCTGTTGGACTTCAGCGCGGTTCTGTCTCCGTCACAGATCCGCGCTTCTTTTATGCGGCACTGTCTTTTTGGACAGATTGCCCGGAAACCCGACATGGCTTATAGTTAAAGGGTGACAAGTTTCGGGCGCGGGACCACTCACGGTTTCTGTTCTACCGCGCCCACTACCTCCCCTCCCATTTCCCCTCCACAAACAGATTCACCTGCACGGTCTTCTCGCGCGGGCATTGGTGATAGGCCCAGAGCTCGTAACGCTCGGGGATGGCCTTTTCGGCCGGCCAGACGATCTCCCATGGGCCCCAGGGCTGTTTGAGGCGATTGGGGGGACGCGAGCCGGGCGGGCGGAGGTCTTCCTCACCCGAGGTATCGACCACCGCGCGGTAGCTGGTGCCACCGATCACCACATAGGCCGCGAGCCCGCGATACTCGCAGCGGCGCTTGATCATATCGCCCATCAGCTGCAGCCCCTCGGGCGTCACGCTCGCGGAGGTCACGGTCACCGCCACAAAGGGCGTCTGACCGGTGAAGTCGCGCCAGGGCCGCGAGGATTGCGCCTGCCGGATCCATGGCTCGGCCACGGCCAGCACGGTGATCGCGGCCAGCACCCAGATCGGCAGGCGGTTGGCACGGATGGCGGTTTTGATATGGTCGCTCATTTGCCGCCCCCCAGCTTCTTGCGGATCATGTCCTTGAGGAAATCGCGATCGCGGACCATGGCGGTGAGCACATCGAGCACGATGAGCCCGACCGACATGATGGCCACCGCCGCCAGCACCTCGGAGCCGCGCACATAGGGCGCGACCGAGGGCGAGAGGCCCACGGTCAGGAAGGCGCTGGCGGCCGTCTTGGCGAGGCGCTTGACGAGCGGCTCGCGTTCGGCGTCGCGGGTGGCGACATAGATCACCATCCCCGCCAGCACCGCCCAGTATTCGATAGGTTTGGAAAACATGCGCCCCTCGCTTCGCTCATAAAAAATCCCGCCTCTCGGGCGGGTCATCCTGCATCTTCTGTGCTGGTCTCTTCTGGCTCAGGCGCGGGCGGCGCCGGCAGCGGCACCGGCCCGCTGGCCACCGTGACAGGATCGGGAAAGCGCTGCGCCCCGGAGGCATTATCGCCGATCGGCAGGAGCAGCGTGACGGTCCATTCGCCATCCACCTGAGTGGCGCTCTGGATGTAGCCCCCGCCGATGATCATGTCGTTATCGGGATCGGTCTTCAGGGTGGTGAGATCGTACTCGATCCCGTTGATGGCGAGCACCTCGCCCTTGACCGAGAGAGACACCAGTTCGTAATCGGTGCCGGGGCTGCGCACGATCGGTGAGAATATGATTTGCATGATGGCTCCTTATTTCCAGCGCCCGGTCGCGCGCACATGAACCTGACAGGTGTCGCCGGAAGCAAAGCTCACCCCGGATGTGCCTGCGCGATAGAGAAAGATCTCCGTGGAGGTGGTGCTCGGGGCCCGCACACCGATATTGCTCAGACTGGTCAACCCGACCTCCGAGGATATCAGCGTTTCCGACTGAAGCGTTGCTTCGCAGACCGGTGAGGCCGTGAAGGCCGCGGGGTAGGTCCATGTACCTTTCAACCTTTGGGCCTGATCGTAATACAGGGACTTGAGCAACCAGCATTGCTGTGTGCCGTCAGGATGCCGGACATAAGCACCATTCGAGTTGGAACCGTATTCCGTAAAAAGCCGGACCCATTCGCCCCATGTGCCACTATAGCGGAGACGACGCCACGCCCGCCCCTGCGCTCCCGGATAGGGGTAGGTCTGGAAGAAGTCCTGATACACTGTGCCAGCGTTATTTCCACGGGTGATCAGAAGCCCGAGGTTCGCCTCCTCCGGCAGATCATCCGTCGATCCGTAGCTGGTACAGCTCACGCCCGCCGGGATATCATCGATGCTCGTAATCCCCAGAGCGGACATCGTCGGAAACGGCCCGAGGATACCGTTATCCCCAACCTTCAGCAGGCGCTGCGGCGTGGTATCCAGATCGGATTGCGTGATCCCCGTCCCTGCCAGCACCCCGCCCGACGCCTTCAAGGTGCCGCTCTGGCCCATGAGGCTGCGCCCATCTGCCGTGAGATCCGCCATGGCCATCGCACCCGCCCCCGTGAAGTAGGGCAGCTTGTTCGCCGCCCCGTTCAGATGCGCGAAGGCCGCGATATTGTCCGAGGGCACATCGCCGATCATCGTCTCGATCCAGTCGCCCATGCCCTGCATGTATTCGCCCATGACGGGGAACCAGCCGAGGAAGCCTTGAGCCTTGGCCGCAAAGCTCGGGTCGCCGAGGATCGGGGCCTCGTTGGGTGGTGGGGTATAGGTGGGTTTTGCCATCAGGCCACTCCTGTCAGGGTAAGGGTTGCAATCGTGCGCCCGCCGCCCGAAAGCGCGGGGAAGAAGTCATCGGCCACGCCATAGACGGCGAGGGCGAAGGGCGTCATACCGTCGCCCGGGTAGAAGTAAGCGGGTGCGCCGCGCGCCTGCTCGAGCGCGCGCTGGATCCGGCGATTGGCGGCCGTGTCAAAGGCCAGCTGCCATTCGGCCTTGCGGGCCGTCGGGCGTTTGACGATCGAGACATTGCCATAGTCATCGGTCTCGCGGCGGGAGTAATCGGTAAAGCCCGAGCGCGAGCCATCGAGCACATCACCCAGATATTCCCCCCGCCCCATGACGATCTCGGCCACCGAGGCCGTGCCGCCCGGATTGGAGATGGTGATCTCGAGCGTGAAGCCCGAGAGCGCGCCCAGATCGACAAAGACCTGCTCGGGGTCGAAACTATCCTCATAGGTGAAGAAGTCGGCCCAGCTCTGGATCTGGCTTGTGTCGAGGAGATCGGCCGTACGGTCATAGACCACGCCGCCCCCCGCATCGCGGATCACCACCTGCAGCGAGATCGCGACCAGATCGATGAAGGCGATCGCATCGACCCGCGCGGGGAGCCCCAGCGTATAGGTGATGCTCTCCCCCCGCGTGGTGGCCTGCCCCAGCGTGGCATCGAACGCCCGCCAGCGATTGGTCGAGCCGACCTCCACCCAGTAATCTCCGGCATTACTGCCCGAGACCGGATGCACGCCGGATCCGGGGGCGAGGGCCTCATAGATGCGATGGGTGGCGGTGAGGATCACCCGATCGCCCACCGCATAAGAGGTGCCCGAGGCCCAGTTGCCATAGTCATCCTCGGATACGTTCGAGGCCTGCATGTTCCCCGCGCCCAAAGGCACGGGGATGATCATCAGGGCTTGCGTCATTGCGTCTCGGCCTCCCGCCGTTCTTCGATCATACGCAGCTTGCGCATGTCATTGGTGCCACTCAGTCCGAGCTGGCGCTGTTCGGTGCGCATACCGGCCAGTTCTTCGCGCAACGCCTTCACCTCGGCCAGAAGCGCCGTGTCAGCGCCCTGCCCGCCGCCGTTACCACCCGAAAGCATCCGGCGGGTCTGATCGGCCGACCAGATCCGGCTCGCGCCCGTGGCCTCGATCTCGGGGCCCTTCTCACCCACGAGCCTGAGCCCGCCTGTATGCAGGCCACCCGCTGCAAATTGCGGGATCTCGATATCGACGCCGAGATCGCGCAGCGCGCGGGCCGCTTCCTGCAGCGAGGTCTCGAGCGCCTGTTCTTTCAGGTCACTCGCGGCCGCCGCATCATTGAGGCGGGTGGCGTAGGCCATCGCCTGCTCATAGGCACTGGTGTTGAGCTGCGCGACGATGGCATTGTAGGTCGCCCGGTCCTCCTTCCGGTCGAGCATGACCAGCTGCTTTTTACTGTCCTGCGCGCTGAATGTCTTGTTGCCCACCTGATAGGAGGCCAGTGCGGCCAGCCCGCCCGAGGACCATGTCGAGAGCTTGCTCGGGGCCCCCACCGCCTGATCCGGCGTGAAGTTGGCCAGCTGGTCCATCAGGCTGTCATAGCTCGCCTGTGCCGCGGCCACCTGCGCCTGTTTCTGCTGCGCTTTCAGCAGATCGCTCTGTGCCTCCACTGCGCTCCGAAGGCCACCTAAGCTCGCACGCAGCCCCACCATGCTGGCCCGCGCCGCCTCCATCGGCGCCTTGACCGAGTTGGTCATCAGGTTGGCAAAGGCCGAGCTTGGATCAAAGCGGAAGGACCCACCCAATGTGATCCGGCCCGAGCTTGCCCCCGAGACCGCCGCCAGCAGGCTCTTCTGCTGCGCGGTGAGCCCCGAGAGATCGACCGTGCCCTTCAGCGTGCGGGTCAGTGTCCCGCTCGCCGCCCTGAGCATGCGGATCTGGTCGCCCGAGAGCGAGCCCAGCCGCATCGTGCCCACGATGATGCGCGAGACGGTGAGCGCCGCGCTCGAGAGCGCCGCCCGCTGATCGGCCGAGAGGTTAGAGGCAAAGGCGGCGCGGATGGTGATCGCCCGCGCGGCCGATGTATTGGCGTTCAAGAGCAGCGCCTTGATCTGCGCCGATTGATTGCCCGCCAGCACGCCCGTGATCTGCGCGATATAGCCGCCCTGCTGCGTGAGCAGGATCCGGCGCTGATCGGCGGTGAGCCCCTTCGAGAAGGCCGCCTCGATCATCGCCGCATAGCTGCCCTGCCCGGCAAAGACGAGCTGCCGCAGATCGCCGGTGATCCCTTTGCCCAAAGCCGCATTCACCGTCACCGCATAGGCGCCGAGATTGCCGAGCGCGAGTTTGACCGCCCGCGTATCCGCCTTGGAGGACAGCGCCACATTCACCACCCGCGCCAACTCGCTATTGCCGGCCAGCGCCACCCGCATGGTCTCTGCATCAAGCTTGCGGCCCGTCAGCAGGTTCACCGTCTTCTGCAGCTTCGACGTCGTGGCCAGCGCCAATGACCAGACCTTGGCCTGCGGTGTGCGCCCGAGCTGGAAGTCGAGCACACGCGTGAAGGCTTTGGCCGTATCGAGGGCCAGCGTCTGCACCCGCCCCGAGGGCAGCGCGCCCGCCACGATCGACAGGCTGCGCCGGAAGCCCGACGGATCGTCGAGCGCCAGTGCCTGCACTCGGGAGGAGACCAGCTGGCCCGAGACCAGATTCAGGATCCGGCGGAACTCCTCCGCCTCGCCCAGGGCCAGCTTCTGCACGGTGCCCGAGACCGACTGCCCGACACGGAAGTTGATCACCTTGTCGAGCGCGTCGATATCGTTGAACACGATCGCCCGCAGATCCGCCGGCAGGCTCTGTGCCACCCAGCGGATCGATTTGAGAAGGCTCGAGGCATCCTCGAGCGCCAGCGCCTGCAGGTCCGCAGGCAGCAGCGTCCCCGACATATAGCTGATGGTCTTGACCAGCGTATCGGCCGAGGTGAGCGCCAGATCGAGAAGATCTCCGCTGATCTGCCCCTGATCCGCGATCAGGCTGATCGTCTTCACATGTTCCGAGGCCCCGGTCAGCGCGAGCCATTTCTGGTCGGCCGAGAGGTCGGATCGGGTGATGAAGTCGACATAGCGGGTGACACCCGCCGCGCTATCGGAAAGCATCGCCTTCAGATAGTCGGGGATCTTGGCGTCCTCGACCACATCAATGGCCAGATCGATCTGCTTTTGCAGGCTGGCATAGTTGATCTCCGCAGCCGCCGTGATGGCCTCATCAAGGCTCCCAAGCTGGGTCTCGAGTGTGGTGATCTGCTCCTCGCTCAGCGCATTGCCGGCCGCCAGATAGTCCCGCGCCTCGGTCATCAGATCGACCTGATTTTGGGTCAGGCTCGCAATCGCTTCGGACTTCGCCCCCTCGATCTGGGCGATGCCTTCCACCTGCCCCAGATCCGAGGCGACGCGCGCCTGGGCGCGGGCCACATCGAGCGCGCTGGTGGCCGTGGCCGCGACCCGATCGAGATAGGTCTGCGCCACACCAATGAGCCCGCTTGTGGCATCGAGATCGCCCGCCTTGGCCGAAGCGAGCGTGGACTGGTACCGCGCGGCCGAGAAGGCCAGTGCGGATTGCGGTGAGGTCATGGCCGAGGCGGTCCCCCGCATCTCGGCCACGAATTCGGCGATGCTGTCGGCCGCCTTATACCAGTTGGTCGCCGCCTGCGCCGAGGCCTGTTGCGCGGCCGTATAGGCGGTGATCGCGCCATCGAGCGAGGTCGAGACCTGCCCCGAGAGCGCCTCGATCTGCGCGGTGAAGGAGGCCACCTGCGGCAGGATCTCGTCAAAGACGCCCGCCATGCCGACCAGCGTCGCCCAGAGTTCGCGGCCGCCTTCGGTGGTCAGATCCATCGCATCGACCAGCGCGCGATACTGATCGCGGCTCTGGGGCATTGCGATCCCCATCTCGGCCAGTGCTTCCGTTGTCTGGCGGGTGAGCGTGGCGAGCCGCTCGCTCTCGGAATAGACCGCCTCGTAATAGCTACTGACAGCCGTGCCGAACGCCTCATCGCCGCCAAAGAGCTGCGTGAGCTGGCTGGCCATATCGGCGCCGATCAGCCCCGTCGCGCGGAAGGCATTGCCCAGCGTATCCATCGCGGCATTCACCGTTTGCAGCGCCGAGGCCAGGCGGTTGATGGTCTCCATCGCCCCCTCGCCCGAAGCCGAGAACGCCTCGAGCCCCGTGACTTGCTTCGCATAGGCATCGCCCAGCTCGGTGAGCCTGTCCTGCAGCACTTCCAGCGCCTCGTCTTCCGAGAGCCCTTTGGTCGAAAACTTCAGCTCATAGGCAAAGCCGTC
The DNA here is from genome assembly GCF_037949795.1 of Thioclava sp. GXIMD2076. Taxonomy (NCBI): domain Bacteria; kingdom Pseudomonadati; phylum Pseudomonadota; class Alphaproteobacteria; order Rhodobacterales; family Paracoccaceae; genus Thioclava; species Thioclava sp. GXIMD2076. The sequence continues at coordinate 136,578 of NZ_CP149932.1, forward strand.
GAACGCCTCGGCGCCAATATCCAAGGCAGAGGCCGCGACGGCAATGCTGTCCTGCACGCCATAAACGGCCTGCGTAATCGGATCCGCGATCTCGGAAGAGGCTGCCGAGTAATTCGTGCGCTTCGATTTGGAGAGGCCCCAGAAGCGCGACTTCTCGATCCGTTCATAGGTCTGCACCGTCACATCGCTCCCGCCGATTAGCGCGCGGATACCGGTGTCGAGCACCTTGGTCTTGCCGATCAGCCCCGAGATCAGAAAGCCCACCGCCGCCACCGGCAGCGCGATCGCCCCGATCGCGGCCGAGAGACCGGCAATCCCCGACGTGGCCCCGCCCAGCACGGAGGTGAGATAGGTGCCCGCCGCCGCCAACCCGCCGCCCGCGCCGGTGAGGCTGGTGATCAGCCCGCCCGCGCCCGAGATGAAGGCATTGACCGAGGTGCCGATAACACCTGCGAGCCCCAGCCCGCTGGTGGCGATCGAGCCCAGACTGCCGCCGGGCATCACGCCCGTGGCCGCTGTTCCCGCCGCTGCCGTGCCGGCCACGCCCGAGACCGAGCCCGTGACGCCCATCGCCACCAGAATGCGGTTCTTGGCCGCCGTGGCGATCATCTGTTTGAGCCAGGATTTGAACATATCGCCAATGCTCCCCAAAGTGGTCCGGAACCCCGTGAAGAGCCCGTCGACCAGCGTGTCAGTCAGTTCGCCCACCAGCGGCAGGCTATCGGCCAGATCGGCATTGAGCTGCGCCATGGCCTTCTGGACTTCCTCGGGCGTGAGGAGTCCTTCCTTCGCCAGAGTGTTGAGTTCGCCCAGCTCGCGGCGATAGCGGTTCATCGGATCGATCAGATCGCGCCAGCGCTCGGCCTCTTTCGCCTGCGCCTTCTCGAGCTTTTGCGCGGCCTTCAGCCCCGCCGTGCCCGCTTTGGTCGAGGCCTTTTGCGCGGCCGTCACCTGATCGAGCGTCGCGAGCTTGTCGGACATGGTTTTGATCTGCGCCTGATCGATGGCAAGCCGCGCATCGGCGGCCAAAGCATCCTCGCCCGCGGCCACCGCCGCATCGCGCCGCGCCTGAGCTTCCAGCTCGAGCCCCGCGATCCGCGTGGCATTGGCCACATTCTGCCTGTTCCGCGTGGCCTCGATCTGTACATCGAGCGTTCTGATCTGCGCATCGAGATTGGCCGAGAAGCCGGTCGCCGCCGCCATGGCCGAGGCCAGACGCTGCGCGGCATCGGCGGCACTATTGAGGCCCACCGGCAGATTGGCCGCAATCTTCTCCGCCTGATCAGCATAGCCCGCAAGCCGCAGCGCCTCGATCGCCGTTTGCGCTGCCGCCGAGGCCGCCTCCTGAAGGTCAGGCGGAATGCGGCCCGCGCTATCCTTCACCGACATCAGCACCTGTGTCAGGTCCTTCGCCCCTGCCGCCACCTGATCGACATCGCCCGAATTGATCTTGGCCAGCGCATCGGCCACGCCGCGCGCCTCGACAATCGTCAGCCCGAACTGGCTCTGCAGCTGGCGAATGCTGGTCTGCGCCATGGTCAGGAAATCCTCACGCAGCGCGCCGCCCGCCTGACGTGTCGCGGCATCGAACTGGTCGACCTGCACCACCAGATCGGCAAAGCGGGTGCGCAGGGACTCGGTCGAGGCATCGAGATCATTCATCGCCTTCAGCTGCGCCAGATCCAGCATCGCGAGGTTCATCTCGCGCGCGGCTTCGGCATTGAGCCCGAACTCCTTGCGCAAAGCGGCCATCGGGATCGCTGCCACATCGAGGGCAGACCGCAGATCGCCGAGCGAGCCTTCGAGATCATCGACCGCCTCGCCCATATCCTTGGCCTTGCGGCCAAAATCGCCAAGCATCGGCAGCACCACAGCACCCACCGCCACCAGCGTCCCCAGAGCCGAGCCTATCATCGCCAGCTTCCCCGAGAAGCCCAAAGCGCCCAGAAGCTGCGGCGCCTGCATCGCAAAAGCCCGCATCACATCGGTGCCGCCTGCGATCTGCACGAAGAAGTCCTGCACCTGGAAGGAGGCATTGGAAAACGCCGAGGACATCCGCCCCGAGATCCCGCCCGTGCGCTGCATCACGCCGCTTGTGGCCGAGAGCTGCTCGCCCAGAAGCCGCAGCGTATTGGCCCGCGCGCGGTCATCGACCACCCCCGCGGCTTGGGCGGCATTGAGCACCTCCACCGCCTGCTTATAACGCTGCGAGGTAGCATAGAGCGGGTCGACCGAGGCCCGCAGGTTCTCGTAGCTGCGCGCGGCATTTTGCGCCGTGCGCGCGGCTTCCGCCTGCGCCGCCTCGCCCGCCCGTGCCGCCTGTGCTGCCCGATCGGACGCCGAGGCCACGCCGAGATATTTGGCCGCCGCCTGCTCGAGCACCTGATTGGCCGCGCGCTGGCTCGCCACTCCGCTCTCCACAAACCCCGCCACCTGACGCTGCACATCCGCATAACGCTGGCTCGCGGCAAAGGCCGGATCGATCGAGGCGCGCAGCTGGTCAAACGACCGCGCCGCCTTCACCTCCACCGAATTGCGCACCCCCGCCCAGGCCTGATTGATATTGCCCGCCATCTTCTGCGCCTCGGCACTCGCCGCCCGCGCCCCCGACTGGAACTGGCTCAGGTCCAGCCCGAGCCTCGCCTGCATCGCACCCATCTGGCCCATCGCCATGGCACACCTCTTTTGAATGGAAAAAGGGGCAGACCGTGAGGTCCGCCCCTTGGGGTTGGTTGGGATAGTCCCGAAAGCCCGCCTGCCTGAATTCCGGCAGACGGGCCTGTTTCCCGAGCGCAATCCAAAGGTAGGAAATATAGCTAAGGCTATGAATATGCTGTTTTATCAGCCGAATGGCCATTTTCGCTCGATCCGCGGTTGACAGCTCGCGCCCCTGCCGCCAATTGGGAGGCATCGGGGAGTAGCGACCGCGCGAGCGGAGGCACGTCAACATTCTCGCGGCGATACCGCGTGGCGTGTCTGATCCATCGGGATTTTGCGAGACCGTGGCGATCGGACTCTGCGGGCGGGGTCTGTCCTTCGCCCGGCAAGCCCTTGAGGATCACCTGATGTCACCTTTCTCGATCGGCGCTCTCGCCCTGACAATGTCTCTCGACGCCTTCATCGCGTCACTCGGTAAGGGCACGGCCACCGCACGCCCGAACTTCGCCGCAACCCTGCGCACCGGTGCAGTTTTCGGCATCGTGGAAGCCATCACCCCGCTAATCGGCTGGGCGGCAGGCATGGCCGCGTCGCGCTATGTGCAAGCGGTCGATCACTGGATCGCGTTCACGCTGCTTGCCGGCGTCGGCATCCATATGGCCCTGCAGGCATGGACCCGTGACGCCGAGGAGGATGCGGGGCCCGTCTCCTTCTGGGCGACCCTCGTCACCGCGATCGGCACCTCGATCGACGCGATGGCCGTTGGTGTGTCCCTCGCCTTCCTGCAGGTGAATATCGTGATCATCGCGCTGGCCATCGGCTGCACCACCATGGTCATGAGCTCGACTGGCCTGCTGGTCGGACGCTATATCGGCGCCCGCTTCGGCCGCATCGCCGAAACGCTGGGCGGTGTGGTACTGGTCGCCATCGGCGGCATGATCCTCTGGGAGCATCTGACGCAAGCGGGGTAAACTGTTCTAAATCGCGCATCCTCCCACGGCCAACGGATCCTCCCCCGCCTGGCGTGCCGCAAAATACCCCGCACACATCTCGAACAGCAGCTCCGCCTCCCACCCTTCGGTGATCCGCCCCGTGGCCTGCATGAAGGCGCTGATCTCGGGCCAGTCGGTGGCGCGCAGATCGAGGCCGGTGGAGCGGACCGGATCGAGGCGGATCATCGCCTCGACCAGATAGCTGCCGGCATCGAGTTCGGGCAGCCCCAAAGGCCGCCCCATGCGCTCGGCAAAGGCCAGCCGGGTCTCGCTCCACGATCTCGGCGTGGAATGGAGATGGCCCAGCTGGCGGGCATAGGCGATCAGCGCGCGTTTGCGTTTCCCAGGTAACTCTCGCGTTTCGAGGCAAAGGCCAGCACCTGCTCGGCAAAGCTCTTTTCGCCTTCCTGGCCGTTGATCATCTGCAGGTTCAGGAACCAGCGCAGATCGTCCTCGGAGGTGGTCAGTGCCGCCTCGCCACGCGCGATATTCTCGAAGCCGGTGATCAGCGGCACCGCGCCATCCACCATCTGGGCGTGGAGATCCTCGAGCGTGCGGGCCTCCTCGCTTTCCTTTTTGGGTTTGTCCTTCAGCTTGGCGCGTTGGACGGCGCGCAGGGCCGATTGCACGGCACGGCTCTCGGTGCCGCGCACCAGCACCACGCAGGGCTTGCTCCGCGCCTCATCGGCAAAGAGCTCCTCGCCCGAGGCGGGGTCTTTCAGATGCAGGCGGGCGGGTTTGTCTGCGGCCGAGCGGCTGTCGAATTTGGTGAAGTCCATGGGGTTTATCCTTCTGGGTTCGGGTTCAAGCAAAAGAGCGGCTGCGGGTGAACCACGCCCGCAACCGCCCTGCTCCGGCGGCAACCCTCAGGCGCCGGAGATCTCTGTCTGTTGGCTTAGGCCGCGACCCGCACCAGCGCCGAGTTGATGCGGAACTGGCCGGTCATGCCCTTGGCGGTGGAGGCCGTGCGCGAACGGTCGCGGATATTGGCGACCTTGGTATGGAAGTAGATCACCTCGCCATCGGGATCGGTGATCTTCACCGAGACATCCTCATTGGTGTTCGACTTGGCCATCAGGATCTCCTGACCCGCATCCGTGTCGCCGGTCAGCAGGAAGGTGAAGTCACAAGTGCCGCCATCGAGCGCGCCGTTGACGTGCAGCGTGCGACCCTTGAGCGTGGTCTCGGTGGTATCTTCCGAGGTGTCGCCGATCTCGCCGAACTCGGTGATCTCGCCCACTTCGGCAAAACCGGTGAGCGCGCCAAAGCCTGCCGCATCGAGCGTCGCGGGTTTGCCTTCGGCCACTTCAACAGTGGCCCCGATATAGGTGCGTTGGGTCATGGCTTAGCCTTTCTTCTCGGACGTCGCGGCGGGTTTGGTCTCCGCCGCGATAGTGATCGCACCCGAGCGGATACGCCCGCCCAGCACGTTTCGGTTGTCGATCAGATCGAGCACCGCTTGCGGCAGCTCGGTCTCTTTGCCTGCGGGCAGGGTATGACCGCTCGGCAGGGTCAGATCGCTCGACCCGGTATTCTTGACCTTCGGCATCGCGAAGCTCCTTTGCTGTGAAGAACGATCCCCGCGCCTTACCGGCGCAGGGGTTTGAGATATTGGAGCGTAAAACTGATGACGGCGGTGCCGATCACCGCCTCGCCCTCGCCATTGAGCGTGGTGGTGACCTCCTCGGGCGTGAGGGTGATCCGCTCGGTGCCGAAGGCCCCCATCACCGCCGCCTCGATCGCCTCGGCATCGCGGTCGAGCTGGTCCTCGATCTCCGCGCCGCCCAAGCGCTTGATCACCACCTGCAGGAGCACCTCGCGCTCGAACGACGCCAGTGTGCCCGCCCGCCCCCGCTCGCGCGGGGTGGCCACACCCATCACCGGCAGGTCATTGGCGGAGAAGTTCCCCGCCCAGGCCGAGACCAATGTAACGCCCGCGAGGTCTGCGGAGGCCGCTAGCGCCTCATGCGCGAGGCGGCGGAACTGCGTCCGGCTCATGCACGCACCTTGGAGAGCTCGCAGATCAGGAAGGCATCGGCGGCGGGCGAGCCCGAGGGGCGGATCAGCGCGATGGTATAGAGATCACCCGTCTGCGGGTCGATCCGGTCCCCCTTGGCGAGATCCGGCACCAGATCCCGCCGCACCCGCCAGGTGGGCGCCATGATGGTGATCGGGTGGCCGTCCTGATCCTCGGCCTTGATCGGCTCCGCGCGGAAGATCGACTGGATCTCGCGCGATGCCCTACCCTTGGGGGTGTAGGTAACCGGCTCGCCCAGAAGGTCGGAACAGATATCCGCCATCCCCGTCAGGAAGTAACTCACCGGATCGTGCCATCGAGGAGGCCGAAGACCACGGCACTGCCCGCCGTGGCATCCGTCAGGGCGGCGCCCACCAGCGGCTTCTCCGCCCCCTCGGCCCCGATCTCGGTGGTCAGCACTTTCGCTTCCGCATCCCAGTAAAGCGCAGCCCCCGCCGCGATTGCGAGCGCCGCGGGCTTGGGCAGATTACAGGCGATCTGGCGGGTGATCTCCACCTCCTGGCCTTCGGCTGCGGCATAGCCCGTCAGGCCGAAGAGCACGCCCACCCTCACCGGCTCGGACGCCGTCACATCATAGGGGGCAATCACAGCGACACTGTCGCCCTTGTGGTAATAGCCTTTCATGGCTGTCTCCTTTGGTCAGAGGTCAAACGACAAAGAGCGCCACAAGGGGCGCTCTTCTGTCAGGTCATCGGTCTTTGCCTGCCCGCTTACTGGCCGGGATTGCGGTAGGCCCCGCGATAGTTCACGGCGCCCGCGCCAAAATCATGCTCGAGCGTCATGCGCATGCCCTGCGTGCCGAAGGGCTCGTCCACCCGCACCCGCGGGGCTTTGCGCCCGCGCAGATAGCCATGTTTGAACGAATGGCTGCGCTTTGACGGATCGACCAGCAGATACCATTCCTTGCCCTCGATCGCCTCGACCACCACCGGGCGCAGCTTGCCTGCGAACGGGTTGGTATCGGTGGCTTTGGTGGGCTGCACGTTCTGCGCCATATACTGCTCGGCCAGCGTCTCGTTCTCGGGCCCGACCAGCAGGATCGCGGGCGCATTCATCGTGATCACCCGCTTGCCATCGGCGGCCTTCATCTGGCGCAGCGCCTTGCGCCCTGCCGAGATCGCATTGACCGAGATCGCCGCCGCCGTGCCGAGATTGCCATGATCGGCATGGAAGACCTCCTTGCCATCGCGCAGCTTGGGGTTCGACAGGAAGATCTGCCAGAAGAGGCTCTCCTCGAACTCGGGCACGATCGCGCCGGCATTGTCGATCACCCCTTGGATCGCGCCCATATCGTCATTGACCAGCGCATGGCGCGAGATCGCGAGCCCCGTGGCATAGGAGCCGAGCGCCAACGTCTCGGAGCTGTCGCCGATCGAGCCGAACTTGATCTCGCCCGTCTCATTGACCTTCTGCAGCGTCGGGAACTCGTCGGGGCGCACCACGCTATGCTCGCGGAAGTCGTTGAACTCCATCTCGCGCGAGAGCGCCGTGAAGGTGCCCCCGACAAGATCATAGCCCTGCTCGAGCACGCGGTTGACCGAGAGCGAGAGGATATTGGGGAAGTCCGAGCCGCTCTGCATCGCGCTCATGATGACATCCTCGCGCGAGGCATAGGAGCCAAAGCCCGGCGCGCGGGCGCCCATGGAGGCGGCCGCCATCTCGTGGATCGACATCTCCATATAGGGCCGCGCGCGGTCATCGGCGGGCGCCTCCCCCGAGATGCGCGAGGTGAGCGCCATGGTCATGCCCTCGCGGCGCGTGTCGCGATCCTCGCGGCCCACGCGGGCGGGCTGGTAGCCGCGCTCGGAGCGGGCCATCGAGATATCGGGCTGGGCGGCCGAGATCTCCTGCAGCATGCGATGCGAGGCGGTCTCGATGCTCACGCCCTCATCGATCAGCGCCTCGACAAAGCTCTCGCTCAGGCTGCCCGCGCTCATATGCGGGCGCGCGGCCGAGAGGATCGCGCGGGCGCGGCGGCGCTCGTTGGCCACCGCCTGCTCCGAGCTCATCTGCATCGGTTGCGTGGTTTGGGGCGCGGGCGCGGTGCCGGCCTCCGGTGCCACTGCGCTGGTCATGCTGAGGGCCGCAGGCGTGCTGCTGGCCGTGTCGCCCGCATTCGGCGTGGTCGGGGTCGTCGTCTGGGTGGTGGGGGTGGTCATGGATACCTCCTTGAGGGCCGTCTCGGCCGGTTGTGTCGGTTGGGGGTGAGGCGCGCGGCCGGTCAGCGAGGACATCCGCAGGCAGGTCTCGGAATAGTGGCGCTGCGCGGCGGCAATGCTCTCGGCCGCTATCTCCGCGCTCATCGTGGCTGCGGGTCGCTGATCGGGCGGGCCCGCGCGCGCCTCGCCCGCGATCACCGCATCGGCAAAGCCCTTGGCCACCGCCTCTTCGGCGGTCATCCAGGTCTCGGCCATCATCAGCGCGCGCGCCTCCTGCGGGCTCATCCGCGCGCGGGCCGCATAGATCGCGGCGTACCCTTGGGCGGCACTGTCGAGCCGTTCGGCCGCCTTCAGGTGATCGGCGGCATTGCCCATGGCCAGCACCGAGGGGTCATGGATCATCATCACCGAGCCCGCGCTCATCTCGATCCGGTCCGCGCCCATCACCAGAAGCGAGGCCGCCGAAGACGCCTCGCCGATGATCCGCATGGTGATCCGCGCCGGGGCTTCGGTGAGCATCATCCGCACATCCTCGGCCGCCGACGGATCCCCGCCCGGCGAGTTGATCCGGATGGTGATCGCCGCCTGGCCAGCACAAGCCTCGAGCGCGCGGCGCACCATGGCGGGGCTGAACACGCCCTCATCCTCGGGATAGACATAAGGGTCCGGCAGGATCGCACCGGTCAGCACGATCTCTGCGCCCTGTAGCAAAGGCTGTGGCATGGAACTGTCCTCAGGGTTTGCGCGCGGCGGGCTGCGCCTGCGCCGCGTCTGGTCTCGCCGTCGTCGTCGCCGTCGGCGGTCGCGTGGTTCTGGGAGCGGGCGGCACCGGCCCACCGCCCTCGCTCTCGTCTTGCGCCGCATCCTCGATCCGCTCGCGCCGGATTACCGCCGGATCGAGCCCCATCTCGCGCTGCGCCCGCTGGCGGCTTGTCAGCCCCGCCTCGATCTCGCGGATCTTCGCGGGGATCTCGCGGGTCGGGTCGATCACCGGACGGCGTGGGGCGGTCCAGCCCAGCGTAAAGCCCGGCGCGCGCAGGAAGGCCATCTGCCAGGCCTCGAGCGTCCAGCGCCCGAGCCCCTCGCAGAGCTGGCCGATCATCACCTGCTGCTGCCAGGTCTCTACATTGCGGTCCATCTCCATCCGCCCCATCCGGCCCGAGGAGAGTTTACATGGCTCAGATCCCCGGCCAGCGCCTCATAGGTGATCCCGAGCCCCATCGCGACCGCCGCCAGCGTCTGGCGCATGAACGGGTCATAGCCATCCACCTTCGGCGGTGTGCTCCACGAGATCTTGGTCCCGGGCGGCAACTCGGTCAGCGTGCCGGGTGCCACATTGCTGAGCCCCATCGCCTCGGCCTCCTCCTCGGCATCCGACGAAGACGCAGGCCCGTCATTATCCTCGCGCTCGACAAAGCCCGCCATGAGGGCGGCCATCTTCTGCTTGAGAATCTCGCCCTCCTGATAATCCGACAGATCGCCGAGCGTCAGGAGCACGGGGGCAAACCAGCTGATCCCGCGCAGCTGGCCCGGACGGTCGATCCGGCGGATATGCAGGATATCCTCGGCCGGCACGCGGATCACCGACAGATCGGTGCGGCTGGAGGCGGTGCCCGGATGCTGGCGGAAAAGGTGATAGGCCACCACCCTGCCCTCGGGCCCGATCTCCAGCCCGTCGATCACCTCGTTCCCGCCGTGGGAGGTCACCCAGGGGCAGAGATAATCGGCCTCGAGGAGCTCGATCTGGAAGGGCAGCTTCAGCCGGCGCGCCTGCGCCCCCCGCCGCCAGCGCCTGCGCACCAGCACCTCGCCATCCTCGACCACCGCATTCATCGCAGCCCGCTGGAGCCCCGCCAGATGCAGCACCCCCATCGCATCGAGATCGGTGCTGCCCAGATGGCCGAGCACAATCGCCTCGGCCTTCTGGCGGGTGCGGTCGGCGCTGGCCTTGACCGAAGGGATGATCCCCGTGCCCACCACATTGCCGGTGATCACCGAGATCCCGCGCGCCGCATAGGGGCGGTTGCGCACAAAATCGCGGCTCACCCCGCGCAGACGCATCCGCGCGCCCTGCGCCATCCCCGCCCGATCGGCGGAACTGCCCGTGCCATGCCAGCTGCTGGTGCGCGACGAGCGCGAGGCGGCATCGTAATGCATAAGCATGCCGAGCCGCTTGCGTGCGAGCATCCGCGAGAGCCCCGCCTCAGGGGCGAGATAGCCGATCATCCGGTCGAGAAGACGCGGACCGGCCTGCACTGGTCCCTTGCTGCGGCCGGCCATCACAGCCCCCGGCTCAGGCGCGGGCGCAGCTGGCGCAGGGTGGAGACCCGCCCCGCCCCCGTCACCTCGGCCTGCATCCGGCCCAACTGGCGCTGCATCTCGTCGAGGCTGCGGAACTGCACCCGCTCGCCATTGACCTCGACGCTGGTCACGCCTTTGGCCATCGCCGCCTTCAGTTTGTCGATCTGGTCCTGCGTATAGGCCATGAGATCATCTCCGCAGATAGTTGAGTGTCTGGACCCTGCGCCTCGGGCGCGCGGGCTTTGGAGCGGCGGCCGGAGCGGCCGTCTCCGCCAGGGCCACCGCCATGGAATTGAGGGGGCCCGCCGCCGCCCAGCCGGGGGCTGTCTCCCAGTCGCGGATGCGCAGGAGCCCGAGATATTCGGCGAGCGCCCGCGCCTGCACCGAGAGATCGAAGCTCTCGTTGCGGATCTGGCCGCGCCGCTTCTCCCAGCCCTCCTTGCCGCGCTCCTCGGCGATCAGCTCGCCTAGCTGGTCATCGCCCATCCAGAGCGCGGTATAGAAGGCCCCTGCCGCATCGCCATTGACCTTGCCGATCGCCGCACTCACCGTGTCCTTGATCCGGTCGGTCGCGATATTGAGGATCCTGATCGAGCGGGCCTTCCTGCCTTTTGAGCCCCGTTCCGGCGTATCGAGCCAGACGCGGGCGGGCAGTTTGAACCCGCCCCGCCCGCGCGAGATGAACCAGCGTTTGGCAAGACCTGCCGCCTTGCGCCCGCGCCAGAAGGCCTCGGCATTGTCCGACACCCCGGGCGAGCCCTGGAAGTCCACCACCAGCGCGATGGCGCGCAGCCCGTAGCCCGCGTTTGCCACCGGCCAGACCTGCTCGCCAAGCGCTTCGAGCACCGCCCAGTCCTCGCCATAGCGCGCGGGCTGCACCGAACGCTCGGCTTCGGTATTGGGCGCACCCTCGGGCGGGGTGACCAGATCATGGCGTTCGACCACCTGCGCCCGTCCGCCCTCGCCCCAGGCGGTCACCTGCACCGGAAAGCGGTTATCCTGCACATCGACCGAGACGGTGACAAAGCGCACCCAGTCGGGCAGCACCCCGCGCGGCGTGGCCTGCGCGTGATCCTTGAGGAATTGCAGTCCGATCTCGGCCTCATTGCCAAACGCGCCTCGATAGGGCTTGCCGATCTCGGTGTAATAGACCCCCGACAGCTCGCTCTCGTCGCTCAGATCTTCGGCCTTGCGCCGCGCCGCCTCGAAGTTCGCCACGAGTTCCGGCCAGTTGGCAAAGGTCGCCGCCGCCCCATCAAGCGAATAGCTCGCCACATCGGTGCGCCGCACCGCACTATCGCCGATCGGCACCAGCGCGCGCCGGCCCGCCTCATCGACCTCCTGCCCCTCATGGAGCCAGCCGCCATGGCCCATCAGCGCGCGGCGGTTCAGCTCGATCTTGTGGCGATGCGCGATGAGCGCCCCGCAATGCGGACAGCCCATCTCGGCCCCGACGCCTGCATCGCCCGGATCGAGCGCCGCGTCATAGACGAGCCGGTCGAAGCGCGGCTCGAAGAGGCCCGTGCACTCCGGGCATTCCCAATACCACCGCCCCCGCGTGCCCTCATTGTAGATGTTCACGATGCCCGCCGTGGTGGGCGGCAGCATATGCGGGGTGTCGGGCCCCGAATGCCAGCTCGGATCCTCCCATGGATGGGCGGGCGTGCTCTCGACCAGCACACAGCCGCGGCTGAGATAGGTCCGGATCCGCTGGCGCGCCATCCGGTAAGGCGTGCCCTCGGGGCTGTCCTTGGTGCCGAGCACCACCGGAAAGTGGTCGAAATCCGTCATCGCCACCAGCCCGTAGGTCCCGCCCGAGAGCTGCTGGGCCGTGGGATAGCCGATCTCGACCCGCGCGCCGCGGAAGCGCTTGCGCGAGAAGGTGCTGTCATCGCGGCCCTTGCCTAGCAGATCGTGGATGCGCGGGCTGTTGCGCACGATCGGATCGAGCTTGTGTTCGACCCATTTATCGCGCTCGGGGCGCGACATATGGATCACCTGCACCGGCATCGGATCGCACATTACGCGGTGCAGGCAGCTTGTCTGCAGCATCACCGTCTTGCCCGATTGCGAGGGGCCTACGAAGGCCACCACCTTGAAGCGGCGCGAGCCGGTCATATCGGCGGGCTCGACCATATAGGGCGTCATCATCCGGTCGATCAGCTGCCAGGTGCCCTGCGTCTCGACCCGCACATAGCGTTCGGCGGCATCGGTCACGCTCATCCGGTTCACCGTCTCGATGATCGGCATGGCATCGGCGAGGATCTCCTCGGGCCGCGTATAGGGCGGCAGCGGCTCGCGCAGACGCGCGGAATGCGCGCCCATGCGGGTGGTATCGATCTCGATCATCAGGCTTCCTTCTGCTGGACGGGATCGCCTCCCTTCAGCGTCCGCACGATGGCGGGGGTCTCGAACATGTCCTTGCGGATGCGCAGCGCGGCCTGCACCAGCACCTCGTCACAGCGGCTTTGCAGCTTGTCGACCTGCGCGGGCGCGAGGCCGAACTCCACTTCGGCAAAATCGGGCAGCGACATCATCGCGTTGCGGAACGTGGTCAGCACGTCATCGATCATCGCCTGCATCCGGGCGCGGCGCACCAGATCGCCCCGCGCCTCGGCCGCGCGCGAGCGTTTGTAATCGGCATCGGCTTCTTCGGCGATCTGCGCCGCTGTCAGCACCTGCTCGTTGGGATCGGCATCCTCGTCATTGCGGAAGAGAAGCGACATCTGCGCCGAGGCGCGTTCGCTGGCCTCGAACCGGCGCTGCGTCTCGCCATCGCGCCACATCTTCCACGCATAGCATTCCGAGAGCCGGAACGCATAGGATTGCCCGTTCGAGCCGCGCGCCACCACCGGCATGCCCTGCTCGAGATATTTGCTGATGATCGGCTCGGTCTTGTTGAGCCCGCGCGCGAGCTGCGTGCGGTTGACGATCTCGTCCTCGACCGTCTCGGGCAGAGGATAGCGCGCTAGTGCCGCCTCCAGATCGAACTCCATGAGGCCAACTCCCTTAAAAACAACAACAACCCAAACAGATACCCCCGACAAAAAAACACCATCTCCGCGGCACGGGGTGCGAATTACCCGCATGCGGGAAAGGGCCCGGAAGGACCCGTGGGCAATGGGCGGCTTCGGGCGGGCTCAGCCGAACCGCTTGGCGATCATCTTGGCCAGTGTCCGGCCCAGATGGGCGGGCAGCCGCGTCTCGTAGATCCGCTCGGCCTCGGCAAAAAAGCCCAGCCGTTTCTGATAGACCGGCACCTTGTCCGACAGGATCGCCACCCGCTCGGCAATCCCCGACGGCCCGCGCTTGTAGATGTCCTGCGTGAGCCCCGCCTTGGGCACGAAATAGCGTGCCCGCTTGGGTTTACGTTTGCGCGAGGCTTTGGTCGCGTTGGCCGCGCGGTCCCGCTGGGCATTCAGCGCCGAGAGCACCTGATTGCGCTCGCCCGTCGACCAATTGCCATAGGCATCGAGCCGCGCGCCCTCGGCAGGGATCACCGACTGGATGATGCCTTCAAAGGCGAGGTTCTGCGAAAGCAGCTTCTCGAAGCCCGTCTGGCCCCGCGGCCCGCCCTCTTCCTGCACCTTCAGGTAATGGCGGCGGCCAATCGTGGCCCGCTCTTCGACCGCGGCCTCCAGATCGGAGCTGCGGGCTTTGCGAACCCGGAATGCGTTCTGCGTGAACCGCGTCGGCCGGTCGAAGACCACCGTCATCCGCTCCGCCACATGCGCCCGCGCCTCTTCCGCCGTATCATTGAGCGCCCAGGTCGAGGCGATCACCACATCGCGCTTGGCCAGCGTGTCGAGCGCCGTGGTGAAGCCGGAGGTGTCGAGCAGTGGCTTGGGCATCGGGCTCTCCTGATTTCATGCCCACACGGGTCATGCCGCGAGTTTGAGCAAGGCGACGTAGACACATCGGAAAGTTGCGATTACCATTATCAACACACGTTGATGGGGAGGCAGTAGCAAGTATGCCCTATTTTCTTAACGAGCAACGCCGGCTGGTCGAATCCATCCGCGAGTTGGAAAGCATCATCGCCCGCCGCGAACCCGAGGAAGGGGCCGACAGGAGCGAGAGGCTTCTCACGCTCAGCCACCTGCTCTCCCAGAAGCATGTCGCGCTGGCAGATCATATCGCCCTTTGCGAGCGCCTCGAGGTCGAGTTGCCCCTCCTCGAAACAGTCCGCCAAGATCTGGAGCGGACGCCTCTGGCCAACTTTACCGATATCTGGAAACAGAAACCTCCGCTCGGTCTCTAGCCGTTGGAAAGACATCCGGACCGGGCGCGCCCTTCTCGCCCGAAAGAGAATCAGTAGCCCGCTCATTATCGCCGCAACTGACACCAGAAGCCATTTTCAATAACTGATATTTTTCATTCATTCCTCTGATAGGTTTATTCGAAAGCTTTAATCGGTTTCTACGTCCTGAGGGCGCGAGGTCACCCTGCTTGTCCGGACCTTTGCAATAGACAGCGCAACCGGCGCGTGAGTAGATCTGGTCAACATCCATTGATAAGCCTCCTTAGTACCGATGCACTACTTCACAAACGAGCAACACCGACTGGTCGAAGCGATCACCGAACTCACCCATCTAAGCGAGGAGGTCGCCAAGAGCGGCGAGGATGAAACCAGCCTCGAGGTCATCGACCGGCTGATCGAGGAGAAGCGCATGGCGCTCTCCATCCATGAGGAGTTGAGCGAGCATCTAGGTGTCGATCTGGTCCCTTCCTACGACATCCTCAACGAGATCGAGGTCGAGTACATGCAGAGTGACGCCTGAAGCGGAACTTTTCGGGGATGGGCCCATTGAGATCCTGTCCCCATTGAAAAGGAGCCCGCTTTGCCCCTCGCCCTGCATATCGTCGCCCTCATCTCTCTCGCCCTCGCCATCGTCTGCGCCATCTGGATCGCGCAGGACGAGCGAAAGAGGCCGCAGCATATGTGGATCATGAACCTCGTCTGGCCGCTCTGCGCGCTCTTCGGCAGCGTTCTGGTTCTGGGCTTCTACCTGTCGGTGGGCCGCGCGCCGCTCAAGACGGAACAGCATCACGACCATCACGGGCACCAGCATGATCACGGTCATGATCACGGTCATGATCACGGGCACAATATGTCCGGCCCGACCATGAAAACCGTCGCCAAAGGCGCGCTCCATTGCGGCAGCGGGTGCACCCTGGGCGATATCATCGCCGAATGGCTCGCCTTTTTCCTTCCGGCAGTGGCCGTGGCCTTCGGCTGGCAATGGATCTTCGCCGAGAAGATCTTTGCCGTCTGGGTTCTCGATTTCGTCCTCGCCTTCGGCTTCGGTGTCGCGTTCCAGTATTTCGCCATCAAGCCGATGCGCGACATCTCCAGAGGCGAAGCCCTGAAAGAGGCCGTGAAGGCGGATGCCGCCTCGCTCACCTCGTGGCAGATCGGCATGTATGGCTTCATGGCCATCGCCCATTTCTGGCTCTTCCCGCAGGTGCTGGGCACCGAGCTGCGGACCAATTCGGTCGAGTTCTGGTTCGTGATGCAGATCGCCATGCTCTGCGGGTTTGTGACGGCGTTTCCGGTGAACTGGTGGCTGATCAGGATAGGCGTCAAGGAGGCCATGTAAGCGCGCATGAGAAAGCCCGGCAACGGTTTTATCCGTTCCGGGCGCAGCTCTTGCGATGATGCCAATCTGGACGACTTAGTTTTCACCGTCAATCCCTTTTCTTCGGGCAGGCCTCCACAAGGGCCTCGAGGCCCCTCTGGAGGCGATCCAGATGCCGGGCCTGCGCTTTGCCTCCTCCACACATACTGCCCAGAGATCCATCCCCCAGCACCACATGCGCGACCACAGGACGGGCGAATTGCGGCACATCGGCCCACATCCGGTGAAAACGCCGGCGCCGGTCCACATAGGCCCCTGCCCGATCCACCTGCCCCGACGCATTGACGACACCCAAGGCGGCAAGCGGATCACGCTGACGCTCGCCCTCGGCCGCAAAGGCCAGCGCCCGCGCCACATGGGCCTGTGCTGCGGTGAGCTGTTCCTTGCGCTCGTAACGGTCCACCCAGGTCTCGCGCCGCGCACGGATCGCGCCCTCGGGGTTTTCCGCCTTGCCCGTTGCCCGATCGACCACGATCACCTTCTCGAAGGTCTTGCCGCGCAGCTGCGCCGCCGTCGTCTGGCCCAGATCCCATGGCGAGGCCGCCATCGATACTTTCAGTTTCCGCATTGCCTTGCTCATGCCCTGTCTCCTGCCTGCGCCAGTTGCGCAATTGCTTCGCATTTTTCCATCGCCACCTGCCGCCTGTGGCGGAAGGCCATGTCGTCATCGGAGACCTGCCGGCCGGCGGCCATGTTCTCCTCGATCAGCATGAGGCGGCGCAGGTTATCCCGCGCCTTCTCGCGCAGCTGGCTGGCGGCGAAAGCGATGGGCCAGCGGCGGGTATCCTTGACCGCGCGGCGCAGTTCGGGCGCCCAGCCATCGCGCAGCGCCTCGCGCCCCATCGCACTGGCAAAGACCGCGCGCATCAGCGGGCTACCGGTCTCTTCGGGCGGATCGATCTCGGCGGCCTTCTTCAGGATCTGCGCACCCGCCCAGATCCGGTCACCACGCGCACCGCCCGGATGCGCGACGATCTCTTCCTTGAGCGCGTCGAGATTGATCCCGGACATATAGGCGAGCTTGCCGCTTACCTCCGCCACCATCTCCTCGAACCCCGCCTTGGTCACGGTCGAGGGGCGCCCGAGCCCCAGCCGCAAGAGCGGCTCGAAAAGCACCGCCCGCACCCGCTTCTCTCCGGCCGCCTGTTCCGCACTGTCCATGTCACCTCTCCTTTTCTCAGCAGATCCCGACCTATCCACAGCCACCGCCCATTTCCGTCCGGGATGCGGGTAACTGTTATGTCTCTGTCTTTGTCCCTGTCGTGCAGGACACTTTTAAATCTGTCCGGAATTCGTCCAAATCTGTCTGGTGGACAGATTGAAGACAGTTTGGACAGAAATTCAGAAAGCCGAACGCGTCCGGTTCAGCTGCATCGAATGCGCCGACCAAGCGCCGAGGGCCTGCTCGATCCAGGCAGAGGTGCGATAGCCAGAGCACCGCTCCGACAGCCAGTCCTCGATCCACAGCACCGCGCCATCCTGCTCGGCGAGGCTCGCGTTATAGCTGGCCAGCGTCGTGCGCAGACGCTGAAGGCGCTTGGCCTTGTTGGCCGCGTCATTCTTGGCCTGATTGTCATGCTTGCGGGAGATCGCGTCGGTGACCATCAGCAGCACATGCGGGTGATAGAGCCGCCGTGCCCCGCCCTTTGTCTGGCACGATTGCCACTTGTGCAGCGGGCCGTAATCCATCCGGCACAGCGCTTTGAAATGCGCCGAGTCGACACGCAGGTGGAAGGCGAGTTCGTCCAGATCATCGGGCAAGGTGCCCACCGGCGTCTGCTCCATCGAGATGCAGATCAGGTCGAAATAGAGCGCCCGGCATTCCGCTGTGCCCTTGGCCCGCATGGATGAGTTGAGCCAACGCCCGTGCTCCCAAGCCATGAAGTGATGGCTGTCGAGGCGAGTGTTCTCGTCGAAGGGATATTCGAGAAGATCCTCGGTATCGACCACAGTAAAGGCGCGTTCAACTCCCATGACCCATCTCCTGTGCTTCGACCATCACCGGCACCCCGTGCGAGGCGGCCCATTGGACATCGGCCCAGACCTGCGGGCAGCGTGACCAGCCACGGCTTGCCGGCACCCAGATCGCGCCCGCCGCGTTGCGGATAGACGCCACCCAACGCGCCCATTGCCTAGGATCGCGGATGCCCAGATGCATATCGGCATCGAGATAGGCGGCGCCCAGCACCACCGGAGACACCGCCCCCACCCTGAAGCGCGCCAGCTCGCTTGCCGCGCGTGCGGCATCGAGCACCACGGTCTCGGGGATCTGCCAGCCATCGAGCACCAGCGGCGTCGAGACATAGACGATCCGCCCGCCCGAGCGTCTCGCGGCTTCGACCGGATCCACCCCGAAGGTGATCGGTGCCGCCCAGTCAAGCGGTTTGGCGGCGCGGGCCAGAGCGGCCCAATCCTCATGCGCGTTCATGGCGGACCACATTCGGCACCGAGGCCAGAGGCAAACGTTTGATCCGATCGAGCGCGGTGAGCACGGCATCGCGCGCCTCCTCCAGCTCGCGCAGCACATTGGCATGGGTGATCGCATCGATCTGATCGCCGCATTTGGCCACCTCGGAGGCCGCCTCGCCGCTTTCCTTGTAGATGCTGGCCGCGATCTCGATCAGGCTGGCCGCCTCGGCGATCGGCGACATGGCCACCTGATTGCGGCGCAGGCTGCGCATGTAATCATTGATGCGGTCGGATTTCGTCACATGCTGGATCACGATCGCATCCATGATCGTCCAGTCGAGCGAGCCATTGCGCCGGCGCGAGAACTGCGCCGGATCGGTCATCTGCCCCGCGAACTGCTCATAGGCCGGCTGGAACCGCGCGGGGCCCCGATCGGTCACCAGCAGTTCGGAGAGAATTTCGGAAATATCCTCGCGGATCTTCGTCTGGATCATCGCGTCACCTTCGCAAGCGTTTTGATTTCCCCGCCATTCGTGACCTTGCCACAATGGGAGAATGGACAAGAAAACGGCATCATCTTGCGGTCCCCTTTTTCGAAAGGAGTTTCTCCCGAAGGCAGAACAGCCGATTGGCCGTAAGCCTGTGCCCGCGCCTTCTCGCTGCGGACATGATCAACCCATCGTATTTGGGAGGAATCGATTGACGATATTTCCAAGAAATAATCGTCCTTCGATTGACCCCTATATCGCGAGCCATCTCGCCGGCGTTCCGCCAAATGTCGAAAATCTCATCCATATGCCCATCGGTACGCAAAATGAGTACGATAAGCAAGAAACAAAATGCGCCTCAGATGTTCGCAGATCAAATGCTAGTCTGCCCCTAACGCCGGGAGAACATCCCCAAACGCACCCAGGGGGCGAAATGCTTGAAGAAGACGACAGCGCCGAGGCGATAGGCGCCCGACTGCGCAGGGTGCGAGAAATACTTGGCTTGAGCCAAGCCGAATTCGCCGAAAAAGCCGGAATGACCAAACAGACCCTAAATGGGTTTGAGACCGGGCGGCGAGAGCTCACGCGGAATGCCGCCAAGAGCCTGCGCAAAACTTACGGGTTATCTTTTGAATTCATGTATTTCGGGAACAAGGCAGACCTCCCGCACAGGATAGCGACCGAGCTATGAGATAAACCTTCTGTCAAATCTATCCAGAAATCTAATGGCAGGCCTGTCAGGTGACGGGCCTTTTTCAGTTCTGCCATCCTATTCTGCTCAGCCAATTCCATAAACAACCCTTCGAATAAGCACGCGAACTTAGTCACTACTCAAATCTCGCAGGTTGCAAAATAATCAGCACAACCCGCTTTCGTAAAGAACAAAATAAGAACTTTTAATAGCTTGATATGCTGACTTAGGATCAACTCGCAGAGAAATGCTCGAAACACAATACGCACACGGCGTATAAAAAGTATTCGTTTTGCGTACTTTTGTATTTGACGATACGCATTTTGCGGACTAGCCTTCATCACAACGGCAGCGACATATGAGCCTGCCGCCCCTCAGGATGGAGCCGCGTCATGCAGACCTTTTACCAAGCAAAACGACCGAGATCGCCCATATGGGCCGCGCTCGGAATTGGCGCCGCCATCCTGTTCCTGCTGATCCATCTCGACCCGCTGGCGCAGATCACCTGCGCCCGATGGCAGGCCGAGAACCCTGCCTTCTGAAATCGGTTGCCTGTGAACTGCTCGCAACCCAACTGCCGGGCGGCGCGCTGCTCGCCGCCGTCCGGCCTTTTCTCGAGGAGCCCATCGTGAACGCCATGACGCCCATCCCCCAAAATACAGAGACGCCCGAGCTCCTCGCCCGCACGGCCCATAACATCAGCTGCGCCAACGCCGGCAAACCGCCGACGAAACCCGATGCCGATTTCAAGGTGGCCGAGGACAAAGCCTATCAGGTGACCGGCGACGAGCTGCGCCAGTTCATCGAGCAGTACGAGAGCCTCGAGGCCGAGAAGAAGGATATCGCCGGGCAGCAGAAGGACGTGATGGCCGAGGCCAAAGCCCGCGGCTACGACACCAAGATCCTCAGGAAGATCATCGCCCTGCGCAAGCGCGACAAGAACGACATCGCTGAGGAAGAGGCGATCATGGACATCTACAAGCAGGCGCTCGGGATGGACTGACAGAATTTGGCCCCGCGTTTTCCGGCGTTTCCACGGGGCCAGATCGGGTGGTGCTGCAACGGGACAAGGGCCAGCACCACCCGCCCTTTACGGGCTTCGGCCAGCGCCCTGCGAGGTGCTGCCCCAAGCTCCACCCGTCCCGCTCAACGCGGGACCGAAAGGCGCAAGCGGCCTTTTGCCCGACATCTCCGTAACGGTTCGCCGCTTCCGCCGCCTTGAATGAAAGGACGGCCAATGCAGACACATGCCACTTCACAAGACAAACCGCGCCGCCAGAACAGGCGCGCGGTGACCATCCCCGACGGGCTGGGCAAGACGGATTATTCGACGCGGCAGGTGAGCCTCTCGCGCGCGCCTTGGGACTCCGACCAGAGCCTTCTGGCCGCACGTCCGGAGACAGCACCGCGTCAAGCCACCCTCCGCCAGACACCAAGCCCCCAAAAGCCCAGCGGACGGGCGCTTGGCAACATGATCCGCAAAACAGTGGCCGAGGAACTCCGGCGGCTGCGCGAGGAGCAGGAGCCGACCGAGATCGACTTCTGAGCCCCGTATGCTGATCGCCATCATCGCCGGCGCGGCCTTTGCCGCCTGCCTCACCATTCTCCTGCTATTCGAAGGAAGCCGCTGATGGGAGAACATGACCACAATTTCCACGGATCCGACATAACCTGGGACGCGACCTTCGCGCCCGTATCGGCCTATGGCTCGGATCAATGGGTCGCGGCCACGCTCGGCCGCCGGATCACGTGGTTCCGCAGCCATCGCGACAAGCTCGGACGTGAAGGCTTCCCCAAACGCGATCCGCTGACCGGCCTCACGATCAAGGCCGATGTCATCGCATGGATCGAGAAACGCCGCCGCGTGAGCGACGGCATGCCCGCACCGACCCCCGCCGAGACGGCCCACCGACTGAAGGAAAGAAAGAATGCGTTTTAAGCCTGCGCTCTGGGACGGGTCCGACCCGCTCTACGCCCCCTGCACCGTCAAATCGAAAGGCCGGGTCTACTGGCGCGCCACCAAGACCGCGCAGGGCATGGGCTATGTCGTGGGGCCGGTCGCCCTGCCCGGGCTCGCGGGCGACAACCGCGACGAGGAACGCGCCACGCTTGCGCGCGAGCTGACCCGCGACATGGTGCGCTGGATGGAGACGGCCGAGAACGAGACACGCCTCGAGCCCGGCACCTTCCATCACCTCATCGCCCGCTACCTGAGTGACGAGATCTCGCCCATCCGCGATGTGAAACAGAACACCCGCGAGCAATACCGCCACTATGGCAATTACTGGCGCGGCGCGATCGGCGACATGCTGGTGATGGATGCCGATTACGCGGCGATCCGGCGCTGGGAGAAGGCGATGAAGGAGAACGGGCGCAGCATCCATTTCATCGCAACCTCCTTCCGCCTTCTGCGGATCTTCGTCAATTACGGCGTGCAGATCGAGTTCGAGGGCGCGGCGAAACTCTCGCTGATCCTCTCGAAGACGCGCTTCAAATCCCCCAAGCCCCGCACCATCGCGCCCACGGCCGAGCAGATTGCCGCCGTGATCGAGAAGGCCGACGAGCTGGGCTACCGCGCCTTCGCCACGGGCTACATGATGCAATGGTGGTTCGCGCTCAGGGCGGTGGATGTGCGCGGGCAATATCTGCGCCCGACGGATGACGAGCGGACCGGCATCATGCGCGGCGGCCGGCGCTGGCAGGACGGGCTCACATGGGACATGATCGATGCCGATCTCACGCAGATCCGCAAGACGCCCTCCAAGACCGAGCGCAGCGATTCGGATGCGATGGTGTTCGACCTCACCGCGGTGCCCGAATTGCGGGCGCGCCTTGACGAGACGCCGGTCAATGACCGCACGGGGCCGGTCTTCGTCGACAAGAACGGGATGCCCTATGACCGCCACCACTGGGCGCGGATGTTTCGGCTGGCGGCTCGGGCGGCGGGGCTGCCGAAGGAGCTGAAGATGATGGACGCGCGGGCCGGTGCGATCAACGATGCCAAGCGCCATGGCGCCACACCGATTCAGCTGCAGCATCAGGCGAACCACACCAACATGCGCACGACCGACCGCTATATCAGGGAGAAAAATGTCTCGGTGGCCGAGGTGGTGAAACTGCGCCGTTCCACGTGAATCAGGCGCGGTCACAACGTCACAACAAACGGATACAACCCGTTACAACTCGGAGCGCCGTTTCAGCTAAGTTATTGAAAAATGGTACCGCTTCCCTGGCTTGAACAGGGGACCTCTGGATCCACAATCCAGCGCTCTAACCAACTGAGCTAAAGCGGCACCGTGAGGCGGGATTTACCGATTACGAATGGGGATTGCAAGGGGGGTGTAACAGGTTTTTGGCATTTTCCTTGCCTCATGGAATAATCACGTCTAGGCAACGCGCAAAGCCACAACCGGAGCACCGTTATGAGCATCAATAGCGAACACGACACCAGTGCCAATCTCCAGATCGGCCCGACCGATCTCGGCATGGTGCGAATCTACCTCGAGGGCGACGGCATCGATCTGCCGATGGATTTCGACCCCGATGAGGCCGAGGAAATCGCCGAGGAACTGCGCGCTGCCGCCGATGCCGCACGTCTGATCGCCTCCGAAGCCAGCTCCGGCAAATCCGGCAAGAAAAAGAAATAATCTCAGCGCGCGGCCTCGGGCAGGACCGGCACAGCCGGATCCCGATAGCCCTGAAGCCGCGCTGCAGCGATCCGCGCAAAATCCAGCGTCAAAGCCTTCCGGCGGGCGGGCGCGAGCCGCGCCTCGGGTGCCTCGCGCAGCATCTCCGCCCCATAGCCATCCGCAATGAAGAGCCCCGTCTCCTCCGGCAGAAGCTCCTGTGGAAAATCGGAATCCACGGCCCAGTAATAGCGGTCGCACCAGTCCAGATAGCCCTGCCATTTGTGATCCGACATGAAATCGGCGCGACTCGATTTGCACTCAATGATCCAGATCTCGCCCTTGCGCGAGAGCGCCATCACATCGGCGCGCAGTCGCGGGCGCAGGGGCATTTCCAGCACCGAGGCCAGCCCCAGATCGGTCAGCGCGCGCGCCATGCCACGCGCCAGAATCTGGCCGGGCTGCATTTCGGAGAGGGTCTGCATATCGGACATGCACTGCAGGATGAACGAAGCGCGAACATAAGTCCAGCCCCTGCCCTCTCACGAAAGCGCGTAAGATTGAACGAGGGGGCTTGCGAAGCCCCGCGCGCTTTCCTATCTGTGGGGAGACGGTTACTGCTCTTCTCGTAACGGGAACGTCTTTCCAGTGGCCTATACCGATTCCGAGGGAGCTGGCTCTGTCAGGGTCTTGGCCTTGTTACCTGGCGCCCACCTGATTTTTCAGGTCCTCGGGAAATTCAACCTCCCAACGGTTGCTGCGGTTTCCGTCACCTCATGAAAAAGGCCCCGAGTTTCCTCGGGGCCTTTTCAATTCCATCTACCCGATTACAGGTTCTCGCTCTGCGGCATACCCAGAACGTGATAACCGCAATCCACCATGATGGTCTCGCCGGTGGTGCAGGCACCGTAATCCGACGAGAGCCACACTGCCGTGCCGCCGATCGATTCCAGCGTCGCGTTGGAGCGCAGCGGGCTATTGGCTTCGGTATGGCGGAAAGTCTTACGCGCGCCACCGATGGCCGCCCCTGCCAGCGTCTTCATCGGACCGGGCGAGATCGCATTCACGCGGATGCCCTGCGGGCCCAGATCATTGGCCAGATAGCGCACCGAGGATTCGAGCGCGGCCTTGGCCACACCCATCACGTTGTAGAAGGGCGTCACACGGTTGGAACCGGCATAGGTCAGCGTGGTGATCGAGCCGCCATTCGGCATCAGTTCCTCGGCACGGCGGCCGATATCGATCAGGCTGAAACAGCTAATCGACAGCGAGTTTTTGAAGTTCTCGCGGGTGGTGTTGATGAACCGGCCCGCCAGCTCGTTCTTGTCGGAATAGGCGATCGCATGGACGATGAAATCGAGGCTGCCCCACTCGTCTTTCAGACGGGCAAAAGCGGCATCCATCGACGCATCATCGGTCACATCGACATCGACCAGGAAGGAAGAGCCCAGCGATTCCGCCAAGGGCTGCACGCGCTTGCCGAACGCATCGCCCTGGTAGGAGAAGGCCAGCTCGGCCCCCTCTTCGGCCAGAGCCTTGGCGATCCCCCATGCGATGGAGCGGTCATTCGCCACCCCCATGACAAGCCCGCGCTTGCCCTTCATCAACTCGGCCATATGGCGTCCTCTTACTCTTGGAACTTGCTCATGACGAGCGATGCGTTGGTGCCGCCAAAGCCGAAGCTGTTGGACAGAACAGAATCATGGTCGACATTGTCGATCATCTGGGTCGCGATCTCTTCGGGACGCAGCGCGGGATCAAGCTCGGTCACGTTGATCGAGGGCGCGATAAAGCCCCCCTGCAGCATCAGAAGCGAATAGATCGCCTCGTTGACGCCCGCCGCCCCGAGCGCATGGCCGGTCATCGACTTGGTCGAGGAGATCGGTGCATGGTCTTCGCCCAGCACGCGGCGGACAGCTTCGACCTCGCGCACATCGCCCACGGGGGTCGAGGTGCCATGCGCATTGATATAGGTGATCTTGCGGCCTGCCGGCAGGGTCGAGGTCGCCAGCCGCATCGCGCGCTCGCCACCCTCCCCCGAAGGGGCCACCATGTCGTAGCCATCCGAGGTCGCGCCATAGCCGGTCACTTCGGCATAGATCTTGGCGCCACGGGCCTTGGCATGCTCCAGCTCTTCGAGCACCAGAATGCCGCCGCCGCCGCCAATAACAAACCCGTCACGGGTTGCATCAAACGCGCGTGCAGCGGTGGCCGGTGCGTCGTTATATTTGGACGACATCGCGCCCATCGCATCGAAGAGGCACGAAAGCGTCCAATCGACCTCCTCGCCGCCACCGGCGAACACGACATCCTGCTTGCCCATCTGGATAAGCTCGGCCGCGTTGCCGATGCAATGCGCCGAGGTCGAGCAAGCCGAGGTGATCGAGTAGTTCACACCCTTGATCTTGAACGGCGTCGCGAGACAGGCCGAGACGGTCGAGGACATGGCTTTGGTCACCATGAACGGGCCCATACGTTTGGGGCTACCCTTCTCGACGGTGATCGTATGCGCCTGGAACACGCTCGAGGTGGACGGGCCACCCGAGCCTGCCACGAGACCCGTGCGCTCGTTCGAGACCTGATCTTCGGCGAGACCCGAATCCGCAATCGCCTGTTGCATGGCGATATAGGCATAGGCCGCCGTCGGGCCCATGAAGCGCAGCTGGCGCTTGTCGATCAGCGCCTCGAAGTCCACTTCCGGCACACCGGCAACCTGACTGCGGAACCCGCGATCGGCATAGTCTTGCTGGAAGGTGATCCCCGATTTGCCTGCGCGCAGGCTCGCGGTGACTTCTTCGGCGGAGTTGCCGATCGGGCTGACAACGCCCAGACCGGTAATAACGACACGGCGCATAGCAGGCCTCCTCGTAATTTCTGGCAATCAGCTCTCGGAAAGAGCGACCTTCATATCCTTGACCTGGTAGATCACCTCGCCATCGGCTTCGACGATCCCGTTGGCCACACCCATGGTCAGACGGCGGGTCTGCACGGCTTTGGTGAAATCAACCTTGTAGGTCAGCATTTTGCGGTCGGGACGAACCATACCGGTCAGCTTGACCTCGCCCACACCCAGCGCATAGCCGCGCCCCTGCCAGCCACGCCAGCCGAGGTTGAAGCCCGTCAGCTGCCACAAACCGTCAAGGCCCAGACAGCCCGGCATGATCGGGTTGCCGGGGAAGTGGCAGTCAAAGAACCACAGGTCGGGTTTGATGTCGAACTCGGCCACAACATGCCCCTTGCCGAATTCGCCGCCATCGCCCGAGATATCGGTGATACGGTCCATCATCAGCATGGGCGGTTCGGGCAATTGCGCGTTGCCGGGGCCGAACAGTTCGCCCCTTGCGCATTTCAGTAGTTCGTCCCGGTCGAAGCTCGTCGGAAAGCCTGCCATGGAATATCATTCCCCCCTTGGGTCTAGTTTCGTTCCCTCTAACACCCGTCTGGGCGCGGACGCAAGGCTGCTCGCACCCTCGGGCATGGGTGAAATGGAGCTAGGAACGACCGGTCCCGAAGACAAGCCCCGGCCGAAGACCGAGAATTTCACGAAGTTTTCGCCAAGCTCGATTGAATCTCCGGCCCTCAGGGCGCATATTGGGCCTCAGGAGATAGACGACCTATGGCACCCAACGCACGCGACCGTGGCCAGCAATGGCTTGCCAAAGGGGGATTACGCCCCACCCGTCAGCGGGTTTCGCTGGCGTCCTTGCTCGTGGGCGATGGCGAGAACCGGCATGTCACCGCCGAGATGCTGCATACATCCGCGCAGGATGCAGGAGAGCGCGTCTCTCTGGCCACTGTCTACAATACGCTGCGGGCGTTCTGTGATGCGGGGCTCATGCACGAAGTCACCGTTGATGGCACGCGCAGCTATTTCGACACCCGCATGGACGATCACCCGCATTTCTTCTGGGAAGACGAGGCGCGTATCTCGGATGCCCCCAAGGAAGAGATGAAGATCACCCAACTGCCCAAGCCCCCCGAAGGTTACGAGATCGCATCGGTGGATGTGGTGGTGCGTCTGCGCAAGCTGTGACGGCGCACCTGCTCAATCCTTCCTGAAGACCCGCCCCTGCGGGTCGCACTCACCGCTATCATGCACCTGCGGGATCGCCCCCTGACGCACATGCGCCAGAAAGTCGCGCCCCAATCGCAGCCGGTCCTCGGCCGAAAATGCCGCCCATTGCGGCCCGTAGATGTCTTGCAGATGGAACGGACCCAGCGGACGGTCCGTCAGGCGATTTGCGAAATAGTGCAGGCTGTCGGACATCATGACAGAGGATCTCCTGAAGGGTCTTCTGATGAACGTCATAGAACCGTTACAGTTCCGGCTCTTTGATCTGGCGCATTGCCTGCACGCCGCCATTCGCCAGCCTACATGAAAAAAGGCGCCCCGTTCGGGACGCCTCTCGCTGTCTTACACCGTAGCGAAATCAGTCTTTCGCACGTTCCTGATAGGCCAGATCATCGGTGTTGATCACGATGCGGGTGCCTGCGCCGATATGCGGCGGCACCATCACACGGATACCACCGGTGCAGGTCGAGGGTTTGTAGGACGAGGAAGCGGTCTGGCCTTTGACAACCGGCTCGGTCTCCTCGACTTCCACGGTGACCTTCTGCGGCAGTTCGATCGCGATCACGCCATCATTATAGGTTTTCAGCCAGACGCGCAGACCATCACGCAGGAACACCTTCGCATCGCCGATCACGTCATCGGACACGGCAACCTGCTCGTAGGTGGTAGGTTCCATGAAGTGATAGCCTTCGCCATCCTCGTAGAGGAAGTCGAATTCACGCTCTTCCACATGCGCGCGCTCCACGCCTTCGGTGGTCTTCCAGCGTTCGGAGACCTTGGTGCCATCCGAAATACGACGCATGTTGACTTGGGTCACCGGGGTGCCCTTGCCGGGGTGGAAGCTTTCAGCCGTCAGAACGACATAAAGGTGGCTGTCGATTTCGACGACATTGCCCTTGCGCAGCTGCGAGGCGATGACTTTAACCATTGCATTTCCTTTGAACGAATGCCCGCTTGGGCAAATGAGGCTCAGGCACTGCGTGAAGACTGGCGCCCGGATGCCCCGTCGCCTAAACCATCTGGAGACGGATTTCCAGTTCAAAGCCTGTTCGAAAGTGCAAGAGATGACCGAAACACCCTGGTGGCACCCCCATCGCCATGCGGACCGCCGCCCGCTTCTGCTGGCGCGCAACCGGATTCAGGCAGCGCTCCGGCAGTGGTTTGCCGATCAGGACTTTCTCGAGACCGATCCGGCCTGCCTGCAGACCAGCCCCGGAAACGAAGCCCATCTGCATGCCTTTGCCACCGACCTCCTCGGCCATGACGGGGTGGCGCACCGGATGTATCTGCATACCTCTCCCGAATTCACGATGAAGAAGATCCTGGCGGCGGGCGAGCCACGGATCTTCGCCTTCGCCCATGTCTGGCGCAACCGCGAGGCAGGCACCCGCCATAGCGCCGAATTCACCATGCTCGAATGGTATCGCGCGGGCGAGCCCTATGACCGGCTGATCGAGGATGCCCACGCGATGCTGGCCATTGCCACGCGGGCCTGCGGGGCGGATCACCTGCAATATCGCGGCATGACCTGCGATCCTTTCGCGCCGGTCGAACGGATCTCGGTGGCGCAAGCCTTCCGGCAATATGCAGAAATTGACCTGCTGGCCAGCTGCCATGCCGATGGCTCGACAGACCGCGAGGCCTTGGCGGCGGAATGCGCGCGGGTAGGCTTTGCCATTTCCGAGGATGATGGCTGGTCGGATATCGTGTCAAAAGTGCTGGTGGACCGCGTGGAGCCCCATCTGGGCCACGGGCGGATCACCGCGCTCGACCGCTATCCCACAGCCGAGGCGGCCCTTGCCCGTCCCTGTGCCGATGATCCGCGCGAGGCGGAGCGGTTCGAGCTCTATGCCTGCGGGGTAGAGCTGGCCAATGCCTTCGGCGAGCTGACCGACCCCGCCGAACAACGCCGCCGGTTCGAGGCGGAGATGGACGAGAAGGAGCGGATCTATGGCGAGCGCTATCCGCTCGATGAGGAGTTCCTGCAAGCGCTGGAGCTGATGCCCGACGCTTCAGGCATCGCGCTCGGGTTTGACCGGCTGGTGATGCTGGCCACCGGCGCGCCGCATATCGACGATATCCTCTGGAGCCCTATCGCGCGGCCCAGAACCCGTCCATAAGCTCGCGGCAGGCGGCAGGTTGAAACGTCACCGGCAGCCCCGCAAGCGGCGGAGCCGCCTCGGCGATCTTGACACGTGCGCCCGTCAGATCGGGGGCACGCGAGATATCCGCCCGACCGGACAACAGATTGGCATCACAGCTTGCACTCTCGGCAAAGAGCCTGTCCCATTGGATCTCGGTCAGCCCTGCCAGAAGATAGGCGCCCTCACGGAAGACAATATGCCATTCCCGCCGATGCCCAGAACGCCCGCAGGTATCGCAGCCCATGAGGATCGTCAGGGTTCCGGCCTTGGCCGAAGCAATCCCCGCCTCGCCCAGATGGCTGGCCCAGAGCGGCCCGATCACCAACGGCGCGGCGCTGTCATCCGACAGGATCACATAACGGTCCTGCGCGCTGGTGGTGACATCGGTCACCAGCTCATCTTGTCCGTCGCCATCGGTATCGAGATGATATTCCGCCACCACCGGACCATCAATCACAGGCTGCGCCGCAGCCGCACCCCCCAAAGGGCCAGCACTACCGCAAGCCCCCTCACTGGAAGGGCGACAGATGCCGATGCAGGCGCAGCACCTCGATCGGCACCACATCCAACGCCCGCTGATGGGTCGCCTCCAGCACGATCTCGGGCGCGCAGCCCTCGTCATGCGCCTCGAGGAACCGCCCCGCACAGAGGCACCAGCGATCCCCGGGCTTCAATCCACCAAAGCCGTATTCGGGCCGCGGGGTCGAAAGGTCATTGCCGATATAGGCCGACCACGCGAGAAATTCCTTGGTCATGATGGCGCAAACCGTATGCGAGCCCCGATCCTGCGCGCATGTGTTGCAGTGACCGTCACGGAAAAATCCTGTGAGCGGCGCGAGCGAACAGGGCTCGAGCGGGCCGCCCAAGACATTCACCGATAGTTCCTGTTCCATCCCGTCCTCCCCTCATCGCACCCTTTCAGCCTGCGCCCCGAAGACTGCGCAAGTCAAGCGCGACGGCAAAGAAAAAGGGCAGCACCCCCGTGCCGCCCCATTTGATCAGTAGATATACCGGATCTGGTCCATCCAGTAGCGCTCCATGCGCTTGAGGGTCCGGTTCATCTCGTCCATTTGCTCGAAATCGATCACGCCGCGCGTGCCCATGCCCTCGGCATGACGTTCGAACAGCTCGCGCACCGCATCATGCAGCTTGCAGCCTTTATCGGTCAGCTTCACGCGGACCGAACGGCGGTCCACATCACATCGCTGGTGATGCATATAGCCGTTTTCCACCAGCTTCTTCAGATTGTAGCTCACATTCGAGCCCTGATAATAGCCACGGCTTTTCAGCTCGCCCGCTGTCACCTCGTTGTCGCCCACATTGAACAACAACAATGCCTGAACCGGATTGATCTCGATAATCGCTAGCCGCTCGAATTCGTCCTTGATGACATCGAGCAACAGCCGGTGAAGCCGTTCCACAAGGGCCAGCGTCTCGAGATACCCGGTCATGAGCCCTTGCTGCATCGCACGGTCCGCGACCGCGCCGCCCATCTGGCCCATAGGGGGTTCTATACTCATTTCATTCTCCGCATCATCTATGCCCCGGGATGCAGGATGCGGAAAAATGCCAAAATTTCGGTTAAGCGAATTAAATCTATTGCAAATCTGACGAGAATTTTCAGATAACGTGGCGGAACGGAGGCAGAACACCCCGCCCGCCACACTTCACCTCACTCGACTGCGTGGCGCTTTTTTGCAAATGCAGCAATGACTTGCAGGAGCTGCAGATATTCCGGGGGGCAGGGTTTGGCACCCGAGACCCAGAGATACAGATCCTGGTCATATTCCTCCAGAAGCGCGTCATAGAGGTCCAGAGTGGCCGGATCCATCTTGGCAAGTTCACTATCGGCGAACGGGCCAAGCACCATATCCATCTCTTTCATCCCGCGCCGCCAGCTGCGCATCGTCATCCGCTTCAGCCGCGCCTCGGCCGTTTCCTGCACCTGTCCGGTCATTGGCTCTCTCCCGCTTTGACCCTGCGCTCGAGCCGTTCCAGCCGCGCGTCGAGGTCTTTGATCACCGCGCGGGCCTCGCGTATCTCGCGCAAGATCTCCCGCTCTCGCTCTGCCTCATCTACCGCTTGCGGCGGCCCGTCAAGACCGGCACCCTCGCCATTGAGCAGCCACATCAACGAAACGTTCAAAACTCCGGCAACCATCTGCAGCTTGTTGGCCCGCGGATCGGCCATATCCTCTTCCCAGGCCTGCAGTGTTTCCAGCCGCACCCCCAGCTTCTCGGCCAGCTCGGTCTGGCTCAGTCCGGCAGCCTCACGCGCGCCCTCCAGCCTGTCGCCAAAGGTCGCGGCATCTTCGCCATACCAGTCATCCGCCATGAGGGCTCCTCTTGATCGCCATTTGGCCCGAGCGTAAGACATGACCACACAAGTTACAAACCCATCCGAACGGAGCCCCTCATGGCCTTTCTCTCCGACAGCCTCGCCCGCGTGAAACCCTCGCCCACCGTGGCCATGACCGGCAAGGCGGCTGAGCTGAAGGCTGCAGGGCGCGACATCATCAGCCTCTCTGCGGGCGAGCCCGATTTCGACACGCCGCAGAACATCAAGGATGCGGGCGCCCGCGCAATTACTGAGGGCCGCACCAAATACACCACCGTGGACGGGATCGCCGAGCTGAAACAGGCCATCTGCGACAAGTTCGCCCGCGAGAACGGGCTGACCTACACGCCCGCGCAGATCAGCGTGTCCTCGGGCGGCAAGCAGGTGCTGTTCAACGCGTTCATGGCCACGCTCAATCCCGGTGACGAGGTGATCATCCCCACGCCCTATTGGGTGAGCTATCCCGATATGGTGCTGATCGGCGGGGGCACGCCCGTCTTCGTGCAGGGCAATCCCGAGATGGGCTACAAGATCACGCCCGAAGCGCTCGAGGCCGCGATCACGCCAAACACCAAATGGTTCCTCTTCAACTCGCCCTCCAACCCTTCGGGCGCGGGCTATACGCGCGCGGAATTGAAGGCGCTGACCGACGTATTGATGCGCCACCCGCATGTCTGGGTGATGACCGATGATATGTACGAGCATCTCGTCTTCGACGGGTTCGAGTTCTGCACCCCCGCCGAGGTCGAGCCCGCGCTCTATGACCGCACGCTGACCGTCAATGGCGTATCGAAAGCCTATGCCATGACCGGCTGGCGGATCGGCTATGCCGGTGGGCCGGTGGAGCTGATCGCGGCGATGCGCAAGATGCAGTCGCAATCGACGTCGAACCCCTGCACGATCAGCCAATGGGCCGCCGTCGAGGCGCTGAACGGCGCGCAGGATTACATCGCACAGAGCCGCGAGGCCTTCCACCGCCGTCGCGATCTGGTAGTGGCCGGGCTCAACGCCTGTGAGGGCATCACCTGCCCCACCCCCGAAGGCGCCTTCTATGTCTATCCGTCGATTGCGGCGTGCATCGGCAAGACCTCGGCCACGGGCACCAAGATCACCGATGACGAGACGTTCTGCACGGCCCTTCTGGAAGAGACCGGCGTGGCCACCGTGTTCGGTGCAGCCTTCGGCCTGAGCCCGAACTTCCGCATCAGCTATGCGACCTCCGACGAGGTGCTGGCCGAGGCCTGCAATCGCATCAAGGCCTTCTGCGCCTGCTTGAAATAACCGCGCGGGGTGCCGGAGACGCCCCTCCGGCACCCCACCCTTCCGATATTTGCACCAAGGCCGCGCAGCACGGTTGATCCTGCCTCGCAGATATCGTTAATCGGGACACGCCCCTAGCGACCGGACCCCGCCTGATGAGCCTTGATCTGCCCGAATATTACTTCCGTATCCGCGAGAATGGTGCCGCCGTCTTCCGTGTGGACACCCAGAACCGCCAGCGGCGGATCGAGATGGACCAGATCGCGGTGGTCAATATCAGGAACGGCGAGATCAAACCGCAGGGCGGGCGCGAGCTGACCCCTACCGATATGGCGCGGATCACCCAATGGATGGCCGAACGCGTGGCCCTTCTGGCGCAGCGCGATATCGATGATATCCACCGCGCGGTGGATTACCTCAATCTCACCACGCAATGGGCACAATCCAAAGGCACCGACGAGCAGCTCGAGCATGTGACGGATGCGCTCCTGCTGGCGATGCATGACCTGCGCAGCGTGCTGGTGCGCAAGAAGGCCGAGCGGCTGATGGGCCGAGCCCCGTCGACAGGCGAGGATTAAGCGGGGTTCCGTCCGCCACCGCGTACCACCCAGAAGCGATACATCAGCAGCGCGGAGGCCGTTGCAAGCCCCGCCGCAAGCCCCAGCCAGACCCCGTGCGATTGCAGCGTGGTGTGGAAGGCCAGCCCATAGCCTGCGGGGATCCCCACCAGCCAGTAGCTCGCCAGCGCGATCCACATCGGCACGCGGGTATCCTGCAACCCGCGCAAGAGGCCCATCGCCAGAACCTGCATCGCATCGAAGAGCTGGAAAAAGGCCGCCAGCGCCAGAAGGCCGCTGGCCAGAAGGACGATCTGCGCTGTCTCCTCGCCCGGTTTCACGAAGAGCCGCACGATATCCTCGGGGATACTCAGGAAAGCGGTGATGGTCAGCGCCACGACCACCAGCGACATGCAGATCACGGTGAAGGCCCCGCGCCGCAGATGCTCGGGCGCGCCAGCGCCATAAGCCCGCCCTGCCCGCACCGTGGCGGCATTGGCGAGCCCCATATGCAACATGAAGGCCAGCACCGAGATCTCCAGCACGATCCCGTTGGCCGCCAGCTCGCGCGTGCCGAGCCACCCCATCATCAGCGTCGCCATCTGGAACATGGTGGCCTCGGCCAGAATGGTCAGCCCGATCGGGATCCCCATCCGCGCCACCGCTCCGAAGGCTGGCCAGTCGGGCCGCCAGAACCGCGCCCAAAGTGCCACATGCGACAGACCGCGGGCGCGATGGGCATAGATCATCAGCACCCCCATGACCGCCAGCTGCACCAGAACGGATGCCAGCGCTGCGCCGCGCACGCCCATCTCGGGAACCCCCAGATGGCCGAAGATGAAGACCCAGTTGAGCACGATATTCAGCCCGACCGCGCCCAGCGTGACCCAGAGCACGACCTGCGTGCGCTCGAAGGCCGACAGATAGCTGCGCAGCACCGCCACAACCAGCATCGGCACGATACCGAAGCCCCCGATCCGCAGATAGTCCTGCGCCAGATCGGCGGTGACGGGGTTCTGCCCCAGCGCCTGTAAAACCGCGCTCGAATACCACATGCAGGGGATCGACAGCAGCCCCGTCAGGATCGAGAGCCAGAGCGCCATGCGCGTATCGCGCCGCGCCTGTGTCTCGTCATCGGCACCGAGCGCCATCGAGACGCGCCCGATGATCGCATTGGCAAAGCCGGTCCCGAAGAGGAAGAAGAAGAACAGGTAATTGCTGCCCAGCACCGCGGCGGCCAGCTCCGGCACCCCGTACCAGCCCATCATGACCGTATCGGTCACGCCCAGGCCCGCCGCCGCGAGGTTCGAGCCCACGAGCGGCAATCCGAGCGTGAGGATGGCGCGCATATGGCCGAACACACCCATCGAGGTATCGACGGGTTTTTCCGGCTGGGTCATAACGGGGCTGGCCATGGCACAATCCTGATCAGGTGGTCAATATCCAGCCCGTGCCACGCCCCCGTTGACCCGTCAAGCCTCAGGGCACCTCCGGCCCGAAAAGCGCAACGTTACTTGCGCGGATCCGCGGCACGCCCGACAGGCAGGCGCGCACGTCCCGTGATCATCGGCGTCACGAGGTTCTCGCGCTTCCAGAAGCGATACCAGAAGATCGCCGCCACATGGACCAGCGTGAGGATCAGTAGGAGATTTGCCACCGTCTCATGCACATCCACCGCCTGCACCGCCCTGTCATAGCCCACCCAATCGGCGAAGGGGCCGACATTGAGATAATCCTCCGGATCGGAGACCAGCCCCGTCCCGACCTGCACCGCCAGCAGACCGAGGATCAGCACCACCGACAGCCCGCCCAGCGGATTGTGCCCCCGCGTATAGGAAGGCTTGCGCGAGACCAGCTTGCGGCCATAGCGCGCAATCGCGCCCGGCCCTTTGACGAAACTGGCAAACCGCGCCGTGCGCGGACCGACAAAGCCCCAGAGCACCCGCGCAACGACCAGCCCGCCAATAAAATAACCCAGCAGGAAATGCAGGCTCATATCTGCAGGGCCCCATTTCCCGAGCCCCCATGCCCCGCAGACCAGCACCACAAGCGCCCAATGGAAAGCCCGCACGAACGGATCCCAGACCGGCACGGTCTCGAAGACCGTTTCCTCCGGTGCTGCGGCGAACTGATCGGTCATGACGCCTCCTCCCGATACAAAAGCCCTCGGATCGAGTTTCATCCAAGGGCTGCACCCTGTCATCTGACAAAGCCGTTATGGCTATATCACGAGGGTCGCTGCATCACGAAATCGATCAGCGCCGCGCGACCACAATGGCCTTCGCCCTCGTGGATATCGGCATCGTAATCGGCCTGATGGAGGATCTTCCAGCGCGGGAAGGCCTCGCGCAGCAGATCCAGATCGTAAAGCTGCTCGACCATTTGCGGCCCGCCCGTGCCGTAACGCGGCTGGCGACGCGCGAAACCGTGGATCATCACCAGACCTCCCGGTGCAACCGCACGGCGGATCCCGTCAAAAATATCCTCGCGGAAGGCAGGATCGGCAAACTGGATGAAGCAGGCCAGAAGCGCGTCATATTCGCCCACGGGCCAGTCCCAACCGCGAAGATCCTCGGCCAGAAGGTCGATACTGACCCCGCGCGACAGAGCCAGCCGCTGCGCCTTCTCCCGCGCAGGCGCCGACAGCTCGACGCCGGTAACCTTAATGCCCCTCTCAGCCAGAAAAACGGCGTTACGCCCCTCGCCCTCGGCAATCGACAAAAGCCGCATGCCCGGCGTCAGCCGCTCCGCCTGTCTGCGCACGAAATCCGCAGGCTCCGTTCCGAAGACATATTCCGCATCCGTAAAACGCTGATCCCACATCTCCTCCTCCTTCATTATCATTCTTATCGTTGGTCTCAAATTGTCACTCGACCGACCCCCGACAAGTTGACGTAGCGAATTGTGTTCTCGAGAAAATCCACGAAGATCATTCCGGCTTTGCAATAGGCGGTTTTTATAGCGCCCGCCCGTAAATGAGGCGCAGCGCAAACTTCACGCCCGCCGCCGCAACGCGCCACCTGCAACTTCCTGTGGACGCTTTCGGCTCGGTGCTTGCCGATTTTGTCCCAAATGATGTATTGATCGACGCCAACCCTACTAAAGAAAGCGAGCAGATGGCAGACGATCTTCTCTCCACCCAGTCCGAGACCGAATATGACGCCTCCTCCATCGAGGTGCTGGAAGGTCTGGAACCTGTTCGCAAACGTCCCGGCATGTATATCGGCGGCACGGATGAACGTGCGCTGCACCATATGCTCGCCGAAATCCTCGACAACTCGATGGACGAAGCCGTGGCAGGCCATGCCAGCCGCATCGAGGTGGAGCTGAACGAGGATTACTCGATTACCGTGCGCGATAATGGTCGCGGCATCCCGATCGACCCGCACCCCAAATTCCCCGGAAAATCGGCGCTCGAGGTGATCCTGTGCACGCTCCATGCGGGCGGCAAGTTCTCGGGCGATGCCTATGCGACCTCGGGCGGCCTTCATGGGGTGGGCGCGTCGGTGGTGAATGCGCTGTCCGATCTGATGGTGGTGCAGGTCGCCAAGAACAAGAAGCTCTACGAGCAGCGTTTCTCGCGCGGCATCCCGCAAGGCCCCGTCGCCGAGATCGGCGCCGCCCCCAACCGCCGCGGCACGCAGGTGGTCTTCCATGCCGATGAGCAGATCTTCGGCCATCACCGCTTCAAACCCGCCCGCCTGATCAAGATGGTGCGCTCAAAAGCCTATCTCTTCTCGGGTGTCGAGATCCGCTGGAAATCGGCGATCGACGATGGCGAAACGCCCACCGAGGCGGTCTTCCACTTCCCCGGCGGCCTCTCGGACTATCTGATGGAGACGCTGGGCAAGGCGATGACCTATGCCGAGCGCCCCTTCGCCGGTAAAGTCGAGTTCCGCGAGAAGTTCAACGTGCCGGGCTCGGTCGAATGGGCGATCAACTGGACCCCCTCGCGCGATGGCTACATCCAGTCCTATTGTAACACCGTCCCCACGCCCGAGGGCGGCACCCATGAGGCGGGCTTCTGGTCGGCGATCCTCAAGGGCATCCGGGCCTATGGCGAGCTGATCAACAACAAGAAAGCGTCAAACATCACCCGCGATGACCTCATCACCGGCGGCTGCGCGCTGGTGTCCTGCTTCATCCGCGAGCCGGAATTCGTGGGCCAGACCAAGGACCGTCTGGCCACCACCGAAGCCCAGCGTCTGGTCGAGGGCGCGGTGCGCGACCATTTCGACAACTGGCTGGCCTCTGACACCAAATCCGCAGGCGCCATCCTCGATTTCCTCGTGCTGCGCGCCGAGGAGCGTCTGCGCCGCCGTCAGGAAAAGGAAACCGCCCGCAAATCGGCCACCAAAAAGTTGCGCCTGCCCGGCAAGCTGACCGATTGCACCGCAAAAAACCGCGCCAATACGGAACTCTTCATCGTCGAGGGCGACTCGGCAGGTGGCTCGGCCAAAGGCGCGCGCAAACGCGAAACGCAGGCGCTTTTGCCGCTCAAGGGCAAGATCCTGAACGTGCTGGGCGCGGCCTCGTCCAAACTCGGCACCAATCAGGAGATCAGCGATCTGTGCGAGGCATTGGGCGTGGGGCTCGGCACCAAGTTCAACGTCGAAGACCTGCGCTACGACAAGATCATCATCATGACCGATGCCGATGTCGATGGCGCGCATATCGCCTCCCTCCTGATGACCTTCTTCTTCACCCAGATGCGTCCGCTGATCGATCAGGGCCACCTCTACCTCGCCTGCCCGCCGCTCTACCGCCTGACCCAGGGCGCCAAGCGCATGTATGTGGCCTCCGATGCCGAGAAAGAGGAATGGCTGGCCAAGGGATTGGGCGGCAAGGGCAAGATCGACGTGCAGCGCTTCAAGGGCTTGGGCGAGATGGATGCCAAGGACCTGAAAGAAACCACGATGGACCCCGCCACCCGCAAGCTGATCCGCGTCACCATCGACGACGATCTGGGCGGCGAGACGGCCGACCTCGTGGAGCGCCTGATGGGCAAGAAACCCGAGCTGCGCTTCCAGTATATCACCGAAAACGCCCAGTTCGTTGAGGAATTGGATGTGTGATTAGCGGCAGGCCCTCGGGCCTGCTTTTCTTTTCAGGAATAATCCTTTGCCGATACCCGATTACCAGACCTTCATGCTGCCAATGCTGAAACTCTTTGCGGCAGGAAAGACAAACGTGCGCGAATGTCTGCCCGAGTTGCAAACACACTTCGCTATTTCGGATGAAGAAGCACAAGAATTGTTACCGACAGGCAAAAGCACACGCTTGTATAATCGAGCTCATTGGGCACGCGTCTACATGGGTAAAGCGGGTCTATTGCATTCCCCACGTCGAAATTTTCACCAGATCACACCCAAAGGACGCGTGCTTCTGGCTCAAAATCCAACCAGTATCGACAACGAAACACTTTCTGACTTTGCCGATTTCGTGGAATGGAAAGAAACTTCCCGAACCCCGGTGGATCAGGCTGTCGCACCAAATCACCTCACCGAAGATAGAACGCCAGATGACGCGATTGAAACCGCTTACTCTACCTTGCTTGGTGCGCTTCGAGACGACCTGTTGGAAGCGATGTTGCAAATCTCGCCCGCAAAATTCGAGCGGCTGATCCTCGATCTACTCAGTGCGATGGGCTATGGCGGCGGCGACATACAACGGGCGCAAATGACCCGAGCCACTGGTGATGGCGGCATTGATGGGGTTATCAACGAAGATGCGCTCGGCCTTGATGCCGTCTATATTCAGGCGAAACGCTATCAACCCGACAATAAGATCGGGCGGCCTGCAATCCAGCAATTCATCGGAAGCCTGAATGGAGAAGGCGCGAATAAAGGCGTATTCGTGACGACATCCGATTTCTCACGAGAAGCCATCGACTATGTATCACGGGTTCAGCAGCGGGTTGTGCTACTGAACGGAGCGCGACTTGCAGAACTGATGATCTTGCATAATGTAGGTATTCGATTGGGGAAGACTTACACCCTGAAAACATTGGATGATGATTATTTCGAAGAGTGAGACCATGACCACCATCACCTCCCCCGACCTCACCGTGACCGTCTCCGATATGGGCGCCGAGATGCAGTCGCTTGTCTTCCGTGGCGAGGAATTCCTCTGGAATGGCGATACCGAATGGTGGACGGGGCGCTCGCCGGTCCTGTTTCCCATCGTGGGCCGTGCGCCCGACGATAGGATCGAGATCCGTGGCCAGACCTATGACATGCCCCAGCACGGGCTTGCCCGCCGCCTGCCCTTTACGGTTGTCGCGCAAGACGAGGCGCATGTGACGCATGAGCTGGTGCCCTCGGAGGCGACCGAAAGCTACCCCTACAAGTTCCGCCTGCAGCTGACCCATCGCGTAACCGGCCCGACGCTCGAGGTCGCAGCCACCGTCACCAATGAGGATAGCGTGCCCATGCCCTTCGGTCTGGGCTTTCATCCGGCCTTCCGCTGGCCGCTGCCCGATGCCACCGGTGCCCATAAGATCGAGCTGGCCAATGGCGCGGAGCCCGTGATGAACCGCGTGGTGAAGGGGCTGATCTCGCGCGAGACGGAAGCCTCGCCCTTCCATCAGGGAAGCCTCACGCTTTCCCACGATCTTTTTGCCAAGAATGCCGCGATTTTCCCCGAAGGCACGGGCGAGGCGCTGCGCTATCAGGGGGAAACCGGCCCGAGCCTCGATTTCCGCTTTGCCAATCTGCCGAACCTCGCGCTCTGGCAACCGCCCGGCGCGCCGTTTTTGTGCATCGAGCCGTGGCACGGGATGGCGGCATGGCATGGGGCGGGGGCAAAAATCGAGGACCGGCCCTATACGATGAGCCTGGGCGTGGGCGAGACCGCCCGCTTTGCATGGTTCGTGACGATCCGCGAATAGCCTCGCAGATACGCCCCTAACAGATACGGGGGAGCTGTTCGCCCACCAGCATATCAACGATGCGGGTGCCACCGAATGCGGTGCGCATCCGCACCTGACCCGCATGATCCGCCACCGCCCGCCCGATGATCGCCGCGCCTTCGCCCTCGGGCAGGGCCTGCATGGCGGCCAGCGCGGCCTCGGCTTGGTCTGCGGGGACAAACAGCACCAGACGCCCCTCATTGGCGAGATAGAGCGGATCGAGCCCCAGAATCTCGCACATGCCCACCACCTCGGCCCTCAGCGGCAGCGCATCCTCGTCGATCACAATGCCACAGCCCGCCTCTTCGGCAATCTCGTTGAGCGCGGAGGCAAGACCGCCTCGGGTCAGGTCGCGGGCGGCACGGGCTTCGGGGGCGGCACTCAGAGCAGCCTCCATCAGATGCCCCAGCGCTGCGCAATCGCTCTCGATGGCCGAGGACAGCGCCAGATCGCCGCGGGCCGCAAGGATGGTTGCGCCGTGATCGCCCAAGACCCCGTTGACGATGGCCACATCGCCCGCACGGACATGGGAGGCCGCCATATCGCGCGAGGCAGGGATCACCCCGATGCCCGAGGTGGTGATGAAGACACCATCGCAGGCGCCGCGCTCGACCACTTTGGTATCGCCGGTGACGATGCGCACGCCCGCCGCTTCGGCCTCGCGCGCCATGGTGGCCACAATCCGGCGCAGAACGGCGAATTCGGTGCCCTCCTCGATAATGAAAGCGGCCGAAAGCCAGAGTGGGGTTGCCCCGCCTACGGCCAGATCATTGACGGTACCACAGATAGCGAGCTTGCCGATGTTACCACCCGGAAATTCCATTGGCGTGACCACGAACCCGTCGGTGGTGAAAGCGAGCCGCGCGCCCGGGTCGTGCAGGGCGTCCGACATCAGGCGGGCCTGATCTTCCATGCCGGGCGGTGCGAAAACGGAGGTGAAAATCTCCTCGATCAGATCGCGCATTGCCCGGCCACCGCCACCATGGGCCAATGTGACGCGTTCGCCTCTTAGTGCCATAAGTCTTGTCCTTTGAGGGGAGCTGCGCCGCAACGGGGCATCGAGCCCCGCTTGCGCCGCCGGAGGCTCGCGCCTCCGATCCCGCCTATGATTTCAGTTATTCAGCCGCCGTGCGGGCACCGCCATATTGCCAATAGGCCGCGCAGGCGCCCTCGGAGCTGACCATCAGTGCGCCAAGCGCGGTTTCCGGTGTGCAGCCCTTGCCGAATTGCGGGCACTGGGTCGGCTTGATCCGCCCCGTCATGACCTGACCGCAGGCGCAGCCTTCGACCTCGGGCACCTCACGGCGACCCACCGCATAGCCGATCCCGAATTTCTCCTCGGCGTCATAGGCGCGGTAGGCATCACGGATACGCATGCCGGAGGCGTCGATCTCGCCCAAGCCGCGCCACTCGAAGGAAGGGCGCTTCTCGTAGACATCATTGATGGCGGCAATGGAAACAGAATTGCCATGCTCGGGCACCACGCGGCCATACTGGTTCTCGACACGGGCCTGACCTGCCTCGATCTGGGTCAGCACCATCAGCACGGATTGGAGAAGATCGGTCGGCTCGAACCCTGCCACCACAATCGGCTTGCCATAATCTTGCGCGATAAAATCATAGGGGTGGAAACCGATCACCATCGACACATGGCCCGGCCCGATGAACCCTTCGAGCATCATATAGGGGTCATCGAGTAGCGCCTTGATCGGTTCGGGCACAGTGATGTGGTTGCAGAAGACCGAGAAGTTTGCGAGCCCTTCGCGCGCTGCCTGCTGAATCGCCAGCGCGGTCGAGGGGGTGGTTGTCTCGAACCCCAGCCCGAAGAAGACCACCTCGCGGTCGGGGTTGCGGCGGGCAAGTTCCAGCGCATCGAGCGGGCTATAGACCATGCGGATATCGGCCCCATCGGCCTTGGCCTGAATGAGCGACTTGGTCGAGCCAGGCACCCGCATCGCATCCCCGAACGTGGTGAAGATCACCTCCGGACGCTCGGCCAGCTCGATACATTCATCAACCCGCGCACGTGGCAGAACGCAGACCGGACAGCCCGGACCGTGGATGAACTCCACGCCTTCATGGATCAGCTTATCGAGCCCGTAGCGGAAGATGGAATGCGTATGACCGCCGCAGATCTCCATGATATGCACGGGCTTTTCGCGGGTAGCGCCTATGGCATCGGCCTTCTCGGCGATGGCCTGCAACAACGCGCGGGCCAGTTTCGGATCGCGGAATTCGGAGGCAAATTTCAACGCCATCTCACACCCGCCCTTCCAGCGCCGCATCGCCTGCGGCCATTTGTTCCAGCGCCTCCTGCGTCTCGCCCAGCTCGTGGAGTGCCGCCAGGGTCTGCGCGGCCTCGTCCTCGTCGATCCGCGCCATGGCAAAACCCACATGGATCAGCGCCCATTCGCCGATCAGCCGGTCAAGCGGCCCGTCGGCGATACAGGCCACATTGACCGCGCGCCGCACCCCCGACACCTCGGCCACGGCCATCATCCGCGCCTCGTCACTGATCTCGACGATCTGTCCCGGAATGCCCAGAC
The DNA here is from genome assembly GCF_037949795.1 of Thioclava sp. GXIMD2076. Lineage (NCBI taxonomy): Bacteria > Pseudomonadati > Pseudomonadota > Alphaproteobacteria > Rhodobacterales > Paracoccaceae > Thioclava > Thioclava sp. GXIMD2076. The sequence goes on from NZ_CP149932.1 coordinate 179,405, forward strand.
ACATCAGTCATCCTCCTCTTCCACGCGGGCCTGAGGGCCCATAATCCCGTAACGGTCGAGCTTCGCCCTGAGCCCGACACGACTAAGGCCCAGCTCGGCGGCCGCACGGCTCTTGTTCCAGCGATGGCGGGTCAGCGTCTCGCGCAGGATCCGCATCTCCATCAGCTCGATCCGGTCCTTCAGCTGGCCATTGGCCTGCAGCGCATCCTCCTCCGCCAGCCGGTCCGCCCCTTCCTCAGAGGGTGCCGCCTGCAGGATATGGCGCGAGATCAGCTCGGCCCCCAGCACATTCTCCTGCGCGAAAATCAGCATGCGCGTGACCTCGTTGGTCAGCTCCCGCAGATTGCCCGGCCAGTCGTAATTCTCCAGAAACTCCAGCGCCGGAGCCTCAAATCCCATCACGGGCTTCGAATGAATCGAGGCCGCCTCGGCCAGAATATGCTGGGCCAACATCGCCACATCGCCGCGCCGCGCACGCAGCGGCAGAAGCCCGATCTCGCCCACCGACAGCGCATAATAAAGATCACTGCGGAAGGCCCCATCGGCGACCTTGCTGCGCAGATCGACATTCGACCCGCAGATGAGCCGCAGATTGGTGCCCACGGTTTCCTGCCCGCCCAGAGGCGTGATCGAGCCTTCGGTCAGCACCCGCAACAGCGCCAGCTGCATCGCGGGGGATGCCTCATCGACCCCCGCCAGATAGAGCGTCCCGCGATCGGCCTTCTGCATCAGCCCGATGCGGTTCACGCCGCCCGGCAGCACGCCACGCTTGGCCCCGAACAGCTCGACCATCGCCAGCTCTTCGGGCACGCCAGCAAGATTGAACTCGTAAAACGGCTTTTCCGCACGCAGGCTGCCATAATGCATCGCCCGTGCCAGCTGCGCCTTGCCGGTGCCCGCCTCGCCGCCAAGCAAGACAGGGATGTCAAAACTGGCATATTGCCGCGCGATGGCCACCGTGTCGTTCATCGCGGAATTGGGGCTGCGCAGGATGGTCTCGAGCCCCATCCCCTCGCGCAGCGCACGGCGGCGCTTTTCCAGACGGCTTTCCGACGTGCTGGACAGGAAGCGCATCTCCAGCTGCATCCGCTCGTTATCACGCGCCAGCTGGAACAGCTTTACCGCATTGCGCACCGCCATCAACAGCTGCTCGGGATGCCATGGTTTCGCGATGAACTGGTGCACACCCGCCTCGTTGATCGCCGCCACCATCGAGGTGCTGTCGGTATAGCCGGTGATCATCATACGCACGGTCTCGGGCCAGCGCTCGCGCACCTCGGTCAGAAAATCCACCCCCGTCCGGCCCGGCATGCGCTGGTCGCACAGGATCGCTTGGATCCATTCGTTTTCAAGCACGCCCAGGGCCGCGCCCGCATCGGGGGCGGTGAAAATCTCGAACTCGTCTTCCAGCGCGAGCTTCATCGCCGTCAGCGAATGCGGCTCGTCATCGACCAGAAGAACCGATGGCAGAGGTGCGGGGGCCATCAGACAGCCTTGCGGGCAAGCCCCGCCATCAGCCAGTCGAGCCAGGCCTGCATCCCCTCGCCCGTGCGCGCCGAGACGCGCAGGATGGCGAGATCGGGGTTCACGCGGCGCAGATTGGCCTCGTAGAGATCCAGATCGACATCGCAATAGGGGGCCAGATCGACCTTGTTGAGCAGAGCGATCTTGGCGGCAGTGAACATATCGGGATATTTCAGCGGCTTGTCCTCTCCCTCGGTGACCGAGAGGATCGCGACCTTGGCATCCTCGCCCAGATCGAAGGCTGCAGGGCAAACCAGATTGCCGACATTCTCGATGAACAGAAGCGCGTTGCGGCCCAGACCCAGACGGTCGAGCGCGGTTTCCACCATCTTGCCATCCAGATGGCAGCCCTTGCCGGTATTCACTTGGATGGCCTGCGCGCCGGTAGCACGGATGCGGTCGGCATCATTGGTGGTCTGCTGGTCGCCCTCGATCACCGCCAGAGGCTGGTCCGCCAGCATCTCGATGGTGCGGCACAGGAGTGTCGTCTTGCCCGAACCGGGCGAGGATACGAGATTGGTGGCAAAGATCCCGTCCTGCGCCAGACGCACACGGTTTCCCCGCGCGAACATATCGTTTTTCGACAGGATGCCGGTCTCGATCTCGATCAGGCGGGCCTGCGAGAAACCGGGCACCTCGACGCCCGCCGAGCCATGGCCGCAATGGATATCGAACCCGTCGGAGACAACCGGCTGTTGCGTCTGCTTGCGGGCCTGGGGCTGCGCCATCGCCTTGGCGGGCGCCAGCGTGGGCCATTCGAAGGGGCGCTGGCCGCGCGCCAGATCCGCCCCCTGCTTTGCCAGATGGGCCTTGAATTCATCCTCGATCGTATGACCGCTGCAACCACATACCGTGCACATCACGCCACCTCCATATCCTTGATCCGCATCTCGTCTCCGCCCTGAGGCATCAGCTTGCCGCTGCCGCAAAGCGGGCATGGGTCCAGACGATCCATGATCTCCACCTCTTCCATACAGTCGTAGCACAGCGCCCGACCGGGAAGATCGATAATCTCCAGCGCCGCCCCTTCGGCGGGGCAGCCGCGCATCACCACCTCGAAGGCGAATTCCAGCGCGTGTTTCTCGACGCCTGCAAAACGTCCGATCTCCAGACGCAGCCTGGTGACCTTGCGCACGTCATTGGCCCGCGCCGCGTCCTCGACCACGCTACGGATCCCTTCGGCAATCGCCATCTCATGCATGGGGCACCCCCTTGATCTCGACCGCAATGCAAGGATCGAGAATATCGACGACCAGCGCCGCGAGCCCCGCCTTGCGCCATGGCAATGTGGCCAGCGACAGTTCCATCGCCCCGCCCGGAGCCAGAAGATGGTCGGTGGGCGTCACCCGTTCGAGCGTCTCCACCACCCCGCCTGCAAGATGCCCACGCAGCGCATAGGTGCCGCGGGCCGCCGCGACGAGTGCGGTATTGTCGGGGCGCAGGACAGGGCCTGCAGGCCGCGTGATGATCCGCGTCAGATCCAGAAGCCGGCCCAGGGCACGCCAGAGCGGCCCGCGCCCACGAGTTTCCTCGGCCTGTTTCATCAGCGGGTGGAAAGCCATACGACCGGCGGGAGAATTCTCCTGCGCCATTTTCAGCATCGGGTCGAACAGATCGGCCACCCGTGCTACCGCCTCATGCGGCGCAAAGAGCCGGTCGATCGCCGAAATCAGGGGCGACAGCCCCTGCTCCGAAACCAGCCACGCGTCGAGGTCACGGATCTCGCCCATCCCCCAGAGGTCGCGCAGAAGCGCGGGCTGAGCCCGCTGCCAGCCCTCGGGCATGGGTGGGGACGCATGGCCCAACGCCTTGGGCCAAAAGAGAAACAGCTTGGCCATATGATCGCGCAGGATCTCGCGGCGGGTGTCGTCATCATCTGCGGGCAGGCCCAGCGACAGCCGCACGGCCTGCGATTGCGCCGCCCCGCATAGATTGAAGAGCCGGCCCATCATCTGGGCCACCGCCTCCGGATCGCGGCCGCGCATGACCTCACCCACAGGCATGGGCGCAGGCAGAACCAGCTTCGGCGCGATCATATCGCCATGGCGTTCCAACCCGATACCCAGAACCTGTTTCATTCCGCTTCCCTCTCCACCCCCGCAACCGGAGGCTCGATGGCCATCACCTCGCTGGCCAGTCCGGCCGAGATGATCTGCCTGCGCGACGGGGTCGTCAGACCGGCACCCTCTGCAATCGGGGTCTCCTCGAGAGAGTGTGCCTCATTCGCGCGGGCTTCGGCAAGCTCCGCCTCGCGCGAGGAACGGATTTCCGAGCGCCGGTCTGTCTCGGCACGGTTCTCCTGGTTGAACAGTTCGGCCATAATGGCCTGCGCCACTTCCCGCGCCTGTATCTGCGTCTGGAATTCCTCCATTGGCGAGAAGAGCGAACAGGCCTTGTATCCGCCGGTCTGCGCGCGCGTATTATGGATAAATTCGTAGCAGCCCGAGGGGAAGTCGACCATTTCCTTGGCACCGGCCTTCAGCCCCGACCAATCCTCATCGGCCCCCGGCAACAGGACCAGATTCATGAACCACGGGCTGAACAGAACCCCGAGCCCGCGCCCCTCATGGGCGCGGAACCCCACCGCCTCGACCGAGAGCGCCTTGTTCGACAAGGGCACATCGCGCATGGTCGAATTCCAGATCTCGCGGAAATCGGCGATCAGGTTGCGCACCTGTTCGTCGATGCGGCGCTGCTCGATCATCATCGGTGCGCCCGGATCCTCTCGGACCATGAACTGTGCCTTGGGCGCGTCGCAATTGGGGCATTTCCAGTCATCGGGCAGCGCATTGAATGGCGTTCCGGGCAGGACCTGACGGAAATCATCGCCGATTGCCGGATCATAGGTCGACCAGCAGATCTTGCATTCCATCAGCGCCTGATCCGAAATCCGGTCATAGGCGCCCATATAGCTGCCCTCGAAGCCGGTCACCGGCGCGCTCATCGACCCGCTCACCGAATTGCCTCCAGCACTTCGCGGATGCGCTCGGCGCTGTCTTCCAGATCCTCGGGCGCTGCCAGAGCGACCTCGGGCATATCGGTCACCTCGAACGTATCAAGGATCAGCGTATCCATCGAGTTGAAGAACTGCACCCGCCAGACATTGCGCAGCGCGGAGGCCGTGATGCGGCAATTACCGTAGCCACGCGACAGGATGGTGACCGCCCCCTCGCCCAGCACGCGGTCGAGCCAAACCAGATCCTCCTCGGTATGGGGCAGCAGGGTCAGATTGACCACATGCGGCAGCCCGCCACGATAGGTCTCGGATTTATCGTAAAGCTCGGCCACCAGCGCGGGCGCATTGACCACGCCATTGGGGCGCGCAGCCTGCGGCCCCTGCGCCTCGCGGTAAGGCTCGAAGGCGCGGGTCATTGAGACCGCTGGCACAGGGCCCACCTCGATCCGGTCCACACCCGCTCCTGCGACCGACCAGACACCGGCAAAGACGCTCTCCTGCACCATCAGTGCAGGGATGCCACGGATCTTCATGGCAACTTCGCCCTGCCCCATCGTCTCGGCGATCAGGGCGCGGTTGGGCGCATCCAGCCCCGACAGATCGAAGCTCGCCATACCGCCTCTGGCACAGGCCTCGGCGGCCTTGGCGATATCGGCCAGCGTCTTCAGCGCAGGGGTCACAGCGGAGGGGTCATCGACCTCGGGCATATGCGCAGAATAGGTGCGCATACCCGAGGGCAACTCCATATATTCCAGCTCCTCGCCGGTTTCCTGAGAGCCGGGACCAAAGCCCATAGGCGGCAGATGGAAGTTACTCACCATGGGATCAACCTTTCAGATCAAGGATATGCGAGGTGCGGGCGATATAGTCATCCCAGTCACGCACTTTCTCGATGGCCCCCAGATAGGTGCCGTCGCGGTAAAACAGGAAGCCCGGGGTCTTCAGCGCGCGGGTCTCCTGGCGTAGCTCGGCCTCGATCGCGTCATCGATCACCGCACAGTCGAACATGTTCTGGAAGGTCATCCGCAGCTCGGGCAGAACCACCGCCGCATCGGGCGTCTCCAGATTGCGCTTGGCATCCCCGGGCACAAAGAGGCAGTGCACCCCTTCGGCGCCGGTGAACTCGGCCACCGCCTCCATCGTGGCAAGGCGGGGATAGGAGAACTCGTTACTCAAACGCTGCACGAGGGGATGGACCTCTCCCGAGGGAGTCACGTCACTGGGCATTACGAAATCATGCATGGGATAATCCTTCAGGCGGTCTTGCGCCCCTGCGCGGCAGCAGCAGCCAGATGGGGGGGAAGTTCGGGGGTGCGGGCTTCCAGATCGGCAAATGCCGCCCCCAGATCGCCGCCGGTCATCAGCGCGCGCAGGCCATCCAGGGCCGCCGAAATCTTGGCCGCCTCGCCGGCCGAAATCACCTCGCGTGCCGCCCCCAGAAAGACCAGAAGCCAGTCACCGGCCTCGGCCTCGGGGGTCAGCGACAGGTCGATGATCTGTGGCTGGCCATCCTCAATCACATCACCGCAGATGCCGTCCCGCGCAAGCAGCTGCAAAGGCACACCGACACACATCAGGCGCGCCCCTTGGCGGCCGGAGGAAAGAAGCGGTGATCACCGATACGGCAGGCATCTTCCGCGTCGGGGCGGCCCCCCTCATAGGCGCTGCGCTGGATGGAGATATCGGCGAGATCTCCACTCTCGGTGCGGCCTTCGGTCACGCCGATATCCCAGCGACCCAGCTCGCGGATACATTCGTCAATGGCAGGCAGGATCTGGGCCGAGGTCACGGCCCGCAATCCGCCACCATAATCCTCGATCTCCTCGGGCTGGCAACCGATCAGCGTGATGTAATCGGGCGCATGGCCCATCAGCTCGGCCGTTGCCAGCACGTCCTGAAACCCCGTCTGGTGCAGGCTCATCTTCTTGGCGCCCATGAAAGCGGGCACATCGCGGTCGCGCAGCGTGACCAGCGTGCCGGGCTCCAGCCCGAAATCCACGGCATCGAACACGATCAGCGCGTCGCAATCCTCGATGAAGGGCAGCAGATACAGACCCTGCGTGCCGCCATCCATCAGCCGCACATTCGCGGGCACAGCATGGGTCTGCGCCATCGTCTCGACGCAGCGCACCCCGAAGCCCTCATCGGCCCAGAGCACATTCCCGATTCCCAGAACTAGGATATTACGCGGTATCTGCGTGGTGGTGGCTGGCATGGCGTCCTCCTTTCGCCCGCTGGCAAGAGGCTTTGCGCCTCCGGTCGTTATGTGACCATATCCAGCAGGTCCCCAAAAAAGGAGCCCATCGCCATTAATCGCGTTATTTAATTATGATGTTGTTATTCATAAATAAAACATGAAAAGCTACATCCTGCGCCCAACTTAGGTAGAATGTAGCTTTCCAGTTTACTCGGAAAGAGGCTGCAAACTATCCAGCTTGCGGATCAGCGCTCCCAATCGCGTTCGGTCTCCAGTGCCTCTACATCGCGGTTGCAGGTCACGAGCGCACCTTGCAGGAAGCTCCCCTTGAAATGGGCGGCAAAATCCTTTTCCTCGAGCTTGCCGTCAATCCGCACTCCGTCCGCAGGCGAGCCGTGGCCGACATAGCGCAACTGCGCATCGCCCTGCTTGGTCCAGAAGAACGGAATCCGGTCGAAGCCCCCATCGGTCTCACCCAGAAGGAAGGCCGCAAGATGTGCGCCCTGATCGCCCGCATGGGCCCAATGCTCGATGCGCAACCGGCCCGAACCGTCACAGGCGGGATAGTTGGCGATATCGCCAATCGCGTAAATCGCGGGATCGGAGGTGCGGAAATAGGTATCCACCTGCACACCGTTCTCTTTTTCGGCCAGCTCCAGCCCCGCCGCCTTGGCCAGCGCCAGATCGGGCTTCACGCCTACACCCAGCACGACCATATCAGCGTCAATCTTGCGGCCATCCTTCAGCGTGACCTGTGCGCCGTCATAGCTGGTCAGCGTCGTTTCCAGATGGAAACTGACCCCATCCGCCTCGTGCTGGCTCTGAACGAAGTGACCGATCTCAGCGCCAAGGGTCTTCTCCATCGGCACCTTGTCCTGTGTGACCACATGGACCTTGCGATCCTTGGAGGCAAGCGCCCCTGCCGCCTCGAGCCCGATAAAGGACGAACCGAGCACCACGATCGATTTCGCCCGTTCCGCGCGCCCGAGGATGGCGCGGGCATCGGCTAGGCTGCGAAGAGTGAAAACCGCCTCATGGTCGGCACCGTCGAATTCGGGCGTAATCGGCGTGGCACCGGTGGCCAGAACCAGCGTCTCGTAAGGCAGCGTCTGCCCGTCCGACAGGCGCAGCTGTTTTTTCTGACGGTTGATCGCCTCGGCCTTCACCCCACGCAGGATCGTGGGGCGCGGATTGTGCGGATGGCCGAAGGGGAGTGCGGCCTCCTCGGGGTTCTTCGCGCCCGAAAGCACCTGTTTGGAGACAAAGGTCCGGTCATAAGGCGCATCGAGATCCTCGGTGATCAGCGTCACACGCGCACCTTCGCCTGCCGTCACGAAATGGTCGGCCACGGCATGGCCCGCGGCCCCCGCGCCCACCACCACGATCCTCTCACGGCTGCCGGAAGCATCCGGCGCTTCGGGCTGGCCCTGCTTGCCGGTGACACGCAAGATCCCCCCCGCGATCTCGACCTTGTAACAGCCAAGAGGCGTGATGGCGGGCGCACCGGTGGCCTCGCCGGTCTCGAGGTCAAACCGCGCATGGTGGAAGGGGCAGCGGATCTCGCCTTCCGCCACGATACCAGTGCCCAGATCGGCACCCAGATGGGTACAGCGTGCCGAGACAGCGAAGGCGCGATCCCCCTGCCGGACCACGGTGACCTCCTGATCGCCGAAGCTGCCGGTTAGCGGTTGGTTCTCTTCAAGCGTCTCAAAACGGACACCTGCCTTCAGATCGGGTTGGTCAGCCATGATAGATCTCCTGAAAATTCCTTTGACCAACCAACGCGCGCGCGACAGACACGTTCCCGCAAAGCCCCCTCACGAAGACGCGAAAAAAGGCGCCGGAGCACCACCTCCGACGCCTCGCGGCATACTTAAATGACTTATGAAATCACTCTATTTCGTCGTCCTTGAAGGTGCGGTGACCCGAGATCATCGTCGAGACCATCGACTGGCGCGACATGATATCCTCGCGGATCGCCACATAGATATGGATGATCATGAAGATAATGATCGCCCACATCCCCAGATGATGCAGCGTGTGCAGACGCTGGCTGTTCTGCACGATCCCCAGCACCCAGCCCATCAGCGTATCGGGCAGCGAGCCCTGCCCCGCGCCCTCGGCATAAAGCGCCCAGCCGGTGACCAGCATGAAGGTCAGCCCGATCGTGATGAAAAAGAACATCGCGAGCTGCGCGAGCGGGTTATGCCCCACATATTTCTTGGGCTTCTTCTCGATGAACAGATACCAGCGCAGCTCGAACAGCACCTCCTTCCAGAAATGCAGGTTGAAGACCGGCACATAGAACATCTGCTTGGAATGATGATTGCCCACCATCGCCCAGTAAATGCGCCCGAAGAAACCGACCGTCACGATCATCGCCGCCGCGAAATGCGCGAAGCGGATATACCCCATGACAAACTGCTCCGTCGCCTCGCCGATCTGCATCGAGGGCAGCGGCGCGCCGATGAAATAGCCGGTGACGCAGAGGATCGTGATGCAGGCGGCATTGACCCAATGCCAGAGCCGGACCGGCGCCTCGTAGACATAGACCGAATTCTGGCGGCGGATGGATTCGATATCGGCCGCCGTGGCGTCTCCGGTCAGCCGTGCGCCCGGCATGATCTCGGAGGCGTCGGCCGCAGGCTGGTGGATATGCTTCTCGGCCATGGCTCAGTCCTCCTTGGACTTGCCGAAGACCTTCCGCGCCAGTTCCACCACCAGATAGACCACCCCGATCGCCACCGCGCCCAGAACGAGATGCGAGATCTCGTGCCCGAACGGGCCAGAAGCCGTGGGGTGACCCTCATGGGCCAGTGCAGGCGTGGCGGCCCAAACGGCCAGTATAGCGAGATATTTCATGGTCTTTCCTCCCTTTAGCGCACCTTGACCGTGGTCAGCTCCTGCCCGTCATCCGACATGACATGGGTCGAGCACGCGAGGCAGGGATCGAAGGAATGCAGCGTGCGCAGCAGCTCCACCGGCTCCTCCGGGCGCTCCATCGGCGTATTCATGAGGCTTGCCTCATAGGCCCCGATATTGCCCTGCACATCGCGCGGCGAGGCGTTCCACGTTGTCGGCACCACGCATTGGTAATTGTCGATACGCCCGTCCTTGATGCGGATCCAATGCCCCAGCGCGCCGCGCGGCGCCTCGGTCATGCCCACACCCTTGGCTTCTTTCGGCCAGGTGCTCGGGTCCCATTTCTCGATATTGGCGGTAGACTGGTCGCCCGATTTGATGCGGTTGATAAGCTTGTCATAGAAATGCAGCTGAAGGCGCGAGCAATATTCGGATTCAAGCGCCCGTGCGGCAGTCCGGCCCAGCGTCGAGAAGATGCCCTCGAAGGGCAGATCCATATCGCGCAGGAGGCCATCGACCTGCCCCTTGATATCCTCATGGCCTTTGGCATAGCCGATGATATAGCGCGCCAGCGGACCGGTCTCCATCGCGTGGCCACGCCAGCGCGGTGCCTTGATCCAGCTGTATTTCGCGCCCTCGTCGAGCTCTTCGATATTGGTCTTGGTGCCCTTGGCATTCGGACCCAGCTCGAATTTCGGATTGGTCTCGCCGTCCCACGGATGTAGGCCGAGGCCCGGCTCGCCATATTCATACCAGGAGTGGTCGACGAATTCCTGCACCTGCTCGGGGTCGCGCACATCGACATCATGGACCTCGTCGAGCTTGCCATTGATGATCGCGCCGCGCGGCAGATGCAGCTGTTCGGGCGAGAAATCATTGGCATTCTCGGGGATATCGCCATAGGCGAGGCAGGCCTTGGAAGACAGGCCGCCGCCATAGAGCCAGTTCTTGTAGAAACCGCCAATCGCGATCACATCGGGGATATAGACGTTGCGGTTGAACTCCAGCCCCTTGTCGATGATCGATTTCACAAGGTTCAGGCGTTCCATATTGATCGCGCCGACCGAGCCCACGCCATCGATATTGATCGGGCATGGCACACCGCCCACTAGCCAGTTGGGATGCGGGTTCTTACCGCCGAAGATGGTGTGCAGTTTCACCACCTCTTTCTGGAGATCCAGCGCCTCCAGATAATGGGTAGTCGCCATCAGATCCGCCTCGGGCGGCAGCTTATAGGCGGGATTGTCCCAATAGCCGTTCTTGAAGAGGCCAAGCTGCCCGCTCTCGACAAATTTCTTCAGACGGTTCTGCACATCGCGGAAATAGCCGGGGCTGGAGAGCGGGTGGTTCGGGCCCACCATCTGCTGCAGCTCCGAGGTCGCTTTGGGGTCGGCCTTGAGCGCATTGATCGGGTTGACCCAATCGAGCGCATGCAGGTGGTAGAAATGCACGATATGATCGTGGATCTGTAGTGCAAGCTGCATCAGGTTGCGGATGGAGTTGGCGTTATCGGGGATCTGGATCCCCAGCGCATCCTCCACCGCGCGGCACGATGTCAGCGCATGGGTGCCGGTGCACACACCGCAGATCCGCTCCACGAAGGCCCATGCGTCACGCGGGTCGCGGCCCTTTACGATGACCTCCAGCCCACGCCACATGGTCCCGGTCGAGACCGCGTTCCGGATCACGCCATTCTCGTCCACATTCACTTCACAGCGCATATGGCCTTCGATGCGGGTCACCGGATCAACAACGATCCGCTTGCCCGAATTGTCCATGGCATAGCCGTTGGGGGTATTGAGAACGCTCATGCTCAGACTTCCTCGTTTTTCTTCTGGGCGCGTTTGAGCGCGGTCACGGCGGCATGCACGGCCACGCTTGCCCCCACGACGCCTGCGGCAACACCACCGACCTTGTCGGCATTGGCCTCGATCCCGAATTGTTTGATATTGGTCAGGCGGTCATAGAAGGAGCCCTGATCCCAGAACCCGTCCTCCGAGCAGCCGATACAGCCATGGCCCGACTGGATCGGGAAACTGACCCCATCATTCCAGCGCACGGTGGAACAGGCGTTATAGGTGGTCGGGCCCTTACAGCCCATCTTGTAAAGGCAGTAGCCTTTGCGGGCGTTCTCGTCGTCCCAATGTTCGACGAACTGCCCTGCATCGAAATGTGGCCGGCGATAGCACTTGTCATGGATACGCTGAGAGTAAAACATCGCCGGCCGACCTTGACGATCGAGCTCGGGGAGGCGATCGAAGGTAAGCATATAGGTGATAACGCCGGTCATGACCTCGGCGATGGGCGGACAGCCCGGCACCTTGATGATCGGCTTGTCGGTAATGACCTTGTGCACGGGGGTGGCACGGGTCGGGTTCGGGGCCGCTGCCTGCACACAGCCATAGGAGGCACAGGCGCCCCAGCTGATGATGGCCTTGGCATGTTCGGCGGCATGTTTGAGCTGCTCGGTAAAAGGTTTGCCGCCGATGATGCAATACATTCCATCCTCGTTGAGCGGCGGGTTGCCCTCGACGGCGAGGATGTAATTGCCCTTGTATTTCTCGATCGTGTCCTGCAGCGCGGCTTCGGCGGCATGGCCTGCCGCGGCCATCAGCGTATCGTCATAATCGAGCGAGATCATCGAGAGCACGACGTCTTTGGCCAGCGGGTGGGCAGAGCGGATGAAGCTCTCTGAGCAGCAGGTGCATTCCAGACCATGCACCCAAATGACCGGTGTGCGGGGTTTGGTTTCCATCGCATGGGCGATCTTCGGCACGAAGGCCGGCCCCAGACCCAAGGCTGCCGCAGTGAGCGAGCAATATTTCATAAAGCTGCGCCGGGTGATCCCCTGACGGCGCATAACGTCGTAGAATGTCTCGAGATTAGACAAGACCTTCGCTCCCTGCTGCCTGGCTGCGGAGGCGGGATAGGCCCGGTCCGCGCGTGGTATGCCTTTGGATGCCATAGCAGGCTCCCACGGCGCGCGAAGAAAATGACAAAGTGTCACAGGCTGTTTTTATTATTTTATAATAATGCCTTGCGTCTAAAATTCACAAAACGCTATAGAATTGACCGGATAGATGGTTGCCAGAGTTTCCATTATCTGGAAGCCATACGGCCATCACCGTCCGCCCATGACCCGCGCCATGGCGACCAACGCCTGCCCCAGGGCAAGCCCACCGTCATTGGCCGGCACCTTGTGATGCAAAAGCACCGGCACATCGCCGAGGGCTGTCATCAACTCCTCCTGCAACACGACATTCTGCAAAACACCGCCCGACAACACCACGGCGCGCGCCGCGCCCTGCACAACCAGATCCCGCGCGCGCCCCGCAAAGGCCCGCGCAAGCCCTCGATGGAAGCGCCGCGCTTTCGCTTCTACAGGGCCCGGATCATCGGCCCATGCACGCCACATCGGCGCCGGATCGATCTGCGCGCCCTCCCCGAACGGATAGCCCGCGCCTGTATCCCCCGCCTTGCGGGCCAGAGACTCCAGCCCCATCGCTGCCTCGCCCTCATAGCTCTGGCTGCCGACAAACCCCGCCGCAGCCGCAAAGGCATCAAACAGGCGTCCTGCCGAGGAGGTCAGCGGCGCGTTCATCCCCTTGGCCATCGCCTGACGCAGAAGCCCGACCGGCTGGCCTGCCAGCAACCTGTCCGCCTGCGCCTGAAGCCCCGCATGGTCGAGCTGCGCCAGAAGATTGCGCCATGGATCGCGGCTGGCGCGATCCCCTCCGGGCATCGGCACCGGCGTCAGATGCGCCACACGCGCCACATGACGGTAATCGCCCAGCAGCAACTCGCCCCCCCAGATCGTTCCATCTTCCCCGAGCCCCAGCCCGTCAAGGATGATCCCCGCAACCGGCCCGTCCTCCAGACCCCATCCATTCTCGCCCAGACAGGCGGCCAGATGCGCATGGTGATGCTGCACACGGATCAGGGGGCGCGTGCCCGCAGCCCGCTCGCCATACAGCGTCGCCCGGAACCCGGGATGCAGATCGACCGCGACAACCTCGGGCACATGGTCGAATAACGCCCGATAATCGCGATCCGCTGCCTCGAACGCCTCGATATTGGCCACATTATCCAGATCGCCCAAGTGATGGCCCAGCAGCGCCTGACCGTCCCGGGTCAGACAGATCGCGCCCTTCATCTGCCCGCCATAGGCCACCACCTGCGGTCCCTGCCCGAAGCCTGCGGGCAGATCCAGCACATCGGGCACCCGCCCCCGCGCATGGCGTAGCACCATTGGCCCTTGCGGAGTGATCCGCTCGACACTGTCATCGAGCCTGCGCGCAATGGCGCGATCATGCAGCACGAACCCGTCCGCAATTTCGGCCAGCTCGGCCAGCGCCGCCTCGTTGGAAATCACCTGCGGCTGCCCCGAGCCATTGCCCGAGGTCATCACCAGAGGCCGCGCGACAGCCCGGATCAGCAGATGGTGCAACGGCGTATAGGGCAGCATCCAGCCCAAGCTGTCCTGTCCCGGAGCAAGCGCTCCGGCACAGACCTCAACAGGCTCGTCACGCAGCGCCAGCACGATGATCGGAGCGGCCGGCGCGGCCAGCCGCGCGCGCTCCAGCGCGTCCAGATGGCAAGCGGCCCCGATCATGGCCAGATCCCCCATCACCGCCAGCGGCTTGGTCGGGCGATTCTTGCGCGCCCGCAACCGCGCGATTGCCGCCGCATTTCCCGCATCACAGGCCAGATGGAACCCGCCCAACCCCTTGATCGCAAGAATATCTCCCCCACGGAGCCGCGCTGCAGCCTCCTTCAGCCAATCCGCACTCTCTGGAACAGTCCAGATCCTCGGACCACAAATCGGACAGGCCACGGGCTGCGCATGGAAGCGCCGGTCCGACGGGTCAAGATACTCGCCCCTGCAATCCGCACAAAGCGGAAACTCTGCCATCGTGGTCTGCGCCCGATCATAGGGGAGCCCCGTCACGATCGAGAAGCGCGGCCCGCAATGGGTGCAATTGGTGAAACCATAGCCACCGCGGCGCCCCGTGCCCAATGTCTCGGCCAGACAGTCGGGACAGGTCGCGGCATCCGGCGTCACCCGCGTGCGCACGGCCCCCGCTTCCGAGGCCACGATCTCGAACCCCTCACCCAACTCGCCCGCAAAAGGCGCCACCTCCACCGCATCCACCCGTGCCAGAACCGGCGCCTGCGCGCGAAGCGCCTCCACAAACTCCGCAAGCCGCGCACCCCGCGCACGGATAACCACCCCTTGCGCATCATTCAGGACATGACCCGCAAAACCCAGATCATGCGCCAGCCGCCAGACAAAGGGGCGGAACCCCACCCCCTGAACCTGCCCCCGCACGCGGATCTCGACGCTCTCCATCTTCCAGTGTCCCTAAATATCCCGGGGTGAATTGGGGCCGTCAGGCCCCAAGAGGGGCAGAGCCCCTTGCCCCTACACCTGCACCTGCGCTCAGAACCCGCTCAATGGACGGTGCAGGCCATACAGGGGTCGAAACTGCGCACGATATGCTGCACCGAGACAGGTGTTTCCTCCCCCTCGGCCACAGGCGCACCTACAAGTGCGGCTTCCAGTGCCCCGGGCACACCCTGTACATCGCGGGGGCTGAAATTCCATGTCGTTGGCGCGATGATCTGATAGCCCGCGATCACCCCGCGCTCGATCCGCAGCCAGTGCCCCAGAGCCCCCCGCGCGGCCTCGACCAGACCGACACCCACGCCCTCTTTTGGCACCTCACCGCGCTCCATGAACCGCGCCTGCGGGTCGATGGCCTCGGCCCATGCTTCCATCAAGACCTGCGTGCGCGCCAGTTCCAGAAGCCGCCCCGCTACGCGTCCCAGCACCCCCGCGCCCGCCACATCCCGTGCGAGAGGATGCCCGTCGATCACCTGCCGCGCAAGAGCACCAGTCTCGAACACACGCCCGTCAAGACGCGGGGCCTTGCACCAGCTATAAGCCTCATCGCGCATCATCTCGTCGGGGCGGGTCTCGCCATGCGCCGGATGGCTGGCATTCCCGAGCATCCATGCATGCGCGGGGTCCTCCACCAGCCCGCTCAGATCCAGGGGCGCCAGCCCCCCGTCCCAGATACCTTGCGCAAAGCCATAGCCTTCGGCCAGCGGATAGGCCCCGAAGCTCAGGAAACGCCCCTGCCCGCGCCCCGCGGCCCCCAGATCCAGATCCTGCGCTATCTCGAGAAACAGTCCCGCATCGCCTGTCCGCCATGCCATGAGACCGGACAGGCTGCCCAGCGCCGCGAACTCCTCGAGCGGCGCGCCAAACACCACCTCCTCGAGATAGCGCCGGAACCCGCGCAGCACCGATCTGATCCGCATCCGCTCGCTCGGCCCCGGCGCGCGGGTGACCCCGCCCGGCTGGATCGCCAGCGTATGTGGCCATTTTCCGGCCATCAACCCGAGGATATGCATCAATTCGGCCCGCGCCGCGATCGCCGCCCGCTGGGCCGAGCCCTCCATTGGCGTGAACCGCCGGAGCGCGCGCGCATGCCAGGCACGGCCCGCATAAACAGGGCGGGTGAAATCGGGCATGAAGAAGAGGTTGAAATGGGTCAGATGGTCCGAGACATTCTCGACCGCATGGATGAGCGCCGCCATCATCGCACCCTGCGGCGTGGGCGAGAGCCCCATCGCGGCGCCCAAGGCCCGCGCCGCAGCGGCCGATTGGCTGATCGAGCAGATCCCGCAGATCCGCGGTGTGATGGTAAGCGCATCCTGCGGGGCCTTGCCCAAAAGCATCCGCTCGAAGCCGCGATAAAGCGGCGCGTTCACCCGCGCCTGCGTCACCGCGCCCTCTGCGACATCGAGCTGCACCTCCAGATCACCTTCGACCCTGTTGAACGGGCCCATCACCAGCGTGGTCATTTGCGGCCCCGCACCCGTAGCGTGGGCGGCACATCCACACGGTCGGCCACTGCATTGCGCGCCAGCCGGTCGGGGGTTGCGGCCTTGGACAGCGAGGCCAGCGCCATGAACCAAGCCTTGGGCATATCGGTCGGCAGCCCCACCGGAATACCGGCAATCTTCGGCGTCTCGGTGAAGCTGTGGCGCGGCTCCTCGAACTCGGGCGCGGTGCAGTTGATACAGGGATAATTGCCCCGCGTGCAGGAGCCAGTGCCATTCCAAGGCCGGATATTGCAATCGCCCACCGCTTGCGTGCCGATACACCCCAGATTCTCCATCATGCAGCCGATATCGGAAAGCGCCACCGCCGAGGCCTTATATTCGTAAAACTCGTTTTTCGGGCAGCCGTGATGGACCAGATGGCTTGTATAGAACAAAGGTCGCCCGAGACCATCGAGATCGTCCGCGCCCAGCCGGTTTTCGGCCAGCATCATCAGCGTTTCGGTCACCCAGTCGGGATGGGTCGGGCATCCCGCCACATTGATCACCGGCAGCCCCCCTTTGGCGCGGAAACTTGCGGGCAGCACACCCCCTTCATGCGAGCCCTCATATTGCAGCCCGCAGGCATCTGACGGGTTCTCGCCCGCCGAGGTGATCCCGCCATAGGCCGCGCAGGTGCCAACCGCCACCACATGGCGCGCAAGGCCCGCAAGCGAACAGACCCAGTCGAGCATCGACCGCCCCGTACCAGCAAGGATCTGGAACTTGCCCGTGCCCCGCGGTCCGCGGGCGATCGCCCCCTCGACGCAGAGCACATCCAGCGCGATCGCACCCGCCTCCACACGTTCCAGAAGGCGACGCGCCTCGGCGCCGGTTTCGAGGCTGAGCGAGGGATGCCAGAGCATCTCGATCCCCGCCCCTTCCAGACGGTCGAAAAGCGTCGGACCTTCGGCGCATAGAAGCGACATCGTGCAGCCACCGCAGCCCGAGGATTGCAGCCAGAGAACATTCATACTTCGTGTGACCCCGTCGTCTTGGTGTCCGGTAATCTACTTTGTGGCAAATCGAGAGTGAAGCAGGCCCCGCCCGTTCCGTTCGGCCGGTAGGATAGACTGCCGCCATGATCTGCAGCAATACGGTAGCTGATCGCAAGCCCCAGACCCGTGCCCTGTCCGACTTCCTTGGTGGTGAAGAACGGATCAAAGATCGAACGCGCCACCTCCTCGGGAATGCCCGTGCCATTATCGCAGACGCTCAACCGCGCGATGCCATTTTCCTGACTGGCATGGAAGGTAATCTGCGGCTCCTCGATACTGGCGAGCGCATCGGCGGCATTCTGCACGAGGTTCATGATGATCTGCTGGATATGGCCCGCGCGGCCCATGGCCTGCACCATGGGCAGTCCCTCGAATCGGAGTGCAATCCCTCGATCCGCCCCACGGGCCACCCAATGGGCGGCAGTGCGCGCCACGGTGACCAGATCGAAGATCACACTCTCGCCCGAGCCATCCGACGACAGGCGCCGCAGATCCTCGACGATATCGCGCACCCTTTCCGCGCCGTCGCGCGCTCCGGCAATGGCCTCGCGCAGGTTGCGCACCTCGCGGTCGAGGCGCAGCTCCTCGCGCAGTGCGGTCAGCCGCTCGCGCGTGGCACCCTGCTGGACCTCGTTGAAATAGGTCTCGAACTTGGTGGCATAGCGCTCCATCGCGTGGGTATTGGCATAGACGAAGCTGATCGGATTGTTCAGCTCGTGTGCCACCCCTGCCAGAAGCCGCCCCAGTGAAGCCAGTTTCTCGTTCTGGACCAGAAGCGCCTGCGTCGATTTCAGTGCGTTATGGCTCTGCGCAAGCTCCGAATAGGCACGGCGCAGCTCTCCCACCGGACGGCCCGTCAGCACATGCCCCGTCAGACGCCCCCGATCATCGAAACGCGGATTGATCGACATCTCCAGAAGGACATCCCCCGAGACACCGCCAAGGCTCAGCTCGCACGTCACCGGCGCACGGTTTCCGGTGCAGTCCGCCAGTGCAGCGATCAGACGCTGGCGCGACTCGCCTGCCACCAGATCCAGCACATCCATCTGTGCCAGACTGCGTGCGGGTCGCCCGGTCATATGCGCCACCGAATGCGAGGTATCCTCGACGCGTCCCTGACGCGAGACGACAATCAGCGCATCCGAAACCGAGGACATGATAGAACCCAGATAGGAGCGCATCTCCTCGAGTGCATGGCTCTGGTCCTCGAGCTGGGCCTGATAATCGACGAGTTCGGCATAGGTCCGGTCCATCGCCGTGAGCACCTCGGTCCATGCCGAATCCTCGAGCCCCAGAGGATGCGACGCATCCAGGGCATTATCGGCAGAAAGATCGCGGTTTATGCTCATGGAATGACCATAAACGCTGCGGCGGGCTTTGTCTGCACCGGTCTTTGGGCAGAAAATTGCGAATTTAATACCTGACTATAACTATCAGGCTTTACAAGCCCGAGAATTTCACTCAGATTAAAGACACATCGCCAGTGACCCCACCAGCTGCTTGCCAAAAAGGATATGGACATGCCCCACCACCCGGCCCTCCGCCCTGCCTCGCAGGCACGACAGGGTAAGCTGACCCCGATCACCCTTGCAGATCTCGTGCAGGCGCTCTGCGACGGCCTCAGCCCGCGCACTGGCGCAATCGACCACATGCTAGACAGAATTGAGAGAAACCAATGACCATTTCGCCCAGCTTCACCCAAGCCCTGCCCGCTCATGCCGCCGAAGAGCTGACCCAAGGGGGCAATCAGGCCAATATCCTTCTCAACGGTCAGGTCTACACGCTGCGCATTACCCGCGCGGGCAAGCTGATCCTGACGAAGTGAGGCACAGCCCGACACGAGTGACCTTTTCCAGAACCATTGTCTCATAGGGAATGTCTCATCACGAGACGTTCCCTTTTTTCGTGGAGGTGTCCGGTGCGCCCAAGGCTTCGCGGCTCCGGCGACAGGTGCCTGCCATGATGGGCCCACGCCGGCAAGCCCCCCGCGCAGACAGGACAGCACCTGCACGGATCGCACCCGCGGCGGGGTGACGTCTGTTGTTTGCGATAGGGGGGGGATTGGAGCGGGCGGCGGGAATCGAACCCGCGTCATTAGCTTGGAAGGCTAAGGTCTTACCATTACACAACGCCCGCGTTGTGACAGTGTGGATACAGAAGCCCTGATCCGGATGCAAGCCCCTTGCACCTGACTTTTTGTCACCGTGCCGCGCGGAAGCGGGCCCGCCCGCCATTGCCTCATGATAGGCAGGGTTTTAGACACAGCGCCTCTTGCCTCCACGATCCGAACTCATTAGCTGGCACGCTCGCTCCCTTCTGCTCTTTGAACGAAAGTACCGCTATGCCTTGCCTTGCTATCGACTTCGGAACCTCCAACAGCGCAATGGCCGTGCTGGAAAATGGCGCGGTCCGCAGGCTTTCGGTAGAGGGGCATCACGATACCCTGCCCACGGCGGTCTTCTTCCCCGAGGATGGTAGCGGGATGCTGATCGGACGCGCGGCAGGCGAGGCGCTGATCGAGGGCGATCCGGGCCGGTATATGCGGGCGCTGAAAAGCGTGCTCGGCACCGAATTGCTCCATGAAGAGCGCCGGATCGGGCGCAAGCGGCAGAGCATCGCGCAGATCATCACCATCTTTCTCGCCCATCTGAAAGCCGAGGCCGAGGCGCAAACCGGCCTGAAGATCCCCACCGCCCTGTCTGGCCGCCCCGTGGCCTTCCATGACAACCCCGAACGTCACGCCCGCGCCGAAGCCGACCTACGCGCCTGCTACCATGCGGCAGGGTTCGACACGGTCGAATTCCTGCCCGAGCCCGAAGCCGCTGCCCTTGCGGCTGGCCATTCGCAGCGCAACCGTGAGACCGGCCTGATCGTCGATATCGGCGGTGGCACCTCGGATTTCTCCGTCTACCAGCGCGAGGGCGAAGAGATCCGTATCCTTGCCAGTCACGGCATCCGGCTGGGGGGCACGGATTTCGATCATGCGCTGTCACTGGCCAAGGCCATGCCCGAACTGGGGCTGGGCGGAGAATTGAAGCGCGAGATGGGTGACGGTCTGCTGCCGGTGCCGCGCGGGATCTATGTGGATCTGTCGCGCTGGGAGAAGATCCCCTTCGTCTACACCCCCGAAACCCGCCGCTTGGTCGCCGGTATGGAGCGCAACGCCACCGATCCCAAGCGGATCGGACGGCTGGCCCATGTGATCGAGGAACAGCTCGGGCACGAGCTGGCCTTTGCGGTCGAAAGTGGCAAGATCGCCGCCAATTCGGATGATGCGCAGGCTGCCATCGCGATGGGGATGGTCGAGCCGAAGCTGGAAGTGCGCCTGACGCGCGGTATGCTCAACGGCGCGCTCTCGCAGCACCGCGAGGCGTTGCGCAACGCGATCTACCAGACCCTGATGCAGGCTCAGATGGCGCCGCAGATGCTCGATTGCATTGTGCTGGTGGGCGGCTCGAGCCTGATGGGGCTGGTGGCCGAGGAGGCACAGGCGACCTGTCCGAATGCCGAACTGCGCAAGGCCGAGGCCTTCACCGCAGTTATCGACGGGCTGGCGCTGGCGAGCCGCTCGTTCGCAAGCTGATCATTTTTGTAGCATTTCGTCATGATTGCGCAAGCGGTGTTCGTGCCGGCACAGAATATAGTGTAAATTTACGTTGGCAAATCTCGAAATTCATATACATGTCCCACATATAAGCTTGCTAATAATTAGCGATATAAAAAGCGCAGAGGAGTGTTATGACCCGCTTGGATGACCGGATGGTCCTGAACAGTATCATTTTCCTGAACCGCCGTTTGCGAAAGGCTTTCGATTCACGTGCCAGTGCCATGGGCCTGACCTTCGCACGCGCGCAGGCCCTTTTGCAGATCGCGCGCACCGAAGGCAGCAGCCAGACCGAACTGGCCGAGGCGTTAAAGATCGAGACACCAACGCTTAACCGCACACTCGATAGTCTGGAACAAACCGGCTTCATCGAGCGTCGTGCTGTGGAAGGGGACCGTCGTGTACGCCGCGTTTTCCTGACCGACCTGTCGAAGGACAAGGCAAAGGACATTCTGGAATATACCAACACCTTGCGTCACGAACTCTTCCATGACCTTTCAGACGGCGAATTCGAACAGCTCTACGAGCTGGTCAGCCGCCTCCATGTAAACCTTGACGATATGGCGAAAAATGCCTGAAACACCGCATCTACATATTCCGGGCGTGAACCCCAACCCGAGCGATCCTTCGCCCAAAGAGCAGCGCCCGCCGCCGCCTTTCGAGCCGAAACCGCGCCTGCACGTCTTGGGATACATAGTTGCATCGATCGTCGTCGCGATCGCGATGTCGCTGAGCCAAGGCTTCACCACGGCCAATGCGCAGCGCATCGCGGGTGATCTGGGCGCGAGCCAGACCGAATCCCTCTGGCTCACGGCGGCCTATATGATCCCGCGGGCCTCGCTCAGCCTGATGCTGGTGAAGCTGCGCACGCAATACGGGCTGCGGAACTTCGCCATCCTTTCGGTGGCCTGTTTCGCGCTGGTCAATTTCGCGACACTCTGGGTGGATGGCCTGCATAGCGCGATTGTCGTGCAGTTCTTCGCGGGCTGTGCCTCGGCACCTCTGGCATCGGTCGCCGTGCTCTACATGCTCGAAGTGCTCCCGCTGCCCAAGAAAATGACCTTCGGGATACCGCTCGTGATGACCTTCATCCTTGTCGGCACCCCTTTGGCCTATGCCATTTCCCCCGCCCTCTACCATCACTTCAACTATCTATCGTTGCGGCAGATGGAATTCGGCCTGTCGCTCCTGATGATCGGCCTGATCTATACCCTGCCGCTGACACCGATGCCGCGCGTGCCAGTGATCTCGGTGATGGATGTCATCACCTTCAGCCTGCTGGCCATAGGCTTCGGCTCGGTGGTGGTGGTGTTCTTCTGGGGCACGACCGTGTGGTGGACCGATGCGATGTGGCTCGGCGTCGTCGCCTGTCTGGCGCTTCTCTGCCTGAGCGCGTTCGTCGCGATCGAGCTGAAACGCGATCGCCCGCTGATCGATCTGCGCTGGCTCGTTTCCTGGCCGATCCTGCGGCTGGCGGCGGCGCTCTTCCTGATGCGGATGCTGCTGAGCGAACAGACCGTGGGCATTCCGCGACTGCTCTCGACCATCGGCTATAGCTATGACCAACTATGGCTCTTGTTCCTGATCATCACGATCGCCACCATCTCCGGCGGCATCGTATGTGTGCTGACCTTCAAGATGGAGCGCATGCCGGAGATGCATATGGCCGCGCTGGCCATGATGGCACTCGGCCTTGCGCTCGACACACGCGTGAATGCACAATGGGGGCCGCAGCAATTCTATGTCAGTCAGGCGTTGCTGGGCTTTGCCTCTACCATCTTCCTGCCGACCGCGATGGCCAACGGGATCATGAACGCCTTCCGCCGTAGCCCGAACTATCTGCTGAGCTTCATCGCCGTGTTTCTGGCCAGCCAGAGCCTCGGTGCGGTCATCGGCTCGGGGATTTTTCGTTCGACCGTGCAGCTGCGCACCACATTCCATACCGAGCTTCTCAACGGCCAGCTGATGGAAGGGAACCCAATGGTCACCAGCACCATCGCCCAGCTCAAACAGCTATATGCCGCGACCTCGGCAGACCCGACCGTCATCAAATCCGAGGCTTTGTCGCAGCTTTCCAGTAATGTCAGCGTGCAGGCGAATGTTCTGGCCTATGCCGATGCCTTCCACGCCCTCCTCTATCTGGCCCTGTTCACTCTGAGCTGCCTGATCATCAACTATCTCTGGACCAAGCGCAAAGAGCGCCTCCAGAGCCAACCCGCATGAGCCACCTATGTCCGTAAAACGTTTCCTCCCCTCTATCATCGCCGTTGCCTTCGGGCTGATCGGCCTGTGCATCATTCTCTACGCATGGCAGATCCCTCCCTTCCAGAGTTCGGTGGCGCAGACCAATGACGCCTATGTGCGCGGTCGTCTGACCTCCATCGCACCGCAGCTCTCGGGCTTTATCACCGATGTGCCGGTGCACGATTTCCAGACCGTCAAGAAAGGCGACGTGCTGGCCAAGATCGACGATCGCCAATATGTACAGGCCGTCAATCAGGCGCAGGCCGAGCTGGACAGCGCCAAGGCGGCACTGGCCAATAATGCGCAGGATATCCGTTCGGCGGAGGCAACGATCGAATCGAAGAAAGCCTCGCAGGATTCGGCAGAAGCGTCCGTCGCAACGACCCAGCGCGAATGGGAACGCGCGCAGCAGCTGCAGAACAAAAGCTACCTCTCGCAATCGGATGCGGATGACGCACAGCTTGCCCTGCAACAGGCCCAAGCCTCGCTCGAAGAGGCTATTGCGGCCCGTCATGTGGCCGAGGAAGATCTGAAATCGGTGAAGATGGACAGCCAGACCCTGCAGGCCAGCGTCGAAAGCGCGCAGGCGGCACTGGAGCTTGCCAAGATCGATCTCGAGCATACCACCATCACCGCGCCCATCGACGGACGACTGGGCCAGCTTGGCGTGCGCGGCGGGCAATATGTCAGCGCGGGCACGACACTCATGAGCCTTGTGGGGACCGATGCCTGGGTCATCGCCAATTTCAAGGAGACCAAGCTGAACGGGATGCAGGTCGGCCAATCGGTCAGCTTTACCGTGGATGCTCTGGGTGGCAAGCGCTTCACCGGCCATCTGGAAGCCTTCTCGCCTGCCACAGGATCCGAATTCTCGGTGCTGTCGAGCTCCAATGCCACCGGTAACTTCACCAAGATCGCCCAGCGTGTTCCGGTGCGGATCTCCATCGATCCGGGGCAGGACGAGGCCGAGAAACTGGTGCCGGGCCTGTCGGTCGTCGTTGACATCGCGCGGGACTGAGACACCCCCGCGTGAGGTTCCATGACTTTTTCGGGAACCTATTCGAAACTGGCCCGTTCCCTTGTCTGTAACGCCGGACCATACCCGGTGAATAACAAGGGGACAGGCCAGATATGGCAGATAATCTTCAGCAGGAACGCCTGCTGTTCTTTCCGAAAGTCCACAAGCGGGTTTTCTCGGTTTCAGCGATCCTGATCGTCGGGTTCATCATCTACGGGGCGCTTTTCAACGAACAGGCCAATGCGCTGTTCGGAGGCATCCAGAGCTGGTTCGCCACCAATCTCGGCTGGGCCATCATCATCGAGATGAATCTTTTCGTCATCGCCGCGATCTATCTGGCCTTCGGGCGCTTCGGCGATATCCGGCTGGGCCGGATGAATGAGAAACCCGCCTATGGCCTCTTCAGCTGGACCGCCATGCTGTTTTCGGCAGGCATCGGGATCGGCCTGATCTACTGGGGTGTGGCCGAGCCGCTCTACCACTATTTCGCGCCCCCCGTCGGTGCACCGGAAACCGAGGAGGCCGCCAAACAGGCGATGGTCATCTCCTTTTTGCATTGGGGCTTCCACGGCTGGGCGATCTATGCGGTTGTCGGTCTGGCGCTGGCCTATTTCCACTTCCGCAAGGGCCTGCCGCTGACCATCCGCTCGGCGCTCTACCCCATTCTGGGTGAGCGTATCTTCGGAAAATGGGGCGATGCGGTCGATATTCTGGCCGTGTTCGGCACGATGTTCGGGATCGTCACCTCGCTGGGCCTCGGCGCGATGCAGATCAATTCGGGTCTGGGCGAGTTGTTCGGCTGGGAGCAGTCGGTGGTCACTCAGGTCATCATCATCGCCCTTATCACGCTCGCGGCCACCATCTCGGTCGTGGCGGGGCTCGATGCGGGGATCAAACGTCTCTCGAACCTCAATATCGGCCTGTCGATGGTCTTCCTGCTGTTCATGCTGATCGTGGGCCCGACCATCTTCATCCTCGATCTCTATGTGCAAAGCTATGGCGATTACATCTCGCGCTTCATCAGCTGGGCCACTTGGACCGAAGCCTATAACGAGGAAAGCACCTGGCAGAACAGCTGGACGATCTTCTACTGGGCATGGTGGGTCAGCTGGTCGCCCTTCGTCGGCGTGTTCATCGCGCGCATCTCGCGCGGTCGGACCATCCGCGAATTCGTCCTCGGCGTGATGCTGCTGCCCAGCTCGATCATGTTCTTCTGGTTCTGCGCCTTTGGTGGCACGGCCATCAGCATCTCGATGGGCGGGGACAGCACGCTCGTCGATGCCACCAAGGAAGCCTACGGACAGGCCATGTTCACCCTGCTGGACTATTTCCCGATGTCGGACCTGACCTCCGGTTTCGCGATGGTCCTGATCGTGATGTGGTTCGTGACCTCCTCGGATTCGGGCTCCTTCGTGATCGATATGCTCACCGCAGGTGGCGACCCGAACCCGCCCAAGATCCAGCGGATCTTCTGGGCCGTGACCGAGGGCTGCGTGGCAGCGGTGCTGCTGGTCGCGGGCGGTCTGAACGCGCTTCAGGCAGCCGCAGTGGTCGCGGGTTTCCCCTTCGCGGTCGTCTGTTTCCTGATCCTGATCGGGCTTCTGAAGGCGCTGCGCTGGGATACGCTGATGATCTATCGCCACAATCAGGTCTACCGCAATGACGAGGAGGCAGACCACGCGATGCCGCCCGAACTGCCCGGCGATCTTTACGGGTCGGACCCGACCCCGCCGCCCGCCGCGGCAGAAACCAAGGTCTGAACGACAGGAAGGGCAGCCCCGTGGCTGCCCTTTTTCCATGCGCAGGACCGACAGAAGAGGGAGCGATGGGACGGAACACCTCGGGGGTCTGGACTTCACTGCAAAGCTGGCTCAGAAAGTGGGGCGACATCCATGGGCCATGCCGGATCGCGTGTCGTGATGCGCAACATGGCCCGAGCCTGAAAGTGCCCCGATGACCACCGATCCGCTCAGCCTTGCCCGCTCCCGCGCGAAAGCGCCCGATTTCACCCAAGTCTTTACCGGCCCTGTGCCCGGTCCCTCGGACGGCCCCCTGAACGGGCTGACCGTAGCGGTGAAGGACCTGTTTGATGTGACGGGATACCAGACACGGGCCGGATCGAAGGCCCGCGCGAACCGCCCGGTGGCCGAAAAGGACGCAACCGTCATCGCGCGGCTGCGCGAGGCCGGAGCGGGGCTCATCGGCCATACCAACATGACCGAATTCGCCTATTCGGGCCTTGGCCAGAACCCGCATTACGGCACGCCCCTGACGCCGCTGATCGAGGGCGCGATTGCCGGCGGCTCGACCTCGGGCGGAGCGTCGAGCGTGGCGCGCGGCGTGGCCGATATCGCGCTTGGCACCGATACGGGCGGCTCGCTGCGCATTCCGGCGGCCTTCTGCGGGCTGATCGGGTTCAAACCCACCGCCTCCGATGTGCCGCGCGAGGGCGTGGTGGCCCTCTCGCATACGCTCGATTCCGTGGGCGTCATGGCGCGCGATGCGCTGACCGTGCAGGCCGCAATGGAGGTCTTGCGCGATGCGCCCTATGAGGAAACCGAACTCCCGCAGGAGCTGATCCTGCCGCGCAGTTTCGGGCGCGACGGGCTGGACCCCGAGGTGGCACAGGCCTTCGACGCGGCTCTCGAGACCCTGAAAGACGCGGGCTACCGCATCATCGAGACCGACCTGCCCTATTTCACCCTCTATCAGGAGCTGGCCGTCTGGCAATTCTCGGCGGTCGAATCGCGTGTCCATCACAAGGCCGATTACGACGACAGACAGGACCAGATTGATTCACGTGTAACCACGCGCATGGCCCGCGCCGATACCGCGAGCGCGCCCGATTATGCCCGCACGCTGCTCCTGCGCGAGGCGATCGCGCGGGATGCAAAACGCGAGCTGCTGGGACGCGCCATCGTGCTGCCGACCGCACCAATCCTGCCGCCGCAGCTGAGCGCACTGGAGGAGGACGAGAGCTTCAACCGGCTCAATCTGTTAGCGCTGCGCAACACCACCATGGCCAATGTGATAGATGGCTGCTCGATCTCGCTGCCGCTCCCCACGCCGGGCACGGGGCTGATGCTGATTGCAGCCACACACGAGGACGCCAAGCTGATCCATGCCGCGCATGAGCTGGCGCCGCTCCTGAAATCCGAGTGATAGATATCGTCTATCAGAAATCGTATAATAATCAATTTCACCTAAGCCCCCGCAGGACGTAGATTACGTTCAAGGGTTTAAACCCCAAACGGTTCACAAGAACCGCCTCCCCAAACGAAAGACGAGGACGACATGGCTCTCATCAATACCAAGATCAAACCTTTCGCTGCCACGGCATTCAAACAAGGCAAATTCATCGACGTCACCGAAGCCGACATCGCCGGCAAATGGGCCGTCTTCTTCTTCTATCCCGCTGACTTCACCTTCGTCTGCCCGACCGAACTGGGCGATGTGGCCGACCATTATGCAGAACTGCAGAAAATGGGCGTGGAAGTGTTCTCCGTCTCGACCGACACCCATTTCACCCACAAGGCATGGCACGAATCCTCCGATACCATCGTGAAGATCCAATACGGCATGATCGGCGACCCGACCGGCACCATCACCCGTAACTTCGACGCGATGCGCGAAGACGAAGGCCTTGCAGATCGCGCAACCTTCATCGTCGACCCCGACGGGATCATCCAGGCGATGGAAATCACCGCAGAAGGCATCGGCCGCGACGCCTCCGACCTCGTGCGCAAGATCAAAGCCGCGCAATACGTGCGCGCGCATCCGGGCGAGGTTTGCCCCGCCAAGTGGAAAGAAGGCGAGAAAACCCTCGCACCGTCGCTCGAACTCGTCGGCAAGATCTGATCTTTCGCGATCCGACCTCTCTCTGCGCGGGGCACCCCGCGCAGAGCCTCCCCTCCGGCCCCGATTTGACACCGGTCAATGCGCCACAGACGCGTGTGACGGACATTGAGGCCCCTCCCCCCAGACATTCGGAGTTCTCCCATGCTCGACAGCACGCTCAAGACCCAACTTTCCGCCTATCTCGAACGGCTGGTGCGTCCGGTCGTCCTGACCGCCTCCACCAATGACTCGGCCCGTTCCGCCGAGATGGTCGAGCTGCTGACCGAGATCGCGGAGCTCAACGACAAAGTTACCGTCTCGCTGGACGGCAATGACGCCCGCAAACCCTCCTTCACCATCGCCTCGCCGGGCGAGGACATCTCGCTGACCTTTGCGGGTCTGCCGATGGGCCACGAGTTCACCTCGCTGGTGCTGGCGCTCCTGCAGGTCGGTGGCTATCCGCCGAAAGTCGAGCAGGAGCTGATCGATCAGGTGAAAGAGGTCGCGGGCGAGTTCGTCTTCGAGACCTATTTCTCGCAATCGTGCCAGAACTGCCCCGATGTGGTGCAAGCGTTGAACCTGATGGCCGTGCTCAACCCCAATGTGAAGCACGTCGCCATCGACGGCTCGGATTTCCAGGATGAGGTGAACGCCCGCGAAGTGATGAGCGTCCCCACCGTCTATCTGAACGGCGAGGTCTTCGGCCAGGGCCGCATGGAGCTGGGCGAGATCGTGGCCAAGATCGATACCGGCTCGGCAGACAAAGCCGCCGCCAAGATCAATGCCAAAGATGCGTTCGACGTGCTCGTGGTCGGTGGTGGCCCCGCCGGTGCCGCCGCCGCTGTCTATGCCGCGCGCAAAGGCATCCGCACCGGTGTGGCCGCCCAGCGGTTCGGCGGTCAGGTGCTCGACACCATGTCCATCGAGAACCTGATCTCGGTGCCCCATACCGAAGGTCCGAAACTGGCCACCGCACTGGAACAGCACGTCAAGGAATATGACGTGGATATCATGAACCTGCAGACCGCGACCGGCCTTGAACGCAAGGGCGATCTGGTGGAAGTCACGCTGGAAAGCGGTGCAGTGCTGAAATCGAAATCGGTGATCCTGTCGACCGGTGCCCGCTGGCGCCAGATGGGTGTGCCCGGTGAGGTCGAATACAAGAACAAGGGCGTGGCCTACTGCCCCCACTGTGACGGCCCGCTGTTCAAAGGCAAGCGCACCGCAGTCATCGGGGGCGGCAATTCGGGCGTCGAAGCGGCGATCGATCTGGCCGGTATCGTGTCGCATGTGACCCTGATCGAGTTCGATACGAAACTGCGCGCCGATCAAGTTCTGCAGGACAAGCTCAAGAGCCTGCCGAATGTCACGATCATCATGAATGCGGCGACCACCGAAGTGACCGGTGACGGCGCAAAGGTGAACGGGCTGGCTTACCGCGACCGCACCACCGGCGAGGACCATCATATCGAACTCGAGGGGATCTTCGTGCAGATCGGCCTGCTGCCCAACACCGATTTCCTGAAAGGCACGCTGGATCTAACCCCGCGCGGCGAGATCATGATCGATGCCCATGGTGCGACCTCGATGGAGGGCGTGTTTGCCGCAGGCGATTGCACCACCACCCCCTATAAGCAGATCGTCATCGCGATGGGTCTGGGGGCAACGGCGGCGCTCGGGGCATTCGATTACATGATCCGCAGCTCGGTCCAGACCGAGAAAAAAGAAGCGGTCGCTGCCGAATAAGGTAGCACTCGCGCTATCGCCGCGCCTTCGGGGTCCCCCGAAGGCGCGGCTTTTTCATGCCCGCTTCCGCGCCCTCTTTACACAGGCAGGGATTTGGCACAGTCCTTTGCGCATGACATTGCGCGAACTCCAGTATCTGGTCGAACTTGCCCGCCTGCGGAACTTCCGCCGCGCGGCAGAGATCTGCAATGTCAGCCAGCCGACGCTCTCGACCCAGTTGCGCAAGCTGGAGGAAAGTCTGGGCGTGCAATTGGTCGAGCGGAGCAAACAGCAGGTTCTTCTGACCCCCGTCGGCGAGGAAATCGTGGCGCGCGCGCAGAAGATGCTGGATGAGGCGCGCGACATCCGCGCCATTGCCGAGCGCAATCGTGCCCCCGATACCGGCCGCCTGCGTCTGGGTGCCTTCCCCACGCTTGGTCCCTATATCCTTCCGGCCCTCCTGCCCGAGATCGCGCGCGGCTTCCCGAACCTGCAATTGCAGCTTTTCGAGGAGAAGAGCGAGACCCTGCTGGGCCTTTTGCGCAGCGGTGATCTGGATGCGGCGCTTCTGGCGCTGCCGATCGAGGATCCGACCCTGCAGACCACCCCCCTCTTCGAGGAACCGTTTCTTCTGGCCGTGCCGCGGGGTCATCGTCTGGCCAGCAGCGGACCACTACATCTGGCCGATCTGGGCGCCGAAGAGATGATGCTTCTCGAGGACGGGCATTGCCTGCGCGATCAGGCGGTGAGCATCTGCAACCGCTGGGGCCTCGACGAGATCGAGGGCTTCCGCGCCACCAGCCTCGAGACATTGCGGCAGATGGTGGCCGCGGGCATGGGAATTACCCTGCTGCCACAGCTGGCAACCGAGGGCCCGATGGCCCAAAGCACCAGCATGAGCCTGATCCCTCTGGCTGACACGCCGACCCCCGGACGGCAGATCGGCATGGTCTGGCGGCGCAGCTCCTACATGGTCCCACTTCTGCGTCAGATCGCCAGAATCACTGCGCAAACGGCCAAGGCACGGCTCGGGGCAAACCGCTCGACCGCCGCCTGAACGCCCAACGGTTCATCATATTACTTCGTAGAAACGAACTATTTTCCTCTCGGCCCAACGTAGATCTGGCCAGAAACATCGGGCACTATTCCAATAAATAAGCACGCATATAGCATCTATGCGTAATATTCCCGCAAAAATAGCGATCTATGCAAAAACTGACAGACATAATGTCGCAGATGGGTGTTATTTACTATTATGCACACATCAGGTCGACTATGGTCGTTTTAATGTCGCTAATGATCATTTTGCAGGGAGAAGCAAAGCTGCTGGAGGGCTGATCTAGGCACATAAGGGAGATAAACAGTAACAAAATCCGGTTTTGACCGGCAAGCATAGTGACCTCGACACCAGATATATCAAACTCCCCCGCCAATCCTTCCTCTTCTCATTCCAAGACTGAACGCTTAGGTTTCTTCGATAAAATCGGCCTGCCCAGCACCCTAAAATGGGGCTTCCTCGGGCTACTGGTATTCATGATCGGCGATGGCGTCGAACTCGGATATCTGGCCCCGTATCTTGAAGGCAAGGGCCTCGGCCAAGGCCAGGTCGCACTCCTCTTCACCGTCTACGGGATCACCGTTGCCATTTCCTCGTGGCTCTCGGGCCCGATGAGCCAGGTCTATGGCCCCCGCAAGGTCATGTGGGCGGGCCTCGCGATCTGGGGGGTGCTGGAAGTGGCCTTCCTGACCCTCGGTATCTCTACCCTCAACTATCCGCTGATGCTGGTGACCTATGCGCTGCGTGGTTTCGGCTATCCGCTCTTCGCCTATGGTTTCCTTGTGTGGATCGCCGCTGCCACCCCCGCCAAGCGCCTTGGCATGGCCGCCAGCTGGTTCTGGTTTGCCTATGCCGCAGGTCTGCCGACGCTTGGCTCGCTGACAGCCTCCATCGCGATCCCTGCGATCGGAACGATGGGGACACTCTGGCTTTCGCTGGTTCTGGTGGTCGTGGGCGGCGCGCTATCGCTGATGGCCATGGCCAAGACCAAAGGCGGCGAACCGCTGACCAAAACCGCCGAAAGCCCCTTTGCCGCGATGGGTCGCTCGATCTCGATCATGTGGCGTGAGCCGATCTCGACAGTCGGCGGGCTGGTGC
This sequence comes from Thioclava sp. GXIMD2076, assembly GCF_037949795.1. NCBI lineage: Bacteria > Pseudomonadati > Pseudomonadota > Alphaproteobacteria > Rhodobacterales > Paracoccaceae > Thioclava > Thioclava sp. GXIMD2076. The sequence continues at coordinate 211,413 of NZ_CP149932.1, forward strand.
GCACGGTAAATACCTCGTCGCAATACGCCTTCTTCATCGTCCTGCCGGGCTTCTTCATGACCACCATCGGCTTCTCGCTCGAGGAATGGCTACGCCTCCTGACGATCATGTTCCTCGGCAATCTGGTCGGCAATCTGGCCTCGGGCTATATCGGCAAGAAGATCGGGCTGCGCAACACCATCGCCCTGATGGGCGCCATCGGCACCTCGTTGGGTATTCTCGCGGTCTTCTATGTGCCGCAAATGGCACCGGGCAATTTCGCCATCGCCTCGCTGGTTGCCATCTTCTACGGGATCATGCTCGGCGGCTATGTGCCTCTCTCGGCTCTGATGCCGATGGTGCTGCCGCATGACAAGGCGGGTGCGCTGGCGGTTGTCAGCCTCGGTGCCGGTGCTGCCACATGGGTCGGTCCGATCGTGGTCGCGGCCATGCGCCCGCTCTTCGGTCTGGAAGGTGTGATGTGGGCCTTCGTGGTGCTCTATCTGCTCAGCGGCGCGCTGATCATGCTGGTGCGCGAACCCAAGGTCTGACGCCTTAACCTCTGCAGAAGGGCCCGTATCGCCACGCGCGATGCGGGCCTTTTTCATGGCGCGGATCACCCTGCGGGCGACAGCCGGAACGGCATGAAAAAACCGCCAAGCCGGAGCGGCAGAGCGGATAGGTCTATCATCCGATAGACAAGGCAACCATTTTCAGGGGGAGTAAAATGGTGCCCGGAGGCGGATTTGAACCACCGACACGCGGATTTTCAATCCGCTGCTCTACCAACTGAGCTATCCGGGCACTTTCAGCTTCGAGCGGTGCTCTCTGCTTCGGTAGGGCGGTGTTTAGAGAAGCTCGGCAGCGGTGTCCAGAGGGAATTTGAAGTTTTTTCAACTTTCCTTCCGGCACCCTGATTTTTCCCGAATTTCCCTATCTTTTCAGACCCGTGAGGGCCTCTGGATCAATGAGGTTTCTGGTCTGGTGCCCAATCTTCGGGGGCACGTTCCTCTTCCTCGGCGATGTCGCCCGGAATCACATAAGAGCCGTTGAGCCATTTCGCCAAATCAACGTCGGCGCAGCGTTTGGAGCAGAAAGGCCGGAATTTCGGGTCGGTTTCCTTACCGCAAACGGGACAGCTCATGCTGCCCCCTTTCCGACCAGCGCCTCCAGCGAGACGCGGTCGCGCTTGCGTTGCAGCTCGTAATTTCCAAGCGGCGTCCAGCCCGCAAGCGAGGCCTCCGCCTCGCCCTTGAACGCGGTCTTCATCTGCTGATCGAGCGGCTGGCGATCGCGTTTGGGCATGGGCGCGAAATCGACAACGATCTGCCCGCCAAGCCCACGCAGACGCAATTGACGCGGCAGCTCGCGGGCGGCGGCGATATTGGCCTTCAGGCTGGCCGCAGGCGACGTATCATTGCCGGTATTCACATCCACCGCGATCAGCGCACGCGTTGGCTCGATCATCATATGGGCACCGTTAGGCAGGTCCACACGGGCGCGCATGAGCGCATCCAGCTGGTCCAGCACACCATGCTCCTCGAAATCGCCCTCGATCACTTCATCGGGCGCAGGCTCTGCCCAATCGCGCCACGCCTCCTCATGCGGATCCGGCACATCGACCAGCAGTTCGGGCTCGCCCGAGAGGTCATTCATGACCGCCTCGGCGAGCTCGCGCATGGCATTGATATCCTCGGCCAACTCGCCATCCTCAGCCAGCGGCGCGGCAGAACGTAGGATCAGCCCCATATCGGAGCCATCCATCACCACATCGGCCAGAGATTTCAGCCCCTCGCGCACATCTTCCTCACGGATACGCCGCGAGATATTGATGCCGGGCGCACCGGGCGTCACGATGCAGTAGCGCGATTTGAACAGCACCCGCAGCGAGACCGGAACGGCCTTGCCTGCCTCGGTGCCGCCGGTGACCATGCAGATCACATTCTGGCCGGGCGCGAGGCCTTTGACCTCGCGCAGGAAGCCGCGCTGACCGTCGGGCAGATCGAGGAAGACCCCGCCCTGCCCCTTCATCTGGCGGCCCACCTTGGCGCGCAGGATCGCACCGGGGGCAAGCGGCTGCACATCGGAGGCGTCGATCAGCAGATCCTCGAGCTGTCCGTCCACCATGAGAGCGGCAGCTTCCAGTTCCTTGTAACTGCCCAGAATGATAGTACGACCCTTCATACGGCCTCCTTGGCGGTCACGCCCGCCGATGTCAGTAGGGTTGCGGTCTCGGCCAAAGGCAGGCCGACGACGCCAGTGTAGGACCCCTGGATCCACGGGACAAACGCCCCGCCCAGACCCTGAATGGCATAACCGCCAGCTTTGCCCTGCCACTCACCCGAGGCGAGATAGGCGTTCACATCCTCATTGGATAGCGGGCGGAATTTCACCACCGTATCGACCAGCCGCTCGCGGATACCGAAGGCACCGCGCACGGCAACAGCCGTCAGCACATGGTGACGGCGGCCTGACAGCATAAAGAGGAATTCGGCGGCCTCGGCAGCATCTTCGGGTTTACCCAGAATGCGGCGGCCACAGGTGACGGTGGTATCGGCACAGAGAATGACCTCATCCGCCGCAAGATCCAGCGCCATGGCTTTCTCGCGGGCCATCCGCGCGACATAGTCACGGGGACGCTCTGCCTTACGGGGGGTCTCGTCGATATCGGGTGCCCGCACGGCGTCGGGCACCAGACCTAGCTGGTCCAGTAGCTCGCGTCGCCTCGGGCTCGCGGAGCCTAGGATCAGTTTCATAGGCTTACTTGAAGCGGTAGTTGATGCGACCCTTCGAAAGGTCGTAAGTGTTCATTTCGACTTGAACTTTGTCGCCGGCGAGAACGCGGATGCGGTTCTTGCGCATCTTCCCTGCCATATGTGCGATGATTTCATGGCCGTTTTCTAGCTCGACCCGAAACGTCGCATTTGGCAGGAGTTCCTTCACGACGCCGGGGAATTCGAGCATTTCTTCCTTGGCCATGGTCACTCCATAATTGCGTAAAGGCGCAGAAACGCGCCATCGTGGCGCTTAAATGCGCCTGCTTGCCTTAAAATTCAAGCGTTATGTCAGCCCTGCGGGACAGATTCGCGCACAATCGCAACCGTTTGAGCCTGATCCAGGCTCTCGGGCCAATGCTGGAAGAGCAAAACCCCGCCATCATGGCGCGATTGCCGCACCTGCTCCAGATCGACCTGCGCATAGACCCAGCCCGGAGAATCAAGCGCGCCCTCGGCAATCACCCCCGTTTCGGGCCAGCCGGTATCGGGCGGGCCGAAGACACCAGCCGCCCCGCGGTTCTCGTCAATCGCGGGGCACCAGTCAGCGGGGCCCACGGTGGGCGATTGCACGGTGACGCACTGGTTTTCCAGCGCCCGCCCCTGCGCCCCGATCCGGACCCGCGAATAGCCTGCGAGCGTATCGGTGCAGGACGGGACGAGGATCATCTCGGCACCCTTCTCGCATAGCGCACGCGCCAGAAGCGGGAATTCGCTATCATAGCAGATGGTGATGCCGATCCGCCCCAGAGCGGTATCGAACACCTGCAACCCCTCGCCCGCGCCGATATGCCAGTCCTCCCGCTCGAACCGCGTCATTACGGCCTTGTCCTGATGGCCGATCAGTCCGTTGGGGCCAACCAGTGTAGCGCGGTTGGTGCGGATATCGGCGCCATTATGCGTCTCGATCACCGGCCCCGAGGGCGCGAGGATATGCACACGGTGACGGAAGGCCAGATCGACAAACAGCGTCTCCATCTCGGGGCGGTAGCGCGCCACGACCTGAAGCGCCGCCTCCAGATCGCGCGCGGCCTCGGCCCCGCCCAAGGAGGCCAGCTCCATCGCGCCATATTCGGGAAAGACCAGAAGCTGGGCCCCCTCGGCCACGGCCTCCTCGACCCAGCGGGTCAGCTTGTCCTCATAGGCATCCCAGCTGTCATGCCAATCGAGCGGATAGGCCGCCGTAGCGATTTGGATCTTGCTCATAGGGCACACCCCCAGAATTGTAATTGTTTTACCGTTTCAGCAGTCTCGCCCAGATCCGTCCAGCGGAAATCGGCGATCACACCCGGCATCGGCCGATAGCCGCGTTTATGCCAGAACCCGTCGAGCGGGCGGTAGCCTGCGGGCTTCAAAGGATGGTTACCCTCGCGGATCACCGAACAGAAGGCGCTATATGCGCGCCCAAGTTTGCGCGCATGGGCTTCGCGCGCGTCAAAAAAGGCATGCCCCAGACCCTGCCCGCGATACTCCGGCAACAGGACCGATTCCGCGCAGTAAAAGACATCCTCCAGCGCCAGTCCCGTTGCCGCAAAAGGCACCGCGAAATCCTCGGCATGGTCTTCCAGCGGCGTGCCGGTGGCCGCCCCGACAAGGCGCGTGCCATCAAAGGCCCCCACAACGACTGCATCCCCGGAAAGGCGATAGCTCTCCAGATAGCGCCGCTCATAGTCCAGCGAGCCGTCATAGATATAGGGCCAGTCACGGAATACGCGGATGCGCAGCGCCGCCACATCGTCAAGGGCGGCATCGAGCGCCGCCCCCGTCAATACGCTCACCTCCATCAGGAGACCTGCTTGATCCAGTCGGAGAGGTTATAATAGGTGGTCACCCGCGCGATCTTGCCATCCTTGAGGTCGAAGAACGTGCCGGCGGGCAGACGGTAGCTCTGGCCCCGCGCCTCGGGCAGGCCCTCGTCGGTTTTCAGATAGGTGCCGTTCACGACAAACTCCGCCGCCGCCCGCGTGCCCGCGTCATTGGCCATGACACAGATATCGGTCAGCGTTTCGCGGTAGCAACGCGTCATATGGGCATTGAACTCGCGGAAGGCCTCGGCTCCACGGCGGATATTGCCCTCGTTGACGTGATGCTCGAAATCATCCGCCAGCAGGGCCTCCATTCCGTCGGTATCACCGGCGTTGAAGGCATCGTAATAGGTTTTCAGGGTCTCAATGGCCTCGAGGCGTGACATGGGTTCTTCCTGTTGGATAGTGTTATTCTAGGTCCAGCGGCGGCCCGAAGCGGGCAATCATCCGCTCGCGGATCTGGTCGCGGGTCTGGCGATAGGCGGCCAACTTGGCCTCGCGCCCCTCACCAATGCCAGTGGGGTCCATCACCGGCCAGTATTCGATATCAAGATGGTAGAAGCGCGTCAGTTCCAGCGCCTGCCGCTGGCTGGCCGGAGATAGCGCGACAATAAGATCGAATGTCGAGATATCATCGCCCCATTCCTGCATGTCCTCGAAGCTGCGCACACGGTGACGCTCCAGATCGACACCCAGTTCATGCATCACCGTGATCGTGAAGCCGTCGATATCCAGTTCGGATTTCACACCCGCCGACTGCACATAGACATCGGGACCGTAGAAACGCTTCATCATCCCTTCGGCCATCGGGGACCGCGTGGCGTTATAATCGCAACAGAAGAGCACCGACTGCGGCAGATCCGTCATTATTTCACCGGCGACAGGACGCAGACGAGAGTGAAAAGCCGCCTTGCGGTCGCAAGATCCAGCTCGGCCTTGCCCTCCAGACGTTCCTCGAGAATGCGCGCGCCCTCGTTATGGATCCCGCGCCGCGCCATATCGATGGCCTCGATCTGACTGGGCGGCATGTTTTTCACTGCCTCGAAATAGCTCTCGCAGATCTGGAAGTAATCTTTGATCACCTGCCGGAACGGACCGAAGGACAGGTGAAACTCGGCCAGCGGCTCGTCGGCGTCGTTGCGGGTGTCAAACACCAACCGCCCGTCACGCACCGCCAGAAACAGATGGAACGGCCCCTCATATCCGGGCGCCTCGCCCTTGCCCGGCAAGGTGAAGTGATTATCCTCGAGAAGATCGAAAATCGCGACGCGACGTTCCTGTTCGATCTCCGCGCTCGGGGCGGGCAGACCGGAATCATCGACTTCAAGCTTTGCGATATGGGCCATGGCACTCTTCTCCCTCGGGCCGACAAGGCGTCGTCGGAGAAGGCTAGACGGTGTCTCGTCCCTGCGCAACCGCGTCCCGCGACAGAGGCGGGCGCGATTGCGACCTATGGTTATTTATTGGCCGTTACCTGTTAAGGGCATCCAGACGCGCGCGGACAGAAAGCCCATGCGCTTCAAGGCTTTCCGATTTGGCGAGCGTCTCCGCCCCCGGACCGATCCGGCGCAGCGCTTCGGGGGTCATCATCGACAGCGTGGTGCGCTTGACGAAATCGAAGACCGACAGCCCCGAAGAGAAACGCGCCGAGCGCGCGGTGGGCAGAACATGGTTCGGCCCGCCGATGTAATCGCCAATCGCCTCGGGCGTCCAGGCCCCCATGAAGATCGCGCCCGCATGGGTGATCTCCTGCGCCAGAGCCTCGGGGTCATCTACGCACAGTTCGAGGTGTTCGGGCGCTACGCGGTTCGACAGCTCTGCCGCTTCGGCCAGATCGCGGGTGATGACCACCGCGCCGAAATCCCGCCAGCTCGCCCCTGCGATCTCGCGGCGCTCCAGCGTCTCGAGGCGTTTTTCCACCGCCGCAACGACCCTGTTGGCAAAGCCCTCATCGGGGGTGATCAGGATCGATTGTGCCGAGGCGTCATGTTCAGCCTGCGACAGCAGATCGAGCGCGATCCAGTCGGGGTCATTCTGGCCATCGGCAATCACGAGGATTTCCGAGGGACCGGCGATCATATCGATCCCCACCTTGCCGAACACACGACGCTTGGCGGCGGCCACAAAGGCATTGCCAGGGCCTGTGATCTTATCCACGGGGTGGATGGTATCCGTGCCATAGGCCAAGGCCGCAACCGCTTGCGCGCCGCCGATACGGTAGATCTCGTCCACGCCCGCAATCTGGCAGGCCAGCAAAACCAGCGGGTTCACCTTACCATCGGGCGTGGGGCAGACCACCACCAGACGCCCGACACCCGCCACTTTGGCAGGGATCGCATTCATCAGCACCGAGGACGGATAGCTGGCCAGCCCGCCCGGCACATAGAGACCCGCCGCCGAGACCGGTGTGAAACGCCAGCCGAGCTTCGCGCCGCTTTCCTCTTCCCACATCGCATTGGGCGGCATCTGGCGGGCGTGATAGACGCGAATGCGTTCGGCGGCCAGTTCCAGCGCCTCGCGCTCGACATCCGGCACACGGGTGATTTCGGCCTCGATCTCGGCTTCGGAAAACCGCATGCTGTCGGGCGTCAGCTCGAGCCGGTCGAATTTCGCGGTCAGCTCCAGCACCGCCGCATCGCCACGCGCGCGCACATCGGCGATGATCTGGCCCACCGCCGCATCCACATCGGGGCTATCCTCGCGTTTCATGCCCATCAGTGCGGTGAAACGGGTCTCGAAATCGGCAGCGGTCGTGGTCAGGAAATGCGGCATCGGAGTCTCCATAAGTCAGATCGGGGATAGTCCAGCCGCCGCCTGTGGGCAAGCACTACTGCGCAGACAAACGCCCCGCCATGACCGCCGAAAGGCCCACCATCACCGTTGCCACCCCCAGCATCAGGGCCAGCCCACCCAGCTGGTAGCTCAGCCCCGAGGCCAACGTTCCCAGAAGCCGCCCGCCCGCATTGGCCATATAGTAGAACCCCACATCCATCGTGACGCGCTCGGATTTGGTGAAGGCGAGGATCAGATAGGAATGCAGCGAGGAATTCACCGCAAAGACCGCGCCAAAGACCAGCAGCCCGATGACCAGCGCCACGGTCAGCCCCTGCCCGCCCAAGCCCAGCGCGGCAATGGTCAGCCCCGCAGGTATCACACAAAGCCCCCAGGCCCAAAGTTTCGCATCCGCCACCAGCGCCTCTGGCGCGCGGGTCTTGGCCCGCAGGATCTTTGGCGCAAGTCCCTGCACCAGCCCGTAGAGGATGACCCAGCCCGCCATGAAGCCACCGATCAGAAAGAAGGCCGCGCGGTCGCCCGCCTCGGTACCATCCGAGAACACGGCGGTAAAATAGATCGGGATGCCCACCACAAACCATACATCGCGCGCGCCAAACAGGAACACCCGTGCCGCCGAGAGCCGGTTCACATTGGGCGATTTCGAGAATACTTCCGAGAATTTCGCACCCTTTCGCCCTTGCGGCAGCCCTTTGGGCATGGCGATCGCGATGGCTACCAAAATCACCGCCAGCACCAGCGCCATGGCAACGATCGACCCCGCAAAGCCCAGCAACGCCAGAAGCCCCGCCCCGAGGAGGAAGCCCACACCTTTCACCGCGTTCTTGGACCCTGTCAGCACAGCCACCCAGGCAAAGAGCCCGCCTTGCGCCGAAGGTGCCAACAGCTTGACCGCGGATTTGGACGACATCTTCGCCAGATCCTTTGCCACGCCCGAAGCGCCCTGCACCGCCATCACATAGATCACCGAGGCCGTGACACCCCAATCGGGATCAAGCCCCGTCAGCGCCAGAAGCGCCACCACCTGCAGTCCGAGCCCCGCATAAAGCGTAGAGGCCAGCCCGAAACGTGCCGCGATCCAGCCCGCGCAAAGATTGGTGACCATCCCCGCCACCTCGTAAAGGAGAAACAGATAGGCCAGCTGCACCGGCGAGAACCCGAGGCCGTGGAAATGCAGCAGCACCAGCATCCGCAAGGCCCCGTCGCTCAACATGAAGGCCCAATAGGCCGCCGTCACCGCGATATAGGCGGAAAGCCCTTCCCTCATGCGCGAAGCAGTCATAGCGACTGCCCGACCATCAGCGCCACATCCACCAGCCGGTGCGCATAGCCATATTCATTGTCATACCACGCATAGATCTTCACCTGCGTGCCATTGACCACCATGGTCGAGGGCGCATCAATGATCGAGGAGCGCTTGTCATTGACGTAATCGGCCGAGACCAAGGGCCGCGTCTCGTAGCCCAGTATCCCCTTCAGCACGCCTTGCGAGGCCGCTTCGAGGAGCGCATTCACCTCGTCCACGCTGGTCTCTCGCTCGACCTCGAAGACGCAATCGGTCAGCGACCCGTTGAGCAAAGGCACCCTGACCGCATGGCCGTTCAAACGCCCTTTCAACTCGGGATAGATCAGCGTGATAGCCGTGGCCGAACCCGTGGTGGTGGGGATCAGCGAATTGAGCGCCGAGCGCGCGCGCCGCAGATCCTTGGCGGGGCGGTCCACGATGGACTGGGTATTGGTCACGTTATGCAACGTGGTGATCGCGCCATGCCTGATCCCCAGCCCCTCATGGATCACCTTCACCACGGGTGCGAGGCAATTGGTCGTGCAACTGGCTGCCGTCACGATATGATGGCGCGCGGGATCGTAGCTGTCGTTATTCACACCATAGACGATATTGGCGGTCGGCCCATCCTTGACCGGCGCGGAGACAACCACCTTTTTCACGCCAGCGGCGAAATAGGGTGCCAGATCGGCGTCCGTCTTGAACTTGCCGGTGCAGTCGATGACCACATCCACACCATCCAACGGCAGATCCGCGAGTGATTTTGTCCCGATAAAGGGCAGCCTGACACCATCGATGGTCACCGATGTCCCGTCATGGCGGAAACTGGCATTCCACCGCCCGTGCACCGTGTCGAATTCCAGCAGATGCGCCTGCATCTCGGGGCTGCCCACCGCATCATTGATCCATGCGATCTCGGCCCCTGCGGCCAGAAGCGGCTGCAAGGCGAGTTTTCCCATCCGGCCAAGGCCGTTCAGCGCGTAAGTGACCATTTCAGTTCTCTCCATAACGGGCGATATCATCGACGGCGGACTGAAGCGCCCTGCGATCGAGTGTCTCGAAGGGAAGCGCTGCGAAGGCCTCGATACGGTTCCGCAATGCGCCATAGGCCGCGCGGAAGGCCAGTGCCGCTTCAGCGGGGGTGCGGGCGCGGGCCGCCTCGATAACCGGATCGGGCACCCCCCAATGGCCGCTGACCGGATGACCGGGCAAGGCGGGACATTCCTCGTTGGCGGCCCTGTCACAGACAGTAAAGACGAAATCGAAGGGCGGCTCCGAGGCGAGCGACCCGAAATCCTTGGAATAGAGGCCGCTCGTGCCATGCTGCTGGCCCTCCAGAAGCGCAAGCGCCTGCGGATTGGGGCCGGAGGCCGGATGCGTGCCTGCGGAATGGGCCTCGAACCTGTCACCGCCCAGCGCGCGTAACAATGCCTCGGCCATCAGCGAGCGCGCTGAATTCCCGGTGCAGACAAACAGCACGCGGAACCTGCGGGGAGTGGTGGAGGCAGGGGCCGGCAGACAGTCCGACACCCTGCCCCGACAGCAGTCATCGAGCAGAAACCCGAAGGTCTCCCGCACCGCCCCCATCTCGATACTATAGAGAAGCGACGTTCCGACGCGCTCTTTGCCCAACAGCCCCACCTGCATGAGAGCGGCCAGATAGGCCGAGAGCGTACTGGGCTTCAGCCCCAATATCTGAGCGATCTCGCCTGCAGGTAGCCGGTCGGGATAGCGCCGCATCAAGAGCCGGAACAGCGCAAGGCGCTGCGGGTGACCAAGTACGGCGAGGGTTTCTGCAACTTCTTTTTCCATATTTCGCGGATATACGAAATATGGGGATTCGCCTTATGAAATTTTCATGACACAAAAAACGCCCTGCCGGAGCAGAGCGTCACAAAAGCCGGAGCGACGCGCCGGAATGACCTTTGTAGAGGGAATTACTCGCGATGCGAGGGCACCTTGCCCGAGACCGCCCGATAGGGTTTGGTCACATCACGCAGATCGACGGCCAGGGCTTCGACCGAAAGCGCGATCGCCCCATCCCCCGCCAGCGTCAGCATCAGCTCGCCCGCACCATCGGCGGCAGGCGTCCAGACGAGATCGAGGATCGACAGGACCATATCCTTTTCCGACCGGTCCACCCCCTGCGAGCGCACCGACAGAACCTCCGACACCACCAGAAGCGATTGCACGCGCTCATAGGGACGGCCCTCGGCCTCGGCGGCCTCGCGATCTTCCCAGCGGAAGCGGTTGACCAGAAGCGCCAGCTTGCGGCGGGCACGGTCGAAACGGATTTCGGTCACCGGCAGCACACAATCCTGCACCAACGCCGAGATCACCGGCAGATCCTCGGCCGTCTCGGCCCGCAGGCTCAGCGCCTGCTCTGCCCCATCCTCGAATCTTGCATCTGCCATGATCGCCTCCGTAACACTGTGCTGGCGGTAAGGTAGACGGGCGCCACCGCCCGTCCAGAGGAGTTATTCGGACACGCGCTCGATATCGGCGCCCACGGCCTTCAGCTTGCGCACCAAACGCTCGTAACCGCGATCAAGGTGATAGACGCGGTTCACCACTGTCTCGCCCTCGGCAGCCAGACCCGCGAGAATCAGCGAGACCGAGGCGCGCAGATCGGTCGCCATCACCGGCGCCCCCTTCAGCTTTTTCACACCATGCACGGTGGCATGACCGCCATGGACCTCGATATTGGCGCCCATCCGCACCAGTTCGGGCGCATGCATGAAGCGGTTCTCGAAGATTTTCTCCTCCAGCACCGAAGTGCCCTCGGCGGTGCACAGAAGCGCCATCATCTGCGCCTGAAGGTCGGTCGGGAAGCCCGGATAGGGCTCGGTGACCACATCCACCGCATTGACGATATCGCCACGACGTTTGACCTTGAGGCCGTCCTTGGTCTCCTCGACATGGATACCCGCCGCATCGAGCTTCTCGCAGAAGGACTCGACCAGTGCGATCTTGCCGCCCAGCAGCTCGACCTCGCCACCGCAGATCGCGGGGGCCAGCATATAGGTGCCCAGCTCGATCCGGTCGGTGACCACGGGATGGGTCGCGCCATGCAGACGGTCCACGCCCTGGATCTCGATGGTCGAGGTGCCATCACCCGAGATCTGCGCGCCCATCGCCCGCAAACAATCGGCCAGATCGACAATCTCCGGCTCGCGGGCCGCGTTCTTCAGCACCGAGGTGCCTTTGGCCAGCGACGCCGCCATCAGGAAGTTCTCGGTCGCGCCCACGGAGGCAAAGCGCATCTCGTGCACCGCGCCCTTCAGGCGGCCACCGGCAACCTTGGCATGCAGATAGCCCTCTTTCAGCTCGATCTCCGCCCCGAGCGCCGTCAGCGCATCGATATGGATATCCATCGGGCGCGCGCCGATCGCACAGCCACCCGGCAGCGACACAACCGCATGGCCCAGACGCGCCAGAAGCGGGCCGAGCACGAGGTTCGAGGCCCGCATCTTGCGCACGATGTCGTAATCCGCCACCGGATTGATCACGCCATGGCACGCCGAGGCCAGAACCTTGCCGTCCTGGAGCTGGGTCACTTCCGCCCCGAGGCTGGCCAGAAGATCGGTCATGGTGCGGATGTCGGACAGGCGCGGCGCGTTGGTCAGCGTCAGCGGCTCCTCCGACAGGAGTGTCGCGGGCATCAGGGCCAGACAGGCGTTCTTGGCGCCCGCGATTGGGATCTGCCCCGAAAGCGGCCCGTTGCCGCGCACGATAATGCGGTCCATCAGCTGTCCTTCTCGTTCTGCTCGTCCAGTGGCGGCGCGTCGTGAGACCCTGCACCATCTGTCTGTGTTTCTATAGGGTCGGCCTTGCGACCGCGTGCCTGCGCCTTACGGCGTTGAAGATTCGCGCGCAAGGCCGCGCGCAGGCGATCTTCGCGTGCCGATCTGTGGTCTTTCGACCCATTCTGGGGGTTCTTCGGATCATGTGCCATGGGCCTTCTGTAGCGTCAGGAAAAAAATCTGTCGAGATATGTCATTTTTTCTCTTGCGCCCTGCGGCGAGCTCCTCTAAATCCCCGCTCACGGTCGAAGGGCGGCACTGAAAAGCACCGCACCGGACGACAAAAGATGCTGCCGTAGCTCAGGGGTAGAGCACTCCCTTGGTAAGGGAGAGGTCGAGAGTTCAAATCTCTCCGGCAGCACCACTAAAGCCACCTCACAGAAACCGATTTGAGCGAGTATAGCTGTGCTCATCCGTTTCCGGAGCGGATCTTTTCCACATCTCCAATCCCCTGCAAATTCCGGCGTCCTTAGGATAGCCGTCACGGAACAGCGCCTGCGCGGAGGCGCGCATTGTGTTTTGTGCCGCGATGGTAACAATGTCCGTCGTGAGGAATTTCGAGGGGGCAAAAAGCGATGGGGCTGCATCGGGGGGTCAAGCTGCGCCATGTGCGGGCATTTCTGGATGTGATCGACCAAGGCTCGATTTCGGCGGCCGCGCGCGGTCAGGGCATTTCACAGCCTGCACTGTCGAAGACATTGGCCGAGCTGGAGGCGATGCTGGAGGTGGAGCTTCTGTCGCGCGAGGGCCGCAGCGTGGGCCTGACGCCCGCAGGCCGCGCCTTCCGCCGTCACGCCCTGCAAGCGATGCAACAGCTGGACACCGCCGTGGTAGCGGCCCAAGGAGGCACCTCTTCGGATATGCTCAATGTGGGCCTTCTGCCCACCGTATCGGGCGGCATCTTCCCCCGTGCCGCACTCGAATTTACCAAGGATCATCCGGGGCTCCGGATGTCGATGCTGACAGGACCGCACGGGTTCCTGCTGGGCCAGCTGCGCGACGGGCGGATCGATCTCATGGTAGGCCGGATGCCTGCACCCGAAGACATGCCGGGATTGCGTTTCGATTTCCTCTATCACGAGGAAATCGTGCTGGTGGGGCGCGCAGGCCACCCGCTGGCGGGCGCAAGCGGCGCACAGGTGCTGCAACAGGCAGAGCTGATCCTGCCCACGCAGAAATCCATCATCCGGTCCACAGTGGACCGCTTCCTGCTGTCGGCGGGAATCACCGAACCGAAGATGCGCTTCGAGACGGTTTCTCTGGCACCCGGTCTGGGGCTGGTCGAATCCTCGGATCTCTTGTGGTTCATCTCGCGCGGCGTGGTGCGCCGCGAGATTGAAAGCGGCACGCTGGAGGTAATAGATCTGGGAGCGCCCTTCCTTGCAGGATCGGTCGGGCTGACCATGAAGCAAAGCACTGCGGACAGGTTCGAGATTGGCGGGCTGGCCGAGGCTTTGCGTCACCAGATCATGCTGTCGGGACTGGAGCTGCCGCGCGAAAGACAGCTTGAACCATAACCCCCTTGTTATATTTCCCTCCGTGCTTTGTATTGGCCCCACACGCGGGCTTATGAAAAAACAACGCTCGGAGGACTATTCATGCACAGTTTTGATCGTATGGGCCGCAAGGTCCATTACCGGCTTGACGGGCCGGAAGACGCACCCGTTCTGGTGCTGTCGAATTCTCTCGGCACCGATCTCCGGGTCTGGGACGCGTTTTTGGCGGCCCTTCCGGGCCAATGGCGTGTGCTGCGTCTGGATAAACCGGGTCACGGCCTGAGCGATGCGCCCGCAGCCGATCTTACGATTGCCGAGCTGGCCGAAGATATCGCGGCGCTCTGCGACGCCTATGGGCTAAGGGATCTCAACTTCGTGGGCCTGTCGATCGGCGGCATGATCGGCCAAGAACTGGCCGCCACCCGCCCCGATCTGATGCGCGCGCTGGTGCTGATGGATACCGCCGCCAAGATCGGCACACCCGAGATGTGGACCACCCGCATCAACGCGATCCGCGAGAACGGGATCGTGTCGCTCGAGGCCGCGATCCTCGAGCGCTGGTTCGTGCCCGCTTTCCGCAAGACCGACCAGTTCGCGCTATGGCGCAACATGCTAATCCGCACCGATGACTTCGGCTATACCGCCTGCTGTGCGGCGATTGCGGCGGCGGACCTCACCGAGAGCACCCGCGCCCTGACCCTGCCGGTGATGGCAATGGCGGGCGATCAGGATGGCTCCACCCCGCCCGATCTGGTGCGGGCGACGGCCGCATTGTGCAATGCCGAGTTCCATCTGATCGAGAATGCGGGCCACCTGCCCTGCGTCGAACACCCCAAACACACGGCCGAGCTTATCGCGGCCTTCTTCAACAGGATCTGACCATGACCGAGAAAAGCTTCCGCTATGACAAAGGCATGGAAACCCGCCGCTCCGTGCTGGGCGATGCCCATGTGGACCGCGCCGAAGCGGGCAAAACTCCGTTTGACGAGCCCTTCCAGACGCTGATCACCGAGACCGCTTGGGGCAATGTCTGGTCGTCGGATAAAATTACCAAACGCGAACGCTCGATGCTGACACTGGCGCTTCTGGCCGCCACGGGAAATTTCGAGGAGATCCCGATGCATGTGCGCGCCACCGCCAATACCGGTGCCTCGCGTGACGATATCATGGAAGCTTTCCTGCATGTGGCGGTCTATGCCGGCGTGCCGAAGGCCAACCATGCGATCAAATTGGCAAAGCAGGTCTTTGCCGAACAGGAGGAGGAAGGCAAATAATGACCCACCCGCTGGCAAGACTGCAGGCCGATCAGGGCCCGCTGATCCCGCGCAACCGCGAGATCCACCCCGTCCCTTACGATCCGGGCTACAAGACATCGGTGGCACGCTCGCCCAACCAGCCGCTTCTGGCGATGGAATCCGGGCTCTCGGAGGAAACCGGTCCGACCTTCGGCCACTCGGCTTTCGGGCAATATGATAACAACCTGATCCTCAACTGGAACCGTGGCGCCGCCCCCGCCATCGGCGAGCGGATCATGATGCATGGCCGCGTGCTGGATGAAAACGCCCGCCCGGTGCGCAACACTCTGGTCGAGATCTGGCAGGCCAATGCCGGTGGCCGCTACCGCCACAAGAAAGACGGCTATCTGGCGCCGCTCGACCCCAATTTCGGCGGCTGCGGACGCACGCTGACCGACGAGAACGGCTATTACCAGTTCCTGACCATCCGCCCCGGCGCCTATCCCTGGCCCAACCGCGGCAATGACTGGCGCCCGATGCATATCCACGTCTCGGTCTTCGGCCACAGCTTCGGCCAGCGCCTGATCACCCAGATGTATTTCGAGGGTGATCCGCTGATCAATCTCTGCCCGATCGCCAAAACGGTGAAGGACCGCGCTTCGCTCGACCGTCTCGTGGCTCCGCTCGACATGGCGCATTCGCGCCCGCTGGACTATCTTGCCTACAAGTTCGACATCGTGCTGCGCGGTCGCCGCCAGACCATGTTCGAAAACCGTATCGAGGGGATGTAATCATGGTTCAACAACTCGACACTCTTCAGGAAAGCGCCTCGCAGACCGCAGGCCCGTATGTCCATATCGGCCTGATGCCCAGCTATACAGGCAACGGCCAGATCTATGACAGCGAACTGGGCTATTCGCCTATCGAGGAGGGCGCCGAAGGCGAGATCATCGAGATCGTCGGTGAAGTCATTGACGGCACCGGCTGGACGTTGCGCGATGCGCTCATCGAGAGCTGGCAGCCCGATGCCTCCGGCAAGTTTGCAGGTCAGGAGGGCGCCGACCCCAAAGTCTCGGGCTGGTGCCGTTTTGCCGCTGACGCCGAGACCGGTGAATTCACTCTGCGCACGGTCAAACCGGGCAAGGTGGCGCTGCGGGGCGGTGGCTTTGGCGCGCCGCATATCTCGCTGTGGGTCGTTGCCCGCGGGATCAATATCGGGCTTCAGACACGGATCTATTTCGAGGATGAGGACAACTCGGAGGACCCGCTCTTGAAACGCATCGAACAGCGCCCGCGCGTCGAGACGCTGATCGCCAAAAAGGAAGCGGATGGCAAATACCGCTTCAACATCCGCCTTCAGGGCGAAGGGGAGACGGTGTTCCTTGACATCTGATCTGGTTCAAAACGGGGCGGCCGATGTGTTCGGCCACCCATGGCTCTCGGGCTCTTTTGCCGATGCCGAAGTCATGGCGCTCTGGTCTCCGGAGCGTCAGCTTGCGAATATGCTGGCCTTTGAGGCCGCCTTCAGCCGCGCTATGGGCCGGGCGGGACTGTTCGATGCCGATCTGGCCGATGAAGCCGCCAGCAGGATCGAGACTGCCACGCCCGATATGGCGGCCTTGCGCAAGGGGCAGGAAAATGACGGCGTTGTGGTGCCGGCATTGGTGGCCGAACTGAAAAAGGCTACGGGCCATGCCTCGGAGGCGGTCCATAAGGGCGCGACCTCGCAGGATGTTATCGACACCGCAATGATCCTCAGCCTGCGGGACACGTTGCGCCTGTTGCGTGCACGGCTCGAGAGGCTGCAGGACGCGATGGACACGCTGGTGCAGGTCTATGGCGCCAAGCCCCTGATGGGCCGCACCCGTATGCAGGCCGCAACCGAGATTACCGTGGCCGACCGGATCGCGCCTTGGATGATGCCACTTGCCACCCATATCGAACGCATCGACGCGCTGATGCCGCGGGTCGCACGGGTGCAGCTGGGCGGTGCGTCTGGCGACCGTAAGGCACTGAAAGACAAGGCCGCGATGGTCTCTGCCGATATGGCACAGGCGCTGGATCTGGAAGATGCGCCACGGGCATGGCATGCGATGCGCGGCTCGGTGACCGAAGCCGCCAGTTTGATGGCGCTGATTACCGGCACTCTGGGCAAGATGGGGCAGGATATCTGCCTGATGGCCCAGCAAGGCATTGACGAGATCGCCATGTCGGGCGGCGGCGGGTCGTCGGCCATGCCGCATAAGCAGAATCCCGTTCTGCCCGAACTACTGGTGACGCTGGCACGGTTCAACGCGGTGCAGGTCTCGGCCATGCATCAGGCAATGATCCACGAACAGGAACGCTCGGGCACGGCCTGGACGCTCGAATGGATGGTGCTGCCGCAGATCGCACAGGCCACAGGCCGCGCGACGGCTGCCGCCCAGACCATCTGCGAGCGGATCAATCGTATCGGATAAGGAAAGGCCCGCCCCGTCGGCGGGCCTTTTCGGTTACTTGGGCGAAGGAATCGGCGTGCCCGCCTTCAGAACCGACAGCACGATGGTGCGGATCACCTCGGCCCGCATCCAGCTCTGTCCCTCGGGGGTATAGAAATTATTCCCGAAATTTGCCGAAAACGTAATCTCGTTGGCGACATTGAACACGCTCGCCGCCGAAATCTGCCAGTGAACCCGTAGCGGATCGACATCCTCACGGAAAACACCCTGCGCGATTCCCGCCTGACAGATTCGCTCCAGAAGCAAAACCGCTGGCTTATTGGTATGCGGCATCTCGGCCATCTGGCGGATGTGGCGACCGTCATGGATATTCTCAATCATAACCAAACGCACAAAATCGGGGTTCGCCTTATGGTGGTCGAATGTGAACCCGATCAGCTTCTCCAGCGCCTCGATGGGCGGTAGGTTGTCCACATCCAAAGCACATTCGCCTTCGCGCACCTTGCGATAGGCATTCTCGAGAACCTCTTGATAAAGCGCCTCTTTATCCTTGAAGTAATAGAAGATCATCCGCTTCGATGTCTTCGTTCTCTCGGCAATATCCTGCAGCCTCGCCCGCGAGAGACCATGGCGCGCGAACTCCTCCTGCGCCGCCGCCAGAATATCGGCTTTCACAGCCTCTGGGTTCTGCTTCCAGCCACGGGGGTTTCCTCCGACACCCATAACTTTCTCCTCCCTCTTCATAACCGCCAGACTCTACAATGGACCGGCGGGTACATTCTTCTTGACGAAATTAACCCGCTGGTCCATCATTATGTCAACACGTCGGATCGGGAGTCCCGACGCGGGAGGACATTACACATGAATACCGCAATCCAGACCAAGGATACCCTGCTGGCAGGCCTGATCGGCCGCGGCATCGGCCAGTCGCGCACCCCCGCGATGCATATGGCCGAAGCAAAGGCGCAGGGCATGGTCGGTCTGTATAACAAACTTGATATGGACGACCCGCTACGCGAGGGGATGACCCTCGAGCAGATGCTGGTCGGCGCCGAGAAGGCGGGCTATGACGGGCTCAACATCACCTACCCCTACAAGCAGGAAGTGATCGCGCTTCTGGACGAGTTGTCCGAGGGCGCGCGTTCCGTAGGTGCGGTGAATACCGTGGTCTTCAAGGATGGCCGCCGCATCGGGCATAATACCGACATGACGGGTTTTGCCGCGGGCTACCGTGCCGGTCTGGGCGATGCGCCGAATGACCATGTGCTGCTGGTGGGTGCCGGTGGTGCGGGCGTGGCCGTGGCCCATGCGCTGTGTGATTGTGGTGCCAAGCGCCTGTCGATCACCGATGTGGACCCCGCGCGTGCGCAGGCTCTGGCCGCGCAGGTCGCCAAGAACCGCCCGGCGACCCAAGTTGTGGCCGTTGCCTCGACCGACGAGCTGACCGGTGCGAACCGCCCGCAGGGCATGGTCAACGCCACGCCGATGGGCATGGCCAAACTGCCGGGCATGTCGGTGCCGGAGAGCTTCCTGGGCGCTGATATGTGGGTGGCCGATATCGTCTATTTCCCGCTCGAAACCGAGCTTCTGGCCAAAGCGCGCGCAGTTGGCGCACGCGTGATGCCCGGCTCGGGAATGACTGTGGGGCAAGCCATCGATGCCTTCAAACTGTTCACCGGCCGCACCGCCGATGGTGCGCGGATGAAGGCACGGTTCGAGGAATTCGATAAGTAAAGCTTCACTCTTCAGGGAGATGAGTGGAGACCCGAACGCAATCTAGGGAGGATGACATGCGTTTCAATCTCAAAGCAACCGCGGCACTGGCCGCACTGACCATCGGTCTCGCAGGCGCGGCTCAGGCCGAAACCACCATTCGCGTGGCCCATGTGGACCCCGATGACTGGCAGACCTCGAAAAAAGGCGCTGCGGCCCAGATCTTCAAGAATATCGTCGAGGGCGAGAGCGACCTGAAGGTCGAGCTGTTCCCCGCAGGCGCCCTCGGCAACGAGGACGAACTTGTTGCACAGGCACAAGAAGGCCTGACCCAGGTGGCGATCGTCTCGGGCGCAATGTCGAAGGTCTGCCCCGCAGCCTCCGTTCTCGACATCCCCTATATCTTCTCCTCGGCCCCCGTTGCATGGGATGTGCTGGACGGCCAGTTCGGCAAGGATCTGGCAGAGCACTGCCTCGACGAGACCGGCCTGCGCACGCTGGCCTATGGCGAGACGGGCTTCCGCAACTTCACCAACAATACCCGCGAGATCAAATCTCCGGCGGATATGAAGGGCCTGAAGTTCCGTGTGCAGCCGATCCCGCTCTATCTGGAAATGGTGAAGTCGCTGGGCGGCGAGCCGACCCCGATCGCATGGACCGAACTGCCCAACGCGCTGTCCACCGGCGTGGTTGACGGTCAGGAAAACCCCGTTGGCACGATCTATAACAACGGCCTGCACAAGCTGCAGAAATACATGACCCTCGACGGCCACGTCTATGGCGCGGACTTCATCGTGATCTCGGACGAGTTCTATGAGGGCCTCTCCCCCGCCGATCAGGAAGTCGTATCGAAAGCCGCCCGTATCGCGGGCACCATGGGCCGCGCGATCCAGGAATGGTCGACCGCCGATGGCGTGAAGAAAGTACAGGAAGAGGGCATGCAGGTCTATTCGCCGACCACCGAGGAGATCAAGGCCTTCGCCGATGCGGCGCAACCCGCCGTGATCGACTACCTGCGCGGAGAACTGGGTCCGGATGCGGAATGGATCGACCGTCTGCAGACGGCTGTAGCCGACACGCAGGAATAACCCGTTTGTAACAAGTCAGGCTGGCGCGTCCGGGCGCGCCGGCCACTGTCGTCCAGGAAGGGCCTTCCCCATGCAGACGCTGATCAATGGCGCCCGTCGCATTCTCGGCTTCCTTGCCGGTCTGTCGATGGCCCTCGTCTTCGCGATCATCTTCATCAACTCGCTACGTCGTTATCTTATGGGGCAATCGGTCCCATGGGGCGAAGAGCTGCCGATCTACCTGACCATCTACGGGGTGATGTTCGGCCTTGCGCTGGCCTATCTGAACGACAACCACATCCGGTTCACGATCCTCGTGGACATGATCTCGCGCAAGTCCCGCGAGACCCTGTATCTCTTCGTCGATGTGATCACCTTCGTCTCGGGCCTGCTGCTGGCCTATGCAGGCCATAGCTTCGCGATGAAACGCGGCAAGCTGGCCGCTTCGGGGCTTAAATCCACCGGCAACTGGCTGGCCCAACATACCGGCATCGACGCGCTGGTCTGGGTCGGCAAGGTCGGCACATGGCAATATGCCATCGCCATCGGCGGCGCGCTTCTGGCCGTGGCCGCCGTTCTGAAATTCATCGAGCGTCTTGGCACGCTGCGGAGTCTCTGACATGGCCTTTATCATTCTCATCGTCGGCCTGCTGATCGGGGTTCCGATCGCCATCTCCATCATCGCCGCTCTCATGTTCTTCATGGCCACGGGCGAGGCACCCTATGCCATGCGCCTTGTGGCGACCGAAATGTTCAAGGGCATGAACTCCTTCCCGCTGCTGGCGATCCCGCTTTTCGTGCTGGCAGGCGAAGTGATGACCGAATCCGGTATCACCTCGCGTATCATCGCTTTCGCGAATGTGCTCGTAGGCCGTCTGCGCGCCGGCCTGGCGCTGGTCAATATCTGGGCCTCGGTGATCTTTGCAGGCCTGTCGGGTTCGGCTGTGGCTGATACCTCGGCGATCGGCCGCGTGTTCATCCCCGAAATGGAAAAACACGGCTATGACCGCGCCTATGCTGCCGCCCTCACCGCCGCGTCCTCGGTGATCGGCCCGATCATTCCCCCCTCGATCCCCGTCATCATCTATGCGCTGATCGTCTCCGGCGTCTCGGTGCCTGCCCTGTTCATGGCAGGCGTGGTGCCCGGCATCCTTCTGGCGATCTTCCTGTCGATCTGGGTCATGCTGACCGTGAAGATCGACAAGAACGCCCCTGCCAACGATCTGCCGCAGCAACCCGCGATGCAGGCAATCCTGCAGGGGATCCCGCCGCTCCTGATGCCGGTCTTCGTGGTGGGGTCCATCCTGCTGGGTATCGTGACGCCAACCGAAGCGGCAAGCTTTGCTGTGGCCTATGCGCTGTTCCTCGGTGTCTTCGTCTACCGCAATATCAAGATCTCCGCCCTACCCCGCATCTTCCGCGATGCGATGCGCGACAGCTCGGTCATCCTAATCATCATCGGGGCCGTCTCGGCGGCCAACTGGCTCCTTACCTATAACCGCCTGCCCAATATGCTGACGGAATGGGTGCTGGCCAATGTCGATAGCAAAACGGCCTTCCTGCTGGCGGTCATGGTCCTCTTCCTTGTGGTGGGCCTGTTCCTCGAAGGGATCGCGGCGATGCTGGTTCTGGTGCCGATCCTGCATCCGATCGCGGTGGGCCTTGGCGTCGATCCGGTCCATTTCGGGATCATCGTGATCTTCAACCTGATGATCGGCCTGATCACGCCACCGCTTGGCCTGTGTCTGTTCGTGGCCGAAGGGGTCGCCCAAGTCGGAATGGCACGGCTCATCAAGCAGATCATGCCCTTCTTCTTTGTCGAGGTACTGGTGCTTGCGATCCTCACCTTCGTGCCGCAAACGGTGACTTTCCTCCCGACCATTCTCGGTTATTAATAGGAAAAGGAGGGCTACGGCCCTCCTTTTCGCCCCTCTACGCCTCAAATTCCTCTGGAGTTATTCATGAAGACCTCGATTGCGACCGTTTCGATCTCCGGCTCTCTCACCGAAAAGCTGTCGGCCATCGCCGAAGCGGGTTATTCCGGCATCGAGATCTTCGAACAGGATTTTCTCGCATTTGACGGTGGTCCGAAAGAAGTGGGCCGGATGATCCGCGACAAAGGTCTCGAGATCACGCTGTTCCAACCCTTCCGCGATTTCGAATGTCTGCCCGAGCCCGAACGCTCCAAGGCCTTCGACCGCGCCAAACGCAAATTCGAACTGATGCGCGAGCTGGGCACCGATCTGGTGCTCTTCTGCTCGTCCTGCCATCCGCGCAGTCTGGGCGGCATCGACCGCGCCGCCGATGATTTTGCCGAGCTGGGCGTGATCGCGAAGGATATGGGCGTGCGCGTGGGCTATGAGGCGCTGGCATGGGGCCGTCATGTGAACGACCACCGTGACGCATGGGAAATCGTGCGCCGCGCGAACCATGACAATATCGGCCTGATCCTCGACAGCTTCCACACGCTGGGCCGCGGCATCGACCCCGAGAGCATCCGCTCCATCCCCGGCGACAAGATCTTCTTCGTGCAGCTGGCGGATGCGCCGAAAATCGATATGGACCTGCTGTATTGGTCGCGCCATTTCCGCAATATGCCGGGCGAAGGCGATCTGGAGGTCGAACGCTTCATGCGCGCGGTCGCGGCCACCGGCTATTCGGGGGCTGTCAGCCTCGAGATCTTCAACGACCAGTTCCGTGGCGGCAATCCCCGCACCATCGCCCGCGATGGCTACCGCTCACTGGTGGCGCTAATGGATGATGTCCGCCGCGCCGAACCCGATGTGGCGCTGGCGCCTGCGCTCGAGCCTGTGCCGATGCCGCCGCGTGTGCCCACCAAGGGCTTCGCCTTTGTCGAATTTGCCGCCCAAGGCGAGGCGCGCGATGATCTGGCCAAACTGCTGGGCACCCTTGGTTTCACCCGCATGGCCAAGCATCGCAACAAGGCGCTCGATCTGTGGCAGCTGGGAGATGTGCGCATCGTAATCAATGCCGAGACCGAGGGGCATGCCGGCAAGGCGTGGGTCGCCAATGGCACCTGTGTCTGTGATATCGGTCTGAAGGTCGGCTCTGCCGCCGATGCAGTGGCCCGCGCCACCGCACTCGGCGCGCATACATTCGAGCAGCCTATCGCTCCGGGCGAGATCCTTTTGCCCGCAATCCGCGGCCTCGGTGGTTCCGTCGTGCATTTCATCGGCGACGAGGAAGGCCATGACCGCGTCTGGGATGTCGAGTTCGAGCCGATCGCAGGGGCAAAGCCCGCGGCCCTCGGCGTGACCCGCATCGACCACCTCGCCCAGACCATGTCCTATGACGAGATGCTCAGCTGGACGCTGTTCTACTCGACGCTCTTCGACATGCAGAAATCGCCGATGGTGGATGTGATCGACCCCGACGGGCTGGTGCGCAGCCAGATTGTCGAGGCCCCCGATGGCGCGCTGCGGCTCACGTTGAACGGCGCCGAGACCCAGCGCACGCTGGCAGGCGAGTTCCTTGCCCGCAGCTTCGGTGCTTCGGTCCAGCACATCGCCTTCGAGACCGAAGACCTCTTCGCGCTCGCCGACGATCTGGCCGCGCGCGGTTTCGAGGCGCTGCCTATGTCGCCCAACTACTATGCCGATCTTGCGGCCCGTTTCGATTTCCAGCCCGAGCTGCTGGAGCGTATGAAGGCCGCCAATATCCTCTATGACCGCGACGAACGGGGCGAGTTCTTCCAGATCTTCTCCAAGCAGATGGCCGGCGGGGTGTTCTTCGAACTCGTCCAGCGCGCCACCGGCTATCGCGGCTTCGGGGGCCCGAATGCTCCGTTCCGCATTGCCGCCCAGAAACGTCTGGGCCGTATCAAGGGCATGCCCGAACGCTAAGACCTTTCCTCCCGGAAAGCGGCCCCGCCTTCTTCCTCCTCAGTCTCGGGCGGGGCCGACATGGAGAGGCTTGACGATTGTCCGGCGTCAGGGCTTGGTGTGGGGTCTAACCAATGAGGCCCCTATGCGCGACGCAACCCGCACCGTCCACCATCCCGCGATTGATGACAGCGGCTATGCCTCGCTCAGCCCTGCCACACAGCGCGCATCGACCATCGTCTTCGAGACCGCGCAGGACTATACCAACCGCACAAAGCGCGATCTGGATGGCTATTCCTACGGGTTGCACGGCACCCCCACCCAGCGCATCCTGCAGGCGCAGCTGGCTGCGCTGGAGGGGGCTGGGTATTGCGCGATCCTGCCCTCGGGACAGGCGGCGATTGCCGTGGTGTTTCTGGCCTGCCTGCAACCGGGCGATCATGTGCTTATCGCCGAGGCCGCCTATCCGCCCGTGGCGGGCCTGTGCCGTAATTTTCTGGCGCCGCGCGGGGTGACATGGTCCAGCTATCCGCCACGCATCGGTGCGGGGATCGCCGCCCATATCCGCCCCGAGACAAGGTTGATCTGGATGGAGAGCCCCGGCTCGACGACGATGGAACTGGAAGACATTCCCGCGATCACAGCGGTGGCCCGCGCGAAGGGAATCCAGACCGGCATCGACAATACATGGGCCACGCCCCTGCTCTTCAAACCGCTGGCGCATGGGGTGGATTTCTCGATGCAGGCGCTGACCAAATATGCGGGCGGGCATTCCGACCTGCTGATGGGGTCGGTGACGGTACGCGAACGTGCCCAATATCAGGCCCTGCGCGATGTGATGCGAATGCTGGGCTATCATACCGCGCCCGATGCGGTCTCGCTGGTGCTGCGCGGGCTGGAGACGATGGCGGTGCGGCTCGCACATGCGGGCCGTGTGGCAACCGAACTGGCGCGCGAGATCGAAAGCAGCCATGATTATCCGGTGCTCTGCCCTGCCCTCCCCTCGCATCCCGACCACGCCCTCTGGGCGCGCGATTTCCGCGCTGGATCAGGGCTGTTCTCGGTGGTGCTGACCGCGGAGCAGGCAGCTCACCTTCCCCGTGCACTCGATACGCTGGAGGTTTTCGCGATCGGCGCCTCTTGGGGCGGCACGCGCAGCCTGATCGCACCGATGAGCGTCGACGGGCGCACTCCTCCCGACCCACGGCTCTATCTGCGGCTGTCGATCGGCATGGAGGACCCTGCCGATCTGCGCGAGGATCTGGTGCGGTTCTTTGCGGCGCTGGCGCCCTGATCAGCCGTCGCAGGCGCAGCCCGCTCCTTTATGGCACTGTTTGGAACGGCTGATACAGCTATTCCCGCAGGCCTTACCAGCATGACACGTCTTGCAGCAGGCGGCATAGACCTCCCCCTTGTGCCCGCCGAAGACCTCCAGCCGGTCGAGGAAGGTTTTTGCCGCAGCCGAAGGCACTGGCAGGGAGGCCTCCTGCGCGGCCCCCACAAACGGAATCACACACATTGCCAGAACGATCGAGAACCGCATTTTACCCTATCCATTCGTCGAAACAGCAACCGAGCTATGTCGTGGCACCGTCCGAAAAGGAAGCAGGCCCATCAAATTCGACAGGATTTTTCTCCGCACGCCATTTGCAAAGCGCCATTTTTTTGAACGATTGGTGTCGATCTGCATGAAAATCTGATCTGTATGGCGATTTTTTAGAAAATTCGTTCCTAGCTGCTCAGATTTCCTCCCCGCGCAGCCCGCGAATCTGTCACAAAGAACGTGTCGCCCGGCAATGGCGCCGCGACACAGAATTTCGTCCCGCTGACTGGGACTATGAGCAAAGCCGCTCGATGATACTGGCCCGAAACATGGCCTGGTCATCGGCGGCTTTTTTTATTTTTCGGCTTTGCTGCATGGCAGCCCGCAAAGGAAGTGACATGAAGAAAATTCTCCTCGGCCTCGCCGCCAGCACCCTTCTTGCAAGCCCGACTTTTGCAGAAATGCTGGATCTCGAAAAAGACCAGCTGACCTTCGGCTT
Organism: Thioclava sp. GXIMD2076; assembly: GCF_037949795.1. Taxonomy (NCBI): domain Bacteria; kingdom Pseudomonadati; phylum Pseudomonadota; class Alphaproteobacteria; order Rhodobacterales; family Paracoccaceae; genus Thioclava; species Thioclava sp. GXIMD2076. The sequence goes on from NZ_CP149932.1 coordinate 237,685, forward strand.
CATCAAGCTGACCGATATGGCACCGCTCGCCGTGGCCTATGAAAAGGGCTATTTCGATGATGAGGGCCTCTTTGTCACCCTTGAGGCGCAGGCCAACTGGAAAGTGCTGCTGGATGGCGTGATCTCCGGCACGCTCGACGGGGCGCATATGCTGGCGGGCCAGCCGATCGCCGCGACCATCGGCTATGGCACCAAAGCCCATATCGTCACCCCCTTCTCGATGGATCTCAACGGCAACGGCATCACCGTCTCGAACGAGGTCTGGAACGAGATGAAGGCCAATCTGCCGAAAGACGCGGATGGCAAGATCAAGCACCCGATCTCCGCCGAGGCGCTCAAGCCGGTGGTTGAAAAATACAAAGCCGCAGGCAAGCCCTTCAACATGGGCATGGTCTTCCCCGTCTCGACCCATAACTACGAGCTGCGCTACTGGCTGGCGGCTGGTGGCCTGAACCCGGGCTATTACTCGCCCGAAGACGTGAAGGGCCAGATCGACGCGGATGTCTTCCTGTCCGTTACCCCGCCGCCGCAAATGCCCGCGACCCTCGAGGCAGGCACCATCTCGGGCTATTGCGTGGGCGAGCCGTGGAACCAGCAGGCGGTGTTCAAGGGCATCGGCGTGCCGGTCGTTACCGATTACGAGATCTGGAAGAACAACCCCGAGAAGGTCTTCGGCCTGACCGCCGAGTTCATCGACCAGAACCCCAACACGACGATCGCCATCACCAAGGCGCTGATCCGCGCCGCGATCTGGCTCGACGAGAACGACAACGCCAACCGTCCCGAGGCCGTGGAAATCCTCTCGCGCCCCGAATATGTCGGCGCCGATGCAGAGGTCATCGCCAACTCGATGACCGGCACCTTCGAGTATGAGAAGGGCGACAAGCGCGACGTCCCCGATTTCAACACCTTCTTCCGCCACAACGCGACCTATCCCTTCTATTCGGACGCGGTATGGTATCTGACGCAGATGCGCCGCTGGGGCCAGATCCCCGAAGCCCATCCCGACACCTGGTATGACGAGGTCGCGAAATCGGTCTACAAGCCCGAGATCTACCTGAAAGCCGCCCGTATGCTGGTCGAGGAAGGCAAAGCCAGCGAGGCCGACTTCCCCTGGGATAGCGACGGCTACAAGGCGCCGACCCCTGCTGCGGATGTCATCGACGGCATCGGCTATGACGGCAAACAGCCCAACGCCTATATCGACAGCCTGCCCATCGGCCTGAAAGACGCACAGACCGTCGAAGGCGCCGAAGTCAAAGGCTAAGCGCACCGTCCGGCGGCCAGCCCGCCGGACATTCCCCCCATTCCTCCGGCATCCAGACGCCATATCGCCCCAAAGGATCCGATCATGACCGCCATCGACCCGCAATCGCTTGAAACGACCGATACCAAGGCCCGCGAAGAACGCCGCGCCCGCATGTTCACCCGCATCAACCGCGCCGATGGCTGGTTCAAGGTGCTGGGTCTGGCCTGGATCACCCCGATCCTGAAAATCATGGCAGGCGACAACCCCCGCACCCAGGGGCGCGAGATCTGGAAGCTTCTGGGCGTGCCGGTTCTGGCCATCGTGGCCTTCCTCGTGGCTTGGGGCACGCTGGCGCCCAAAGTGCAGACCTCGCTCGGTGCGATCCCCGGCCCTGTGGCCGTCTGGGGCGAGGCTGTGGCGCTGAATGACGACGCCATCGCCAAGGCCGAGAAACGCGACAGCCATTACGCGCGCGTCGAGGCCCGCAACGAGAAACTGATTGCGGCCGGCAAGGCCGATCAGGTCAGGGACATCCCCTATACCGGCGCGCCCTCCTATTACGACCAGATCTGGACCTCGATCAAAACCGTGTTCTTCGGCTTCCTGATCGGCTCGGCCATCGCCATTCCGCTGGGCATCTTCGCCGGCCTCTCGCCCTATGCCAATGCGGCCATCAACCCGCTGGTGCAGATCTTCAAGCCGGTCTCGCCGCTGGCATGGCTGCCGATTGTGACCATGGTCGTCTCGGCGCTCTATGCCACCAATGACGGGCTGTTTGCGAAATCCTTCCTCGTGTCGGCCATCACCGTGACGCTCTGCTCGCTCTGGCCCACGCTGATCAACACGGCTCTCGGTGTGGCCTCCATCGACAAGGACCTGATCTCGGTCTCCAAGGTTCTGAAAATGAACACCTATACCAAGATCACCAAGCTGGTTCTGCCCTCCGCCCTGCCGCTGATCTTCACCGGTCTACGTCTGTCCCTGGGTGTGGGCTGGATGGTGCTGATCGCCGCCGAGATGCTGGCGCAGAACCCCGGTCTTGGCAAATTCGTCTGGGACGAGTTCCAGAACGGCTCCTCGCAATCGCTGGCCCGGATCATCGTCGCAGTTCTCACCATCGGCATCATCGGCTTCCTGCTTGATCGCGTGATGTTCGCTCTGCAGTCGCTCTTCACCTTCTCGAACAACCGGTGAGCGCCATGGGTATCATTGACTTCCAGAACGTCTCGAAAAGCCATGGCGACGGCACCAACGCCACCCATGTCCTGCGCAATATCAACCTGAGTGTCGAAGAGGGCGAGTTCCTCGTGCTCCTCGGCTTCTCCGGCACCGGCAAGACCACCCTGATCAATCTGATGGCGGGGCTTGATACGCCCACCCGCGGTCAGGTCACCTTCCGCGGCCAGAAAATCACCGGCCCTGGCCCCGAGCGTGGCGTGATCTTCCAGAACTACTCGCTGATGCCCTGGCTGACGGTGGATGGCAATGTGCGCCTTGCGGTGGATGCTGTCTTCCCGAACCTGACGCAGGACCAGAAAAAGGCCAAGGTCGACCATTTCATCAAGATGGTGGGGCTCTCGCATGCCAAAACCCGCCGCCCTGCCGAGCTGTCGGGGGGCATGCGCCAGCGGGTGAACGTGGCCCGTGCGCTCGCCATGAACCCCGAGGTGCTGCTTCTTGACGAGCCGCTCTCGGCGCTTGATGCGCTGACCCGCGCCAATCTGGCCGACGAGATCGAACAGATCTGGGATGCCGACAAGAAGACCTGCGTGCTGATCACCAATGATGTGGACGAGGCAATCCTTCTGGCCGACCGGATCATCGCGCTCAATCCCGATGGCACTTTGGGCGAGGAATTCCGCGTCGAGATCCCGCGTCCGCGTGACCGGACCGAGATGAACCATGACGAAGGCTTCCATGCCCTGCGCGCGCGCGTCACCAAATATCTGATGGATGCGGGGATCGAGGCTGCGGCTGCCGGCACCCGCAGCCTGCCCAATGTCACCCCGATTCACGCGCTGCCCAAAGCCTATGAAGAGGCAGGCCGCAGCCTGAATGACGAGAAATACCTGCAATTCTCGCAGCTCCACAAAATCTACCCCACACCGAAAGGCCCGCTGACCGTGGTCGAGGATTTCAATCTCGATGTGCAGAAGGGCGAGTTCATCAGCCTCATCGGCCATTCGGGCTGCGGCAAATCCACCGTGCTGACGATGTGCGCGGGGCTCAACGGCATCTCGAAGGGCGCGATCAAGCTCGACGGTATCCATGTCGAGGGCGCCGACCCCGAGCGTGCAGTGGTATTCCAGTCGCCCAACCTCTTCCCCTGGCTGACCGCCAAGGAGAACGTGGCGATCGGTGTGGACAAGGTCTATCCCAATGCCAGCCGCGCCGAGCGTCAGGATGTGGTGGAATATTATCTCGAGCGCGTGGGCCTCGCCGATGCGATGGACAAATCCGCCTCCGATATGTCGAACGGCATGAAGCAGCGTGTGGGGATTGCGCGCGCCTTCGCCCTCTCGCCCAAGCTGCTGCTGCTCGATGAGCCCTTCGGTATGCTCGACAGCCTCACCCGCTGGGAGCTGCAGGAGGTGCTGATGGAGGTCTGGTCGCGCACCAAGGTCACTGCGATCTGCGTCACCCATGATGTGGACGAGGCGATCCTGCTGGCCGACCGCGTGGTGATGATGACCAATGGCCCGCAGGCGACCATCGGCAAGATCACCGATGTGAAACTGCCGCGCCCGCGCACCCGCAAGGCGCTGCTCGATCACCGCGACTACTATCACTACCGTCAGGAAGTGCTCGATTTCCTCGAGGAATACGAGCATGGCGCAAAGCCCAAGCGCCCCGCAAAGATCGCGGCGGAGTAAGGGCCGATGAAGACGCGTCTGGTCGTTATCGGTGCGGGAATGGCCTCGGGACGGATGCTGGAGCATCTGGTGAACACCGCCCCTGACGCCTTCGAGATTACCCTGTTCAACGCGGAAGACCGCGGCAATTACAACCGGCTGATGCTCTCCCCCGTTCTGGCGGGCGAGAAAACCTACGAAGAGATCGTGACCCATGATGCCGAGTGGTATGCGCGCCACGGGATCACCCCCCGCTTCGGCGAGCGTGTCACCTCGATCGACCGCACGTCGAAGACTGTCATGGGCGAGCACGGCCCAGTGCCCTATGACAGGCTGGTGATCGCGACGGGGTCCAACCCCTTCGTGATCACCATGCCCGGCCATGATCTCCCCGGCGTCATCTCGTGGCGTGACTGGGACGATACGCAAGTCATGATCGGCCAGAAAAAAGGCACCCGCGCCATTGTCATCGGTGGCGGAGTGCTGGGGCTGGAAGCTGCGGCCGGAATGGCCGCGCGGGGTATGGATGTGACCGTGATCCATATTGCAGGCCATCTGATGGAGCGCCAGCTCGACCCGGCAGCGGGGGCAATGCTGGCCCGCACGCTGGAGGCGCGGGGTCTGAAGATCCGCTGCAATACGGCCTCGGAAGAGATCGTGGCAGGCCCCGATGGCCGCGTGGCGGGGCTGCGTCTCAAGGATGGCACCCTCCTGCCCTGTGATCTGCTGGTGATGGCGGTGGGCATCCGCCCCGCTACGGCGCTGGCGCAGGCCGCAGGGCTCGCGGTCGGCCGCGGGATCACCGTGGATGACCATCTGCGCAGCTCGGATCCGAGCATTTTCGCGCTTGGCGAATGTATCGAGCTGAATGGTGCGCTATTCGGGCTGGTCGCGCCTCTTTACGATCAGGCCGAGGTTCTGGCCGCCAATCTGATGGGCGGCGATACACGCTACATCCCGAAAGAGACCTCGACCAAGCTGAAGGTCACCGGGTGCGATCTCTTCTCGGCGGGCTGTTTTGCCGATGGGCCGGACCGCGAGGAAATCCTGCTCAGCGCGCCGGAAGACGGGATCTACAAGCGCCTCGTCATCGCGGGCGAGAAACTCGTCGGCGCGGTGATATATGGCGATACCGAACATGGCGGTTTCTATTACGGACTGATCCGTGACGGGGCCGATATATCGGATCTGCGCGAAGCGCTGATCTTCGGGCCGGTTTCGGCCAATGCCACAGCCCAGCCAAGCCGGTGCTCGCTCGCCGGTTAAGCCCCTCCTTAAGAAGGATCAAGGTCATGAAAGACACCCATCTGTCCCTGAATGACACCCCTTGGACCCGCTCGACCTGCGCCTATTGCGGCGTGGGCTGCGGCGTGCTGTTGCGCAATACGGCCCTCGGCCTCGAGGTGAAGGGCGATCCCGACCATCCGGCCAATAAGGGGCGGCTGTGCTCCAAGGGCTCGGCGCTTGCCGAGACGGTCGGGCTCGAGGGCCGCTTGCTCGCGCCCGAGATCCATGGCCGCCCCGCCGACTGGGATAAGGCGCTGGATCTGGTGGCGACCCGTTTCAAGGAGACCATCGCCGCACATGGGCCGGATTCGGTGGCCTTCTATGTCTCGGGGCAGCTCCTGACCGAGGATTATTACCTTGTGAACAAACTCGCCAAGGGCTTTATCGGCACCGCCAATATCGACACGAATTCAAGGCTCTGCATGGCCTCAACCGTGGCGGGTCATAAACGCGCCTTCGGCACCGATACCGTGCCCGGCACCTATGACGACCTGGAAGAGGCCGATCTGATCGTGCTGACGGGCTCGAACCTCGCCTGGTGCCATCCGGTCCTCTACCAGCGCATCATGGCCGCCAAAGCCGCGCGCCCCGAGATGAAGATCATCGTGATCGACCCGCGCCGCACCGCGAGCTGCGATCAGGCCGAACTGCATCTGGCGCTCAAGCCCGGCACCGATGTGGCGCTCTTCAACTCGCTTCTCGCCGAGATCGCCCGGCGCGGAGCGGTCGACCCCAAATTCGAGCCCCATATCGCCGGGCTCGACGAGGCGGTGGGCAATGCCGAGATGGACGACCCCGCCGTCACCGGCCTTTCGCCCGAGGAAATCGCGCGTTTCCATGATCTGTGGATCGGCACACAGAAGGTGGTCACCATCTTCAGCCAGGGCGTGAACCAGTCCTCGGCGGGCGCCGATAAAGTGAATGCGATCCTCAACTGCCATCTGGCCACGGGCCGTATCGGCCTGCCGGGTTGTGGCCCGTTCTCCGTCACGGGCCAACCCAATGCGATGGGCGGGCGCGAGGTGGGCGGGCTTGCCAATATGCTCGCCTGCCATCTGGATCTGGAGAATGCCGACCATCGCGCGGCGGTGCGCAGCTTCTGGGATGCGCCCGAAATGCCGGTCGCGGCAGGTCTGAAGGCCGTAGATATGTTCCGCGCGATCGGCGAGGGCAAGATCAAGGCGGTCTGGATCATCCATACCAATCCGGTGGTCTCGATGCCCGATGCCGACCGCGTGGCCGAGGCGCTGAAAGGCTGTGACTTTGTGGTCGTGTCCGATGTGACCCGTGCCACCGATACCGCGCGTCTGGCACATGTGCTTCTGCCCGCCGCCGGCTGGGGCGAAAAGAACGGCACCGTCACCAATTCGGACCGCACGATCTCGCGCCAGCGCCCTGCCCTGCCGATCCCCGGCGAGGCCCGCGAGGACTGGCGTCAGATCGCCGAAGTGGGCCGGCGAATGGGTTGGCCCCGCGCTTTCGATTACGAGCACCCAGCCGAAATCTTCCGCGAATATGCCGCGCTCTCGCATGTGGCCGCCCGCTTTGGCCGCGATTTCGATATCTCCGGCTTCGAGAGCCTTTCCCAAAGCGATTACGACGCGCTCGAACCCACCCGCTGGCCGGTGAGTGCCACCCGTCAGGGCGGCCGCTTCTTTGCCGATGGCACGTTCTTCACCCCCGATGGCCGCGCCCGTGCTTTGGCCGTGACCTATCGCGCACCGGCTGCGAAAACCGAGAAACGCTATCCACTGCGGCTCAATACGGGCCGTATCCGCGACCAGTGGCATACGATGACACGCACCGGCAAGACCGCGCGGCTCTCGGCGCATCTGGGCGAACCCTTTGTGGAGATCCACCCCGAGGACGCCGCGGCCAAGGGCATCAAACCGGCTGATCTGGTGCGGCTGACCTCGCCCACCGGTCAGGGCATCTTCCGTGCGCTGATCACCGAGGCCACCCGCAAGGGCGATGTCTTTGCGCCGATCCACTGGACGGGCGAGACCGCGCCCTCGGCCCGTGTGGATGCGCTGGTGGCCTCGGTCACCGACCCCGTCTCGGGCCAACCCGAAAGCAAGGCCGCCGTGGTCCGGGCCGATCGGTTCGAGGCGGACTGGTATGGTTTCGCGATCTCGCAGAAACCGATGCGCGCAGAGTGCGACTATCAGGCCTATGCGCCCACACAGGCAGGTTATCGCGCCGAACTCGCCGGATCGCGCCGCCCCGCCGATTGGGAAGCATGGGCGCGCGCGCTGTTCGGGCTGCCCGAGGGTCCGGTCCAGATCCTGCGCGACGAGGCGCGTGGCATGATCCGTATGGCCTTCCATCAGAATGGCGTGCTGCAAGCGGCGCTCTTTGTCTCGCGCGAGCCGGTGGCGGTCATGCGCGATTATCTGACCACCCTGCCCGGCCAATCCGCCCCGCAGGCACTCTCGGGCCGCGCCCCCGAAGACCGTCCCGATCCGGGTCCGATCATCTGTGCCTGCTTCAATGTCGGCATGAACACGATCCTCGAGGCGATCACCTCGCAAAATCTGATGAGCGTCGAGGCGATCGGGGCCGCGCTGCAGGCCGGCACCAATTGCGGGTCGTGCCGCTCCGAGCTGGCAGGGCTGCTCGCAAAAGCCGAAATCCCCAAGCTAAGAGCCTGAAACGCCTCTTATTTCACCAGTAATACCGGCGGGTTTCCGAACCCGCCCGCAGTTTTTCCACGCAGTTCTTGCGCCTATGCCGAAACTGGCACAGATTGCCTTCATGAAAGCCGAGCTCTCCATTCTTCTGGTCGAATCCGACCGCGATCGCGCGATGCAGATCGTCGATCTTCTCTCGCAGGACACGTCCGTGAAAATCGCGGTCATCTCCGAATCCGCGGGGCTTGCGCGCCATATTGCGGAGCGTAATCCCGATGTGGTGCTGATCAACCTCTCGAGCCCCTCGCGCGATATTCTCGAGGATCTCGCAGCGACCTCCGGCCCGCTGGAGCGCCCCGTTGCGATATTTGTCGACAAATCCGACGATAGCCTGACGCGCGCCGCCATCGAGGCGGGCGTTTCGGCCTATGTGGTCGACGGGCTACAGGCGCATCGCGTGCGCCCCGTGCTCGATGCGGCGATCACGCGGTTCAATATGTTCAATCGCATGCGGACCGAACTGGAGACCACCAAGCGCGCGCTCGAGGAGCGCAAGCTGATCGACCGCGCCAAGGGTATCCTGATGAAGGCGCGCGGCATCTCGGAGGACGAGGCCTATGCCCTCCTGCGCAAAACGGCGATGGATCGCGGGCGCAAGGTCTCCGAAGTGGCCGAGGCGCTGGTGACGACGGCGGGGCTTCTGGCATGATACAGACCATTAAGGCGGGATTCTTGCCGCTGACCGATGCCGCACCGCTGATCGTCGCCCGCGAGATGGGGTTTGCCGCGGAGGAAGGGCTCGATCTGGATCTCGTAAAACTGCCCTCTTGGTCGGTGATGCGCGACTATCTGATGCTGGGGCTGATCGACACCGCCCACCTTCTGTCACCGGTGCCGGTGGCCAAGGCGCTGGGGCTCAGTGGGCCCGAAGGCCGGATCGAGGCGATTGCCGCGATGAATACCGGCGGCAATGTGATCGGCGTGAGCAATGTTATCGCCGAACAGATGCGGGCGGGCGGCCATGGTTTCGATTTCCGCGATGCGCGCATGGCGGGCGAGGCCCTTCTGGCACTCGGTAAGCCTTTGCGCGTGGGTGTGCCCTTCCCCTTCTCCATGCATGCCGAGCTTCTCTATTACTGGCTCGAGAGCTGCGGGCTAAGCGATCCTGCGATGCTCGCGGTCAATACCGTGCCGCCGCCATTGATGGCCGATGCGCTGGCCGCAGGCGAGATCGACGCGTTCTGCGTGGGCGAGCCATGGGGCTCGCTGTCGGTGGAGAATGGCGTCGGAACGCTTCTGCTGCCCACTAGCGCCATCCGGCGATCGGCCATCGAAAAGGTGCTGGCCGTGCGCGGGGGCTGGGCCGACGACAACCCCGAGTTGTCGGGCAAGCTGTTGCGCGCGCTCTGGCGGGCGGGCACATGGCTCGACCGTCCGCGCAAACGCGCTACCGCCGCCGAGATTATGGCGCGCCCCGATTACCTAGATCTGCCCGTCAACCTGATCGAACGTGGGCTCAACGGCAGCTTCTTCATCTCGGGCGGGGGCGAGATCCGGCAGGATCCGCATTTCCTGACATTCCAGGAGGGGGCCGTGGGCTTCCCGTGGCGCTCGCAGGCGGGCTGGATCGCGATGCGGATCGCACGGCGCATGGGGCTGGACGAGGCGGAGGCCATCAGGACCGGCAAGGCCTGTTTCCGCACCGATATCTATCGCCGCCACCTGCGCGATCTGGGGGCGGATCTGCCCGGCGCATCGGAAAAGCTCGAAGGCGCGATCTCGCAACCCACCGCCGTCCCCTCCGAGAGGGGCCGCGTAATTCTGTCGCCCGACCATTTCTTCGACGGGCAGGTCTTCGACCCCGAACCTTGAAGCCAGACCCTGAGCCAGAGACAGAAAAATGCCCGGAGCTTGCTCCGGGCCCAGTCAGAGGTAAACTCTCGGGAAATCTGGCCGGATGGGTCCGGCAGGTGGCTCACCAGCAGTTATATTGCAGGTATTTTCCCGACATCTCGATCCTTACACGGTCGCCTTTCTCGCTCGGAACCCTGTCGATCTTCATATCGAAGTCGATGGCCGACATGATGCCATCGCCGAATTTCTCGTGGATAAGCGCCTTCACCGTCGGGCCATAGACGCCCACGATTTCATAGAGCCGGTAGATGCAGGGGTCGGTCGGAACGGCCTGATCCCAGATCTTGGTGGGGCTTTCGGTCAGCGCATCAATGGCCTCGGCTGGCAGGTCCAGAAGCGCCATCAGCTCACGCGCCTTGGGCTCGGGGAAAGCATTCATGCCCATCGCCGCCGAATGGGTCCAGACGGGTGACATGGAAATCGCCTCGGCGATGCCTTCCCAGGTCAAACCCTTGCGCTTCTTGGCCTGCAAGATCAGCGCGGTCGCGTCTTCCTTGGTCAGGCTCTCGGTCATCAGATCTTTCATCTCACTCTCCCTGATTGGCCGTCATCGGACGGCAAGATAAAGGCAGAGAAGCGCCAGAACGGCACTGACCCCCTGCCAGAACAGAACCGGATTGCGTTCCATCAGTGGTCGATGCGCTCCGGACCGCCATGCCGGATTCGGGCGCTCCATATCCACGAGGAACTCGGTCAGCGCGTCGTAGCGGCGGCTCGGATCGGGGTGGAGCGCGCGGGCCAACGCCTGATCCACCCATGCTGGCACACCGCTCTCGTCATCGCGGGCCGAGGCATAGCGTAACGCCGCCTGATCCTTGCGCGAGCGGATGCGGGCCACTTGTGCGCCATAAGGCAGACGGCCCGTCAGCATTTCATAAGCGATCACCCCGATCGCATATTGATCCGACCGCCAGCTGACCTGATCGCCCGAGAGATATTCGGGCGCGGTATATTGATAGGTGCCCGCCTGAGGCCCCAAGCCGCCAGCGGCCGTGCGCTCGACCCCCGTCACCGCGACGGAGCCGAGATCGATGACCTTCACGGTGCCCTCGGTATCGATCATGATATTCTCGGGACGTAGGTCCTGATGGATCATGTTGCGCCGGTGTAGCGCCCGCACACCCTGCACGATCTGGCGTAAAAGCGCGCGCACCTGTGCCAGTTCGGGATGTGGATTGTCTGTCATCCATTGCCGGAGGCTCTGCCCCTCGACCCATTCGGAGATGGTGAACAGATGCTGGCGCGGACGCGGCTCCGGCACGCGCAGCACATGGTCCGAGCGCACCCTGCGCGCGGCCCATTCCTCGGCCAGAAAACCGGTGCGGAAGGTCGCGTCCTCGGCCATCTCGGCGCTCGGGATCTTCAGTGCGACCCGTGCGCCCTCCGGCGTTTCGGCCAGATAGATATGGCTGCGCGCAGTGGATTGCACCTGCCGGATGATCCGGTAGCCCTCGAGCATCTCCCCCGCCCGCGGCAAGGATGGCAGAACCAGATCCTGCGGCAGGGGCGTATCGGCCTCGGGCAGGCTATCAACGCGCAGGACCTGAACTGTCAGATTGTCGGTGCTGCCTGCCACAAGCGCCTGATCGACCAGCATCTGCGCAATCTCTTGGGGATCTTGGAGCGCAAGCGAGACGTCCTGCGCCTCGGGCGACAGATGCTCGTGCACGCCGTCGGTGGTCAGCACCAACAGCTCCCCCTCCGCCACCGGCAATGCAACATATCCCGCCTCCGCTCTGGCACCGATCCCCAAGGCCCGATCAAGCGAACGCCCCGTCTTGTGGTCACGCGTGAGCGGCATAAGGCGCCCGTTTTCCACACGCGAGATCCGGCTATCGCCCAGATGCAGGCAATGCGCGATGCGGTCTTTCACCACCAGTGCCGCGAATGTCGTAACATGGCCGCGCTCGATATCGGCAAGGGCCGCGTTCTGCCCCCAGAGGGCTGCATTGATCGCCGAGATGACACCACGCGCGGCGGTCTCCACCGGCCATGACGAAGGCGTGGCGTAATAATCGTTGAGAAAAGAGGTCACGGCGAACTCCGCCGCCTCCGCTCCCAGAGTGGAGGTCGAGATCCCATCGGCCAGCACGAGGCTGATCCCGTGGCCCGCCAGATCGCTCAGCATGGCGCCGGCACGGTCCTGATTTTCGGGCTTCACACCCGCAACGGACAGCTGGCCCAGAGTGACCTTGAGAGAGGCGCGCATCGGTTTCATGGAGATCTCCGGAAAGCGGAAGGCCCCACCTTTGCGGCGGGGCCTCTGGTAGCGGCGGGATTACTCGGCGGCGACGCCGGTCGCGTCGCCATTGCGCGAGATGGTCGCGTTGCGCTTGGGCGATTCCTTGAAGTGGGTCATGTAGATCATGCCACCCACAAAGGTCAGACCGCCCACGAGGTTCCCCAGAACAACCGGGATCTCGTTATAGAGCAGGTAGTCGGCCCAGGTGAACTGGCCACCCAGCATGATCCCCGACGGGAACAGGAACATGTTGACGATCGAATGCTCGAAACCGAGGTAGAAGAACACGAGGATCGGCATCCACATCGCCATGATCTTGCCCGAGACCGAGTTCGACATCATTGCGGCCACCACACCGGTCGAGACCATCCAGTTGCACAGCACGGCGCGGACGAAAACGGTCAGCATACCCGCTCCACCGGCTGCGGCATAGCCCAGCGTCCGTGCCTCACCGATCTGGCCGATCTTCTGGCCCACGGCATTGGGTTCTGCCGAGAAGCCCATGGTGAAGACAATCGCCATCAGCACGGCAGTGGTCATGGCACCGGCGAAATTGCCGACAAAGACCAGACCCCAGTTGCGCAGCACCCCGCCCCAAGTGCAACCCGGACGCTTGGCCAGCACTGCCAAGGGCGCAAGGGTGAACACGCCGGTCAGCAAGTCAAAGCCCAGCAGGTAAAGCATGCAAAAGCCCACGGGGAAGAGAAGCGCGCCCACGAGCGGCTGTCCGGTATTGACGGTGATGGTCACGGCAAAGGCCGCCGCGAGCGCCAGAATGGCCCCTGCCATATAGGCACGGATCAGCGTGTCCTTGGTGGACATGAAGATCTTGCCTTCACCGGCATCGACCATCTTGGCCGCGAATTCCTTGGGTTGGATATACGACATGATATGAGATCCCTGTTTTATGATTGGTCGTTCAGACGCCGAGATAGATGGTTTCGCCATCCAGCTTGACGGGGAAGGTAGCAGTCTGGCCATGATCGGCGCCTTGGGCGGCGCCGGTTTCAAGCGAGATCACCCAATTGCAGATCGGGCAAGTGACGAGGCCGTCATGCACGATCCCCTGGCTGAGCGGCCCGTTATCATTGGGGCAGCGGTCTTCGAGTGCAAAGAGCCGGTCATCATTGAGACGGAATACGGCAATGCTGGTATCGCCCTTGATGACGCAGCGTGCGCCAAGGCGGGGGATTGCGCTGAGGGGGCCGATGGCCACCCAAGTGAGGCTGGTAGCGGTGGCGTTCATTCTGCGGCCTCCAGTTTGATTTCTGCCATCGGTTCGATCTCGGACGCGCCTTTTCCGGCGACAAATTCGGCCCAAGGATCGATCTGTGCGAATTGCTGCGAGTAGACGAAGCGGTCGTAATAGGCGCGGCGTTGCTCGGGGTCGTTGACCAGAACGTCCTGAATATGGTCATAGCCAAGACGGTTGGCCCATTTATAGATCCGCTCCAGATAGAAGCCCGTCTCGCGATACCATTGCGTCAACGCGCCGGTATATTCGATGACCTCTTCCTCGGTCGCCACATTCACCAGCTTGGTGGTGCCTTGGATATGCAGGCCCGCCGCGCCGCCATAGACGATCTCGTAGCCGCTATCGACGCAGATCACCCCGATATCCTTGCAAGTCGCCTCGGCGCAGTTGCGCGGGCAGCCGGTGACCGCCAGTTTCAGCTTGGCCGGAGACCATGCGCCCCAGAGGAACTTCTCGAGCTTGATGCCGAGCCCGGTGCTGTCTTGCGTGCCAAAGCGGCACCAGTCCTTGCCCACACAGGTTTTGACAGTGCGCAGACCCTTGGCATATGCGGCCCCCGAGACCATGCCCGCCTTGTTCAGATCAGCCCAGACGGGGATCAGGTCTTCTTTCTTCACGCCTAGCAGGTCGATCCGCTGGCCGCCGGTCACCTTGACGGTGGGGATGTTGTATTTATCGGCCACATCGGCAATCGCGCGCAGCTCGTCAGGCGTGGTCATGCCACCAAACATCCGCGGAACCACCGAATAGGTGCCATCCTTCTGGATATTGGCATGCAGACGCTCGTTGACGAAGCGCGAGCGCTGGTCATCCTCATATTCGCCCGGCCATTCCGACAGCAGATAGTAGTTGATCGCGGGGCGGCATTTGGCACAGCCTTCCGAAGTCTTCCACTCGAGCGTCTGATAGACGGCCTGGATGGATTTCAGACCGGCCTTCTTGATGGTGGCGCGGACGATCTCGTGGCCATGCTCGGTGCAAGAGCAGACGGGCTCGACCGCTTTCTGGACGAAGCTCTCGCCCAGCACGGATTTCATGACACAGGCCACAAGGTTCGAGCAGCTACCGCAGGATGCCGAAGCCTTGGTATGGGCGCGCACATCGGCCAGCGTCGTCAGACCCTGCTCGTTGATCGCCTTGACGATGGTGCCCTTGGAGATCCCGTTACAGCCGCAGATCTCGGCATCATCAGACATCGTCGCCGCAGCCTCGACCGGGTCGAAATTGCCGCCGCCCTGATGGGCTTGGCCGAAGATGATAGTCTGGCGCATATCCTCGATACAGGCGCCGGATTTCAGCATCTCGTTATACCAGCCACCATCGGCCACATCGCCATAAAGCACCGCGCCGACGATCTTGTTCTCCTGCACGATCAGGCGCTTGTAGGAGCCACGCGCCGCGTCGCGCAGCACGATCTCCTCATAGCCCTCGCCGAACTGGCCGACCGAATAGAGGTCGCAGCCGGTCACCTTCAGCTTGGTGGGCGTGTCGACATGTTTAAAGCCCGCAATCGGTGCGCCTGCCAGATCGGCAGCGGCGATCTTGGCCATGTCATAGAGCGGCGCGACAAGGCCGTAGACCATACCGCCCACTTCGACACATTCACCGACCGAGTAGATCGACGCATCCGAAGTGCGCATCTGCGCATCGGTGACGATGCCGCGATTGACCTCGAGCCCCGCCTCTTTCGCAAGGCCGGTATTGGGGCGGATGCCCACGGCCATGACCACCAGATCGGCGTCCAGAATGGTGCCGTCTTCCAACTCGACACCTTCCACACGCTCGGAGCCGAGGATCTGCTTGGTATTGGCCTTGCAGCGCACCTCGATGCCGCGCGCCTCGAGCGCCTGTTGCAGCAGGTGGCCCGCCGCCGGATCGAGCTGGCGCTCCATCAGCGAGGGCATGATATGCAGGACGGTTACGTCCATGCCGCGGTTCTTCAGACCGGCCGCAGCCTCAAGGCCCAGAAGACCACCGCCGATCACCACGGCACGGCCACCACGCGCGGCTGCCGCGATCATGTTCTGCGTATCATCAAGGTCGCGGTAAGCCAGCACGCCCTCCAGTTGATGGCCCGGAACCGGAATGATGAACGGGTTGGAGCCGGTGGCGATGACCAGCTTGTCGTAATGCACGACACGGTCTTTGGCCGAAGTGACGGTTTTCGCGTCACGGTCGATCCCGATGATGCGCTCGCCCATATGGAGCGTGACACCATGCGAGGCATACCAGTCCTCGCTATGGATGATGATATCTTCATAGCTCTTATCGCCGGCAAGCACGGGCGAGAGCATGATACGGTCATAATTGACGCGCGGCTCGGCGTTGAAGATGGTTACATCATACAGGTCCGGCGCAGTCTCGAACAGATGTTCGAGCATCCGGCCCGGAGCCATACCATTTCCGACGATGACGAGTTTCTGCTTGGTCATAACGAACCCCTAATGGCATGCGACACGATGGTCGCGGCGAGTGAGTTCGGGAGTGAAGCTGCATAGACGGGCAGGCATCATCCCGCATTCTGAAGAAGATCAGTGCGAAATGCAGCGCCATTGCCGCAGGCCCCTAGGGGCGTTTTCGGAAGAGCCGCGCCATTGCGGCAGATGGCCTTAATCAGGCCTTAAACTCAGCATTATCGCGGAATGACGATTCCACAAACCATTTTGAAGGACGTTCCGTAAAAATCTGGCAGCGCCCATGAGATATTGAAAAACTTGCCCCAAACTAAGCAACAAGCTGCATAATTGACAAAATAAACAGCACATTAAAAATACACCCAAAAGAAAACCGGGCGCGAGCCCGGTTTCCATCCGTCCCAAGCAATGCGTCACGCGCATTATTCGACCGCTTGCAAGCCCGCCTGCGCCGGTATTTCACATGCCGCCATCGTCTTGGGGTAGCGGATGAAGATCACAGCAGGGCTATGAAGATCCTGCGCCTCGATCTCCTGCGTCAGCGTGCCAAGCGTCATCTGCCCCTTGCGCTCATGCGGCGTGCTGACCGAAGCTACAACGTCGATCTCGCATTCGGGCGGCACACCGGCCTCCAGAAGATCGCGCTGGATCTCTCCTGCCCGCTCGACCGCCATATAGAAGGCCATCGAGGTGCCGGGACGGGCAAAACGGGTCCGGTCGGAGGGCGCGTCGCCGGGGCGGCAGGTGCCGGTCGTCAGAACGAATGTATCGGTTAGCCCGCGCGAGGTGAGCGGACGCGTCAGACTCGCAGCCGCCGCCGAGGCCGCCGTGATCCCGGGGATAATCTCGACCGGAATATCGGCTGCACGGGCGGCAGCGATCTCTTCGCAGGCCCGACCGAAAATCGACGGGTCGCCGGATTTCAGCCGCACCACGCGCCGACCTTTCAGAGCCTCCTCCACGATCAGCGCGTCGATCTTGTCTTGCGGCCAGGCGCAGGCGCCCACCGCCTTGCCAACATAGACAGTCTCGATCCCGCTTGGGATCAGGTCGAGGATTTCGTCCGAGATCAACCGGTCATAGAGCACGACATCCGCTCGCCGGATATGATCCACAGCCCGTAGAGTCAGCAGGTCGGCGGCTCCCGGCCCCGCCCCCACAAGCGAGATATGTCCGCGTCGCGGTGCCTCTTGATCCTGCCCTGCGGCAAGCGATCGCCCGCTACTGGCCCGGACCGGCGCATCGACCAGACCCAGACCGATGCCGAACCAGCGCATGCGGTCGCGAAGAGCAATAGGAAGACCCATCATCGTCATGTTCCTCAAAACAAAAAAGCCGCCAGACCTCACCGCATATGCAGGGGGTCAGGCAGCTTCGCCCGGAATCCTAGAAAGTCGACGCGACGTCGTTGCCGCATGGTTCCTATTACCAGAGTTTGTTCACAGCGCGCAATATTCCGGCTGGGGCGGAGGGCGGCTTTTCAGAAAACCTGCCCCGCATTGCACATTATTGCGGCACTCAGCCGCGCTTCTTCAGCTCTTGCCGCAGCACGACGACCCAGCCCACAAGGCTGAGTGCCGCCATAGCAAACCATGTGATGGCGTAGCTCAGATGAGAATTGCGGAATTTCACCACCGTCTGGCCCCCGCGCGGGAAACCCTCGGGATCGGTCAGATCCTGATCGATGAAATAGGGAGCCGCGTTTTCGAGCCCCTTGGTTTTGGTGATCGAAGCGATATCACGGCGATACCAGACGCCATCCTCAGGACGGTCCTTCTGGCTGAAGAGATAGCCGTGATCCTCGGTGATCCGCAGCAGGCCGGTGATGTGCTGCTTGCCCTCGGGCGCCACACGGCTGTCGGGAGATTTCTTCTCCTCCGAGACCACGCCACGGTTGATCATCACGATCGTGCCGTCATCGCGCTTGAGCGGCGTCAGCACCCAGTAGCCCGGTCCGAACATTGAGGGCGTGTAGATCAGCACCTCGTCCTCGTTCATGAAAGTGCCATCCACCTCGACATGGCGGTATTCATCTCCCTCGCGGGTGATCCCCGCCCAGTCCGCGGGGCCGGGCGCCGGCACCGGCTCTGCCGCCACCCGCGCATCGACCCGCGCGATGAGATCGAGCTTCCAATGTAGCCTATGCACCTGCCAGATGCCGAGCGACATGAAAAGCGCGACGAAAGCGGCAGCCAGAACGGTTGCGATGCCCAAACGGACCCAGCGGATTTCGGTAGTCATAGGAGGTCTCCGGATTGCTAGAGAGAAGCAGATAGCAAAACGGGGCCAGTTTCCCGGCCCCGTCATTCGGTCATGATGTCCAGATCAGCCCTGCTGGTTCTGGAGGTTCATCATTTCCATCATCTGTTCCTGGGTCGGCATCGGCTGCATGTTTTCGTTCATATTGTGCATGACCCAGAGCGAGCCTGCGAGAACGATAACAAGGATGATGACCGCCAGAACGGTGGCTGCCAGCGTCCAGCCCTCTTCAACCGAACGGTTGACATGGAGGAAGTAGACGAGGTGCACGATGATCTGGACGGCGCCCAGACCCATGATGATCCCGACGATGGTCGTCCGCGACATATCCACATCGGCCATCACCAGATAGAAGGGGATGATCGACAGGATGACGGCAAGGACGAAGCCGATCATCAGCTGGCCCATGGAGCCATGCGAATGCGAGCTATGTTCAGCCATTAGACGAGCCTCACGAGATAGACAAAGGAGAAGACGCCGATCCAGATCAGGTCGAGGAAGTGCCAGAACATCGACAGCGTCGACAGGCGGCGCATATTCGCCTCGATCAGACCGTGCTTACGGAGCTGGAAGACCAGAGTGATCAGCCAGATCGACCCGAAGGTTACGTGCAGACCATGGGTCCCCACCAGCAGGAAGAAGGCGGACAGGAAGGCCGAACGATCGGGGCCTGCGCCAATGCTGATGAAGTGATGGAATTCGTAAAGTTCGATGCCGAGGAAGCCCAGACCGAAGGCCAGCGTGATGATGAGCCACATGATCGTGCCGCCAAGCTTGTGGGCAGTCGCATTCAGCATGGCCACACCGAAGGTGATCGACGAGATCAACAGCAGCGCGGTTTCCCACAGCACCAGTGACGGTTCGAACAGATCTTTCGGGCCCGGGCCGCCGGCATAGTTGCCACCAAGAACGGCATAGGTCGCAAAGAGCGTGCCGAAGATGATGCAGTCCGACATCAGGTAGAGCCAGAAACCGATCGGCGTCGGGCTCACATGATGATGGTCCTGATGATGGTCCGGACCTTCCGGCCCCTTGATGGGGCCGGTGACGGGGGTATCAAGCATCGTCATGCTGCATTTCCCTTTGCTTCGGTTTCCGCGATCTCTTCTACGGGGATGTAGTAGTCACGGTTGTAGTTGAAGGTATGGTAGATCGTGTAGGCGACGACACCGACGAAGCTTACGACAGCCAGCCACCAGATATACCAGATCATTGCGAAGCCGAAGATGAAGGCCAGCGCCGAAATGACAAACCCTGCGGGCGTGTAATGCGGCATGTGGATCGGCTGGTAGTCGGTCGACCACTTGAACCCACGCTGTTTCATCGCCCAGAATTCGTCGATCCCGTTGATGTGGAGATCCTGCGGGAAGTTGTACTTCGCCGGCGGGGACGAGGTTGCCCAGTCGAGCGTACGCGCATTCCACGGGTCCGAGCCACAAGCCAGCTCTTTACGCTTGTAGATCGAGTAGGCGAAGTTCGCGAAGCTCAGCAGGATGCCGGCCAGGATGAACAGTGCACCGATGGCGGCAACGACGAAATAGGGCTGCCAGGACGGATCCGAATAGGAGTTGATCCGGCGCGTCACGCCGATGAAGCCCAGCAGGTAGAGCGGCATGAAGGCAAGGTAGAAGCCCACGAACCAGCACCAGAAGGACGCTTTGCCCAGACCGTCATGCAGCTTGAAGCCGAAGGCTTTGGGCCACCAGAAGTAGACAGCTGCATAGATCGCCCAGACAACACCACCGATGATGACGTTATGGAAGTGCGCGATCAGGAACAGCGAGTTGTGGAGCTGGAAGTCGACCGGCGGGATTGCCAGCATAACGCCGGTCATACCACCGATGGTGAAGGTCACGATACCGCCGATCACCCAGTACATCGGGGTCTCGAACCGCACGCGGCCTTTATACATGGTGAAGATCCAGTTGAAGATCTTCACACCCGTCGGCACGGCGATGATCATCGTCGTGATACCGAAGAAGGTATTCACGGCAGCGCCCGACCCCATCGTGAAGAAGTGGTGCAGCCACACGATGAAGGACAGAACCATGATCGACATCGTTGCCCAGACCATCGTCTTGTAGCCGAAGAGCGGCTTGCCGGAGAAGGTCGCCACGACTTCCGAGAAGATCCCGAAGCAGGGCAGGATGAGGATGTAGACCTCCGGGTGACCCCAGATCCAGATCAGGTTGACATACATCATCGCGTTCCCACCAAGGTCGTTGGTGAAGAAATGCGTTCCGATGTAGCGGTCGAGCGTCAGCATCACGAGGGTTGCGGTCAGAACCGGGAAGGCCGCCACGATCAGGATGTTCGTGCACAGCGCGGTCCAGGTGAAGACCGGCATACGGAACAGCGACATGCCCGGCGCACGCATCTTGAAGATGGTGGCGCACATGTTCACGCCCGAAAGCGTTGTCCCGATACCCGCGATGTTCAGCGCCCAGAGATAGTAATCCATCCCCGGCCCGGTCGAATAGGCAGCGCCCGATAGCGGCGGGAAGGCCAGCCAGCCGACGCGTGCGAACTCACCGATGAACAGCGAGATGTTGACCAGAAGCGCGCCGGCCACCGTCATCCAGAACGAAAAGTTGTTCAGGAAGGGGAAGGCCACGTCGCGGGCACCGATCTGCACGGGCATGACGAAGTTCATCACACCGGTGATGAAGGCCATGGCCACGAAGAAGATCATGATCACGCCGTGAGCGGTGAAGACCTGGTCATAGTGGTGCGGCGGAAGGTAGCCCTCTGCCCCGCCCGCAGCCATTGCCTGCTGCGCGCGCATCATCAGCGCGTCGGCAAAGCCGCGCACGAACATGATGAAACCGAGCACCATATACATGATGCCGATCTTCTTGTGGTCGATCGTGGTGACCCAATCGGTCCAGAGCGGTTTCCATGCCTTGAAATAGGTCATGAGCGCCAGAACGATGATGCCTGCAACGGCAACACCTGCGAAGGTCGCGATCAGAATCGGCTCATGGTAGGGAATGGACGAGAGACTGAGCCGCCCGAAGATCGGGGAGATCGTCTCCTGCGCCACGCGAGCTTCTTCAGTTAACATTGGTTTTATACTCCTGGTTCGGGAGGCAGAGGCCATCGGCGCCAAGCGCGGCTTGCGCCATGATCTGACGCGCGTCGAGTGCGGACATGTGCTCCTCGGAGGTATCTGCCGGCAGCGAGATCAGGTTACCGTGACCGTCGATCGCACGCTGGTCGTCATATTCGAACAGGTGCTTGGGCATGCCGATGGTGGCATGTTCGCCGCTCTCGCCTTCGGCTTTCTCGCCTTCGTGGCCCGCGATCTGATCACGATGCATATCGAGCATCATCATCTCGTTCATGCAAACCTTGTTCTCTTCAACACACAGCCCGACGATACGGTCGAACAGACCGTCCACGACGGAGCTGTAATAGCTGACGGGTGCATCGATGGTGGGCTGCTCAAGCTGCAAGTAGGATTCGCGGGTCAGAGGCTCGCCTTCCGCCTTGGCTTTGGCGACCCATGCGTCGAAATCGGCGTCGTTCACGGCATGCGTGGTGAACGTCATCTTCGAGAAACCGGGACCCGAGTAATGGGCGGAACGCGACTGGAAATCACCGGTTTCATCCGCGATGAAATGCAGTTTGGTTTCCATGCCAGCCATCGAGTAGACCATACCCGCAAGCGCCGGAACCCAGAACGTGTTCATCACGGTCGAGCCGGAGAGCTTCATATTGATCGGGCGTCCCTCGGGGATCACCAGTTCATTGACGGAAGCCACGCCCTGCTCGGGATAGATGAACAGCCATTTCCAGTCGAGCGAGACCGCTTCGACTTCGACCGGTGCGCCCATGTTCTCGGTATGGTCGAGCGGACGATAGGGGTCGAGGCGATAGGTATAGATCGCCAGGATGACGCCGAGAATGGCGACGATGATGACCGGAATGCCCCAGACAACGACTTCGATCTTGGTCGAATGCGCGAATTCGGGCTCGTAATCGCTCTGGTCATCGCGATCGTGGCGGTATTTCCAGGGGAAATAGACCGTCATGATGACAACAGGGATGATGATCAGCAGCATCAGGACTGTCGAGATGACCAGTAGGTCGCGCTCTTGCTCAGCGACCCAGCCGCTGGGGAAAAGAACTTCGTACTGACATCCCGCCAGCGACGCTGCCGCCAACAGCATCAGCGGGAGTTTGAGGTGTTTCAACAATGCGTGCCTCTTGCAGCTTTGCAGCTTCGGGCATGCAATGCAGCACCCTCGCCGCAATTTGTAGTAAAAGTCGGGACCACATGCCACGAGCAGGGGGCCAAGACAAGACTAGAGCCTGCATTATGCATCAACAGGTTAAATCTCTATGCGACATTCCGACGCGCTGAATTTCCGGCAAGATTTTTGCAGCCGATTCCCTGGGTTGAAATACAGGTAAACGAATCAGATCGCATTCCTGTGTAAAAACGTCGCAACACGCCCCCTCAAGAGGATGTAAAATAGAGATTTTTTTAATGATGAACTTGATTTTTCGAATAAAAATTTTCTTGATCTGCGCTGCGTGACAACTCATGGAGACGTGAGTTGACAAAACTGATCCGTATCAAATCTGTATAATTTTAGGGCAGAAGATACCAGGCAAAGTTCACTTTTTTAATCACGGCAATTTTACAATTTTGCATGCCGGTTATGAACACACGTCATGCCTTTAGAGCATGTCACAACTTGAAATTCGCAAAATGTTCCCCAACCCGCGCTACCGCGGCTGACCTGTGACCATATGCACAACCGCCTCGCAACCGGACGCCTTGACCCGGGCCTAATTCTCGATTTTTTTAATCAGGAAATGTGCCGGCACCATCCGGCCCCCCGCATAGATTGCAATTCAGGATTTCCCATGACCACATCAGATACCTTACCGCGCATTGAGCGTCAGCGTCACGAGCTTGTCCGTCGCACGCTGACCGTCTCCGAGATCACCCGGCTCACTCCCAATATGCTGCGCCTCGTCTTCTCGGGGCCCGAGCTAGAGGGGTTCACCTCGACCGCTCCCGACGACCATTTCAAACTGATCGTACCCGATGCGGATGGCGAGCCGGTGATGCGTGAATACACGCCCCGCGCCTTCGACCCCGAAACCCTCACGCTGACCGTCGATTTCGCGCTACATGATGCAGGCCCCGCCACGCTCTGGGCCAAATCGGTGTCCGTCGGGGACGAAGCGCGGATCGGCGGGCCACGCGGATCGCAGACTATCACGGGCCCGATCCGCAGCTGGCTGCTGATCGGCGACGAGACCGCCCTGCCCGCCATCGGCCGCCGCCTTGCGGAGCTTCCCGCCGATATTCCGGCCACCAGCCTCGTTGCCGTACAGGGCCCCGAGGACGAACAGCCCCTGCCCTCTCCCGCGCAGACATTGGCGCTGTGGATCCATCGCGACGATCCGACGGACCCTGCGCCCTTCCTCGAGCGGCTCGCCTCGCTCGATCTGCCAGAGGGCACCTTTGTCTGGATCGCCGCAGAGGCCGCTGTCGCGCGCGCCATCCGCGACGCATTGGAGCAGCGCGGCCATCCCCTGCCCTGGATGAAGGCCGCAGGCTACTGGATCAAGGGTCAGGCCGATTCCAGCGACAAATCGATGTAAGCTTCAGCTTCGCATCAGACTCGCACGCTACGCTCCGGAGATAGGCCCGCTTTCTCCGGAGTTTATTATGCGCCAGACCCTTTTCCGCTATGCGACACCACTCATCACCGGATTATTCCTCGTTTCCCTCGTCTCGGGCGTCGCCCTGTTCTTCCATTGGCAGATGGGCTGGTTCCACAGCATGCATGAATGGCTGTCGATGGTGCTCGTCATTCCCTTCGTTCTGCATCTGTGGCGCAACTGGCGACCCCTGAAAGCCTATTTCAAGGCGCCGCCGATGCTGCTTGCCCTCGTGGCCTCGCTGATTGCGGCCGTGGCATTCGCCCTGCCGATCAGTTCGGAAAGCACCGCCAAGGGCGGGCGTCCCCCGCAATTCGCCCTTGCACAGAAGCTGCTCGACGCCCCGATCTCGGAGATCGCGCCGGTTCTGGACAGTGACAGCACCGCCCTGCTGACGCGCCTGCAAGCGGCGGGCTATAGCGGCACGCCCGAGCAGTCGCCCGCCGAGATCGCCCAAGGCGCCGGTGCGCAGGTCGATGCCATCGCCCGCCTGCTCTTGCAATAAACGCGCGCAGACGGCATCCCTTGAACCACCCCCGATCCGTAGCCGAAAGGACCCGCCCCCATGCGCATTCTTCTTGTCGAAGACGATCAGAGCCTCGGCAGTGCCGTCAGCGACCAGATCCGCGCGGACGGGCATTCGCTCGACTGGGCCCAGACGCTGGAGGAGGCGCGTGATCTGACAAAGATCTCGCGTTTCGACCTCATCCTGCTGGACCTCATGCTGCCCGACGGGCGCGGCATTCCGTTTCTGAAAGACCAGCGGACGGGCGGCTCCACGGTGCCGGTGATCATCCTGACCGCCCTCGATCAGGTCAGCGACCGCATCGCGGGGCTGAATGCGGGGGCAGATGACTATCTGGTCAAGCCCTTCGATCTGGACGAGCTATCAGCGCGCATCGGATCGGTCGCACGGCGCTATAGCGGCAATCCGAACCCGACGGTGGATATTGCCGATCTGCGCATCGACCTGCCTGCAAAATCGGTGACCCGCGAGGGGCTTCCCGTAACCCTGACGGGGCGCGAATGGGCGCTGTTCGAGGCGTTTCTCGCCCGTCCGGGCCAGCTTTTGTCCAAAGCCCAGCTGGAAGAGGCTCTCTACAGTTTCGATGACGAGATCGGCTCCAATACGATCGAGGTCCATGTCAGCCACCTTCGCAAGAAACTGGGCCGTGACCGCATCCAGACCGAGCGCGGGCTGGGCTACCGACTGGTGGCACAATGAGGCTGCCCCGTTCTCTGGGACTGCGCATCGCGCTTCTCATCGGTGCGGGCGTCGCGGTCCTGTGGCTGGCGGCCGCCGTGGTCACCGCAGGGCTCATGAGCCGCGAGATGAACCGCGTCTTCGACCGCGAACTAAGCGATACCGCGCAGCGCATCCTGCCTTTCGCTCTGCGCGAACAACGCCTGCGGGCGCGCAACTCCGGTGAGGTCCAGCAGGGCACGCGTGATCACAGCACCCGCGAGAACCAGTCGCCAAATGCGCGCTCCCGACCCGACCCGCAGCGCAATGACCGCTCGCCCAACGACCGCCTCTGGCCGCCGCCGCCGCCCGAAAACCGCGCGGTGGCACGGCTGGATGACCGGCCCGACACCGTCGAATTCATCGTGCGCAATCAGGCCGGTGATGTTCTGTTGCAAACCGATGGCAGCGAGGACATCGCCATCTCCGACGATATCACGCCCGGTTTCCTGACCTTGTCGGGCTATCGCACTTTTACCGATTATTCTCCCCGCGCGGGCCTGTCGATCACCGTGGCAGAGCCGCTCGACCACCGGCAGGCGGTGCGACGCAATATGATCCTGCTGCTGTCGCTACCGCTGCTGATCGCGTTGCCCCTCGGGCTGGGCGGGATCTTCTGGGCGGTGCGGCGGGCACTCAATCCTGTGCGCCAATTGGAGCACGATCTGGCTCTTCGCGGGCCGCAGCGTCTCGATCCGTTGGAGAGCGAGCACATGGTCTCCGAGCTGCGCCCGATCGCCGACGGAATCAATGCCGTTTTGTCGCGCCTCAAGGCCGCCTTCGACTCCGAGCGCAGCTTTGCCTCCAATGCCGCGCATGAGATGCGCACACCCGTGGCCGGTGCCATCGCACAGGCCCAGCGGCTGCGCGCCGAGAGTAGCGATCCGGTCGCGATCTCGCGGGCACTGGAGATCGAGGGCGGGCTGAAGCGTCTGTCGCGCCTCTCCGAGAAGCTTATGCAGATGGCGCGCGCCGAAGGGGCGCAGCTCCGTCTGGACGGAAAAAACGATCTGCGGATGATCCTCGACATCCTGCTCGATGATATGCGCCGCGCCGATCCGGCAATCGCGGCCGGGCTGGACGTGAACCGTCCTGACCGCCCCGTGATGAGTGATCTCGACCCTGATGCCTTCGCAATCCTTGCGCGCAATCTCATCGAGAACGCGCGCAAACATGGGACGGGCGGCGTAGAGATAAGCCTCAGCCCCGATGGCAGGCTTACCGTCCGCAATGATGCGCCTGCCCTGCCGCCGGAGCAGCTGGCGCGCATCTCCGACAGGTTTGCCCGCGGGGATGGTGCCGGAGACGGCACGGGGTTGGGTCTCGCGATTGCCCATGTGATCGCCGAGAGGTCGGGGGCAACGCTCGAGCTGCACAGCCCGATCCCCGGCAAGGCAAGCGGATTTCAGGCCGTTTTCCTGCCATAACATCGCATTTTAGCTATCTTTTGGTGAAATAAGCACTTTCTTAGGCCGCGACTGCTACCCCTGAAGGTCAATCCCCGGGAATCACTTTCCGGCCAGTCCTTTGCACGAGGTAGTTGATGTTTGCGCGCCTGCTCTTTCCGGTCCTCCTATGTGTCGCCAGTCCGCTCGCGGCTGCGACATACGGGGTAACGTTAATCGATAGATCCCAGATCTTCATCAAGGCTTTGGAGGGCGGCTTCACCGATGCGGCAGCCTCCATGCCCGATACGGATCTCGAGATCATGGATGCGCAGAACAGCACCGAAACGCAGCTCGAACAGGTGCAGAAGCTCATCGACATGAAGGTCGATGCTCTGATCGTGAATGCCGTAAGCGCCGATTCCGGCCTGACCATCTCGCGTATGGCCCAGAAGGCCCGCATTCCTCTGGTCTTCGTAAATGCGAAACCCCTGAACTGGGAGGTCCTGCAGGGTCCGCAGGTCTATGTCGGCTCGCCCGAAACCCAATCGGGCAGCCTCGAGGTAGGCTATATCTGCGATGCATTGGGCAATACGGGCACGGTGTCGATCCTTGTCGGCGATCTGGTGTCGGAAGCAGCGCGCGAGCGGACCAAGGCCTATTACAGTGAACTGGCCACCGATCATTGCTCGGGCGTCACCATTCAAGCCGAAGCTTTTGGCAACTGGTCGGTGGATGGTGGACGTGCCATCATGGAGAAATGGCTGGCGGAGGGGCCCCTGCCCGATGCGGTCGTGGCTAATAATGATGATATGGCGCTGGGGGCGATTGCCGCTCTCGACGAGGCAGGTATCGATCACAGCACAATCCTGATCGGCGGCATCGACGGCACCGCCACCGCCCGAAAGGCGATGGCCGAAGGCAAGCTCGACGTCACTGTATTGCAAAACGCCGCCGAGCAGGCACGTGGCGCCATCGTCTCCGCGCAGCAGCTTCTGGCGGGCGAGACCCTGCCCCCGCAAGTCTGGATACCCTTTGAACTCGTGAAACCGGCCGATGCGTCGGTCGCAATGAACTGACCGGCGGCGGAGACCAAAATGCTTAAGAAATTCAATAACTTCTTCGCTGGGATCGGTCCGCGCCTCGCGTTCAGCCAGATCCTCCTCGTTACTATTCTCGGCGCCGCCATCACCGTTGCATGGCTTGTCTTCCAACAGTTTTCGACGAGCATGCACGAACTGGCCGAAGACAATGTCCCCGATCTACGCAATACCAGCGATATCATGGTAAGCGCCAACCGCCTGCCCGAGCTGATCACCGCGCTGCTTCTGGCCAATACACCTGCCGAGATCGATGAGGTCCTGAAGACCTCGGAGCAGCGCTTTGCGGCCTTCTTCGAACTGGCCCGCCAGCGCCCGCCGCGTCAGGCCATTGATCTCGCCGACCGCATGTCCGAATTCAAGCTGCAACTCCTGCAGCTGGCGGCGGCCCGCGAGGATGCCTCGCTTGCGCATACAGCCGTCCGTCAGGATCTCAGCAAGCTCGAGATCCTCGTCTCGCAACTTGAACTGATGGGTCCGCCCCAAGCCCGCGCCGATGCGCAATCCCTGCTTCGCCAGATCGTTACGGTGTCGATGGAGGGGGATCTGATCGGTCTGGACCGGTATAAGGCCTCTGTCGAGGGTCAGGCAAAACTGCTGATCTTTAGCCTCGGCGACGGGTATGACACCGATGTCGCAATGCTGCATGACCTGATCGACCCCGAAACCGGGGTCATCGCACGGCGCGGCAACGAACTCGAAGCGCTGGCGGCAGGGGCTACCGCCTCGAGTGCGGCGCTGAGCGAGATCACCCAGCTCAGTGCGGGTGCTGCCGCAGTGGGAGGCGAAGCCCTTGACGGCGTAAGCGCTCGCGCCGGCGTTCTGGATAGCCAGATCGGTAAGGCGACCAGAAATATGGAGCTTGCAATCGGTGCCTCGCTTCTCGTGCTCATGGTAACGATCGGCTTCCTGCAGATGGTTCTGGTACGCCCGTTGCGGGATCTGACCCGACGCACCCGCGATCTGGCCGAGGGCAATATCGATGCGCTCGAAGGCACGAAAAAACGCGGGGGCGAACTGGGGGCGATGATCGAAGCGCTCCAGATCTTCAGGCAGAACATTCTCGCCAATCGCGAGTTGGAGGAACAGCAGCGCGAGGCCGAGGCCCGTGAGGCCGCCGAGCGTGAGGCGGAAGCCCAGCGCAAGCTTGAGGCAGAGCGTACAGAGATGGAACGTAAGGCCCGCGAGGAACGCGAACACATGGAGCGCGAGCACGCCGCCGCGGCCGAGAAACAGCGCCTTGCCGAACTGGCCGAGGCCGAGCGGGCCGAGCGCGCGGCAGAGCAGGAGCAGGTTGTCTCCACCCTCGCGAAGGCCCTTGGCCGTCTTTCGCAAGGCGATCTGACCCAGCGCATCGAGACCCGCTTCCCCGAGAGCTACGAGGCCCTGCGCGCGGATTACAACCGCAGTATCGACTCGCTCAGCCATCTGGTAGGTTCGATCCAGTCGAGCGTCAGCCACATCCTCAACAATGCCTCCGAGGTCAGTCAGGCCGCGACCGACCTGTCGCACCGCACCGAAAGCACGGCGGCGACCCTTGAGGAAACGGCGGCCGCGGTCGAGGAACTCGCGGCCAACACCGCTTCCGCCGCCGATAACAGCCGCCGGACCGAAAAGGTCGTACATAGCTCGAAATCGGAAACCCTTGCGTCACGCGATATTATGGCACAGGCGGTCGCTGCGATGAATTCCATCGCCGAAAGCTCCAACCGGATCACGCGGATCATTGGTGTGATCGACGATATCGCCTTCCAGACCAACCTTCTGGCACTCAATGCCGGCGTGGAAGCTGCGCGAGCGGGCGATGCGGGGCGCGGCTTTGCGGTCGTGGCCTCCGAAGTCCGGGCCCTTGCACAGCGCTCGTCGGAAGCGGCGAGCGAGATTGGCGGGTTGATTTCGGAAAGCTCCGATAGCGTGAAGATCGGCGTAGATCTTGTCGGCCAGACCGATACCGCCCTGCAGCGTATTGCCGACTCGATTGCCGAGATTGCGACCAATATTTCCAGCGTGGCCAACTCGGTCGAGGAACAATCCCATGCCGTTCGGGAAATCAACTCGGCGACCGCCCAGCTTGACCAGATGACCCAGCAGAACGCGGCGATGTTCGAGGAAACATCAGCAGCCTCTCTGGCCCTCTCGCAAGAGGCAAAATCGCTGAACGAGGCAATCACCCAGTTCCGCGTCGCGGGCTCCGGCTATGATGACACCGCAAACGCGGCATAACATTAAGTCAAGGGGCCCTGCCGGGCCCCTTTCCATTCCGCATCCGCGCCCCTCAGCTACGCCGTCTCGCGCGCGGATCCCCCTCATGGCGCCACGGGCATTCCTTGGGCTCCTCCAGCTCGGTCTTGATCTGCGCCCATGTGAGAACGGTAAAGAATACCGATCCGCCAAGCACATTCCCGATCAATGCGGGCAGGGTAAAACCGGTAAGCGCCCCGATCGCGGACATCTTGCCCGATAGCACCACGATGGTCGCCTCGGTCGAGCCTGCCACCACATGGGTAAATTCCGCTGTCGCGATGATCCATGTCACGATGACGATCATCAGCAGCTTGGACTGGCGGGCATTAGGCAACATCCAGACAAGCGCCGCGATCAGCCAGCCCGCACCAATCCCCCGCAACATGGTTTCGAGCCACGGGAAATGGGTGGCCTCTTCCGAAAGCTCCTGAACCGCTTGCCAGAGCGCCGGATCATAGCCGCGCATGAGATAAAGCACGATCCCGAACAATGTCGCGCCGATCAGGTTGAAGAGGAAAACGATCCCCCATAGCCGCGCAAGGCGCCGGAACACCTCCGGTCCGGGCTCATCCAGCGCCGGACAGACCGCAGTGATGGTGTTCTCGGTGAACAGCTGCATCTGCCCCATGATCACGATCAGGAAGCCCACCGTATAACCGAAATTCTCGACAAGTGGACGCCATTCGGCATCAGGCAGATGAGACCGCAGAAGACCTTCGGTGAAAACCGAGAACCCGATGGCGATCCCGGCAATGAGCGAGGACATGACCAGCGCCGAGGCCGGACGCATCAGCTCTTCCACCCCCGAGCGGCGGATCGATTCAAAAATGGCAGGCGGGCTCATCGCCCCCGTTTTCTCGATGGCCCGAAGCTCGTGCTCGTCGAACGAGGCTTCATGTTTCTTTTCCGCATGCTCCTGATCCGCTGCGGCCTGTTCTCGCTCTGACAACTTCGGTTCCTTCCGCTCGTTTGCCGTCACATAGATTTTTGCAACCGTGAAGGAACGTAGTATCGCAGCATTTCGTTCCATTGGTTCGGGATGTGCTATGATTTGTCGCATCCAGACTTGTGCCTGCGCATTGGGCGCGTCACAAAAGAGGAGCCTTGCGCGCTGGGAGATGCCGATGAAACCCGAAGATTACAGCCATTCGCCCGTTGAAGCCGATGCCGGCACCCCTGTCTATAAACGACCCGCAGGGGGATGGGGATCGCTTGAGGGCGTCGCGCGGATCATGAAGAAAGAGCCTCCAACGCCCTTGGCGCTGCAGATCCTTGCCAAGCTGAACAAGACTGGCGGCGCGATGTGCTCGTCCTGCGCATGGGCCAAGCCCGCAAATCCCGGAACATTCGAATTCTGCGAGAACGGCGCCAAGGCAACGTTGTGGGAGCTGACCACGAAGAAGGTGGGCCCTGCCTTCTTCGCTACGCATAAGGTCAGCGACCTGCGCCAGTGGACCGATCATGATCTGGAAGCCGCAGGTCGCCTGACCCATCCGATGCGTTATGATGCCACCACCGACAGCTATCAGCCTGTGGCGTGGGAGGAAGCTTTTGCCGAGATCGGGCGAGAGTTGAACGGGATCACCCCCGATGAGGCGGTTTTCTATGCCTCGGGCCATGCGGGCCTCGAGCCCTCCTATCTCTACGCGTTGCTGGCGCGGATCTATGGCACCAACAACCTGCCGCAATCTTCGAATATGTGCCACGAGACCACCTCGGTGAACCTCAACACCTATCTTGGCGTTCCTGTAGGCACCTGCACGCTGGAAGATTTCGACCATTGCGATGCGCTGTTCTTCTTTGGCCAGAATACCGGCACCAACAGCCCGCGGCTGCTGCACACTCTGAAAGAGGCTGTGGATCGCGGCTGCAAGGTAGTGACCTTCAACCCGATCCGCGAAAAGGGCCTGCTGGAGTTCACCGACCCGCAGAGCCCCAAGCAGATGGTCACCGGCAAATCGACCAAGATTTCGGACCATTACTATCAGGTCCGTCCCGGCGGGGATATCGCCGTGCTGGCGGGCATGATCAAATATGCGCTCGCGCGCGAAGATGCCGCCCCCGGCACAGTGCTGGACCATGACTTCATCGCCGAGCATACGCAGGGGCTCGAGGAGGCGATGGCAGAAATCCGCACTATGGACTGGGCGGAGATCGAGCACCATTCGGGCCTGACCCGCGCCATGATCGAGCAGGCTGCGGAAATCTATGTCGACGCCAAGCGCGTGATCGGCGTCTATGGCATGGGCCTGACCCAGCATGTCAACGGGTGGCTGAACCTCGGCATGCTGGTCAACCTGTTGTTGTTGCGCGGAAATATGGGCCGTTTGGGTGCGGGCATCTCGCCCGTGCGCGGGCACTCCAACGTGCAGGGGCAGCGCACCGTGGGGATCGGCGAGAACCCCGCGCTCTTCCCGCTCGACAAACAGGAGAAGATGTTCGGCGTCACCCTGCCCCGCACACGCGGGATGAATATCGTGAAGGCCGGTAAGGGCGTGATCGAGGGCCGGGTGAAAGCCACCATCGCGCTCGGCGGCAACCTCCTGCGCGCCATGCCCGATATCGAGCGGCTGGAAGAGGCATGGGGCAAGCAGAACCTCACCGTCTCGATCGCGATCAAACTCAACCGCTCGCATCTCAATCCGGGTAAGGTGTCCTATATCCTGCCCTGTCTGGGACGGACCGACGAGGATCTGCAGAACGGCGTACCGCAGGTGCAGACCGTCGAGGACACGATGAGCCATATCTTCGCCTCGCTGGGCCGCGCCAAGCCGCCAAGCGACCAGTTGAAATCCGAACTTGCCATTATCGCGGGCATCGCCAAAGCCACCCTACCCGCCAATCCTGCGCTGCAATGGGATGACTGGACCGCGAATTACGACCATGTGCGCGATCTGATCGCCGCCACTTGGCCCGCGCAGTTCCACGAGATGAACCTGCGCATGTCGAAGGCGGGCGGGTTCTACCGTGGCAATGCAGCCCGCGAGCGGCGCTGGAACAACGAGGCCGGAAAGGCGCTTTTCACCACGCCCACGACCCTTTCGGCGCTGGGTCAAGAGCCCGGCACCACCGCGCGTGGCCAGAGCTACACGCTCAATACCATGCGCTCCAACGACCAGTTCAACACCACGATCTACGGGCATTCGGACCGCCTGCGGGGACTTTCGGGCTCGCGTATGGTGGTGCTCATCAACCGCGGCGAAATGGAACGGGCGGGGCTTTCGGAGGGTCAGAAAGTCACGCTGGTCTGCGATATCGAGGACGGGCGCGAGCGCCGTGTCGAGGGACTGAGCGTCACTGCATTCGATCTGCCCAATGGCTGTGTTGCGGGCTATTATCCCGAGCTGAACCCCTTGATCCCGTTGGAATATCACGAACTCCGCTCCGGCACACCCGCCTATAAGGGCACCCCCGTCCGGATCATCGCATAAAAAAGGGCCGCCTCATGTGCGGCCCTTCCAGCAATCGGAGTGGATTATACGGAAATCATATCGCCCTTGGCGATGACCGGACCTGTTGCCACACCGTCTGGCGCGCCGCCTTTGGGCTCATCCGTGATGGCGAAGGTCGCGCCCGCCAGCATCGGGCGCAGTTCATCGGGCATCGGCATATGGGCATCGCGCTGTTCGGGCATAAGACCCAGCGAGACGGGCTTCTGCCCTGCAGGGATCACCCAAAGCTCCATCGACCGGTCTGTCGCATGCTGCACCCCGGCCATTTGCACCAAGCGCACTTCGCCGGTGCCGGTATCATATTGCACCTGCACCAGAAGCTGGTCGCCCGCGCCCATCAGGCTGGCCTGCATGCCCGGTGTAAAGCCGGGAAGGGCCGGAATGGCGGGGTTATTCAGGGTATTGATGATATCGGGTACGAAGAAGGTCGCCGTGATACCCACCGCCACGACACCACCTGCAAGCCACCCCCAGAGCATCAGCGATCTGCGCGATGCCGGAGCACCGATCTCGGTCATCAGTTGGCGCTTTACCGAGGCTGGCGGCATCACTTCTGGGAAGTCCTCGGCCAGAGGCGCGAAACGGCTCTCCCAATCGCGCAATCGCGCGCGCAAGGCGGGCTCGTCGCGCAAACGCGCAGCGAAGGTGGCCTGTTCCTCGGGAGGCAAAAGGCGTAGCGCCTGTTCGGCGGCCAGAAGATCATCATCGAATTCGGGCGTCGCACTCATTGGCTCATGCAATCCTTCAGCTTCATCAGGCTGCGGCGCAGCCATGTCCGCATCGTGTTCAGCGGCACATTGTGACGTTCGGCCAGATCGGCATAACTGTCGCCGTTGAGATAGGCCCCGCGCACGGCATCGGCGCGCCCATCCTCCAGCATCTCCAGACAGGAGCCGATGCGCTTGGCCTCGGAGTTGGCGATCATGCAGGCTTCGGGCCCCGGCCTATCGTCGGACAGATCATAGACCTCGTCAATATCCGTGCGCCCGCGCTGACGCTTGCGCAACCGGTCGATGGCCAGATTGCGCGCGAGCGTGATCAGCCATGTCATCGGACTATGGCCGGTCACACTATAGCGGTCGGCCTTGCGCCAGATCCGCAGGAACACCTCCTGCAGCGCCTCCTCGGCCTCGGCACGGTTGTCGAGCACCTTCAGGCAAACCCCGAACAGCTTGGCACTGGTGGCATCGTAAAGCGCTGAAAAGGCGGCTTTATCACGCAGAACGACCCGCGCGATAAGGGCTTCAATCTCCTCTGGAGTCGACAGCCCGCGAGATGTGGAACGGCGCGATTTGGCAGGCGCGAGGCCTGAGATAGTCTGCATGAACCAGATCCTCCCTCGGCGGTCATGACTTAACCTAAAGCAAGGGTCCGTTCTGTCCAACAAAAACGATCAGAGATCGTCGAGCCCGATATCCACACAAGGCGCGGATTGGGTGATCCGCCCGACCGAGATGAAATCAACGCCAGTCCCGGCCTTGGCGCGGATCGTCTCCAGACGCACCCCGCCCGAACATTCCAGAGGCACGCGCCCGCCCACGAGCGCCACCGCCGCCCGCATCTCGTCATTGGTCATATTGTCGAGCATGATCACATCGGCCCCTGCCGAAAGCGCTTCCTCGACCTGTTCCAGACGGTCGCATTCGACCTCGATCTTGGTCAGGACCGGTGCCTTCGCCTTGGCTCTGGCCACCGCCAAGGTGATCGATCCGGCCACCGCGATATGGTTGTCCTTCAGCATAATACCCCCATCGAGGCTCAGGCGGTGGTTGCGCCCGCCGCCACAGGTGACCGCGTATTTCTCGAGCCCGCGCAGCCCCGGCGTGGTCTTGCGCGTGTCCACCAGAAACGCACCCGTCCCCTCGATCTCTGCCACATAGGCGGCGGTCAGCGTGGCAATCCCGCACATCCGCTGCAACAGGTTCAGCGCCACACGCTCGCCCGTCAGGATCGCCTGCGCGTTGCCCTCGATAATGGCAAAGGTGGTGCCCGCATCGATCCGCTCGCCCTCCTCGGCCAGCACCTCGAGCTTCAGCTTCGGGTCCAGATGCCGGAACACCCGCGCTGCCATCGGTAGCCCCGCCAGCACCATGTCCTCGCGCGCATTGAAGGCAAACCGCCCCGTCGCGTCATCCTCCACCATGATCTTGGCGGTCAGATCGAACTGGCCGCAATCCTCATCCAGCCAGAGCGCGATCTGGGCGTCGAGTTTGCGCATGTCGTAAAGCATCGGGGTCCTCCACCTGTTTTCAGGGTTCTACCCCGTCGCCGAGCATAGAAAAAGGGGGCGAAAGCGCCCCCTTTCACAGATCACTCTGCCGCATAGGCCTCGGGTGGCGGGCAGATGCAGATCAGGTTACGATCGCCATGGACATTGTCCACGCGGCCCACCGGCGGCCAGTATTTGTCCTCGCGGAACGAGCCAGCAGGGAAGCACCCTGCCTCGCGGCTATAGGCGCGGTCCCATTCGGCCACGAGGTCTTCGACCGTATGCGGCGCATGGCGCAGCGGGCTGTCCTCTGCCGAGATCTCGCCATTCTCCACCGCGCGCACTTCCTCGCGGATCGCCAGAAGCGCCGTGATGAAGCGGTCGATCTCGGCCTTGGTTTCCGACTCGGTGGGTTCCACCATCAGCGTGCCCGCCACAGGGAAGGACATGGTCGGCGCGTGGAAGCCGTTATCGATCAGGCGCTTGGCCAGATCATCCACCGTCACGCCGAATTCGGCAAATCCGCGCGTGTCGAGGATGCATTCATGCGCCACACGGCCACGGTTGCCCATGAAGAGGATCGGATAATCGCCCTTGAGACGCGAGGCGATGTAATTGGCGTTCAGGATCGCCACACGGGTCGCCTGGGCCAGCCCCTCGCCGCCCATCATCAGGCAATAGGCCCACGAGATCAGCAGGATAGAGGCCGAGCCATAGGGGGCCGCCGACACGGTGCCATCACTGCCTTCCTCGGGGTGACCGGGCAGATAGGGCGCCAGATGCGCCTTCACGCCGATTGGACCCATGCCCGGACCACCACCGCCATGCGGAATGGCAAAGGTCTTGTGCAGGTTGAGGTGGCTCACATCCGACCCGATCTCGCCCGGTTTCACCAGACCCACCATCGCGTTCATATTGGCCCCGTCCAGATAGACCTGACCGCCATGTTTATGGGTGATCTCGCAGATCGTGCGGACCGTTTCCTCGAACACGCCATGGGTTGAGGGATAGGTGATCATGCAGGCCGCCAGATTGGCGCCCGCTTCCGTGGCCTTGGCCTCGAAATCCTCGATATCCACATCGCCATTGGGCGCCGATTTCACCACCACGACCTTCATACCAGCCATCTGCGCCGAGGCCGGATTGGTGCCATGCGCCGAGACGGGGATCAGGCAGATGTTGCGGTGCTCCTCGCCGCGTGCCTTGTGATAGGCGGCAATGGTCAGAAGCCCCGCATATTCACCCTGCGCGCCCGAATTGGGCTGCATGGAAAACGCGTCATAGCCGGTGATCTCGCAGAGTTTCTCCGTCAGATCGGCAATCGCCTCGTGATAGCCCTCGGCCTGATTACGCGGCGCGAACGGATGCAGCGAGCCGAATTCCGGCCAGGTGATCGGCATCATCTCGGCGGCGGCATTAAGCTTCATGGTGCAGGAGCCGAGCGGGATCATCGCGCGGTCCAGTGCCAGATCGCGGTCCGAGAGGCGGCGCATATAGCGCATCATCTCGGATTCGGCGCGGTTCATCTGGAAGACCGGATGGGTGAGATACTCGCTCTCGCGCACCAGCCCTTCGGGGAAGCCACGCTCGACCTCCATGGGCGCGGGCTCGGTGATGCCGAACGCATCCAGAAGACGCACCAGAACACCCTCATCGGTGATCTCGTCCACCGAGATGCCCACGCGGTCGGTGCCGACCTTGCGCAGGTTCAGCCCACGGTGACGGGCGGCGGCCATGATACCCTGCTGGCCCACACCCACGCGCACGGTGAGCGTGTCGAAGAACGCTTCGGGCTGCACATCGGCCCCTGCGGCCACCAGCGCATCGCGCAGGCGCACGGCATGATAATGCACGCTCTCGGCAATCGCCTTCAGGCCCATCGGACCATGGAAGACGGCATAGAAGGAGGCCATCACCGCCAGGAGAGCCTGCGCGGTGCAGACATTGGAGGTGGCCTTCTCGCGGCGGATATGCTGCTCGCGCGTCTGCAGCGCAAGGCGGTAGGCCTTGTTGCCATTGGCGTCGATCGACACACCCACAATCCGCCCCGGCATGGAGCGTTTGAACGCATCGCGGCAGGACATGAAGGCCGCATGCGGGCCACCATAGCCCATCGGCACGCCGAAACGCTGCGCCGACCCCACGGCAATATCAGCACCCATCGCGCCCGGCTCTTTCAGCACGCAGAGCGCCAGAAGATCGGTCGCGACCACGGCCACGGCCTTGGCCTCATGCAGCGCCTCGCACTGGGCGGTAAAATCGCGCACATGGCCCAGAGTGCCCGGATACTGGAAGATCGCGCCAAAGACCTGCTCGGCCACCAGATCCTCGGGCTCGCCCTTGATGATCTCGATGCCCAGCGGATGCGCGCGGGTTTCGATCACGGCAATCGTCTGCGGGTGGCAATTGATATCGACGAAGAAGGCCTGCGCCTTCGATTTGGCCGAACGCTGCGCCATCGCCATCGCCTCGGCGGCGGCCGTCGCCTCATCGAGAAGCGAGGCATTGGCCACCGGCAGGCCGGTCAGGTCCGATACCATCGTCTGGTAGTTCAGCAGCGCCTCGAGACGGCCCTGCGCGATCTCGGGCTGGTAGGGCGTATAGGCCGTATACCATGCCGGATTTTCAAGGATATTGCGCTGGATCGCGGGGGGGGTGACGGTGCCGTAATAGCCCTGCCCGATCAGCGAGGTCATCACGCGGTTCTTGGCGGCCACGCCGCGCATCTTCTCCAGCAGACGGTATTCCGACAGAGGCGCCCAGGACAGCGCGTCCTTCTGGCGGATGGCCGCGGGCACGGTCTCGTCGATCAGCTGGTCGAGTGTCTGGACACCCACCACCTTCAGCATCTCGGCCATTTCCGAGGGGCTGGGGCCGATATGGCGGCGATTGGCGAAATCATAGGTATTATAGGCGGAAGGGGTAAAGGGCATAGCGCAGCACCTGTTCCAATAGGGGAATCGTCCAGCCCGCAACATGCAGGCTGGAATGGGCGGACCATCATGCGAACGGGCCCGCGAAGGGCCCGTCCAACAGGCCAATCAGCCGATGAAGTCTTTATACTCGTCTTCGTCCATGAAGGCGTCGAGCTGGTCCATATCCTCCAGCTTCATCTTGAAAAACCAAGCGCCTTCCAGCGGGTCTTCGTTGACCAGCGCGGGATTGTCGGCCAGCGCGTCATTG
This sequence comes from Thioclava sp. GXIMD2076, assembly GCF_037949795.1. Lineage (NCBI taxonomy): Bacteria > Pseudomonadati > Pseudomonadota > Alphaproteobacteria > Rhodobacterales > Paracoccaceae > Thioclava > Thioclava sp. GXIMD2076. The sequence continues at coordinate 276,285 of NZ_CP149932.1, forward strand.
ACCTCGACGATTTCGCCATCAACGGGGGCGCTGATGTCAGATGCCGCCTTGACCGACTCGATCACGCAGATCTCGTCACCCTTGGCCACTTGCGTGCCGGGCTCGGGCAGTTCGACAAAGACCACATCGCCAAGCTGCTCGGAGGCGTGCTCGGTGATGCCGACAACAACCAGATCGCCCTCGACGCGGAGCCATTCATGCTCTTCGGTGAATTTCATCATGCGTTCCCCTGTATGATGATACTTGTGCCTATGACACGAAGGTAGGTTTAACGTTTGTAGGTTTGCGCCTGGAAGGGCATCGCCGACACGGTGGCAGGCAGGCGTTTACCGCGGACCTCGCCCCAGACGGTATCGCCTTCACGGAAGCTCGAGGGCAGATAGGCCATGGCAATAGGCGCACCCACCGAGGGGCCGAAACCGCCCGAGGTGATCGTGCCGATCATGGTGCCGCCCTCGGCTGCGTCAAAGATCTCGACACCCTCGCGCATCGGCGCGCGGCCCTCGGGGCGCAGGCCCATGCGGCGGCGGTCTGCGCCGCTGTCCAGCTGGGACAGAATGCGCTCCGCGCCGGGGAAGCCGCCCTCGCGGGCGCCGCCCTTGCGGCGGACCTTCTGGATGGCCCATGCGATATCGCCCTCGACCGGCGTGGTGGTGGTGTCGATATCATGGCCATAGAGGCACAGCCCCGCCTCGAGGCGCAGGCTGTCGCGCGCGCCCAGACCAATGGGGGCAACCTCGTCCATATCGAGAAGTGCCTGCGTGAAGGCCACGGCCACGGCGGAAGGCACCGAAATCTCGTAACCATCCTCGCCGGTATAGCCCGAGCGCGAGATCCAGAGCGTCTGACCCTGCCATCCGGCCTCCGCCACATCCATGAAGCGCATCCCGGCCACAGCGGGCATCAGGCGGGCCAGCGCGGCTTCGGCCTTGGGCCCTTGCAGTGCGATGAGCGCACGGTCACGGATCACCGTCACCTCGGGCAGATGCGCCTGAAGATGCGCGATATCGGCCTCGGCACAAGCGGCATTGACGACGAGGAAGAGATGGTCCGATTTCCGCGCGATCATCAGATCGTCCAGAATGCCGCCCGCTTCATTGGTGAAGATCCCATAGCGCTGGCGGCCTTCCTTGAGACCCGCGATATCCACGGGGATCAGCGCCTCGAGCGCGTCGATGGCCGAAAGCGGCACGATCACCTGCCCCATATGCGAGACATCGAACAGCCCCGCCTCGGCGCGGGTGTGGAGGTGCTCCTTCATGACGCCCATGGGATATTGCACCGGCATTTCCCAGCCAGCGAAGGGCACCATCTTGGCGCCCAGAGAGACGTGCAGATCATACAGATCCGTGCGCAAGAGCTCCGTCATCGGGATCTCCCTATATAGAGCCGGATCTCCGGCATCGATGTGTTTCGTCGCAGGATAATCCCGCGACCGCTCGATGCCCCATCTGTCCCTGCCCGACCCCGTACGGGTCTCAGGCGCCTGAGAATGTTATTCCTTCGGCGGACGCAGTTTCCCGCGCCTCTCTCCAGAGTCTGTAGCCGTTCGGTCCTTTTGCCTGAGAGTTTCCCGGGGCGGTTGCTCCTTCGGCACCGGCGCGATGGCCGGATTCTCCCGTAGCGGCTGTTGCAGGTGGGATGCCCGATCCCGTGTCGCAGAGCAAGTGATTTTTACGCAAAACCGACGCTTGCACGCGGATTTGCGACTTTATGCCACCCACCGCTCAGGCAGGCAGCAGTTCCAGTAGACGGCTGGCACAAGGCAGGCCCAGCGTCTCGCGCAAGCCCGGCGCCATATCGGGGGCGGCATAGACGGTCATACCCGCCGCCTGCCCTGCCTGCACGCCGGTGGGGCTGTCCTCGACCACGGCACATTGCGCGGGGTCCACATCCAGAAGCCACGCGCCACGCAGATAGGGTTCCGGCTCTGGTTTGCCCTGACGGACATCATTACGGCTGACGAGCAATGTGCCGGGCAGATCGAGCCCCAGACGCACCAGATTGGCCATCAGCAGGCGACGGTCGGAATTGGAGACGGCCATCTGTCTGACCCCCTGCGCCGCCAGCCCGTTCCAGATCTCCATTGCCTTCGGGAAGGCATGAACATCGTCCAGCATCGCCATATAAAGCGCATGCCGACGCGCGGTCCATTCGGCAAGACCCAGCTCCAGCCCGCATTTCTGAACCAGATAGGCATGGCAGCGCTCCTCGCTCATGCCCAGAATGCGGTCATGCAGATCGTCGGGCAGGTCGAGGCCGAGCCCGTCGATGGCCTGATGGAAGGAGCGCTCGTGCACCGGCTCGCTATCGGCCAGCGTCCCGTCGATATCCCAGAAAATGGCCTGATGCGGAAAACTCATAGGGGCTCCTGTCTTTTGGGCGGCAATAGTCACAACAAGGCAAGCATAGCGCCCAAATCGGGTCGCGTCACCCGATCAGACCGGCAGATCGGACCGGATGACGCGTGAGGCCGTTCTTATTCCGCGACGCAATCGGCGAAATACTGGATCTGGCCGTCGGGGCCGGTCTCCTGCACGAGCCCATGGATATCGGTCTCGAAGCCCGGACATTCACGGGCGAATTCGCGGTTGAACTTGAGGTAATCCACGATCCGCTTGTTGAAGACCTCGCCCGGGATCAGCAAGGGGATGCCCGGCGGATAGGGCGTCACGAGGCTCGTGGTGATGCGCCCTTCCAGATCGTCGATCGGCACGCGCTGCGTGGTGCGCCGCGCGATATGCGAGAACGCATCCGAGGGCGTCAGCGCCGGCGTCAGATCCGAGAGATAGATCTCGGTCGAGAGCTTGGCCACGTCATATTTGGCATAGAGCTTGTGGACATGCTCGCACAGATCACGCAGGCCCATCCGCTCGTAGCGCGGTTGCTTCTGGCAGAATTCCGGCATCGCCTTCCATAGGGGCTGGTTCTTGTCGAAATCGTCCTTGAACTGCTGGAGCGCGGTCAGGAGCGTGTTCCAGCGGCCCTTGGTGATCCCGATGGTGAACATGATGAAGAAGGAATAGAGGCCGGTCTTCTCGACCACGACGCCATGTTCGGCCAGATATTTGGTCACGATGGAGGCCGGAATACCCCATTCGTCGAAGCGGCCATCAAGGTTGAGACCGGGAGTGACGATGGTCGCCTTGATCGGGTCGAGCATGTTGAAGCCGGGCGCCATATCGCCAAAGCCATGCCAGCTATCACCACCGCCGGTTTCCACACCCTCGGCATCGGTCTTCTTCAGAACCCAGTCGCGCGCCTGACCCATCCCGTCGGAATTGTGGTCGAAATCTTCCGGCCCCCAGACCTTGAACCACCAGTCGGAGGCGTATTCCTCGTCGACCTTGGCCATGGCGCGGCGGAAATTGAGGCTTTCGACAATGCTCTCCTCGACAAGCGCCGTGCCTCCCGGAGGTTCCATCATGGCCGCGGCCACATCGCAGGACGCGATGATCGAATATTGCGGGGAGGTCGAGGTGTGCATCAGATAGGCCTCGTTGAAAAGGCTGCGGTCGAGCTTGATCTCCTCGCTATCCTGCACCAGCACATGGCTCGCCTGAGAGATCCCCGCGAGGAGCTTGTGCACCGATTGCGTCGCATAGGTCACCGATTTCTTGGTGCGCCCGCGCTTGCGGCCCATCGCATGGAACTGGCCATAAAACGGGTGGAAGGCCGCATGCGGCAGCCATGCCTCGTCGAAATGGAGGTTTTCGATATGACCGTCGAGCATCCCTTTGATCTCTTCGGTATTATACAGGACCCCGTCATAGGTCGACTGGGTGATAGTCAGGATGCGCGGCGTGGTGGCCTCTTTATCCGCATCCTTCAGAAGCGGGTTCGCGGCAATCTTGGCGCGGATCGACTCCATCGTGAATTCCGATTTCTGGATCGGGCCGATGATGCCGAAATGGTTGCGCGTGGGCTTCAGAAAGACCGGTATAGCCCCGGTCATGATGATCGAATGCAGGATCGACTTGTGGCAGTTGCGATCCACCACCACCACATCGCCGGGCGCGACCGTATGGTGCCAGACGATCTTGTTGGAGGTCGAGGTGCCATTGGTCACGAAGAAGCAGTGATCGGAGTTGAAAATCCGCGCGGCATTGCGCTCGGAGGCTCCGATCGCGCCGTTATGGTCCAGAAGCTGGCCCAGCTCCTCGACCGCATTACACACATCGGCGCGCAGCATGTTCTCGCCGTAGAACTGGTGATACATCTGGCCGATCGGTGATTTCAGGAAAGCCACGCCGCCCGAATGCCCCGGGCAATGCCACGAATAGGACCCGTCCTCGGCATAGTCCAGAAGCGCCTTGAAGAAGGGCGGCTGGATACCCTCCAGATAGGATTTCGCCTCGCGGATGATATGGCGGGCCACGAATTCGGGCGTGTCCTCGAAGGCGTGGATGAACCCGTGCAGCTCGCGCAGGATATCATTGGGAAGATGGCGCGAGGTCTTGGTCTCGCCATAGATATAGATCGGCACATCGGGGTTCTTCCAGCGCACTTCCTCGATGAAGTTGCGCAGGTTCATCACCGCAGGGTCCAGATCGGGGCCAGGCGTGAATTCCTCGTCATCGATCGACAAAACAAAAGCCGAGGCGCGCGATTGTTGCTGGGCAAATTGCGACAGATCGCCATAGCTTGTAGCACCCAGCACCTCGAACCCTTCGGTTTCAATCGCTTGCGCCAGAGCACGAATGCCGAAGCCGGAGGAATTCTCCGAGCGGAAATCCTCGTCGATGATGACAATGGGGAAACGGAACTTCATCAAACTCTCCTTGAGCGATGGCACGGGGCATTGCGCCATCCAGGTCACCCGCCGATCCGGACCGGCTGCACGGGCGGTTGCCCGTTTGTCCCCTCTCGCGCCGCGAGCGTCAAGCCATCACCCACATTCCGGCCCGTTACAGCCATCACGAAAGCGATGGAAATGCAGATCTCCTTTAGGGAGAATTTAAGGCAAGTGCTTTATCCCGACAATTGTATATGATTGAGGAGATTCGTGCCGATGAGCGCCGATATGTCGGATCTGGATCTGGAAGCTGCCCGTAAGCTTCTGATCAAAGCGAGTATTTTGATGCGTGTCGGCATGCCCGATGGCAAGGTCCAAACCGCCAACAAAACGGCGAATCAGCTTGTGGGCGGCGGCAACAACACACCGATCAACGCCCATTTCCCCTCGTTCTTCCGCGAAGCCGACTATGTGAAAGAATGTCTGGAACGGGCGAACGCCACCGGCGAGGCGGTCGAATTCCATGTGCATCTGATCGACGAACGCTCGAGCATCACCTTCTTCGGCATCGCCAACAAGGTGGGCGAGGAACCGACCGTCATTGTGGACGGGCGTCTGATCCCGATGGATGACGAGACCCGCTCGCGCCTCGATGCGGTCGAGCGCACGCAGGCGGTGATCGAGTTCGAGACCGATGGGACCATCATCCGCGCCAACGAAAATTTTCTGTCGCAGATGGGCTACGAGGTGGCCGAGATCGAGGGCCAGAGCCACAAGATCTTCTGCACGCCCGAATTTTCCTCCTCCAAAGAGTATCAGCAGCTATGGAAACGCCTGCGCGCGGGAGAGGCCGTGGATGGCGAGTTCGAGCGGATTACCAAAGATGGCGCGACCGTCTGGTTGCGGGCGAATTACAACCCGATTTTCGGCCCCAATGGCCGTGTCGTGCGCGTCGCCAAATTCGCGATGGACATCACCGAGAACAAGTTGGCGCAAGCCGAGGTGGATGGCAAACTGAGCGCCGTCGACCGTGCCTTGGCGATGATCGAGTTTACGCCTGAGGGCGAGGTGCTCACCGCCTATGACAATTTCCTTAAACTCACCGGCTACCGCCTCGAGGAAATCAAGGGCCAGCACCACCGAATGTTCTGTAGCGAGCTGTATACCGCCTCGCCGGATTACGGTCTCTTCTGGGCCAAGCTTTCGTCCGGCAAGGCGGATGCGGGCGAATATATGCGCATTGGCAAAGACGGCAAACGCATCTGGATCCGTGCCAGCTACAACCCTGTCATCGCCCCCAACGGACAGGTGCTCAAGGTTGTGAAAGCCGCACTCGATGTGACCGCCGAGCGCAATGCCGCCAACGAGATCCAAGGCCGGATGGATGCGGTCAAAAGTTGCCAGCTGGTGGCTGAATATACGCCTGAAGGTCTGCTGCTGGAAATGAACGCGCCCTATCTCAAAGCGTCGGGCTATGAGCTGGAAGATCTGTTCCGCAAACCTGTCTACAAAATCTGGGAACGTAGCGGCGAGGAAACGCTGGAATTCGAGCGCTTCTGGCAGCGTCTTGCTACCGGCGAGTGCCTTTGTGGCACCTATCGCCGCTACTCCAAATCGGGCAGCGATTTCTATCTCTATTCGAATTTCAGCCCGATCCATGATGCCGAGGGCAAAATCATCCGCATCATCGAACTGAGCCGCGACATCACCAAAGAGCGCTATAGCGCGGCCGAGCATGAGGGCACGGTCATGGCGATCAACCGCGCTCAGGCGGTAATCGAATTCGACCTGTCCGGCAAAATTCTCGCCGCCAATAAGAATTTCCTAGAACTGATGGGCTATAAGGCCGATGAAATTCTCGGCAAGCATCACCGGATCTTTTGCAAGGCGGATCACGCGGGTTCGGAGGCCTATCGCAGTTTCTGGGAAACGCTGGGGCGGGGCGAATATGTGGCCAATGAATTTGTCCGCCTCACCCGCCGCGGCGAGGAGGTCTATATTCAGGCCAGCTACAATCCGGTCTTCGATGCCGATGGCCGTCCGCTCAAAATCATCAAATTCGCGACCGACATCACCGCACAGCGCAAGCGAAACGCGGAATTCGAGTGCAAGTTCAACGCCATCGACCGCGCACAGGCAGTGATCCAGTTCGATCTCGAAGGCAACATCATGGCCGCCAACGAGAATTTCCTGCGGGTCACCGGCTATTCGATGCGTGAGCTGCAGGGCCAGCACCATTCTATGTTCTGCACCCCGGACCACGTCAAATCGCAGGAATACCGCGATTTCTGGATCTCTCTGCGCAAGGGGGAGGAGCAGGATGGCCGCTTCCACCGGATGGCAAAATTCGACCGTGATTTCTGGATACAGGCCACCTATGCACCGCTCCTCGATATTCATGGAGAACCGATCGGTGTCATCAAATACGCCCATGATGTAACCTCGCAGGTGCAGCTCGAGCAGCTGATCCGCGAGAAGGCCCATGCGATGCGACGGATGGTCGCCCAGCTCGAGGGATCGATCAAGAAGATCGACACCTCAACCGGCTTCACCATCTCGGTGTCACGCGATACCGAGAAAGCGGCATCAGGCGGGTTCGAAGAGCTCAACCGTGCTATCGAGGTCATCGAAACGATTGCGAAATCCTCCAAGGATGTCACAGAGATGGCGCGGGTGATCAGCGATATTGCCAACCAGACCAACCTGCTGGCCTTCAACGCCGCCATCGAGGCAGCCCGGGCCGGTGAATATGGCGTAGGCTTCTCTGTCGTGGCCGACGAGGTGCGCAAGCTGGCCGAGCGCAGCTCCACGGCAGCCCTCGAGATCACCCGTTTGGTCAATGAGAGCGGTGCGCAGGTGCAGCTGGGCAAAGAGCGCTCGAGCAGCGCCCGCACCGCCTTCGAGCGCATCGTCGAGCGGGTGAAGGAAACCGGCGGCGCGGTCGATGAAATCTTTGGTTCGGTCGCCGAACAGAAGGACGTCTCGAAAAATGTCGTCAACATGATCTCGGCTCTGAGCGATGTGGTGAGCGACCGCGCATGACGGAGTTGACGGCAGAGTTTGACGGTGAGCCCGCCCCGTCCTGCGCCATGACGCAGGACAGCAAACTGGCGCTGGTCGATCTGGGGCGGATAGTGATCGGCATCCATGTGCGTGATCTGCGCGAGGTGATGTCCGCGCCCAGGGAACTCCAAGCATTCCAGTCCTCGCAGCCTGCGGTGATCGGCTGTGTCGCACTGCGAGGGCAGATCATTCCGGTCGTGGATATCGCACCCGTTCTCGGGCTTACACCGGTGGATACGGCAACCGATGGCAATGTGATCGTCATTCTGGGTCGGGGAGAGCATGTCTATGGCATGCTGGCGAAAACCGCGCTCAGAATCGTGCCTGCGCAGGACGGTATTATGCAGCAGATCTCGCGTGATCAGGGAGCGCTAGCCGATCAGCTGCTACCGGAATTCCGTCTGATCGACAGCCAGCCCATCGGAATACTCGACCCGACGGTCCTGCCGCGCCACGGCGTGCCGCAATCGCGCGCCGAACGCAGCCAGAGGCAGGTCCAGTCGTCCCAGAACAACTATCTCACCTTCGAGATGGACGGCGTCCATTACTGTCTGCCGCTCTGCGATATCGGCGCGACCCTGCCCGATACGGAGATCGACACCCGCGTGATGAGATCGGGTTTTTGCGAAGGCAGCGTCACCCATCACGGCACCGAACGCGCGCTAGTCAATCTCAACGCTCTTCTGGGGATGAGCGGACGTGACCAGCCCGTGACAACGGTATCCTCGGTGCTTCTGCCCTTCGGCGCAGGACAGTCTCTCGCCCTCCGGGCGGATCGTGTGCTTGATATCAGCCCCCTGTCCGGAGGCCAGATCACCCCGATGCCCTCGGTGCTCAGCTACCGTTCCGATCTGTTCGCAGGCGTGCATCTGACATCGGGCGGGCGGGAGGTCTATGTGCTGGATGGCAAGGCGCTGATCGCCGACGAGACGCTGGCGATGCTGTCGAAGCTCGAACAGCGCAGCGCCGATATCGCCGCGAGCAAACCAACCGGCACGAGCACGCTGGGCCATGATCTGGCAACCGCGCTCCTCGTGCAATCGGGCGGTCAGTTCGCCTTCAACATCGAAGTAATCGAGGAAATTGTCGCGATGCCGGAAGCGCCCATGAATGCGGGCAGTTACAGCGCCTATCGTGGCAATCTCCATTCGCGCAGCGGGCGGCTGATCCCGACCTATTGCCTGGCAACACTGCTCGGGCAGTATGGCGATCATTGCGAGACTGCGACCGCGATCGTGCTGATCAAATTCGGGGAGGAGACCATCGGCCTGATGGTCGACCGCATCTGCGCGATCGAGCAGTTGAACTGTATCCCAGACGGCCCTTCGGGCACGGTTCGCATGCTGCAAAGGCGCCATGCGACAGACCAGACCCTATGGCGGGTCATTGACCCGATGGCCCTGCCCGTGGGCTAGGGCCGTCCGGCCAGCGGATCCCGCCAGCCGGAACAGGGTTACAGACGCGCGCCGCTCGACGGCTCGAAGAAGGTCACCTTGTCGAGATCGAATTCCAGATCCAGTAACGCGCCGGAATTCGCCTGCGTCTCCGCATGCAACCGCGCGGTGATCTGACGCCCACCCATATGGGTCGTGACATAGGTATCGGCACCCGCAGGCTCGACCATATCCACAAGAATCTGAGCGCGCTGGACCGCACTTCCCGCGCGGTAGCCTGCCTCGGCCAGATCCTCTGGACGGACCCCCATGAGCACATCGGTGGGCAGATCGGCACGCGGCACGTTCAGGATAATCGGCTCCATCCCGTCGCGGGCAATCTCGACTTGCGCCCCGTTACCGTTGGACCACGTCTTTGCAGGGATCAGGTTCATCGGCGGGCTGCCCATGAAATCGGCCACAAAGGTGTTGGCGGGATGGTTATAGATCTCGGCCGGCGTCCCGATCTGCTGGATCACGCCGCCCTTCATGACCACGATCTTGGTGGCCAGCGTCATCGCCTCGATCTGGTCATGGGTCACATAGACCATCGACGCGCCAAGCCGTTGATGCAGTTTCTTGATTTCCGAGCGCATCTCGACGCGGAGTTTCGCATCGAGGTTCGATAGCGGCTCGTCGAAGAGGAACAGTGCCGGATCGCGCACCAGCGCACGTCCCATTGCAACCCGCTGGCGCTGACCGCCCGACAATTGCCCCGGACGGCGTTTGAGCAGCTGTTCGATCTGCAGCTGTTTCGCCACCTCGGCCAGCTTGCGATCCTGCTCGTCTTGCGGGATACCGCGCACCTTCATACCGAAGGTAATGTTCTTGGCCACCGACATGGTCGGATAGAGCGCATAGCTCTGGAACACCATCGCGATGTCGCGGTCTTTCGGGCTGACATGGGTCATGTCGCGCCCGTCGATCTCGACCGTGCCTCCCGAGATGTCCTCGAGACCGGCGATGCAGTTCAGCAGCGTGGACTTGCCGCAACCTGACGGTCCGACCAGCACGAGGAAGTCGCCCTTTTCGATGGAGACGTTGATATCCTTTAGGATTTCGGTCGCGCCATAGCTTTTGCGCAGATGTTTGATGTCAAGGATAGGAGCCATGAGATCAGCCTTTCACGGAACCGGCGGTCAGCCCGCGGATGAAATATTTGCCAGCGACGATATAGACGAGGAGCGTCGGCAGGCCCGCGATGATCGCAGCCGCCATATCCACATTATATTCTTTCACACCGGTGGTAGAGTTGACGATATTGTTCAGCGCCACGGTCACCGGCTGGCTGCCCGCCGAGCTGAAGGAGACCCCGAAGAGGAAGTCGTTCCAGATCTGGGTGAACTGCCAGATGATCGTCACCACGCAGATCGGCAGCGAGAGCGGCAGGAAGATCGACCAGAAGATGCGGAAGAACCCTGCCCCGTCGATCTTGGCCGCGCGCACCAGCTCGTGCGGAATGGTGACATAGTAATTGCGGAAGAACAGCGTGGTGAAGCCCAGACCGTAGATCGTATGCACGAAGATCAGCCCCGGAATGGTGCCGGCCATGCCGAAAATGCCCAGCATCCGCGCCATCGGCAGCAGCACGACCTGAAACGGGATGAAGCAGCCGAACAGCAGGAAGGCGAAGAACAGGTTCGCGCCCTTGAAGCGCCATTGGGCAAAGACATAGCCGTTCATCGCGCCGATCAGCGTCGAGATCAGCACGCCGGGCACCGAGATCAGGATGGAGTTCCAGAAGAAGGGTTTCAGCCCCTCGCACTGGATACCGGTGCAGGCGCCCGACCAGGCCTTGGACCATGCGTCGAAGGTGATCTCGCGCGGCAGGGCCACCAAGGATCCGGTGCGGATTTCCTCGAGGCTTTTCAGCGAGGTGGTCACCATCACGAAGAGCGGCAGCAGGTAGTAGAGCGCAAAGACACAGAGCATCGCATACAGCGCCCAACGCAGAACACGACGCCCGATCAGCGAGCCCGAGGAGCGGGTGAGTGGCATATCAGTCATGTTTCGCCCTCAATTCCGAATAGAGATAGGGAACCACGATGGCAAAGACGACGCCCATCATGACCATGGCGCTCGAGGCCGCCTGCCCCAGATCGCCGCGCGAGAAGGCCATCGCATACATGTAGGTCGCGGGCAGATCGGTCGCATAGCCCGGGCCGCCGCCGGTCAGCGCGATGACCAGATCGAAACTCTTGATGGCCAGATGCGCCAGCACGATGAAGGCCGAGAGGAAGATCGGTGCCATTGAGGGAATGATGATCGCGGTATAGACACGCCATGTGGGAATGCCATCCACCTGAGCGGCCTTGATGATCTCGCCATCGACCGAACGCAGCCCCGCAAGGAACAGCGCCATCACGAAGCCCGAGGCCTGCCAGATCGCCGCCAACACGATGGTATAGAGCGCCATCTTGGGATCGATCAGCCAGTCGAATTTGAAATTCGGGAAGCCCCAGCCCTGCACCATCGCCTGAATACCCAGACCGGGGTTCAGGATCCATTTCCAGGCCGTGCCGGTGACGATCATCGAGAGCGCCATCGGATACAGGTAGATCGTGCGCAAAGCGCCTTCGATGCGGATCTTCTGGTCGAGGAAGATCGCCAGCATCAGCCCCAGCACCATCGAGATGATGATGAACAGCGCGCCGAAGATGAAGAGATTGTTGAACGCCGTATCCCAGCGCGGGTTCGAGAACAGCCTGTCATACTGGATCAGCCCGTCGATTTCATAGCGCGGCATCAGCTTCGAGCGGGTAAGCGACACCCAAGCGGTCCAAGCGATGAAACCATAAACGAACAGCAGCACCGCGAAGAAGGTCGGCGCAAGCACGATCTTTGGGACATGGCGGGAAAGCCAGTCGGTCATAAGAGTGGTCCTGAGAGTTTGGGGCCGCCCCGCAGGGCAGAGCGGCCATCGTAATCGTCAGATTACATCGAGTTGGCGACGGCGTCGGCCAGCATCTTCACGGCATCATCCGAGGACATATCCGAGTTGAAATGCGCGGTGACGACATCGAGGATCGCGCCCGATTGCGCGCCATGCAGCGCCATACCATGCGCCATCGAGGGCAGAAGCGAGCCCGCCTCGCCATCGGCCTTCATATCGGCGGCCGATTTCTTGGCACAATCATCGAACTTGTCCAGGCTGACATCGGTGCGGACCGGAATGGAGCCCTTGTTGAGGTTGAAGGTTTCCTGGAAGGAGGGGCCGACGATCAGCTCTGCCAGCAGATCCTGACCTTCTTTCTTGTCCTCGCCATCCACCTTGAACATCGCGAAGCTGTCGACGTTATAGAGGAAGCCCGCATCCCCCGGGGTCGGTGCACAGACGAAATCGACGCCCGGCTCCTTGCCTGCGGCCAGGAACTCGCCCTTCGCCCAGTCCCCCATGATCTGGAAGGCGGCCTCGCCATTCATGACCATCGCGGTGGCAAGGTTCCAGTCACGACCCGAGAAATTGTCATCGACATAACCGCGCAGGGTGCGCATCTCGTCGAAGACCGATTTCATCGTGTCCGAGGTCAGCGCGTCGGGATCCAGATCGACCAGCGCCTTCTGGTAGAAATCGGCACCACCGATGCCAAGCACAACCGTCTCGAAGATGGTCGCGTCCTGCCAGGCCTGACCGCCATGGGCCAAAGGCGTGATCCCTGCGGCTTTCAGCTTGTCGGCGGCGGCATTGAACTCGTCCCAGGTGGTGGGCATCTCGATACCATTGGCCTCGAGGATCGACTTGTTTGCCCAGACCCAGTTCACGCGGTGCACATTGACCGGTGCGGCGCACCAATGGCCGTCGCATTTCATATGCTCGGCAATCTGCGCGGGCAGCACATCGGCCCAGCCCTGCGCATCGGCCACATCCGAGATATCGGCCAGCACACCTTCATCATACCATTCCTGGATGGCAGGGCCTTTCAGCTGCACGGCGGTCGGCGCATTGCCCGACAGGACACGGGCCCGAAGCGCGCTCATGGCCGCATCGCCACCACCGCCGGCCACCGGCATATCGGTCCAGACGCCGCCACGGTCGGAGAACTGTTTCTGCAGAACGGCCACGGCCTTGGCCTCGCCACCCGACGTCCACCAGTGCAGAACCTCGGCCTGCGGCTCGGCCCACGCGGCCCCTGCGGTCAGGGCAGCAGCAGACAGCGCCGCGAATGCAGTCATATGTTTCATTGGTAATCCTCCCAAATACATGCGCTTCTCCCCAAGCGCATATCGCCCACAGTATAGCGCGACCCTTAATGGTTTGCGCAATGCTGTTAGCGCCCCCCTTCTGCGCTGCGGCACGGGATTCTTGCCCGCTTTGTTACAACTTGTTACCAAGAAGGCCGCATGAGGGAGGAACAACCATGGCGATACCGCATCTTCTGGTCGTCGATGATGATGCCGATATGCAGCAGATGATGGTGACCTTCCTGCAGCGTAACGGGTTTGCCGCCCATCCGGCCAGCACCGAGGCCGAGATCCGCGCTCATATGCAGACGCATCGCGTCGATCTGATCCTTCTGGATGTGATGCTGGCCGACGAGAACGGTGTGGAGATCTGCGCCCGTCTGCGCAGCGAGCTGGAGCTGCCGATCATACTGGTCTCGGCGCTGTCGGCGGATCACCAGCGCATGGCGGGCTACGAGGTGGGGGCCGATGACTATATCGCCAAGCCCTTCAACCCAGATCTGCTGATCGCGCGGGTGAAGGCAGTGCTGAGGCGTGTCCGGCGCACTCCTTCGCTCAGCTATCGCCGCTCGAGCGGTATCTGGCATTTTGACGGCTGGCGTTATGACGGGCAGCGCGACGAGGTCCACGCCCCCGACGGCTATCAGGTGATCCTCTCGACCCGCGAGACCGCGCTTTTGAAAACACTACTGGCCAATCCGCGCATTCCGCTGTCGCGCGAGGAGATCGCCGCGGCGCTCAGCGACCAGTCCGATGCCGATGGCGCAGGGCGGGCCATCGATGTGCTGGTCGGGCGGCTCCGCTCGAAGATCGAGCGCAACCCCAAGGCACCCACGCTTTTGCGCACAGAGCGCGGTATCGGCTATGTGCTGGCCTGCGATGTCACCCGTGAGGCGGAATGAACGTGTTCCGCCATCCCAGTCTGAAGGCGATGTCGGCGTTTTGGATCGTGGCGGGCTTTCTGGCCGGTGCGCTGGCAGCGGCGCTCTGGGCACAGAGCCAGAGCGCATGGCGAGCCCATCTGGCGCAGGCGGATCTGACAGGCCAGCTCCTTTTTGCCGCCATTGAAAGCGGCACCGACAGGCCTTTTGGCCTCGATGCCACCTCCCTGCCCCCCGATCAGGCGCTGCTTGCCGAGGCGGGGCAGTTCCTCTCGCTGGCCGGTGTACCCCGCCCCGCCCGTATCACCCATATCCCCGTCCCCGGCCTCCATCCCACCGGCACCAACGCGCCCCAGACCGTGATCGAGGTGCTGTCACCCGATCTGGCCTATCCGGTCGCGCGGCTGAAAAGCGGGCCGGAAGTCACGGCGGCACAGATGTTCGGGCAGGTCACGAAGCTGCTGGCCACCTATTGCGGCGCCCCCCTCGTGATCATGCGGGCCTCGGACGGGCAATGGTACCGCCTTGAAGGCCATGAAATCTGGAGCTGCGCGGCCACTCCGCGTGACAACCGGCTGCTGGCGCTCGGGCTCGGAGGCTTCGCGCTGCTGGCGCTCCTCATTACCTCGGGGCGCGTGGCGCAGCGGTTTGGCGATTTCGGCACACAGCTGGGACTGCGCCGGATACAGGGCGGTCCCGATAGTTACGAAAACGAGGGGCCGGCCGAGCTGGCGGCGATCGTCACCGCCGTCAACCAGCATCTGGTGACGGAAAAACAGCGGCTCGCCAAACGGTTGATGGTGCTGTCGGGGGTCAGCCACGATTTGGGCGCACCCGCCACGCGGTTGCGGCTGCGCGCGGCCCTTATCGAGGATGCCCAGCTGCGCGACAGGCTGAGCGCCGATATCGAGCGGATGAGCGAAATGATCGACGGGGTATTGGCCTATACCCGCTCGGAGCTGGATATCGAAGCACCGCGCCAACTGAGCCTGAGCGCATTGGTCGAGGCGCTGGCCGATAATTATCGCGATTCCGGCCAGCCCGTCGATCTAGCCCCGATGGCCGAGCTCGAAAGCACCGGCGGGCAGACCCTGTTCTCCCGACGGATCGGGCATTTCCATCTGGGCGACAGGCCGGTTCTGGTCACCGCACGGCCAATGGCGCTGCAACGCGCGATCTCTAACCTTGTCGAGAATGCCCTGAAATACGGCCATCGCGCACATCTGCGCCTTGAAGCGGATTCCCGCGAGGCGCGCATCGTCGTCGAGGATGAGGGCGGCACGGCGCGCCCCGAACTGATGGCCGCCCTCACCGCCCCGTTCGAGCGTGGCGGGCAGGACGCGCAGGTTTCGGGCCACGGGCTGGGCCTGACCATTGCCGCAACGGTGGCCGAAAGCCATAATGGCCACCTGGCTTTTGCTCAGGGGCCGCTGGGGCTGCGGGTCACCCTGACGCTCGCACGCGGGGCCTGAGCGGTTGCACACACAGCCGCCTATCCTATATCAGACCTACCAGATACAGTCGGAACGCTTGCCCATGCCCCAACATCTCATCAAACTCTGCGTCGGCGCCGAGAAGGTCGAGGATCTTGCGAATTGGCAGGAGGCGCGCTTTGGCACAGGCCCCGCCGAACACGTCACCCGCATGTGGCCCAAACGTGCCGAAGAGGTGCTGGAGGGCGGTTCGCTCTATTGGGTGTTCAAGGGCGCGGTTCTGGCACGCCAGAAGGTGATCGGGCTGGAGGAGCGCGTGGGGGCCGACGGCATCACCCGCTGCGCCATCGTGCTCGACCGCGAAATCATCCGCACGGAGGCGTTGACCCGCCGTCCCTTCCAGGGCTGGCGCTATCTCAAACCGGAGGATGCGCCCAAAGACCTGCCCGCTGGCCGCACCCGCGAGGATCCTCTGCCGCGCGAGCTGATGAGCGCGCTGGCCGAACTGGGCCTGCGCTAACTCCTGCACAAGATGCGCATTGCCAGCTCGGCAAACTCCCGCTAGCGTTCCGCAAAATGCGGGAGAGACCATGCAGAAATCCTTTGGTGCGCCACTTGGCGATTGGGTTGCCCCTCCTGCTCCGGGACCGGAGCGGATCGAGGGAACGTATATGCGTCTGGAGCGCCTGTCCTCGACCCATACCCATGATCTCTATGCGGCATTGGCCGAAAACCATGACGAGCTGTGGGATTACATGCCGGTCGGCCCATTCCATGCCGAGACCGCTTTTATCCGCTGGATCAATGAGCAGATCGCATCAAAGGACCCGCTATTCTATGCGGTGATCGACCCTGTTACCGGCCATGCCGCGGGATTGCAGAGCTTTTTGCGGATATCGCCCGCCATCGGCACCATCGAACTGGGCTTTATCACGCTGGGCGCACAGCTCCAGCGCAGCCGCGCCGCCAGCGAGGGCTTCATCCGCATGATCGAATGGGCTTTCAATGCGGGCTATCGCCGTTTCGAGTGGAAATGCGACGCTTGCAACCTCCCCTCGCGCCGTGCGGCGCAACGGCTGGGCCTCAGCTACGAGGGCACCTTCCGGCAGGCCACCCATTACAAGGGGCGCAACCGCGATACCGCATGGTTTGCCGCCACCGACAAGGACTGGCCCGCCCTGCGCGAGGCCTATTCGGCATGGCTCGACCCCAAGAATTTCGACGCGGAAGGCAACCAGATCGAGAGGCTATCCGATCTGACGCGCCTTGTGCGGGTCTCGTCCGACCCGCAGCTTGCCGGCTAAGATCAGAAGGCGCTGCCCGCCGCCAGACGTTCCTGCACCATACCCGACAGGCGCGAGATATCGGCGCTGGATGGCCCGCCCTCGCGCCCCAAGGCACTCGCGGCGTCCTCGAGCGCATCATCTCGCGCGGACCGGGCCACACCGCTCAGGAACTGGCAGACATAGCCAAGAGAGGCCGCATCCTGCGCGCCTGACAGCACTTCGGCCATAAGGTTGAGATCATCGCGCAGCGCAATCGGATCGGGACTGATCATGGCGTCGTTCAGCGCCATCGGAGTCTTCGGCCGTTCGCTCGGCGGCAGGACAGACAGCACGGCCTGCTGGAAAAGCGCGAGACTTTCCACAGGCTTGGGCAGGAACCCGTCGGCCCCAGCCGCAAGGGCCAGCGCCTCCATCCCCGTATCGCCCGAAGTTCCCAGCACCACCGGCAACGATTGGTCGGAGTTCTTGATTTCGCGGATCAGATCATCGCCACAGCCATCGGGCAGACCCAGATCGACGATCACCACCGAAGGGCGGTAGGTCCGCAGATGGCGATGTGCCGAGCGCAGGCAATCCGCACGGCGGATCCGCGCCCCTGAACGCAAACATAGAAGCCGCATCGCCTCGGATGCGTAGCGGCTGTCCTCGACAACCAGAATGGTCAGCCCCAGAAGCGGGCGGGACGCATTTGCGGGGCGCTGGCCGATAAGGCCGGCAAGGTCATCACTCATCTCGGTCTCCACAGTCAGGTGAATCGGCGTCTATAGAGAGTTAAGCCGAGATAGAGTGAACAGTCGGTTAATTTCCCAACGCGATCGAGCAATTGACCCCGCGGCCAAAGGGGTGCAACGTCTCTTTCAGGCGTTTTGCCCATCAGACGGGGCGCAGAGGAGGACGCAGGATGATCGGTCGACTTAACCATGTAGCCATTGCGGTACCCGATCTGGAGGCGGCCAGTGCCCAGTATCGCGGCACGCTCGGCGCCACCGTGGGCGCCCCGCAGGACGAGCCCGATCACGGAGTGACGGTCGTCTTCATCGAACTGCCCAATACCAAGATCGAACTGCTTTATCCGCTGGGGGAGAACAGCCCGATCACCGGCTTTCTGGAGAAGAACCCCTCGGGCGGCATCCACCATATGTGTTTCGAGGTCGAGGACATCCTTGCCGCGCGTGACCGGCTCAAGGCCGAGGGCGCGCGGGTGCTGGGCACGGGCGAGCCGAAGATCGGCGCCCATGGCAAACCCGTCCTGTTCCTGCACCCCAAGGACTTCAACGGTTGCCTGATCGAGCTGGAACAGGTGTGATGGACACCATCGCGGACCTCTTTGCCAGCGGAGCCGAGGTAGACCTGCGCGTGACGCCCAAAGCCTCGCGCAATGCCATCGTGCTGGCCGAGGACGGGTTGCGCGCCTATGTCACCACCGTGCCCGAGGATGGCAAGGCCAATGCCGCCGTCACCAAACTGCTGGCCAAATCGCTAGGCGTGGCCAAATCGCGGTTGACGCTTGTGCGTGGGCAGACCAGCCGCCAGAAGGTCTTTCGGCTGGATTGAGGGAACCTTTTCCCGCGCGCCGTTGTTTCTTGTCCAAATCAACGGAGGAAACGACATGGACCTCATCCGCATCATCTTCGCCATCATCCTGCCGCCGCTGGGCGTGTTCCTGCAGGTAGGCCTTGGCAAACATTTCTGGATCAACATCCTGCTGACGATCTTCGGCTATATTCCGGGTATCGTCCACGCCGTCTGGGTGATCGCCCGCGAACCCAAAGCCGCGCATGTGTAAGCTATGAAGCGATAACGAAAAAGGGCCCCGAAACGGGGCCCTTTCCGTATCTGACGCAAGGCTCAGTCCTGCGGGATCACGCGCAGGTTCAGCTCGCGTAGCTGCTCGTTCATCGGCTCCGACGGTGCGCTCATCATCAGATCTTCGGCGCGCTGGTTCATCGGGAACATGATGACCTCGCGGATATTCTGCTCTTCGGCCAGAAGCATCACGATCCGGTCGATACCGGCTGCACAACCACCGTGGGGCGGAGCGCCGTATTTGAATGCCTTGACCATACCGCCAAAGCGCTTCTCAACTTCGTCATGACCATAGCCCGCAATCTCGAAGGCCTTATACATGGTCGCCAGATCGTGGTTCCGGATCGCACCCGAGATCAGCTCGTAGCCGTTGCAGGCAAGGTCATACTGGTAGCCCAGCACCTCGAGCGGATCGCCATCAAGCGCCTCCAGCCCGCCCTGCGGCATCGAGAAGGGGTTGTGGCTGAAGTCGATCTTGCCCTCGTCGTCTTTCTCGTACATCGGGAAATCGACGATCCAGGCGAATTTGAAGCAATCCTTCTGGGTCAGGCCCAGTTCTTCGCCGATGACGTTGCGGGCACGGCCCGCTACGCCCTCGAAGCTCTCGGGCTTACCACCCAGGAAGAAGGCCGCATCGCCCTCGCCCAGGCCCAGCTGGGTGCGGATCGCTTCGGTGCGCTCGGGGCCGATATTCTTCGCCAGCGGACCGGCGGCCTCGACCGAGCCATCCTCGGCCTTGCGCCAGAAGATATAGCCCATGCCCGGCAGGCCCTGCTCCTGCGCGAATTTGTTCATACGGTCGCAGAACTTGCGCGAGCCGCCGGTCGGCGCGGGGATGGCGCGGATCTCGGTGCCGTCCTGCTCGAGGAGTTTCGCGAAGATCGCGAAGCCCGAGCCTGCGAAATGCTCGGACACGACCTGCATCTCGATCGGGTTGCGCAGGTCGGGCTTGTCGGAGCCGTATTTCAGCAGAGCGTCCTTATAGGCGATCAGCGGCCAGTTGCCGTCAACGGCCTTGCCCTTACCGAACTCCTCGAACACGCCCTGAATGACCGGCTGCACGGCGGCAAACACGTCTTCCTGGCTTACAAAGGACATCTCGACATCGAGCTGGTAGAAATCGGTGGGCGAGCGGTCGGCGCGCGGATCCTCGTCACGGAAGCAGGGCGCGATCTGGAAGTAACGGTCAAAGCCCGCGACCATGATCAGCTGTTTGAACTGCTGCGGCGCCTGCGGCAGCGCATAGAACTTACCCGGGTGCAGACGCGAGGGCACGAGGAAGTCGCGCGCGCCTTCGGGGCTCGAGGCGGTGATAATCGGCGTCTGGAATTCGTTGAAGTTTGCGTCCCACATACGGTTCCGCAGGCTGCGCACAACGTTGGAGCGCAACATCATGTTGTTATGCAGCTTCTCGCGGCGCAGGTCGAGGAAGCGGTAGGTCAGGCGCGTTTCCTCGGGATATTCCTGCTCGCCGAAGACCGGAAGCGGCAGCTCGGCAGCCTCGCCCAGCACTTCGATATCGCGGACATAGACCTCGATTTCGCCAGTCGGGATTTTGGGATTGACGAGCGAGGCATCGCGCAGCTTCACGGTGCCGTCGATACGGATCACCCATTCCGAGCGCACTTTTTCCAGCGCCTTGAAGGCAGGGCTGTCGCCATCGCATAGGACCTGCGTCATGCCGTAATGGTCGCGCAGGTCGATGAACAGCACGCCACCATGATCGCGGACCCGATGCACCCAGCCCGACAGACGGACGGTTTCACCGGCATTGGCTGCGCTCAGACCGGCGCAATTATGGGAACGATAGGCGTGCATGTGGCTTCCCTCAGTGTTTAGGCTCGCGAAATCGGCCCATGAAACATGGGCTTTCAGCTTTGCGCCGATACACATTCTGGGGGCCGGAAAGTCAAGGCCGGAACGCTCCGGAGCCCGCAAAGGGCTGGCTTTAGGCATCCGGCTCCGCGCATCCTTTGAGCCAGAGCGGCCCGAGCCGCGCTTAAAATTACGTCAAAAGCCGATTTTTTGGCGGTTTGTGCCGATAGGCCCACTGGATTCTGCACCAGCACACAACCCATCCCCTCGATTCATTTCCATAGGGCGCTAACAATAAATTTCAGTTGTTAAGGAAACTGCGGGGAAAATTCATGCCCCGCCGACGGCCGCCCACTCATTCCGGCCATTAACTTGTTTGAGACAGTTAGAGGGGTACGATCATGACGCTTTGGGACCGCATGATGGATCAGATCGTCCGCCACATGATGCATCGTGGCGTTCTGGAAATCACTTACCACGATGGCACCACCCGCCTCTACGGGGATGGCACCGGCAAACCGGTCAGGATACAGATCAAAAGCCCTGATCTGTCGCGCCATATCGTCATGAACCCCGATATGGGTGTGGGCGAAGGCTATATGAACGGCGATTTCACCATCGAGGATGACGATCTTCCGAATTTCCTGAAGACACTGATCCTCAATCTCAACCGAGAAGGGCTGCCCTGGTTCGAGAAGCCGCTCAATATCCTGCAATTCCTCGGGCGCTCGCTCAGCCAGTTCAATCCGGTCAATCGCGCGCAACAGAATGTCGCCCATCACTACGATCTGTCCGGCAAGCTCTATGACCTTTTCCTCGATGAGGACCGGCAATATAGCTGCGCCTATTTCACCCGCCCCGACATGACACTGGAAGAGGCGCAATCGGCCAAGAAACACCATATCGCCCGCAAGCTGCGCATCGAACCGGGCATGACCGTGCTCGATATCGGATGTGGCTGGGGGGGCATGGCGCTGACGCTCGCGCGCGATTACGGCGCGAAAGTGGTGGGCGTCACTTTGTCGCGCGAGCAGTTCGGTCTGGCCCGGCGGCGTGTGAAGGAGGCGGGGCTCGAGCATCTGGTCGATATCCGCCTGACCGATTACCGCAAGGTCGAGGAAAAATTCGACCGCATCGTGTCTGTCGGAATGTTCGAGCATGTGGGCGTGCCGCATTATCGCGAATATTTCCGCCATGTGCGCCAGATGCTGAACCCCGAAGGCATCTCGCTCATCCACTTCATCGGTCGGGTCACCCCTCCTGGCACCACTTCGAACTGGATCACGAAATATATCTTCCCGGGTGGTTATTGCCCCGCCATGTCGGAATCCTCGGCCGCCATCGAACACGAGAACCTCGTGGTCTCCGATCTGGAGGTTTGGCGCAACCACTATGCCGAAACCCTCCTGCACTGGCGCAAACGGTTCGAGGCCAACGAGGCCCGCGCCGCAGGCATTTATGACGAGACCTTCACGCGGATGTGGCGTTACTATCTGATCGCATCGGAAATGACCTTCCGCTACGGCGGTCAGGTCGTGTTTCAGTACCAGTTGACCCATAAGGTCGAGGATGCGCCGCTGACCCGTGATTATATGTATGACGCCCCCATCGAGCCGACCCGCGCGGTAGCCCCGTTCACTGCTGCTGCGATGCAGAACGGTCAGGCGCAAGACGCCGAACTCCGGGAGGAGGTTCGTCACGCCGCCGAATGAGACCCCCGTAGAGATTGCGGATTTTGACCCTTCGGACAAAGTTTATGCCCTGCCTAATATTTAGGCAGGGCTTTTGCGTCTAACCTCCGCCGCGCGCCAGATCAGGACTTGCGCCGAGGCGTAGTCTGACTATAACCCGCACCAATTTGCGTGAGGCCGCCAAGGCCCGCGCCCTTTGTTATGCGCCGAATCGAAGGAACCGCACCATGCCGAAGAGAACTGACATCAAGTCCATCCTCATTATCGGTGCAGGGCCCATCATCATCGGGCAAGCTTGCGAGTTTGACTATTCGGGCGCCCAAGCCTGTAAGGCTCTGCGCGAAGAGGGCTACCGGGTCATCCTGGTGAACTCGAACCCTGCCACGATCATGACCGACCCTCACATGGCCGATGCCACCTATATCGAGCCGATCACCCCCGAGGTTGTCGCCAAGATCGTCGAGAAGGAACGCCCCGATGCGATCCTGCCGACCATGGGTGGCCAGACCGGCCTGAATACCGCACTGGCCCTTGCCGATATGGGTGTGCTCGAAAAGTTCAATGTCGAGCTGATCGGCGCCAACCGCGAGGCCATCGAGATGGCCGAGGACCGCAAGCTGTTCCGCGAGGCGATGGACCGCCTCGGCATCGAGAACCCGCGCGCGACCATCGTCACCGCCCCCAAAAAAGAGAACGGCAAGTTCGACATCAATGCGGGTGTGCAGATCGCCTTGGGCGAGCTGGAAAACATCGGCCTTCCGGCAATTATCCGTCCTGCTTTCACCATGGGCGGCACCGGCGGCGGCGTGGCCTATAACCGCGATGATTACGAACGCATCTGCCGCTCGGGTCTGGATGCCTCGCCTGTGGCGCAGATCCTCGTGGATGAAAGCCTTCTGGGCTGGAAAGAATTCGAGATGGAAGTGGTCCGCGACAAGGCGGATAACGCGATCATCGTCTGCGCCATCGAGAATATCGACCCGATGGGCGTGCATACCGGCGACAGTATCACCATCGCCCCTGCCCTGACGCTGACCGATAAAGAATACCAGCTGATGCGGACCCACTCGATCAACGTCCTGCGCGAGATCGGTGTGGAAACCGGCGGCTCGAACGTGCAATGGGCGGTCAATCCCGCCGATGGCCGTATGGTTGTGATCGAGATGAACCCGCGCGTGTCGCGTTCCTCGGCGCTGGCCTCCAAGGCCACCGGCTTCCCGATCGCCAAGGTCGCGGCCAAACTGGCAGTGGGCTATACGCTCGACGAGCTGGATAACGACATCACCAAGGTCACGCCGGCTTCCTTCGAGCCGACCATCGATTATGTCGTCACCAAGATCCCGCGTTTCGCCTTCGAGAAATTCCCGGGCTCCGAGCCGTCGCTGACCACCGCAATGAAATCGGTAGGCGAAGCAATGGCGATTGGCCGGACCTTCCAGGAATCGCTGCAAAAGGCACTAGCCTCGCTGGAGACCGGTCTGTCGGGC
The DNA here is from genome assembly GCF_037949795.1 of Thioclava sp. GXIMD2076. NCBI lineage: Bacteria > Pseudomonadati > Pseudomonadota > Alphaproteobacteria > Rhodobacterales > Paracoccaceae > Thioclava > Thioclava sp. GXIMD2076. Next base: position 300,097 of record NZ_CP149932.1, read on the forward strand.
TTCGACGAAATCGAGATCCCCGGCGCCCCTGATAAAGCCGCTGTGGTCAAGGAAATCTCCAAACAGACCCCTGACCGTCTGCTGTTGATCGCGCAGGCCATGCGCCACGGCCTGACCAATGACGAGATCATCGCGGCCACCGCTTTCGATCCGTGGTTCCTCGACCGTATCCGCGAGATCATCGACGCCGAGGCTGAGATCCGCAAGCACGGCCTGCCCATGGACGAAAAAGGTCTGCGCAAGATCAAGATGATGGGCTTCACCGATGCCCGTCTTGCCCGCCTGACCGGCCGCACCGAAGGTCAGGTCCGCCGCGCCCGCCGCAATCTGGGCGTCGTTGCGGCCTTCAAGCGCATCGATACCTGCGCGGCCGAGTTCGAGGCCCAGACCCCCTATATGTATTCCACCTATGAAGCGCCCGCGATGGGCGATGTGGAATGCGAGGCACGCCCGTCCGACCGCAAGAAAGTGGTTATTCTGGGCGGCGGCCCGAACCGGATCGGTCAGGGCATCGAGTTCGATTATTGCTGCTGCCATGCGTGTTTCGCGTTGTCGGATGCGGGCTACGAGACCATCATGGTCAACTGCAACCCCGAGACCGTCTCGACCGACTATGACACTTCGGACCGTCTCTATTTCGAGCCGCTGACGCTCGAACATGTGCTCGAGATCCTGCGCGTCGAACAGGACAAGGGCACTCTGCACGGCGTGATCGTGCAGTTCGGTGGCCAGACGCCGCTGAAACTGGCCAATGCGCTCGAAGCGGAAGGTATTCCGATCCTCGGCACCACGCCGGATGCCATCGATCTGGCCGAAGACCGCGAGCGGTTCCAAGAGCTGCTGAACACTCTCGGCCTGAAGCAACCGGTCAACGGCATCGCGCATTCGGAAGCCGAAGCCTACGAGATCGCAGGCCGTGTGGGCTATCCGCTGGTGATCCGCCCGTCCTATGTTCTGGGTGGCCGCGCGATGGAAATCGTGCGCGATCTGGAAAGCCTCAAGCGCTATATCAACAATGCCGTGGTGGTGTCGGGTGATAGCCCCGTGCTGCTCGACAGCTATCTGACCGGCGCTATCGAGATCGATGTCGACGCGCTGTCGGATGGCGAGACCGTCCATGTTGCGGGGATCATGCAGCATATCGAGGAAGCGGGCGTCCACTCGGGCGACTCGGCCTGCTCGCTGCCCCCCTATTCGCTCTCGAAAGAGATGATCGCCGAGCTGAAGGAGCAAACCGTCAAGCTTGCGCTTGGTCTGAACGTCAAAGGTCTGATGAACGTCCAGTTCGCGATCAAGGACGGCGTGATCTATGTGCTCGAAGTCAATCCGCGCGCCTCGCGCACGGTGCCCTTCGTGGCCAAGGCAACTGACTCGGCGATTGCGTCGATCGCGGCGCGCCTGATGGCGGGCGAGCCGATGTCGGCCTTCCCCGAGCGTGCGCCCTATCCGGCGGATGCCGGCCCCGAAGACGACCTGCCCTATGCAGACGAGATGACCTTGGCCGACCCGATTACCCCTTGGTATTCGGTGAAAGAAGCGGTCCTGCCCTTCGCCCGTTTCCCGGGTGTGGACACGCTGCTTGGTCCGGAGATGCGCTCGACCGGCGAGGTCATGGGCTGGGACCGCAACTTCCCGCGCGCCTTCCTGAAAGCGCAAATGGGTGCCGGCACGCAGCTGCCAGTCGAAGGCCGCGTATTCATCTCGATCAAGGATGCCGATAAGTCGGAAGATCTGGCCGATGCCGCCAAGGATCTCATCTCGATGGGCTTCACCGTTATCGCCACCCGCGGCACCGCCAAATGGCTGGCCGAGAAAGGCGTTGAAGCGGAGCTGGTCAACAAGGTCTATGAAGGCCGTCCGAACATCGTGGACCGCATGAAAAATGGCGAGATTGCACTCGTGTTCAACACGACCGAGGGCAACCAGTCGATTTCGGATTCCCGTGAAATCCGTTCGGTCGCGCTCTATGACCACATCCCGTATTTCACCACCGCCGCAGGGTCGATCGCAGCTGTCGCTGCGATGAAGAGCCGCGCCGAGGGCGATGTTATCGTGCGCTCGCTACAGGCCTGACCCGTCAGGACATGGTATAGGAAGGCGGCACTCTGGTGCCGCCTTTTTCATTGGGCCGGTTTCATCGAGCCAGTGCCGCCTCGCGCTGCTCCCTCAAAAAAATGGCTCCGCAAAGCGTGACGCGGTGGCGCATATCCTGCCCTACCGCAGCAAAGTCCTCGGGGGCGAGCAGGATCCAACCGCCATCGCGCGGTGTCGCGAGCGTGTCGAAATAGACCGCCATCTGCTCGCGGCTCTGGCTGCGGGAGAGATCCGTCAGTAACAGGTAACGCCCGTTATCGATCCGCGCCATTTCGCGGGCAGTATTGCCATAGAACCCGCTCGAGATGCCGGGCATCCGCATCGCCTCTACGTGTTCGAGCCAGCTGCTATAGGCCGAGAGCACATCGAGGCAGCCCACAAGTTGCTGCGTGCGATCATCCTGCGCGCGAGCGCCCGTCGCACTCGCCAGAACCAGTATCATCACTGCCAGTCGCACAATCATCCGTGTCTCCCATGCTCTCTCCTCTATCGCCAAGATTGCGCCGGATTGGTGGACAATTAATTTACAAATCCCTCCTTGTTTCCAAATTAGAAAATATACATTTGACTCAGGTCAACGCAGTGAGGGCCTCACCATGCCATATTCATGATGCAATATGTGAGGTGCATCATGAGCTATACAGACAAGATATCGACCGTGCGCGGGGAGCTGCGCAGCATAGTCCAAGCCATTCCCGAGGCGATGCAGGGTTTCGGAACGCTCTCTGAAAATGTCGAGGGCGCGGGCGTTCTTGACAGGAAACAGAAAGAGATGCTGGCACTGGGCATGGCCATTGTCCAGCGTTGCGAACCCTGCATCCTCCTGCATGTTGAGTCCTTCCGCAAAGCCGGCGGCACGCGTGAGGAACTGGGCGATATTCTCGGTGTCGCGATCCAGATGAGTGGCGGTCCGGGTGTGATGTATTCGGGCCATGCACTCGCGGCATGGGACGAATTCGCGAAATAATGCGCATCGGCGATATATGATTAATGTCCGCCCTTCACAGGGGATGACATTTCCACAAAAATACGAGACGTTGAGCCATCCCTTATGGAGATGGTTATGATCCCTATCCGAAAGTTGCTGGCCGCCTGCGGCCTCGCCCTTTCTCTTGCAAGCTGTGGTGGAGGAAGCGGACCGACGGTTGGCAAACTCGCGAATCCGTCCTCGCTCGACGCCGCCAATTATCGCGCGCCCGGTATTCCGCTACAATTCGGAGACCGGTCGCCGCACCCGTGGGGGGAATTATCCCCGTCTGATTATCCGATCCACGGGATCGATGCGGCACGCTATCAGGGGCTGATCGACTGGCGCCGCGCTCGCAGTTCGGGCATCCGGTTCGCGTGGCTCAAAGCGACTGAAGGCGGCGATTATATCGATCCGGGCTACGGGATGAACGCCAATGCAGCGCGCGCGGCTGGCGTGGCCGTGGGCGCGTATCACTTCTATTACTTCTGCCGCACCCCGCAGGAACAGGCCGCATGGTATATCAGCCGCGTGCCCCGTGTGCGTGGGGATCTGCCGCCCGTGCTGGATATCGAATGGAACCACCAGTCCAAGACCTGCCGCCGCTTCCCTGATCCGCAGACGGTGCGCGCCGAGATGCGCACCTTCCTCGATATCGTGACCGCCCATTATGGCACCCGCCCCGTAATCTATTCCACCGTGGATTTCTGGCATGACAATGATCTGGAACTGCTGGGGAATTACGATTTCTGGCTGCGCTCGGTGGCAGATCACCCACGCGACCGCTATCCGGGCGTGCGCTGGACTTTCTGGCAATATACCGGCACCGGCATCGCGCCGGGGATTGGCGGGACCGTGGATCTGAACGCCTTTGCAGGATCGCCCACCGGTTGGGCCAACTGGTATAGCGCCCGCCAGCAGCCCTGAGCCTTACCCGCCGCAATCGAAAAGGCCGCCCCGAGGGGCGGCCTTTGTCTTTAGCCATTCACGCGGATGCGCGTGTTCTCGGGGTCATGCGGGCTGTCGACGGTGACTTCCGCCGGATAGTCCTGCCCCATCATGCGCACGGTCAGCTTGGTGCCCGGCTCGGCCAGATCGGGGCGGACATAGCCCATGCCGATCTGCTTGCCGAAGGCGACCGAATAGCCACCCGAGGTCAGGCGCCCGACCTTTTCGCCATCGAGCTTGATCGCCTCGCGGCCCCACGGATCGGCATCGGCCGGACCGTCGATCAGCAACGTCACGCACATCGCACGGATGCCTTTGTCGAGCATCGCCTGCTTGCCGGTGAACTCTTTATCCAGATCCACGAAGCGGTTGAGGCCGGCCTCGAGCGGGGTGGCATCGCGGCCCAGCTCGTTGCCGAAGGCGCGGTAGGATTTCTCCTGACGCAGCCAGTTCTGGGCGCGGGCGCCGACCAGCTTCATGCCATGCTTGGCACCGGCTTCCTGCAGCGCGTTCCAGAGATAGCGCGAGAACTCGATCGGGAAGTGCAGCTCCCAACCCAGCTCGCCGGTATAGGCCACGCGAACGGCGCGGACAGGGCACATACCCAGCTCGATATTGCGCATCGAGAGCCACGGGAAGCGCTTGTTCGACAGGACGGTTTCCGGCTCGGCATCCACGACCAGCTCGTTGAGAATGGCGCGCGCATTGGGCCCTGCCAGCGCGAAGACACCCCATTGCGTAGTGATGTCGTGGATGTCGAGATAGTCACCACCATTGGCGCGGAAGTCCTCGGCCGATTTCTTCAGGTAATCGGCGTCGTAATCCGTCCATGCACCGGCCGAGATCAGGTAATATTCGTCCTCGGCGATCCGCACGATGGTATATTCGGTGCGGGTGGTGCCCGCAGGCGTCAGCGCATAGGTCAGGTTGATCCGGCCCACTTTCGGCAGTTTGTTGCAGGTGAACAGATCAAGGAAGGCCGTCGCACCGGGGCCGCGCACCAGATGCTTGGTGAAGGCGGAGGCGTCGATCAGACCGGCCGTGTTGCGGATCGCCTCGGCCTCGTCCTTGGCATATTGCCACCAGCCGCCACGGCGGAACGAACGCGCTTCATGGTCGAAGTTCGAGGGCGCATCTTTCGGGCCATAATAGTTGGGGCGTTCCCAGCCATTGACCTGACCCATCTGCGCGCCTTCCGCAATCTGGGCGTCGTAGTTGGGCGTGGTGCGCAGGGGGCGGGCCGCCTCGCGCTCCTCGTCGGGATGGTGCAGGATGAAGACGTGCTCGTAGCATTCCTCGTTCTTCTTCACCGCCCATTCATTGGTCATCCACTGGCCGTAGCGTTTGGGGTCCAGCGAGGCCATATCGATCTCGGCTTCACCCTCGACCATCATTTGCGCCAGATAGTAGCCGGTGCCGCCTGCTGCGGTGATCCCGAAGCTAAAGCCCTCGGCCAGCCACATATTGCGCAGACCGGGTGCCGGACCCACCAGCGGGTTGCCATCGGGGGTGTAGCAGATCGGGCCGTTGAAATCGTCTTTCAGGCCAGCGGTCTCGGTGGTCGGGATCCGGTGGATCATCGACATATATTCTTCCTCGATCCGCTCCAGATCGAGCGGGAACAGATCGGCGCGGAAGCTATCGGGCACGCCATGACGGAAGCAGGCCGGTGCGCCACGCTCATAGGGGCCCAAGATCCAGCCGCCGCGTTCTTCACGCACATACCATTTGCTGTCGGAATCCCGCAGCACCGGGTGTTCGGGGTTGCCCGCCTCACGGTAAGCCAGCAGCGCCGGATCGGGCTCGGTCACGATGAACTGGTGTTCCACGGGAATCGCGGGGATCTTGATGCCCAGAAGTTTTGCTGTGCGCTGCGCGTGGTTGCCGGTGGCGGTGACGACATGCTCGGCATGGATATCGACCATCTCGCCCGAACCCACAAGGTTACCGCCCTTGTCCACCATCTTCTCGAGCGTCACGATCCATTCCGAACCAGTCCACTTATAGGCATTGACCTGCAGTTTACGGACAATATCCACACCACGCTGGCGCGCGCCTTTGGCCATGGCCTGCGTCACATCGGCGGGGTTGATATAGCCGTCCTGCGGGTGGAAGAGCGCGCCAATCAGGTCTTCGGTATTCAGGAGCGGCCAGCGGTCCTTCATTTCCTTCGGCGTCAGGAACTCGTGGTAGACATCCGCGGTCTCGGCGATCGAGCTATAGAGCAGATATTCGTCCATCCGCTCCTGGGTCTGCGCCATACGCAGGTTGCCGCAGATCGAGAAGCCCGCATTCAGACCGGTCTCGGCCTCCAGCGTCTTGTAGAAATCCACCGAATATTTGTGGATATGGGTCGTCGCATAACCCATGTTGAACAGCGGAAGCAGCCCCGCCGCATGCCAGGTGGAACCTGCGGTCAGCTCGTCACGCTCGACAAGCATCACATCCTTCCAGCCCGCCTTCGCAAGGTGGTAGGCGATCGAACAGCCGACGGCGCCGCCACCGACGACCAGAGCTTTGACATGGGTTTTCATAGGGGGCATCTCCTGTTGGCCTTTCACCCATTTCTGGCAGAAGCCAAAAGAAGCGGAGCGCCGCGCCCGACCTTTGGCGGCAAAAAACGACAAAGCGTCCCCTCGTGATGTCCCGCGTGATAAAGGAGCGGCCGTGGCTGCGGGCGTTTACCAACTGCACATGAAACTGTCGCAAGGGAAGCCGCATCGGGATATATCAATAACATCCTAATTCTTTAGCCCCCTTTTAACCAAAAGGCCCGTCATGTCGCTGTCGCACTATCTTTCCAGCCTCGTCAGCTCCGTTCATAAGCTCTGGCTCAACCAGCAGAAAAGCGGCAATGCCGCGCAGGGCTTTGCCGCCCAGATGGACGAGAGCGACGCGCCTGCAAGCCTGTCAGGTGCCACCCCCGAGCAGCTGACCAAGGGGGTGACGCCTGCCCAGACCAGCGTGAAGACGGAGACCGCGCAGGTGGGGCTTGTGGTCGAATCCGCGCTGAGCGGCATGCTGACCACCGCGGATAAAGGCAGCGCCACACGTCCCCGCTCCGGCACGCCCTCCTACACCGCACCGGTGGTGGTGCCCGTCGAACAGGTCGCCAACCGCACGGAGACGCCCTCCGGCGCAAACACCAATACCGCGCAGAACATCTTCACCATCGGGCTCGATGGCAACCTGCAGGACAGGACCACAAGCCTGCGCGCGCAAAGCGCATATCAGAGCCTCAACGCCACTGGCCCCGTCTGGAGCGTCGGCGGCGACACCGCGACCAGCCCGCCGCGCACCGGTGGTGGCACACAGATCTTCGATGCCAACGGGTTGGTCTCCACCCATCTGGCGATGTCGTTCTGACCGGTCCACCCACCGCTGCGGTAAAGCGGGCATCGGCGGGTTCCCACCGACACGCCCGCACATGCCTGAAAATCTTGTGACCGGTCTGCAGGGATCCAAAACGCACCGGTCGCAGTTTCTTTCCCGATACAGCAGGCCACACCCGCTGCGAAACACTCGCCGGGCCCTGCAGAGTTTAAGGGAGAAGAGACTATGAAAAAGCTTCTTGCAACCACCGCAATCACCGTTATGGCCGCTTTGCCGGTTATGGCCCAGTCGACCGATACCAATGCTGCCGCCTCCGCGCAGGTCCAAGGTAATGATACGTTCTTCAAGTCCGTGCCGGATGCCGTCATGGCGTCCGATTTCATCGGTAAGCGCGTCTATGCGACCGCCTCGACCGATGCGGATGTGACGGCGGATACCGATATGGATGATATCGGCGAGGTCAGCGATATGATCGTCGGAAATAATGGCGATGTCGAAGCCGTTCTGGTCGATGTCGGCGGATTCCTCGGGATTGGCAAGAAAACCGTGGCCGTTAACCTCGATGCGCTGCAGATGGTCTCGGCCGAAGGCAGCATGGGCTCGGATTACCGCCTGGTGATGAAGGGCGACAAAGCTTCGCTGGAAAACGCTCCAGCTTATTCGCCGGCCATGGATGACATGGACCAGGCCGCCAATGCCGCTGGAAACGGCATGGAGAATGCCGCTGAGAACACCACGACTGTGGCTAGCGATGCCGGCAATGACGTAGCCGACGCGGCAGGCGATGCTGCCGACTGGACCAAGGAAAAAGCTGCCGCTGCGGGTGCCGCTGTTTCGGCGGCTGCTAAAGATGCCGCTGACTGGACCAAGGACAAAACCGCCGAGGCGGGCACCGCGATGGATCAGGCCGGCAATGACATGGCCGATGCAGCCGATGATACCAAGGCCGATATGACGACCGCAGCCGATACGCCCGCCAACCCCGAGGGCACGCCGGTGACCGACTGGAGCACCGTCAAGGCTGCAGACCTGGAGGGTCAGACCGTCTACGGCCCGAATGACGAGTCCATCGGCAAGGTCACCGATGTTGTGACCGACAGCAATGATGGTGTCACGCAAGTGGTGGTTAGTGTCGGTGGCTTCCTCGGGATGGGTGCAAAATCCGTCGCGCTGACGCCCGACCAGATGGAAGTGATGAAAGCCGATGACGGCCTCTCGATCCATGTGGCCGCCACTCAGGACGAGCTGGAGCAGATGCCCGCCTACACCGGCTGATAGTATACACATTTGACCAAGGCCCGGAGCACTCTCCGGGCCTTTTTCATTTGCGCCCGCGCGGCTTAAGCTTCAAACATCACAGAACCGTTTTCTGCTCCGGAGCCCGCCTGCCGTGTCACTGCTGAATAAGTCTCCGATCTGGTTGGGCCTTTTCGGGCTGTATTTCGCGGTTCAGGCCACCCTCCGTATCCTGCTGGGCGACCGGTTGAATATCGACGAGGCCGAGGCCTTTCTCTGGGCGCAGGGCTGGTCATGGGGCTACGGCCCGCAGCCCCCGCTCTATATCTGGTTGCAGCGTCTTGTGTTTCTGCTCACAGGCCCCTCGGTGGCCGGACTGGCCATCCTCAAGGCGCTGACCCTCTGGGCCACCTTCGCTCTGAGCTTCGCGCTGATGCGACGCTGGGTGCCGCCAACGCGGATCTGGATGGCTGGGCTTGCGACACTCATGCTGTTCTGGCTACCCGAGCTGGTCTGGGAAAGCCAACGCATCCGGACCCATAATGTCACCGTCACCATCGCCGCTCTGGCCTTCTTCTGGGCGCTCTTGCGGCTGCGCGAACGCCCGAGCCTTGGCAATTACGCGGCGCTCGGCCTGATTGCGGGACTGGGTCTTCTGACAAAATGGTCTTTCGCCCCCCTGCTGCTGGCAGGGTTCGGCAGCCTTCTCCTGAGCGCGGGCGGCCGCAGACTGCTCCGCGACCGCAAGGCACTTCTCTGGCTGGTGCTGCCGCTGGCGATCTGCCTGCCCACCTTCAGCTGGATCGCCCGTCATGCGGCGGTGGCCCTCGCCTCCGCTGACAAGCTGGATTTCGAGGGAGGACAAGGGCCGCTCGTCTCGTCAGGGCTGTTCCTGACCAGCACCGCCACCTCCGTCCTCACATTCCTTGCGCTTCCCGTGCTCGTTCTTGGCGCCTTCGCGCTCAGCACGCTACACAAACCCACCAGACACGATGCAGGAGAAAGCGGACCGCTGCGCCGCACAGAACAGGGCGTCGTGCTCGGCATCGTGGGGCTGACCCTGATGCTGATCCTCGCAGGCGGGCTCCTCAGCGGCGCGACCGAGTTGCGACTGCGCTGGCTCTTGCCGATCCTCGTGATACTCGTGCCGATGGCCGCGCTCTGGGTGCTGGACCGGCTCGGGCGCCGACGGCGCATCGGCCTTGTTGCCGCAACCCTCTGTCTGCCCGTGCTGCTCTGCGTGGCGATGGGTGTGATGCTGAAAACCGACCCGCCCTTCAAGAGCCTTGATCTCGACGGTCTGCAGGAGGCACTGGCGGCAGAAAACCTGACCGGCACAGTGCTGGCCAAGGAGATCATCGCGGGCAATATGGCGCTGCGGTTTCCGGAGCTGACTTGGCATGACCCTGCGACACAGCTGGTCCGGCCCTGCCCCGAGGGCCCGTTCTGGCTGCTGGGCCTGGCGGAGGATCCGGCGGTCATGGCCTATCTCGAATTCTGCCAACGCCGCCCGAGCCCCATGGACGCCATCGCGCTGCCGCATGATCACGCCTTCACCCTGTATCAGGCGCTACCGCATTAACGGCAGCCGCTCCGGTTACAACATCGAGGGCAGAACCTGATCCGGTGGCCGGTGGCCATCGGCAAAGGTCTTGATATTGAGAAGCACCTTCTCGCCCATCTCGATGCGCCCCTCGATGGTCGAAGAGCCCATATGCGGCAGCAGCACCACATTGGGCAGCTCACGCAGGCGTGGGTTGATCTCGTGGCGTCCTTCGAAGACATCAAGCCCAGCACCGGCGATCTCGCCCGAACGCAGCATCCGCGTCAGGGCATTCTCGTCGATCACCTCGCCGCGCGAGGTATTCACCACCACCGCCGAAGGTTTCATCAGCTTGAGCCGTCGGGCATTGAGCAGATGGAATGTCGAGGGCGTATGCGGACAGTTCACCGAGATCACATCGACACGGCTGACCATTTGGTCGAGGCTCTCCCAATAAGTGGCCTCCAGCCCCTCCTCGATCTCGGAGCGAAGCCTGCGACGGTTATGGTAATGGATCTGCATGCCAAACGCGCGCGCGCGCCGCGCCACCGCCTGCCCGATCCGGCCCATGCCCAAAATCCCCAGCCGTTTGCCACCGATTCGTCCGCCCAAATAAGCGGTAGGCGACCAGCCCTCCCAGCGGCCCGACTGCATAATCGCGAGACCTTCAGGGATGCGCCGCGTCACCGCCAGCACCAGCGCCATCGTCATATCGGCGGTGTCCTCGGTCACGACGCCCGGAGTGTTCGACACCAAAATGCCGCGCTGACGGGCCGTGGCCACATCGATATGGTCGATCCCTGCCCCGAAATTCGCGATCAGTTTCAACCCCTCACCGGCCTGCGCCAGCATATTGGCATCAATCTTGTCGGTCAGCGTCGGGACCAGAACATCGGCGCGTTTCATCGCCGCGACCAGCTCGTCGCGCGTCATCGGCGCATCGGTGTCGCGCAGTTCGACATCGAACAGTTCCTTCATCCGCGTCTCCACGACCTCGGGCAACCGTCGCGTGACGACAACACTCAAACGCTGGTTCGGCATGGCGCCTCCTCCCCCTCTTCCAACTCTCCGTGCTTAAGGGCAAACTGCGCCTCAAGGGTTGAAGATACAAGACCCACCGAGGCAGAAAATGGCAAAATACACCGTATTGTCGCAATTTTGTTGCGCACCGAAACCACCACCATATGGGCAGTAACAGCATGATTACGAAACAGGCACTTTTGCGCGCCATTTGTATGACCATACTTTCGGCCACATTCCTGACACTAGTCTATGGCCATTACTCCCATGCGCAAGAGAGCGCGGACGAAAGTGGTATATTATCCGACGAGGATAGTGGTCCCGCGCCCGAAATGGATCTGGCACCGGCGGGCAAGGACGCGGGCAAGGTGAAGCTGGGTTCCAATACCAACCTGCCGATCCCGCGTTTCGTCTCGCTAAAGACCTCGGCGGGCAATGCGCGCCGCGGGCCCTCGCTCTCGCACCGGATCGACTGGGTGTTCAAGCATCGCGGCATGCCCCTGAAGGTCACCGCCGAATATGGTAACTGGCGCCGCGTCGAGGACCGTGACGGTGCGGGCGGCTGGGTGCATTACGCACTGATTTCCGGCGTGCGGACCGTGGTCATTCAGGACGCGGTCGCCGATCTGCATGCCAAGCCCGATGACACCTCGGCCATTACGGCGCGTGCGGAATCGGGGGCCATCCTGCATCTGGGAAAATGCAGCCTGAACTGGTGCGACATCCGCGCCGACGGGGCCGAGGGCTGGGTCAAGAAATCCGCGATCTGGGGCGTCGATCCCGACGAGATCAGGGACTAAGAACCTTTACGGCTCGGGGAGGTTGGGCTAGGTCTTCGCGCAGGGAGATCCGCGCGCAACGAAGGACTTTCAGGATGTATGATTCCGAAAGCGTTAAACTCAACAGCTCTGCCGGTCTGGCCTCTGTCGCGGTTGCCAGCATCCTCGTGGTCCTCAAATCATGGGCGCTCTGGCAAACGGGGTCGCTCTCGATCGGGGCCTCGCTGGCCGATAGTGCGCTGGATCTGTTGATTTCGGTTCTTGGCCTCCTGACTATCCTCTATGCCGCAAAACCCGCCGATCACGACCATAGTTTCGGGCATGGCTCGGCCGAGGATCTCGTCTCGCTCGGCCAGTCGCTTTTCATCGCGGCCAGTGCCGGCATCATCATCTGGACCTCCATCGAGCGCCTGCTGACGCCGGGCACCCAGCATATCGGCTCGGAAGGCGCAGGGATCACCGTCATGGTGGTCTCGATCGTGCTGACGCTCGCGCTGGTGATCTGGCAAGGCCGCGTGGCCAAGAAGACCGGCAACAAGGTCGTCGCCGCTGACCGGCTGCATTATGTCGGCGATATGATCCCCGCACTCGGGGCGATTTTCGCGCTCTGGGCGGCCCAGACCTTCGGCTGGCAGCGCGTCGATCCGATCGTGGCACTGATCGCGGCGCTCGTCATGCTCAAGGGCGCATGGAGCATCGGAACAGGGGGCTGGAACGCGCTGATGGACGGGGCGGTCGCGCCCGAGATCATCGCCGATATCGAGCGCATCGCCACCGAGCATGAGGGGGTCATGGCCTTCCACGATCTTAAGACCCGCACCGCAGGCGCGACCATGTTCGTGCAGCTGCATGTGGAGCTGGAGGGCGGGCAGACCCTCGAGGAGGCGCATGATATCGCCGCCCGCCTCAAGCACAAGATTATCGAGACCTATCCCAATGCGGATGTCATTATCCACAAGGACGTCTGGCGCCCACAGGCATAAGAGGCCAGCCCCGCAGGGCTGGCCCTTCTCTCAGACCTCGTCCAGAAGACCACGGCCCTTCAGCAACGCCTCGACGCCGGGCATCCGGCCACGGAACCCCTTATAAAGCGTCTCCGCCTCCTGCGAGCCACCTTTGGACAGGATCCAGTCCTCGAGCTTCTCGGCCATTGCCGGATCGAACGGCCCGCCCGCTTCCTCGAACGCCTCGAAGGCGTCGGCATCCATAACCTCGGACCACATATAGCTGTAATAGCCCGCGCTGTAACCATCGCCCGAGAAGACATGCCCGAAATGCGGCGCGGCATGGCGCATACGGATCGCATGGGGCATGCCGATCTCCGCCAGAACCTCCGCCTGACGGGCCAGAGCATCCTTGGGCGCGGCCCCCTCGTGGAAGTCCAGATCCACCAGCGCCGAGGCCAGATATTCCACCGTCGAGAAGCCCTGATCATAGGTCGCGGCAGCCTTCAGCTTGTCCTGAAGGTCCTGCGGAATGGCCTCGCCCGTTTTGTAATGGCGGGCGTGTTTCTGCAGCACCTCCGGCACATCCAGCCAATGCTCGTAAAGCTGGCTCGGCAGCTCCACGAAGTCCCGCGCGACCGAAGTGCCCGAGATGAACTCGTAGGTCACATCCGACAGCATCTGGTGCAGCGCATGGCCGAATTCGTGGAACAGGGTCCGCGCATCGTCATGGCTCAGAAGCGTCGGATCGCCCTTGGCGAAGTTGCACACATTCATCACGATGGGCCGGGTCTCGCCACCGAGCTTCTTCTGCGAGCGCATCGCGGTGCACCACGCGCCCGAGCGTTTGGACCCGCGCGCATGATAATCCCCCAAGAACACCGCGATATGCTGGCCCTTGCGGGTCACCTCCCAGCCGCGCACATCCGCGTGGTAGAACGGCCCGTCGATCTCGCTGAATTCCAGTCCGAAGAGTCGGTTGGCCACGTCGAAGGCCGCGCCGATCATCGCATCGAGCGAGAGATAGGGTTTCAGTGCCTCCTCGTCGAAATCGAACTCCGCCACACGGCGTTTTTCCGAATAATAGCGCCAGTCCCACGGCTCGAGTGGACCATTGGTGCCATCCTTATGCAGCATCTCGGTCAGCACGTCGGCATCGGCCTCGGCCGCCGCCTTTGCAGGCCCCCAGACCCCCATCAGCAACCCACGCACATTATCTGGGCTGCCCGCCATTTCGGTCTCGAGCTTGTAGGCCGCAAAACTTTCATAACCTAGCAGCTTGGCGCGTTCCTCGCGCAGGCTGAGGATCTCGTTCAGCAGTTCGGTATTATCGGTCTCGTTGCCATTGGCCCCGCGCGCGGTCCATGCCTCGTAGGCGATCCGGCGTAGCTCGCGATTGTCGGAGAACTGCAGGAAGGGCACCACCAGCGAGCGCGAGAGCGTCAGGACGGGGCCTGCCTCGCCGCGCTCCTCGCCTGCTGCCCGCGCAGCTGCGGCAAGCGAGGCCGGAAGCCCTGCCAGATCCTCTTCGGTCAGGGGATGCGACCATGCGCGTTCATCGGCCAGAAGGTTCTGCGAGAACTGGGTATAAAGCACCGCAAGACGCGATTTGATCTCGGCCATCCGCGCGGCCTCCGCCCCCGAAAGCGCCGCCCCCGCACGGATGAACATACGGTGATACAGCTCGAGCATCCGGTCCTGTTCGGGGGTCAACCCCTGCGCCTCCCGCGCCCGCCAGAGCACGGCAATCCGCTGGTAAAGCGCCTCGTTCATGATGATTTCCGACGAGAAGGCCGCCATTTTGGGCGCCAGATCCCGCGTCAGCGCCTCGCGTGCGGGCGTGCTATCGGCACCCGAGACAGTATAAAACAGCCCCGCGACTCGGTTCAGGAGCGCCTCGGCCTCCTCTAGTGCCTCGATGACATTGGCGAATGTCGGCGGTTCGGGATTGGCCGCGATGGCTGCGATATTGGCGCGGGCAACGGTCAGGCCGGTCTCGATGGCGGGACCGAACTGGTCATCCTCCATCTGCGCGAAAGGGGGGAGCGAAAACGGGCCGGTCCAGTCGGCCAGAAGCGGATTTGTCATGCGGATCTCCTTTCCAATGAAGCTAGGCGCTTGGCGCAGCTATGGAAAGGGGCCGCTTTACACGGGCGGGTGAATTCCCCCGCAGACCGCACAATCGGCACGCCGCGCCAAGCTGATCCGCCGGTTCTCGCCCCAGAGCATATCGATCAGCTGCAACCGGCCGCGCAGGCTTTGTCCCGTCCCTGTGATCTCCTTGATCGCCTCGGCGGCCATCTGCGCCCCCACCACGCCCGGCAATGCGCCAATGACACCAGCCTCGGCGCAGGTAGGTGCCAGCCCCTCGGCGGGAGCTTCGGGGAAGATACAGGCAAAGCACGGCGCGTCACGGGCCGGATCATAGAGCGAGAGCTGCCCCTCCCATTGCGTGATCGCCCCTGAAAGGAGCGGCACGCGGGCCGTGACGCAAGCCTGATTCACCATATAGCGGGTCGGAAAATTATCGCACCCATCCACCACGAGCTGGCAGGTTTCGAACATATCCGTCGCCATATCGGGCGTCAGACGCGCCTCGACTGGCAGAATTTCAACATCGGGGTTTTGTGCTGCCAACCAGCGGGCGGCGACCGCGACCTTGGGCTGGCCGATATCGGCTTCGGTATAGATCACCTGCCGTTGGAGGTTCGACCGCGACACGAGGTCATCATCGATGACCGTGATCCGCCCCACACCGGCTGCGGCCAGATACATGAGCACAGGCACGCCAAGCCCGCCTGCGCCCACAACAACAACATGCGCCTCTTTCAACCGCCGCTGGCCGGTGCCGCCCACTTCCCGCAACAGGATGTGGCGCATATAACGTTCTAGCTCGCGGTCGGAGAGGCCCGTCATCAGCCGATACCGGTCGAGCCGAAGCCACCTGCACCACGGGCGGTATCGGACAGCGTTCCCACCTCGGTCACGTCAAAGCGGTGCACCTGCGCGATCACCGCCTGCGCGATCCGGTCGCCATGCGAGATGCGGAACGGCACCTTGCCCAGAAGCATCAGCCCGATCTGCACCACGCCGCGATAATCCTCATCCACCGTGCCGGGACTGTTGGGAATGATGAAGCCGTGCTTCAGCGCCAGGCCCGAGCGCGGGCGGATCTGCATCTCGGTGCCTGCGGGCAGTTCCACATGGAACCCCGTCGAGATAAACTCGAACTGCATCGGCTCGAAAGTGATCGGCCCGTCGGGCAGGAAGGCCCGCAGATCCATACCGGCGGCACCGGCGGTCGCATAGCTCGGCAGAGGCAGATCCAGATTGCCCTCGGCGCGTTTGAAGCGGATTTCCATCGTCATTCCTTCGTCGTCAAAGCGGAAGCGATGCGCGCGGCCAGACGGCGGGCCACCTCTTCCTTGGCAAGGCGCGGCCAGGTCTCGGGACCCTGCGCATCAATAATCGTCACGGCATTCTCGGTGCCACCCATGATACCGGTCGCGGGGCTCACATCATTGGCCACGATCCAGTCGCAGCCCTTGCGTGCCCGCTTGGCGGTCGCGTGCTCCATAACCTTTTCCGTCTCGGCTGCAAAGCCCACCACCAAGGGGGGCCGCCCCGTTTCCATCTGCGCGACCTGCGCCAGAATATCGGGGTTCTCGCCGAATTCGAGCGCGGGCGCACGGCCCGTACCGTCCTTCTTCATCTTCTGCGCACCTGCATTGAGCACATGCCAATCGGCTACGGCCGCAGCAAAAACGGCCGCATCGGCGGGCAACGCCGCCTCGACGGCTGCCTGCATCTGTCGCGCGGTCTCGACCCGCACCACCTTCACTCCCATGGGCGGCGGAACGCTCGCAGGCCCCGTGATGAAGGTGATCTGCGCACCCAGATCGCGCAATGCCCCCGCCAGCGCCGTGCCCTGCGCCCCCGAGGAGCGGTTGGCAATATAGCGCACCGGATCGATGGGCTCGTGGGTCGGGCCCGAAGTGACCACGATATGGCGGCCCTTCAGCGGGCCATGCGCCAGCGCCGCACGGATCGAGGCCAGAATATCGGCGGGCTCGCTCATCCGGCCCGGACCGAATTCACCACAGGCCATCGAGCCGTCGGCCGGCCCCGCAAACAGCACCCCGTCGGCCTGTAGCTGACGGATATTGCGCTGCGTCGCGGGATGGTCCCACATGCGCACGTTCATCGCGGGCGCGATCAGCACGGGCTTGTCGGTGGCCAGCAGCAACGTCGAGGCCAGATCATTGGCCAACCCCTGCGCCATCTTCGCCATCAGATCGGCGGTCGCAGGCGCCACAACCAGCAAATCGGCATCGCGCGACATCTGGATATGGCCGATCTCGGCCTCGCGGCTGACATCAAAGAGATCGTCATGCGCAGGCTCGCCCGCCACGACCGAAAGCGTCAGGGGCGTTACGAACTCGGCTCCCGCCTTCGTGACAATCGGCGTCACCGCACAGCCCTGCGCGCGCAACATCCGGATCAGCTCCGGCACTTTGAAGGCCGCGATACCGCCGCCGATGATCAGTGCTATGCGTTTGCCGTCCAGCATGGTCTGTCTCCGCCCGAACCGATCTTCCCGAAACGATCTTCAGGTCTAAGGCCAAGCGGGCGGGCGTGCAAGCGCCCCGCCTGCCCCGAAGCGTCTCGGGAGCCCATCAATGAAAAATGGCCCGACGCAGAACGCCGGGCCGAGACAAGCTGGAAGCTGCTTCCAACAGGGAGAACAATAGGTATCACCTTTTACGACGGAGAAACCGTGGCCATCAGGCGAACAGGGATTGCACTTCGGAGCCGTGGGTCTCGAGACTCTTGCGCATCTTGCCGAAAGCCTGCGCCTCGAGCTGGCGGATACGCTCCTTCGAGAGACCGAGTTCCTGCCCGAGGCTCTCCAGTGTGCGCGGATCCTCGATCAGACGACGCTCGCGAATGATATAGCGCTCGCGCTCGGTCAGGCGGCCCATCGCTTCGCCCAGCCATGCCCGCAGGGTAATACCATCCTGGTCGGCAGAGACAGTGCGTTCGGTGTCGGCATTCTCGTCCTCGAGCGTGTCGACCCATTCGCGGCCTTCATCTTCGGAAGATTGCGTGGCGTTCAGCGAGAAATCGCTGCCCGACAGACGACCTTCCATCATTTCCACATCCGCCAGCGGAACGCCGATCTCCTCGGCCACACGCTTGCGCAGCGTCGCCGCGTCGATCTTGCCACCCTCGGCCTCGACCTCGCGCTCGATCTGGGCCTGCACACGACGCATGTTGAAAAACAAAGCCTTCTGCGAGGAGGTCGAACCGGTGCGCACCATCGACCAGTTGCGCATCACGAATTCTTGGATCGAAGCCTTGATCCACCAGACCGCATAGGTCGAGAAACGAACGCCACGTTCAGGGTCGAACTTCTCGGCGGCTTTCATCAAGCCGAGGCTCGCTTCCTGGATCAGATCGTTCATCGGGGCGCCATAACGGCGGAACTTGGCCGCCATCGAGATCGCCAGCCGCATGTAAGCATTGATCAGACGGTGCAGGGCAACCTCGTCACGATTGTCGCGCCATGCCTTTGCCAGCGCAAGCTCGGTCTCCGCATCAAGGAATTCCGCCTTCATTGCGCGACGCGGTAGGGTTTCATCCGTCATACCATCGAGTGCCATCAAATCGTCTCCCGGGGCTCAAGCAAGGCAGACGCCCGCATTCAAATCCGTTTCACACGGACACAATGCGCAACGCGCGGAACGGTTCCGCGAAACCGCGAGAAAATCTTAATATTTGCCGGAAAACCGCGGCAGTACTTTCAAAAAGTTGCTATAAAATTATTTAGATTCATAGCTCTAATAAAAATCTTTCGGGTCAAGCCTTGCCGCGCAAAAAACCGGGCCGCATCGGCAAAAAGCCGCAAATAAACACAACCATTGCGTGAATGATGATTTCATCTACTATCGTCAGATCCCTTCCCGAGAGGCCGGAGCATGGTTGCAACGATATATACCACCGCATTCGAAGGGGTGGAGGCCGTGCCGGTCGAGATCCAATGCGCCCTGTCGCCCGGATTGCCCGGGTTCTCCATCGTGGGATTGCCCGACAAAGCCGTGAGCGAGGCACGCGAGCGGATCCGGGCTGCGCTTTCGGCACTGTCGATCGCGCTGCCGCTGGAACGGATCACCGTCAATCTGGCCCCTGCCGACCTGCCCAAATCCGGTGCGCATTACGATCTGCCGATCGCGCTGGCCCTGCTGGGTGCGATGGGGATCGTGCCCGGAGACCGGACCATCGGCGTGACGGCAATTGGCGAGCTATCGCTCGACGGGCGGCTCGTCGCCGTGCCCGGCGCGCTTCCCAGCGCGATGAGTGCCGCAGCCCATGACCGTGTCCTTCTGTGCCCCGCAGGTTGCGCGGCAGAGGCTGCGTGGGCTGGGCGCGATCTGGTCTTTGCCGCCAGCCATCTGGATGCGATGGTGCGCCATCTGAGCGGCACTGCCCCTTTGTTACCCGCCACGCCTTCCCCTGCGGCGATTGCGCAGAGCCGCCATGATCTCGCCGATGTCAAAGGGCAGGCCCGCGCCCGCCGGGCGCTGGAAATTGCTGCCGCTGGCCGCCATCACCTGTTGATGGTCGGCCCGCCCGGATCGGGAAAATCCATGCTGGCGCGCTGTCTGCCCGGCATCATGCCGCTTCTGACCGCCTCCGAAGCGCTGGAAACATCGGTGATCCAGTCGGTCGCCGGACAGCTGCCCGAGGAGGGGCTCTCGCGCACTGCCCCCTATCGCGCGCCCCATCACACCGCCTCCATGGCCGCCCTTGTGGGGGGCGGACGCGGCGCGGGGCCGGGCGAGATCAGTCTGGCCCATAACGGGGTGCTGTTTCTGGACGAGCTGCCTGAATTCCAGCGTAGTGTGCTGGAGACTCTGCGCCAGCCCATCGAGAGCGGCGAGGTCAGCGTGTCGCGCGCCAATGCGCATCTGACCTATCCGGCGCGGTTTCTGGCGGTGGCGGCGGCCAATCCTTGTCGCTGTGGCCATCTGGGGGAGGCCTCCCGCGCCTGCCCGCGTGCGCCCGACTGCGGGGCGGAGTATCTGGGCAAACTGTCTGGGCCGCTTCTGGACCGGTTCGATCTGCGTATCGAGGTGCCCCCCGTCGCCTATAGCGAGCTTGCGGCCCTGCCAACGGGGGAAGCAAGTGACACGGTGCGGGCCCGTGTCTCTGCCGCACGCGACAGACAGGCGCGGCGCTATGCCGATCACCCGGAAATCCGCGCCAACGCCGATGTCTCCGGCCAGTTTCTGGACGAGATCGCACGCCCCGATGCAGAGGGCGAGGCGGTGCTGGCCCGCGCTGCCGAGCGGCTGAGGCTCTCGGCGCGGGGCTATCACCGCATCCTGCGGGTTGCGCGCACCATTGCCGATCTGGCGGGCGTCGAGCATGTGCAGAAGGCGCATATCTCAGAGGCGGTCAGCTACCGCCTGCTGCTGGCGGCCCCGCAGTCCATGCCCGGCGAATAAAGCGTGACAGATCCTCGATCGCCTCTTCGGCCTCGGGCAGGTAGAGGGCAAAGATCTGCCAGACATGCGGCGTGTCGGGCCAGCTCTGCACCGTGACATCCACCCCGAAACCGCGCAGCCGGTCGGCCATGCGCAGGCTGTCATCGCATAGGATCTCGGTCAGGCTGTGCTGGATCAGCACCGGCCCCGCACCATCGAACCGCGAATAGAGCGGCGAGATCAACGGATCATCGGGCGCAGCCCCCGCCAGCAGCATATCGACCAGCGTGCCGAACTGCTCGGCGGGCAGGATCGGGTCGGCCTCCGCATTCTCGCGCAACGAGGCGCCCTGCCCCGCCAGATCGGTCCATGGTGACATCACACAGGTCGCGGCAGGCGGCGTGCCCCGCGTACAGAGCCGCGCCAACAGCCCCAATGCCAGCCCGCCCCCTGCACTGTCTCCCGCAATCGCGATATCCTGCGGCAAGAAGCCCTGGGCCAGCAGCCCGTCCCATGCCGCCAGCGCATCCTCGGGGGCGGCAGGCAGCGGATGATCGGGAGCCAGACGGTATTCGGGCAGGATCACCTCCGCGCCCAGATGGCGTGAGATCTTGCCCGCAAGCCCGCGGTAATGCCATGCCGAACCCGCCAGATAGGCCCCGCCATGCAGATAGAGAACGGCATGAGTATAGTCGCGGATCACGCCCGCGCGCACGGACAGCGCAGGCACTGCGCCCAGATCGCGTCGCTGCACCAGCAGGCCGGACGGGATGGGGAGCCGGTGGGTGCCCCCCTCGAGTGCCGCACGGGCCTCATGGGGGCCTGTAATCCTGCGGAACCGGCGTTTGACCATATGGCGCAGCATCATGTTGAACATCCGCACGCGCAAGCTCATCCGCCGGTTCCTCTGGTATGCGCCTCAGGCGCCGGTTTGCAAACGGCGGGCCTCGATGGCCTCCCAGATCTTGCAGGTGATATTCACACCATCAAACCGCTCGAGTTCCTGAATACCGGTGGGCGAGGTCACATTGATCTCGGTCAGCCAGTCACCAATCACGTCGATACCGACGAAAATCTGGCCCTTCTCGCGCAGATAGGGGCCGATCTTGGCGCAGATCTCGCGGTCACGCTCGGTCAGCTCCACCTTCTCGGGGCGGCCACCCACATGCATGTTGGAGCGCGTCTCGCCCTCGGCAGGCACGCGGTTGATCGCCCCCACGGGCTCGCCATCGACCAGAATGATGCGCTTGTCGCCCTTGGACACGGCGGGGAGGAATTTCTGCGCGATCAGCGGCTCGCGGTTGATGCCCGAGAACAGCTCGTGCAGCGAGGCGAGGTTGCGATCGTTCGGGTCCAGACGGAACACGCCCGCTCCGCCATTGCCATAGAGCGGCTTGAGGATGATATCGCCGTGCTTCTGCTTGAATTCACGCAGCGTGGTCAGATCGCGGGCGATCATCGTGGGCGGCGTCAGCTCGGGGAAGTTCAGCACCAAGAGCTTCTCCGGCGAATTGCGCACCCAGAAGGGGTCGTTGACCACGAGGGTCTTCGGATGGATGCGGTCCAGCAGATGGGTGGTGGTGATATAGCCCATGTCGAAAGGCGGATCCTGCCGCAGCCAGACCACATCGAAGGTCGACAGGTCGACATCCTGCTTCTCGCCAAGCGTGAAATGGTTGCCCTTCTCGCGACGCACGGTCAGCGGCCAGCCACGGGCATAGATCGCGCCCTCGCGGTAGCTCAGCTGGTCGGGCGTGTAATAGAACAGCTCGTGCCCGCGCGCCTGCGCTTCCTCGGCAATGCGGAAGGTGCTGTCCGCGTCGATATTGATCGGACCGATCGGGTCCATCTGGATTGCAACTTTCAAGGCCATACGCGCCCCCTTTCGTTTGCAGACTTAGTGCACCGAAATGATAAGCACATGCAATCTTGCTGTGATCGGAGGGGATGTTCGATTTTCCACAGATCAGACCCCTTGATCGAAGCGGAAGGCATCGGGGATCAGCCGGATCTCTCCCTTGCCATCCACCAGTGCCAGATCGAACCTCATCGGCTTCAGACGCAGATCGGGATGGCGGGCGATGTAATCAAGCGCCGCCCGCCCGATACGGGCCACTTGCGCGGGCGCAAGCCTCGGGGCCGCCTGCGCGAAAGTTCGGGCGCGCTTCACCTCGACAAAGGCAAGGCACGACCCCTCCATGATCAGGTCGATCTCGCCATAGGGGCCACGCCAGCGGGTTTCGCGGCAGACAAAACCCAAGGCCTCATAGTGACGGGCCACCTGCGCCTCGGCCAACTCGCCCGACAGATGCGCCCGAAGACCGCGCTCCTGGCGCTGCCGGTTTTCGGGTGTATCCTCAGGCGGATGGCTCATTTCTCGGCCATACCGAGCGCGATCTGATAGACCTCGCGGCGCTTGAGCCCGAAATGCTGGGCCACCTCGGCAGAGGCATCCTTCACGCTCATATCGGGCAACAGCTTGCGCAGCGCCGCCTCGATATCCTCGGGCACCGCCTCGCGCTTGCCCGCACGATCCACGAGAATCACGATCTCGCCCTTGATCTCGCGATCGGCCAGAGCCGCCTGCAATTCCGCCACGGTGCCGCGCAACGCCTCCTCGAAACGCTTGGTCAGTTCACGGCAGATCACCACCTGACGATCGAACCCGTAAGCCGCGCCCAGATCCTCGAGCGTGTCCTTCACCCGCTTCGGGCTTTCGTAGAAAATCATCGTCGCGGAGGCGTTATCCATCGTGCGGAACCACTCCTGCTTTGCCTTCGAGGTCCGCGGCGGGAAGCCTGCGAACAGGAAGCGGTCCGAAGGCAGACCCGAGATGGTCAGCGCGGCCAGTGCCGCCGAAGGGCCCGGCGCGGTAAAAACGGGCACATCCGCCTCGATGGCCGCGCGCCCCAGCTGATAGCCCGGATCGGCCACCAAAGGTGTGCCGGCTTCGGAGGCATACACCACGGATTTCCCCTCGGCCAGATGTGCCATCACCTTGGGCCGCGCCTGATCGCCATTCTGGTCGTGATAGGAAATCAGCGGCCGATGATCCAGGCTAACCCCATGAATTTCCATCAGATGCCGCAAAGACCGCGTATCCTCCGCCACCAGCACATCGGCGGTCGCGAGGATGTCGAGCGCCCGCAAGGTGATGTCGCGCGCGGCTCCGATCGGGGTGGCGATAAAGTGCAACCCCGCAGCCAGTTTGCTCGGGCTCGCTTTCGCGCCCACCACGGCCGGTTGTCCGGCCTGCCAATTCCCGCTCATCGCGCACCTTTCGTCAAGTTTACTTCCCCTATGGAAACACCTAGGGTTCGTCCTAATTCAATCCCTGCCGAATGATCAGAGGACCCCGCATGTTCGCGATTTTACGAAAGCGCCGCAACCCACTGATCCGTATCGCAGCTGTGATGTCTGCGTTCTGGGTCGCCGCCTGTGACCCGAACGCGATGACGGGCAGCGGGTCGGGTCAGCGAATCGACACCTCCAAACCGGTGCCTGTCGCCCTACTGCTTCCGGGCGGTTCAGGCAATTCCGGTGATGAAACCTTTGCCCGCTCGCTCAAGCAGGCCGCCGACCTCGCCATCTCCGATCTCGATGGCGTGAAGATCGACCTGCGCGTCTACAATACCGGCGCTAGCCCCGATCAAGCCGCCGCCATGGCCACCAAAGCGGTGGACGAAGGTGCCAAGATCATCCTTGGTCCGGTCTTCGCCCAATCGGCCAATGCCGTCGGCCGGGCCGTGGCCCCGCGCGATGTGAATGTGCTGTCCTTCTCGAACAATACCTCGATTGCAGGTGGCAACGTGTTCGTGCTCGGCCCGACCTTCGAGAATACCGCCAACCGTCTGGTGCGCTATGCCGCCCGCACGGGCAAGCGCAACATCCTCGTCGTGCATGAGCAGAACACGGCCGGTCAGGCAGGGGCACAGGCCATCCAGAACGCGATCAGCGGCTCGGGCGCAAGCCTCGCCGGCACGATGAGCTATCCCTTCTCGCAGCAGGGCGTGATCAATGCCGCAGGCCAGATCGCCGACCGTGCTAAGGCCGATGATGTCGATGCCGTCTTCATGACTGCCGATACCGCAGGCGCGCTGCCGCTCCTGTCGCAGCTGCTGCCCGAGCGTGGCGTGGACACCAGCCAGAAGAAATTCATGGGTCTGACCCGCTGGGATATCCCGCAAGCGACGCTCTCGCTGCCGGGTCTGCAGGGCGGCTGGTTCGCCACCCCCGATCCGAACCTGAACGCGCAGTTCCGTGCCCGTTATCAGGCAGCCTTCGGCGAGGCTCCCTCGCCCATCTCGGGTCTGGCCTATGACGGGATCGCGGCCATCGGTGCGCTGGTGAAATCCGGCAATCCCAATGCGCTGTCGAAATCGGGACTGACCCAGCGCTCGGGCTTTGTGGGCGTAAACGGCGTCTTCCGTCTGCGCTCGGATGGCACCAACGAGCGCGGTCTGGCCGTGGCTCAGGTTGCCAATGGTCAGGTTCAGGTCATCGACCCCGCGCCGCGCAGCTTCTCGGGCGCAGGCTTCTGATCGCCCTTTTCCGCGTGCCAGCCAGCTGGTAACAAGGACATAACGCATAACGGGGCGGCCACGCATCTGCGGGCCGCCCCTTTTCCATGAAGCGCTACCGACAGGGCGCAAGGGAGACGATGATGGACCAGAGCATAGCCGCCGAGGACAGGCTGACGACCCCTCTTCCCGACGAGGCGCCCCTTCTGCTGAAAAGCGACGAGCTGATCCCGGCTCTCGATCTGGTTCTGGAGGGCCTGAGCGACCCCAAGGAGATCAGCACCGCCACGGTGCGGTTCCTCAACACCGCCCGCGATGCGGCGCGCCTGTGGATCGAGGCGGAGCTGGCGGGCCATCCCCGCATCGCGCGGAGCACGGTCGAACATTATGCGCGCATGACCGATGGTATGGTGCGCGCCGTGGTCCATGTGGCCTCGGATTACCTCAACCCGCAAACGCCCAAGGCTGGCAAGACACCCGAGATCATCACCGTGCTGGGCGTGGGCGGCTATGGCCGCGCCGAGATGGCACCGCATTCGGATGTCGACCTGCTCTTTTTGGGCGACAAGAAGCTGAGCCCGTGGACCGAGGCCGTGATCCAGAGCATGCTCTATATGCTGTGGGACCTGAAGCTGAAGGTCGGCCATGCCTCGCGCACCATCGATGACTGTATCCAGCTCGGGCGCGAGGATTTCACCATCCGCACCGCCCTTCTGGAACAGCGGTTCCTATGCGGCGACGAGGCGCTGGCGCGCAAGTTGGCCACCCAGCTGCGCAAACAGCTCTTTGCTAATTCCGCGCCCGAATTCGTGGAGGCCAAGCTCGACGAGCGCGCCAAGCGCCACCAGCGTCAGGGTGGCCAGCGCTATGTGCTCGAACCCAATGTGAAGGAAGGCAAAGGCGGTCTGCGCGATCTGCAGACCCTCTACTGGATCGCGAAATACGTCCATTCGGTGAACCGTGCCGCCGAACTGGTGGCGCTCGGGGCCTTCACCGAGGAGGAATACCGCAATTTCCGCTCGGCCGAGGATTATCTCTGGGCGGTGCGCTGCCATCTGCATCTGATCGCCCATCGTGCCGCCGACCAGCTGACCTTCGACATGCAGGTCGAGGTGGCCGGACGCATGGGTTATGAGGATACCGCCGGACGCCGCGCGGTCGAGGTTTTCATGCAGGACTACTTCCGCCACGCCACGATCGTGGGCGATGTGACGCGGATCTTCCTGACCAAGCTTGAGGCACAGCATGTCAAACATGCGCCCAAACTCACCCGCATCTTCCGCCGCAGACGGCATCTGAAACCGCCCTTCGTCGATGACATCCGCCGGATCAACGTCTCCGACGAGGCGTCCTTCCTTGCCGATCCGCTCAATCTCCTGCGGGTCTTCGAGGAGGCACTGCGCACGGGCCTTCTGATCCATCCCGATGTGATGCGGCTGGTGCAATCGAACCTGCATCTGTTTGACGACACCTTGCGCAAGACCCCCGAGGCGCGGCGGATCTTCCTCGATCTGCTGCTCAAGCATGGCAATCCCGAGCGTGCGCTGCGGCGGATGAACGAACTGAACGTGCTGGGGGCCTTCATCCCCGAATTCGAACCGATCGTGGCGATGATGCAGTTCAACATGTATCACAGCTACACGGTGGACGAGCATACCATACAGGTCATCTCGGCGCTTGCGCAGATCGAGCGCGGCGAGCTGATCGAGGAACTGCCGCTCTCTTCCGAGATCCTCAAGGAAGGGATCAACCGCAAGGTCATGTATGTGGCTCTCCTGCTGCATGACATCGGCAAGGGCCGCCCCGAGGACCATTCAATCCTGGGCGCGAAGATCTCGCGCACGGTCACCCCGCGTCTGGGGCTGAAAGAGGCCGAATGCGAGACAGTGGAGTGGCTGGTGCGCAACCATCTGGTCATGTCCGACATGGCACAGAAGCGCGACATCTCCGACCCGCGCACCATCAAGGAATTCGCCAAGGTGGTCAAAACGCGCCAGCGGCTGGACCTGCTGACGGTGCTGACGGTCTGCGATATCCGCGGTGTCGGTCCCAATGTGTGGAACAACTGGAAGGCCACGCTGATCCGTCGTCTGCATGCGGAGACGGCGCAGGCGCTGGAACACGGACTGGAGGCGATCAACCGCGACCAGCGCGCGCAGGATGCCCGAAAGGCGCTGCGCGACCGGCTGGAGGCGGAGGGCTGGGACCCGAAGGTGCGTCGCGCCGAGGTTGCCCGCCACACGCCCGCTTATTGGCAGGGGCTTTCGACCCAGACCCAATATGCCTTCGCCCATCTGCTCAGGGACCTGCCCGATGACGAGATCCGCATCGATGTTCAGGTCGACGCCGATCACGATGCCACCCGTGCAGCTTTTGCGCTGGTGGATCATCCGGGTATCTTCGCGCGACTGTCGGGGGCGGTGGCACTGGTGGGCGCCAATGTCGTCGATGCGCGCACCTATACCACCAAGGACGGCTATGCGACGGCGGCCTTCTGGCTGCAGGATGCCGAAGGCCACCCGTTCGAGGCCTCGCGCCTGCCGCGCCTGCGCAATATGATCGACAAGACCCTCAAGGGCGAGGTCGTGGCCCGCGATGCGCTGAAAGATCGCGACAAAGTCAAGAAACGCGAGCGCGAATTCCGCTTCCCGACGCATATCATGTTCGATAATGACGGCTCGGAACTCTACACCATCGTCGAGGTGGACACCCGCGACCGACCGGGGCTCCTTTATGACCTGACGCGGGCCTTGGCCTCGAGCAATATCTACATCGCCTCGGCGCAGATCGCGACCTACGGGGCGCAGGTGGTCGATACCTTCTATGTGAAGGATATGTTCGGCCATAAGCTCCACGCACAATCCAAGCGCGAGAAACTGGAACAACGTCTGCGCGATTACATCGAAAGCGGTGCGAAGCGGGCGAATAACTGATGAAGGCCATTCGATGAAGGCAGGACGGTTGGTCAGGGGTTTCCTGACCGTAGGCCTCTGGACGCTGGGCAGCCGCGTTCTGGGCTTTGTGCGCGATATGATGATGGCGGCCTACCTTGGCACAGGACCGGTGGCCGAGGCCTTCATGGTCGCGTTTTCCCTGCCCAACATGTTCCGCCGCTTCTTTGCCGAGGGCGCGTTCAACATGGCTTTCGTGCCGATGTTCGCCAAACGCGTGGAGGCGGGTGAGGACCCGCATGGCCTTGCGCGCGACGCGTTCAAGGGGCTCTTTGCCGTCCTCTTCCTCTTCACGATCATCGGCACGATCGCCATGCCGTGGCTGGTCTGGGCGATGGCTGCGGGCTTTGCGGGAGATGCACGGTTCGACATGGCCGTGGATTTCGGCAGGATCACCTTCATCTATATCCTCTTCGTCTCGCTTGTGGCGCTTTTATCGGGCATTCTCAACACGTTCGGGAAATTCACCGAGGCCTCTATCGTCCCGATCCTGATGAATGTGATGTTCATCCTCGCGATGATGGCGGCCAATTACGCGGGCTGGGATATGGGCACCACGCTGGCCTGGACAGTGCCTGCCACGGGGGTCGTGCAGTTCGGATTTGCATGGGTTGCGGCGCGCAAGCTGGGCTATACGCTCCTGCCCGGCCGTCCGCGCATGACGCCGGAACTCAAGCGCCTCTTGGTCATCGCGGGCCCCGCCGTTCTGGCCGGTGGCGTGGTGCAGATCAACCTGCTGGTCGGGCGTCAGGTGGCGTCCTTTACCGAAGGCGCCGTGGCATGGCTGAGCTATGCCGACCGTCTCTACCAGCTGCCTCTGGGCGTAGTGGGCATCGCCATCGGCACGGTGCTTCTGCCCACCCTCTCGCGCCATCTGCGCGCGGGCGAGGAGGCGGAGGGCCGCGAGAGTTTCTCGCGCGGGGCCGAGTTCGCGCTGTTTCTCACCCTGCCCTCGGCGGTAGCGCTGGTTGTGATCGCACCGCAGCTGATCTCGGTGCTTTATGACCGTGGCGCGTGGCGGGCCGAGGATACGGTGGCCACCGCTCTGGTGCTCGCGATCTATGGCGTGGGACTGCCCGCTTTCGTGCTGCAAAAAGTGCTGCAACCGGTGTTCTATGCCCGCGAGGACACCCGCCGCCCCTTCCATTACGCCGTCGTCTCGATGGTGGTGAATGCCGTGGCCGCGATCGGCCTTATGCCGCTGATCGGGTTCTCCGCTGCCGCTCTGGGCACCACGATCTCGGGCTGGGTCATGCTCGGCCAGCTCTGGTGGGGCGCACGCAATCTGGGCAAGGCAGCGCGCCCCGATGCGCGTTTCTGGAAGAGCCTGTGGAAAATCGCCGTTGCCTGCGCGGTGATGGGGGTGCAGCTCGTCTATACCGCCCGCTGGCTTGCGCCCATGCTGGCCGATCATGGCGCACGCTGGGGGGCCTTGGGGATCCTGTGCGGCTCGGGCATCGTGGTCTATTTCGCGGTTGCGGGGCTCTTGGGCATTTTCGGGCTGGCCGAGTTCAAGGCCAATCTGCGCCGCCGCAGGAAGTAATCAAACGGAAACGGCGCCCCGCGAGGCGCCGTTACGTTTGACCATCAGCGCCGGTTGCGCAGCTTGGCCAGCACCCGTCCCCAGCCACCGGGCGACACGAAGAAGCTGACCACGAAGCCCACGATGAAGCCCGAAAGGTCCGCGATCCATTGATCGGTGCCACCGAAGATCAGGCTGAACAGGAGCTGGATCCCCATCAGGAACCCGATCAGCTGGAAGGCCTGCATCCGGTTGCCACGGGTCGCGCCCAGATAGGTCCACTGGATGAAGCTGAACGCCCCGATCAGCCCGTAGGCCGCCGGATAGCCGCCATAGAGCGCGCCTTGGGTAAAGGGCAGCGCGGTATAGATCAGCGCCGCCAGAATGGAGGAGGCAAAGAACACCACAGCCACCGCCCAGCCACGGAAGACCTCGCCCACCATCTTGCCAAGCGCCAGAATGAAGACCAGCACGAAAGCCGCATGGGTGAAGCTGCCATGGACAAACGGATAGGTCACCACCCGTGCCATCTGGCGCCACGGATGCACCCCCGCCTCCATCATCGCCCGCATCAGGTTCGGGTCATAGGCAAAGCGCTGCAGCGCCTCGGCCCGCCAGACGACCCCGTTCTGGAACAGCCCCGCCTGCCCCAGCCCGAACATCAGCTCGCCGATGATGATGGGGGCGGCCAGAATCCAGACGATCGGCGGCAATTTGTTCAACGGGCCTTCATTGTAACCGGAGCGCATGCGGGTTCCTTCACTTGGGTTGCGCCAGAATATGGGGCGCAGGAGCCGCCCCTTCAACATATCGGAGGCGGATATCAGGGTAAGGACGGGGCCAGACATTGATCCCCGCCGGATTTGGGGATAAGCGAGCAAGGACGATATTACCAGCCTGCATGCAGGGGAGCCTCAGATGAGCGATACGACCGTAACCCCGCCCGAAACGCCGAATGCGAATTTCACGCCGCGGATCTTCTCCGGCATCCAGCCGTCCGGCAACCTGACGCTGGGCAACTATCTTGGTGCCCTCAAGCGTTTTGCCCAGAAGCAGGATGAGGGGATCGAGACGATCTACTGTCTCGTGGACATGCATGCGATCACCGTCTGGCAGGACCCCGAGGCACTGCGCCGCCAGACCCGCGAGGCTGCTGCCGCCTTCATCGCCTCGGGCGTGGATCCGTCAAAATCGATCCTCTTCAACCAGTCCCAGGTCGGCGCCCATGCCGAGCTGGCATGGCTCTTCAACTGCACCGCGCGTCTGGGCTGGATGAACCGGATGACCCAGTTCAAGGACAAGGCCGGCAAGAATGCCGAGAAGGCCTCGCTGGGCCTTTACGCCTATCCTGCGCTGATGGCTGCCGATATCCTGCTCTATCATGCCACGATGGTGCCGGTGGGCGAGGACCAGAAGCAGCATGTCGAACTGACCCGCGACATCGCCAACAAGTTCAACCATGATTTCGGTGTCGACTTCTTCCCCGAGCCCGAGCCGCTGATCGAGGGGGCTGCCACCCGCGTCATGAGCCTGCGCGACGGCTCGAAGAAGATGTCGAAATCCGACCCCTCGGATGCTTCGCGCATCAATCTGACCGATGATGCCGACACCATCGCCAAGAAATTTCGCAAGGCCCGCACCGATGCCGAGCCGCTTCCGGAAACGGTCGAGGGCCTGTCGGAGCGCCCCGAGGCCCGCAATCTGGTCAATATCTACGCGGCCCTCGCCGATATGACCGCGGCGCAGGTGGTGGCGGAATTCGCAGGCAAGGGCTTTGGCGATTTCAAACCGGCTCTGGCCGATCTTGCGGTCGAGAAGCTCGCGCCCATCTCCACCGAGATGAAACGCCTGATGGATGATGTGACAGAGATCGACCGGATCCTTGGTCACGGGGCCGAGCAGGCCGATGCCATCGCGCGCCCGATCGTCGAGAAAACCTATAACATCATGGGCATGGTGCGCTCGCGTTGATCTTTTCCGGGTTACGGGCCGCACCGGCCCGTAACCGCGGGAGAACGGGGGCTCGATGCCCCCGAAGCCCGCACCCCCTTGGCAGAGCCCGCCATCCTGCCTACCTTCAAGCCTAAAGGCCCCAAAGGACATCTCCATGAAACAGCCGCTCAACCTCTATCTCGCCGCCCCCCGCGGCTTCTGCGCCGGCGTGGACCGCGCGATCAAGATCGTGGAAATGGCTTTGGAGAAATGGGGCGCACCGGTCTATGTCCGCCACGAGATCGTCCATAATAAATTCGTCGTCGACAGCCTGCGCGACAAGGGCGCGGTCTTTGTCGAGGAACTCGATGAATGCCCCGATGATCGCCCCGTGATCTTCTCGGCCCATGGCGTGCCCAAAGCCGTGCCCGCCGAGGCCGCACGCCGCGAGATGGTCTACGTGGATGCCACATGCCCGCTAGTCTCGAAGGTCCATATCGAGGCCGAGCGCCATCACGCCGCAGGCCTCCAGATGATCATGATCGGCCATGCCGGCCATCCCGAGGTTCTGGGCACCATGGGCCAGCTGCCCGAGGGCGAGGTCCTGCTGGTGGAAACCGAGGCCGACGTGCCCCATCTCGCCCCGCGCGACCCGAAGGCGCTGGCCTTCATCACCCAGACCACGCTCTCGGTCGATGATACCGCAGGCATCGTGGCAGCATTGCAAAAGCGCTTCCCCGCCATTGTCGGCCCCGCCAAGGAAGACATCTGCTACGCCACCACCAACCGTCAGGCCGCGGTCAAGGCCATCGCGCCGAAGATCGACGCGCTGCTGGTGATCGGCGCGCCCAACTCGTCCAATTCGCGCCGCCTCGTCGAGGTCGGCACCTCCGAGGGCTGCGCCTATAGCCAGCTTGTCCAGCGCGCCGCCGATATCGACTGGCGCGCGCTTGACGGCATCACCTCCATCGGCATCACCGCCGGTGCCTCGGCGCCCGAAGTGCTGATCAACGAGGTGATCGACGCTTTCCGCGACCGCTATGACGTGACCGTCGAACAGGTGGAAACCGCGCAGGAACGGGTCGAGTTCAAAGTCCCCCGCGTGCTGCGCGAAACCGCCTGATGCGCGCGCCCGGCATCGGCGCGCCCCGCCGCGCCCTCGCCCTGAGCGCCCTTCTCTGCCTGCCACTGGTCTGGGCCGTGATCGCCACCCGCGACGGGCGGCTGACCCTGCCCGTCTCCACCACGCCCCGCGACATCGCCGCCTTCTGGGCTCTGGTCCTGCTGGCGCTCTGGGCCTTCCGCGCCGCCCGAAGGATGCAGGCCAGCACCTCCATCTTGCTCGCCCATACCCTGCCCCTCTTTGCGACCATCGCGGCCATACGCGCGGGGATGCCGGTCATACAAAGCCTCTTTATTGCCCATCTGGTCACGCTCATCATCGACCTGATCCTGAAAAACCGCCGCCCCGGCGGGTGGGCTCGCCTGCGTCTGGGCGAATGCCTTCTGATCCTCGCCTGCCTCTACGCGCTGATCCCCTAAGTCCTCCGGACCAAGCGCCTCCGCACCAAGCTCCCTCTGGACCACGCGTAGCCAAGCCGCTACACCCGCGCCAAAGGAGATCCCCATGCCCGATCTATTCGCCTATACCGACGGAGCCTGCTCCGGCAATCCCGGCCCCGGGGGCTGGGGGGTTCTGATGCTGGCCAAGAACGGCGAGACGATCCTCAAAGAACGCACGCTCGAAGGCGGCGAAGCAGAGACCACCAATAACCGCATGGAGCTTCTGGCGGCAATCTCGGCGCTCGAAACCCTCGCCCGACCTTCAAAGATCACCATCATCACCGATAGCGCCTATGTGAAAAACGGGGTGACCGGCTGGATCCACGGCTGGAAGCGCAATGGCTGGAAGACCGCCGCCAAAAAGCCTGTAAAAAATGTCGATCTCTGGCAACGGCTCGACGAGGCCCAAGCCCGCCATGAGGTGACATGGGAATGGATCAAGGGCCATGCGGGCCACCCCGAAAACGAGCGGGCCGACGAGCTGGCCCGTTCCGGCATGGCCCCGTTCAAACCGTCGAAATAACGCGAAACACCCGCCAAGGGGCGCCGCGCAGGCCCCGCATAGGGCCTGCGCCGTAAGTATATCTTGCGCTGTCCCGCAGGGGCGGCGCACCGCTTGGCCTAGAAAAACCAGCCCATCACCAGAGGCGCGATGATCGCCGTCAGGATCGCGTTCAGCCCCATCCCGATCGAGGCAAAGGCCCCCGCCTGCTCATGCACCTGAAAGGCCCGCGCCGTGCCGATCCCGTGGGCGGCCACCCCTGTGGCCAGCCCCCGCGCTCGCCAGTCGCGCACCCCGATCAGGTTCAGCAAAGGCGAGACGATGATCGCGCCGATCATCCCCGTCAGCAGCACCAGCGCTGCCGTCAGCGTGGGCTCGCCGCCCATCCGCTCGCTGATCCCGATGGCCACCGGTGCGGTGGCCGATTTCGGCGCCAGCGTTGCCAGCAGCACATGATCGGCCCCCAAAGCCCAGGCAATCCCCAAGGCCGAGAAAATCGCCACGAAACTGCCCACCACGAGCCCCACCGCGATCGGAAGCCATGTCTTGCGGATCTCGCGGCGATTGGCATAGAGCGGCACCGCAAGGCACACGGTTGCCGGTCCCAGCATGAAATGCACGAATTGCGCGCCCTCGAAATACTGGTCATAGGGGGTACCGGTCAGCGTGAGCAGCCCCCCCAGCAACACCACCGCAATCGCCACCGGATTGGCCCATGGCTGTCGCCCCGAGGCGCGGAAGATCGCATCGCCCGCCCAATAGGCAAAGAGCGTGGCACAGAGCCACAGAAGCGGCTGCGAGGCGAGATAGGACCAGATGGTGGACGGATCACTCATTGCCCGCCCCCTTCGTCAGCCGCAGCGTGACGGCAAAGGCCGCAGCCCCCGCCACAAGTGCCAGCGCGGTCGACAGCACCAGCGATAGCCCCAGCGCCAGACCATGGCTCATCAGAGTCGGGATATGGGCCACCACCCCGACCCCGATCGGCACGAAGAGAAGCGACAGATGCGACAGGAGCCCCTTGGCCGTGGGCTGCACCACCTCGCGCAGACGCGCCGAGGCAAAGAACGACGCCAGCATGAAGATCATGCCCAGGACAGGCCCCGGAAGCGGCAGGCCGAGCCCGCGCGAGAGCACCTCTCCGACGAGCTGGAATAACAGAATGAAAGCAAAGGCAGCGACCATAATCCCTCCGGTGTGCAAAACCGTGAATACCTGTCCTCCCGCAGCGTCGGTATGGCACCGCCATCCCGTCTCCACAAGGTCCGGACAACTCGAACCAATACACAGCCCCGCGATAAATGCGATAATCTGGGGATAAATCGGCCTTTCCCCGCGCGCGACTGTGTCTTTGAATTGACACATCGCGGATCGGCTGGGAAAAGGCGCCCAAATCCCGCGGCGGCATAGGCTGCGGGACAGATGCGCCCCCGCGCATGCCTGCCTTGGAAGGAATGGTGCCCTTGCGTTTCACCCGCTTGCGTCTGAACGGCTTCAAAAGCTTTGTCGACCCGACCGATCTCGTCATTCAGGACGGGCTGACAGGCGTGGTCGGCCCCAATGGCTGCGGCAAGTCGAACCTTCTGGAGGCTCTGCGCTGGGTGATGGGCGAACACCGTGCCTCGGCGATGCGCGGCGGCGGGATGGAAGACGTGATCTTTGCGGGCACCTCGACCCGCGGCGCGCGCAACTTTGCCGAGGTCGTGCTGCAGATCGACAACGAGGAACGCCTCGCGCCCTCGGGCTTCAACGACAGCGACCTGCTGGAGATCACCCGTCGCATCACCCGCGATGTAGGCTCGGCCTATAAGGTCAATACCAAGGACGTGCGCGCCCGCGACGTGCAGATGCTCTTTGCCGATGCGTCCACAGGGGCGCATTCGCCCGCGCTGGTGCGTCAGGGCCAGATCAACGAGCTGATCAACGCCAAACCCAAGGCCCGCCGCCGCATTCTCGAGGAGGCCGCGGGGATCTCGGGTCTCTACCAGCGGCGCCACGAGGCCGAGCTGCGGCTCAAGGCCACCGAGGCCAATCTCGAGCGGATCGATGATGTGATCGACCAGCTGGCCGGACAGCTCAACAGCCTGGCCCGTCAGGCGCGGCAGGCCGCGAAATACCGCCAGATCGGCGAGGAGTTGCGCCGCTCCGAGGGGATGCTCCTCTATCGCCGCTGGCTCGAGGCAGACGAAACCCGTCAGGAGGCCGAGAAGGCCCTTTCCGCGATCATAGCCAATGCCGGCGTGGCCGAGCGCGCCGCCCGCGACAGCGCCGAGTTGCGTGCCAACCTCGAAGAGATCCTGCCGCCCATGCGCGAGGAGGATACCGTGGCCACCGCCATTCTGCAGCGGCTCGTTCTCTCACAGGACCAGCTCTCGCAACAGGAAGCCCAGGCCCGCGGCCAGATCGAGACGCTCAAGGGCCGAATTGCCCAGATCGACCGCGACATGGAACGCGAGACCAGCCTCAACCGCGACGCGGGCGAGACGCTGGAGCGGCTGGAATACGAGCTGCGCCAGATCGCGCGCGACAGCGCCGGCCATGAGGAGGCGCTGGCCGCCGCCGAGGAGGCCGCCCAAGAGGCCGCCGAGATCGCGCGGGACCGCGAGGAGATCCTTGACCAGCTGACCGGCGATGTGGCCCAGCTGGCCGCCCGTCACCAGTCTGCCGAGCGGCAACTGGCCGACAGTCAGGCAAGCGCCGAACGCTTCGACCGTGCGGCCGCTACTGCCCGACTGAATGCAACGGAGGCCGAGGAAGCGCTGGCCGAGGTCAATAGCCGGATCGAGGCCGCGCAGGAAGCCGCCTCCGAGGCCACAGAGATGACCGATCAGGCCGAAGAGGCGCTCCATAGCGCCGATGATCTGCGTGGCACGCTGGAAACCCGCGAGGCCGAGGCGCGCGAGGCGCGCGCCGAGGCCGAAGGCGAGATGAGCGCGCTGAAATCCGAGGTCTCGGCCCTCACCCGGCTTCTGGACCGCGACGCCATGTCGGGCCCGCAGATCCTTGACCGGATTAGCGTCTCCAAAGGCTATGAGGCCGCCTTGGGCGCGGCTTTGGCCGATGACCTGAACGCGCCCGAAGCGGCGGGAAATGCAGGCTCGGGTTGGCTGACCCTGCCCGATTATAGCGACGCACCTGCGCTCCCTGCAGGTCTGCAGGCACTCGCGCGCTATGTGCAGGCACCCGAGGCGCTCACCCGCCGTTTGAACCAGATCGGTGTGGTGGAAAGCTGGGATCAGGGCGATGCGCTCCACAAGGATCTGCGTCCCGGCCAGCGGATTGTCACGCTTGCGGGCGATCTCTGGCGCTGGGACGGGCTACGCGCGGGCGCCGAGGATGCGCCCTCTGCCGCGGCCCAACGCCTGCGCCAGCAGAACCGCTTGAGCGATCTGCGCGCCGATCTGGCCGTGGCCGAAGCCTCGACGCAATCCGCCGTGCGCAATCACGAACAGCTCAAACAGAAGCTTGCCGATGCCAATCTGGCCTATGCACGCGCCCGCGACACCCGCCGCGAGGCCGACAAGCGCCTCGCCGAGGCACAGCGCCTGATGTCCAAGGCCGAGGCCGACCGCTCGGTCACCGAAGGCCGTCTGGAAGCCGCCCGTCAGGCCGAGGGCCGCCATGCCGAGGAGGCCCGTGCCGCACGCGCGACCCTCGAGGAGGCACAGTCCGCGATCAATGCCCTGCCCGCCCTGTCGCGCGCCCGCGAGGAAATGGATCAGGTGAAGATCACGGTCGAGGCCGCGCGGATGACCATGCTCACCCGCCGCTCGGCACAGGACGAGGTCCGCCGCGAAGGCGAGGCCCGCACCCGTCGCCACACAGAGATCACCGAGCAGCTGGGCGGCTGGAAGACCCGTCTGGCCACCGCCGAACGCCATGGGGCCGAGCTGGCCGAGCGCCGCGCCGAGGCGCTGGAGGAACTCGAGGAGGCTATGGCCCTGCCCGAGGAGCTGAACGAGCGCCGCGACGAACTGCGCGAGCAGATCCAGGAGGCGGAGGCGCGCAAATCCAAGGCTACCACCGCGCTTCAGGATGCCGAAAGCCGCCTGCGCACGGCCCAGACCGTCGAACGCGAGACGGAAAAACAGGCCTCCGAGATCCGCGAGGCCCGCGCGCGGGCCGAAACGCGCGTGGAGAGCGCCCGCGAGGCGCTGACGCTGGCCGTCGACTGGATCAGCGACGAGATGGATCTGGCCCCGGAGAGCCTGCTGAAATCCCTCGATATCGCGCCTGGGGATATGCCGACCATTGCCAAGCTGGAAAAGGCGGTGGCCGACCTCAAACGCGACCGCGATGCTTTGGGGGCGGTCAACCTGCGCGCCGAGGAAGACGCGCGAAGCATTCAGGAAGAACATGACACGCTGTTCACCGAGAAAGGCGATCTGGAAGATGCCATCGCCAAGCTGCGCGGCGGCATCAACGGGCTCAACCGCGAGGGGCGCGAGCGCCTCCTGGCGGCCTTCGAACAGGTGAACCAGAATTTCCGCCAGCTCTTTACCCATCTTTTCTCGGGCGGCGATGCGCGTCTGGCGCTGGTGGAATCCGATGACCCGCTCGAGGCCGGTCTCGAGATCATGTGCCAGCCGCCGGGCAAGAAGCTCTCGACGCTATCGCTGCTGTCGGGCGGCGAGCAGACCCTGACCGCGATGGCGCTGATCTTTGCCGTCTTCATGGCCAATCCCGCTCCGATCTGCGTGCTCGACGAGGTCGACGCGCCCCTGGACGATGCCAATGTTACCCGTTTCTGCGACCTTCTGGACGAGATGACGCGCCGCACCGAGACCCGTTTCCTCATCATCACCCACCATGCGGTCACGATGAGCCGGATGGACCGTCTTTTTGGTGTGACAATGCAGGAACAGGGTGTAAGCCAGCTGGTATCGGTCGATCTCAAGAAGGCCGAGGCAATGGTCGCCTGAGACCTGAAGGATAATCATGAAACAGCTTCTGGTATCACTGGCCATGCTGGCCGGTCTGGCAGCCCCGCTTACAGCCTCTCCGGCGCTGGCCAATACCGTCACCGCCACTCCCGCGGCCATTCTTGCCGCGATGCGGGCCGATGGCCTGCAGGCCCAGCAGGAAACCGATGATTACGGCGCGCCTATGCTGGTCAGCCAGCTGAACGGCACCCATTTCTCGGTCTATTTCTACGGCTGCAAAAGTGGCGCGCAGTGCCAGAACATCCAGTTCTCGACGGGGTATGACCTTGACCGACCGCTCGACGCCCGCCGGATCAACGACTGGAACCGCGACAACCGCTTCGGCCGCGCCTATCTCGATGACGACGGCGATCCCTTCATCGAGATGGATATCAATATGGCAGGCAATGGAGTGACCCAGCAGAACTTCTCCACCTCGCTCGGCCTCTGGCAGACTGTCACCCGCGACTTCGAGCACTTCATCGGCTGGTAAGCCCTGCCCATGGCCTGTGATATTCTGATGACACTCCGCTTTGCGGGCGCATTCCGCTTGCGCCTTTCGGGATGCGCGCCTAGCGTCCGGTGCGAATTGCGCCGCCGAACCGGCATTCCACCGCGTTGACAAAGAGGACCCCATGTCGAAGATCGAATCCCGCCTGTCCGAACTGAACATCACCCTGCCCGCAGCCCCCGCGCCGGCCGCCAATTATGTGCCCTTCGTGATCACCGGCAACCAGCTGTTCATCTCGGGCCAGATCTCCTCGGGCGCCGATGGTCTGGTGAAAGGCCGTCTGGGCGAGGATATGGATGTCGAAGCGGGCGCTGCCGCCGCGCGCCTATGCGGCCTTGCATTGATCGCGCAAGCCAAGGCCGCTCTTGGCGATCTGGACCGGATCACCCGCGTGGTGAAACTGGGCGGCTTCGTCAATTCCACCCCCGATTTCACTGATCAGCCCAAGGTCGTGAACGGATGCTCGGACCTGATGGTCGAGGTCTTCGGAGATGTGGGCCG
This sequence comes from Thioclava sp. GXIMD2076, assembly GCF_037949795.1. Lineage (NCBI taxonomy): Bacteria > Pseudomonadati > Pseudomonadota > Alphaproteobacteria > Rhodobacterales > Paracoccaceae > Thioclava > Thioclava sp. GXIMD2076. Next base: position 339,372 of record NZ_CP149932.1, read on the forward strand.
CCATGCACGCTCGGCTGTGGCGACCCCCTCGCTGCCCCTTGGTGTGGCGGTCGAGATTGACGCGGTCTTCGAGATCAAAGATGCTTGATCCGCGCTTCCTGAGCCTGCCGATCGCGCATCGGGCCTATCATGACCGGGCGCAACGCCGCCCCGAGAACAGCCTCGCAGCCATCCGGGCGGCGATTGCGGCAGGTTACGGGATCGAGATCGACCTGCAGCTTTCGGCGGATGGTGTGGCGATGGTCTTCCATGACTATCTCCTCGACCGTCTGACCGGCGAGACCGGCCCGCTCCATGCCCGCACCGCCGCCGAGTTGCAGGCGATCCCCTTGCGCGATGCCGATGAGGGCATCCCGACCTTTGCCGAGGTGCTCGATCTGGTGGCCGGCCAAGTGCCGCTTCTGGTCGAGATCAAGAACCAGAACGACCCCAATGGCGCGGGGCTGGGCCCGCTGGAGGACGCCGCCGCACAGGCGCTGCGCGGCTATCAGGGCCCCGTGGCGGTGATGGGGTTCAACCCCGAGACCATTGCGCTTTTCCATGCGGCCGCCCCCGATGTTGCGGTCGGCCTGACCACCTATGCCGAATGGTCGGCGGAAGACTTCCCCGATCTTGACGACGATCAACGCGCCCGCCTGCGCGAGATCGCCGATTACGACCGTGTGGGCGCCTCGTTCATCTCGCATCACTGGAAAGACCTCGGGATGGCGCGGGTGGCGGCGCTGAAGGCCGAGGGCGCGCATATCCTGTGCTGGACGATCCGCTCGCCCGAGGCCGAGGCCAAGGCGCGCGAGGTTGCCGAAAACGTGACCTTCGAAGGCTATGCCTCGGCCCTGCCCGACGCTTGACCTCACGCCCGATGCCGTCATCATCAGCCCGACAGGAGCCTGCGATGACCGATACAATCGAACTGGAACTGGCCGAGAGTGTCTCGGCCATCGATCCCGCGTTATGGGATAGCTGTGCCTGTCCCGAGGTGGCGGATGGCGGGCGGGCCTATGATCCGTTCACAACGCACCGGTTCCTCTCGGCGCTGGAGAGCTCGGGTTCGGTGGGGCGCGGCACGGGCTGGGACCCGCGGCCTATTGTGGCACGGGCAGGCGGAACCGTTCTGGGCGTGGCGCCGCTCTATGTCAAATCCCATAGTCAGGGCGAATATGTGTTCGACCACGGCTGGGCCGATGCGTTCGAGCGCGCGGGCGGACAATATTACCCCAAGCTGCAATGCGCGGTGCCATTTACACCCTGCACGGGGCGGCGCCTGCTGACCGCGCCGGGTCAGGCCGAGGCAGGCCGCGCCGCCCTTCTGGCGGGCATGGCGCAAGTGGCCGAAAACAACGGGCTGTCGTCTGTGCATATGACCTTCTGCCCGGAAAACGAGGCCGATCTGGCCGAGGGCGCGGGCTATCTGCACCGCCACGGGCAACAGTTCCATTTCTACAATCAGGGCTATGCCGATTTCGACGCATTCCTTGCGCAGCTCTCCTCGCGCAAGCGCAAGGCTCTGAAGAAGGAGCGCGCAAGGGCGCAAGCCTTCGGCGGCGAGATCCGGCAGCTGACCGGCGACGAGATCCGGCCCGAACACTGGGATGCGTTCTGGGAGTTCTATCAGGATACCGGCGCGCGCAAATGGGGCACCCCCTATCTGACGCGGGCCTTTTTCGATGCGCTGCACGGGATGCGCGAGGATGTGTTGCTCGTGCTGGCTTTCCGCGAGGGTCGCCCTGTGGCGGGCGCGCTGAACCTGATCGGGCGCGATTGCCTTTATGGCCGCTATTGGGGTTGCATCGAGGATCACCCTTATCTGCATTTCGAACTCTGCTACCACCAAGCGGTGGATTATGCGCTGGCGCATGGTCTGGCGCGGGTCGAGGCGGGCGCGCAGGGCGAGCACAAGCTGGCGCGCGGCTATCTGCCGCATATCACCCATTCCGCGCATTGGATCACCCATCCGGGTTTGCGGCGCGCGATTTCGGACTATCTGGAGGCCGAACGCGCGGCCATCGACGAGGATGTCGAGGTGATGACCGAGATGGGGCCCTTCCGCAGCGGGGGTTGATCTTCGGCACCATGCCCCCTAGGCCGCGCCCGAACGAAACAAAGGACCTGAAGACGCATGGACGAGTTGAACCTGCAAAACCTGACAGATGTGAGCCAGTGGATCACCCCCGAACGTATTGATGCCGTGGTGCTGGGCACGCTGAACGTGCTGGCCGCGCTGGTCATCCTGATCGTCGCGCTGGTCATTTCGGGCTGGGCCAAGGGCCGCATCGGCAATCTGGCCGCGCGCCACAAGCGCCTGGATGCGACGCTGTTCGGCTTTCTGGGCAATATCGCGAAATACCTGATCCTCGCGATCGGCTTCATCTTCATTCTCAACCGCTTCGGCATCCAGACCACCTCGCTGGCCGCACTGATCGGTGCCGCCGGTCTGGCCATCGGTCTGGCGCTGCAAGGCACGCTGTCCTCGCTCGCCTCAGGCGTGATGATCATCATGTTCCGCCCCTTCCGTGTGGGCGATTATGTGCAGGCGGGCAGCAATGCGGGCACCGTGACCGAGATCTCGCTCTTCTATGTGATCCTGAAAACCTATGATGGCATTCAGGTCGTCGTGCCGAATTCGGATATCTGGTCCTCGGCCATTACCAACTATTCGGCCAACACCACCCGCATGATGGATCTGACCATCGGTATCTCCTATGACAGCGATATCAAGGTCGCCAAGGACATCCTGCAGAAGATCGTGGACGAGGACCCGCGCATTCTGAAAGACCCCGCCCCTACCATCGGCGTGAAGGAGCTGGGCGACAGCTCGATCAACCTGCTATTCCGCGCCTGGGCCACGACGGACGTTTACTGGAAGTTCCGCTGGGAGCTGTTCGAAGTCGTGAAACGCGAATTCGATGCCAACGGCATCGGCATTCCCTTCCCGACCCGCGAGATCATCTTCGACAACAAGCTGGAGATGGCCAAGCCGAAAGTATCGGTCAGGGAATTGTCCGCGCCGAGCGAAACCCCTGTTTCGCAAACCGCTGCGGAAGATAAATTGAAGTAGGCCGGATTTCGGGTAAACTCATAGACGGGCAGGGTTTTCCTGCCCGTTTCGATATAGGGAAAACACGATGGCCACGAAGCTCAATCAGGACGAACGCGCCTCCCTGATGCCCCTGCTGAAAGAAAGCGGCTGGCGCATGGCCAAACAATCCGACGCGATCCGCAAAGTCTGGAAATTCGAGAATTTCGAACAGGCCTGGGGCTTTATGGCACAGGCGGCCCTGCTGGCCGAGAAGATGGATCACCACCCCGATTGGCGCAATGTCTATAACGTGGTGGATATCGAGCTCTCGACCCATTCCTGCAAGGGTCTGAGCATTCTGGATTTCGAACTGGCCCGCGCACTCGATGCCATTCCGCATAAGGGCAAGGTGCTGTTCCAGTCGCCGCTGCTCGAGCGCGAACCCGGTCAGGACGAGGTGGAGGAGCCCGATCCACGCCCAGATCTTGGCGAGGATCTGCTCGATTAACCGGCCAGTGCTTCGATATAGATCCGCACGGCCTCCTGCACATGGCGGAAGCGGTCGCCCCCCAGATGCTTGCCGCCATACCAGCGGGTGACCACGATCAGGTGGTTCTCGAGCCCCTCGCGTTCGAGCATCCGCAGGATCACCATGCCCGCCCCCGACTCGCCATCATCGTTTTTCACCGGCGCATCAGAGGTCAGAAGACCCCATGTATTATGCGTGGCCTTGGCGAATTTCTTGGTGCGGCACAGATCCTTGATCAGGGCCTTGGCCTCGTCTTCCGAGGCACAAGGCGCGCCGGAGACCGCATATTTCGACCCGCGATCGCTGATGATCCCGTCGATAGTGGTCAGTTTACCCATCGGAGGCCGCCTCGAGGCTGGCCATCGCCTCATCAGACAGCTGCAGGTCGATCGCGCCCAGAAGCGTATCGAGCTGATCCATATTCGAGGCCGAGACAATAGGGGCCGAGACGCCCTCGCGCGCCATCGCCCAGGCGGTTGCCACCTGCGCCATGGGGGCGCCGACGCCATCGGCGATCTCCGCCAGAGCCTGCAGAATGCGCAAGCCCCGCGCATCCAGATATTTCGCGGCATGGCGCGCGCGCGGGATCCCCGCAAAATCGGCCTGCGTGCGGTATTTGCCCGACAGGAACCCCGCCGCCAGCGTGAAGAAGGTCACAGCCCCCAACTCCTGCGATTTGACCAGCGGCAGCAGCTCTTTCTCGAAACTCTCGCGCGTGCTCAGGCTGTATTCGGGCTGGATCACCTCGATGCCCTTCACATTCATCTGCTTGGCCAGTGCCAGAGCCGCGGCCAGACGGTCGGGGGCGAAATTCGACGCCCCCACCGCGCGGATCTTACCCTGCACGCGCAGCATCTCGAAGGTCTCGAGCACCTCTTCCTGCGGCACATCCGCGTCATCGGCATGGGCGAAATAGAGATCGATATAATCGGTGCGCAGTCGGGTCAGCGACTCGTCAATGGCGGCAAGGATATTGTCGCGCCGCAGCCCCTTGCGCCACGAAAGCTTGGCGACCTTGGTATAGATCACCACATCGTCGCGGCGCTTGCGGCGGGCCAGCCAGTCGCCGATCATCGCCTCGGACTCGCCGCCCTTCATCCCCTCGCCCCAGTAGGAATAGCTGTCGGCCGTGTCGATCGAGGTTACCCCCGCCTCCACCAACCGGTCCAGCATGGCAAAAGAGGTCGCCCGATCCGCGGTCCATCCCAGAACATTCCCGCCGAACACGAAGGGCGAGACAGTCAGGCCCGAACGGCCGAGCGGTTTGTGCAGCATACTGGTCATCCTATACAGAAGGGCCGCCCGTGCGGAAAAAGAAATAAAAAATGGCCCCGAAGGGCCATTGGTGACGGGATTTACCGCACTTTTCAAGATGGGCCGGTTCAGATCGCCGCCAGAAGCGCCTCGCCACCCGAGATCTCGCAGGTGCCGGCATTCTCTTCCTTGTGCAGAACCTTCACCACGCCATCCTCGACATACATCGCGTAGCGGGCCGAGCGGTCCTTGAAGCCGATGGCGGGGGCCGAGAAATTCATGCCGATGGCGCTGGTGAAGGCGCTTTCGGCATCGGCCAGCATGGTCAGACCCGCCTCGCCCGCGCCGGTCGCTTTCGACCACGCATCGACCACGAAGGGGTCATTGACGGTGATACAGATCACCTCGTCCACGCCCTTCTCGGCAAAGGCATCACGGGTGCGCATGAAGCTCGGCACATGGGCGGTGGTGCAGGTGCCGGTGAACGCGCCCGGAAGACCGAAGATAACGACCTTGCGGCCTTTCATCTTGTCGCCCAAAGATACGGTGGTCGGGCCTTCGGCACCAACCGTCAAAAGGGTGGCCCCGGGAAGCACGTCGCCTTCACTGATTGTCATGTCGCTCTCCTGTCGCGTTGCACATGGTTGCCCGCACGATATAGGGTTCGTCCAACAAAGCACCAGAGGGAAAGAGAAATGCCGGAGATCGTGAACGGGGGCATCGTCATCGTGGGGGGCGGACAGGCAGCGGCCTCGATGGCGGCCAAGCTGCGTGCCGAAGGCTATGACGGCGCATTGACGATCATCGGCGAGGAACCCGTGGCGCCCTATCAGCGTCCGCCTCTGTCCAAAGCCTATCTCCTGGGCGAGATGCCGCTGGAGCGGCTCACCCTGCGCGCGCCCGCATACTGGGCCGAACAGAATGTCACCCTGCGGCTGGGCGAGCCGGCCCTGCGCATCGATCCGGCGGCGCGCGTTGTGCATACCGCAAAGGCCGGGATCCGCTATGACCAGCTGGCGCTTTGCACAGGCGCCGACCCCAAACGCCTGCCGGCAGCTTTGGGTGGTGATCTGGGGAATGTGTTCACCATCCGCACACTGGCCGATATCGAAGCGCTCCAGCCGCAGATGGCGGCGGGCAAACGGCTTGTCGTGATCGGCGGCGGCTATATCGGGCTCGAGGCCGCCGCTGTGGCCCGCAAGCTCGGGCTGGATGTCGTGCTGGTGCAGGCCTCCGAGCGTATCCTGCGCCGTGTGGCCTGCCGCGAGACGGCGGATGCCGTGCGCGCACTGCATCAGGCCCAAGGCGTAACAATCAGGGAGGGCACCGGCCTGCGCACCTTACGCGGGGAAGGCGTGGTGGACAGCGTCGAGCTGGTCGATGGCACAGTCCTGCCCGCCGATCTGGTGGTGGTGGGCATCGGTGTCACGCCTTCGGTGCGGCTTGCCGAGGAAGCCGGACTGGTTCTGGGCGACGGGATCGTGACCGATGCTCAGGGGCGCACCTCGGATCCGCATATCTGGTCGGCGGGCGATTGCGCCGAGATCGACCTGCACGGCGCGCGGATGCGGCTGGAATCGGTGGGCAACGCCATCGATATGGGCGAACTGGTAGCGCGCAACATGCTGGGCGCCGCTGAGACCTACCAGCCGAAACCGTGGTTCTGGTCGGATATGTTTGCCTCGAAACTCCAGATTGCGGGCTGGAATGGCGGCTATACCCGCGTGATCGCGAAAGATGTAGATGGCGAGAGCTTCTGGTATTTCCGCGAGGATCACCTGATTGCGGTGGATGCGCTCGACGCGCCGCGGGCCTATATGGTGGGCAAGCGCCTGATCGAGGCGGGGTCCGATGTGACGCCCGCCGAGATCGAGGCGGCGGCTGATTTGAAATCCCTGATGCGGCGGTAAAAAATGCGGATTATTGGTGGCGAGAAGCGCGGGCTGAAACTGACCGAAGTGGGCGAAGGCGATAGCAAGGGCCATCTGCGCCCCACGACGGACCGCGTGCGCGAATCGATCTTCAACCTGCTGGTCAATGGCACGCATGGCAACCCGATCCCCGAGGCGCGGGTGCTGGATCTGTTTGCGGGCACTGGTGCGCTGGGGCTGGAGGCGCTGTCGCGCGGAGCCAAGCGCGTGGCTTTTGTCGATGAGGGCACGCCCGCGCGGGTGCTTTTGCGCAAGAATATCGAGCTGATGCGGGCGATGGGGGTGACCGACCTCTGGCGGCGCGATGCGACAAAGATGGGACCCTGCCGTGGCGAGGGCTATGACCTGATCTTCCTTGATCCGCCCTATGGCATGGGGCTCGGCGAGAAGGCGATCGCGTCCTGCGTGGAGAACGGCTGGATCGCGCCCGGTGCGATGGTGGTCTGGGAAGAGAATGTGGCGCCTGTGGTGCCGGCGCCGCTGGAACAGGTGGACCAGCGGAAATATGGCGACACGATCGTGACACTGGCCGTAATGGCGGAGGAAGAATGATGATCAAGGCGGTAATTTTCGACTGCGACGGGGTGCTGGTGGATAGCGAGCCGATGACCTTCGAGCTGCTACAGGAAGAGTTCGCGGCCCACGGGCTGGAACTGGAACGGCACGAGATGGAGGGGATGTTCATCGGCGGCACGATCGAGGGCTGCGCGATGCGTGCCCGGGAGATGGGCGCCACCCTGCCCGAAGACTGGGCCGATCATTATTACACCACGCTTTGCGAGCGTCTGCGGGCCGGCACGCCACTGATGGCCGGTGTGCCCGAGCTGCTGGAGCGGCTGGATGCGGCGGGCATCCCCTATGCGGTAGGCTCGAACGGGCGGCATGTGAAGATGGATGCGACCCTCGGCCAGCATCCCGAGATCCGTGCCAAGCTGGAAGGGCGGCTGTTTTCCGGTCAGGAGGATGTCGTCCGCCCGAAACCCGCGCCCGATCTCTATCTTCATTGCGCCGCCGTGCTGGGGGTTGCGCCCGAGCACTGTGTCGTTATCGAAGACAGTCCGCCGGGAGCAGACGCTGCCGCGGCGGCAGGCATGCGTTGTCTGGGCTATGCGCCACAGGGCGAGTATCCGAAGCTTGCTGCGACAGGGGCGGAGCTGTTTACCGATATGGCCCAAGTGCCCGCGTTGATCGGTCTCCCTGCCTGAGCCTACCGCAAAGGGTACCGGATCTGGCAGCGCCATTGAGGCCCTGCCAGATCCGCTCGGCGCTAACGCGCCTCCGGCCCAACCCCAGCGTGTATAAAGGGTGAAACCGTTTCCGTCAGCGCACCCATTTTGGCGATTCCCCTGTATTGTCCATTCGTAGCCCCAATTCAGCCCGATTTGGCCCCGATCTTCGAAAAGTCGAAATGAATCAAGGGTTGCCGAGCATGGACCGTCTGACAGAAATGGAAGCCTTCGCCACGGTCGTGGATCAGGGCGGTTTTACCGACGCGGCCAGAAAGATGGGAATTTCCAAATCTGCGGTCTCGAAACATGTTTCCGCGCTGGAAACGCGGCTGGGGGCGCGGCTTTTGAACCGCACCACGCGCCGTGTCTCGCCGACCGAGATCGGGATGGCCTATTATGACCGCGCGCGACGGGTTCTCAACGATGCGGGCGAGGCCGACGCGCTGGTCACCTCTATGCAGACGGCGCCTTCGGGGACACTGCGCATCTCGGTTGCAACGGATTTCGGCGTGCATCTTCTCTCGCCGGTTCTGGGCGAGTTTCTGAGCACCTATCCCGAGATCAATGTGAATATGGTGCTCAACAACCGCTATGTGGAACTGATCTCGGAAGGGTTCGATATGGCGATCCGTCTGGGCGAGCTGGAAGATAGCAGCCTGCGTGCGCGCAAGCTGACCGAGACCGGACAGAAGATGATCGCGGCCCCCGGATATTTCCAGAAATACGGCCGTCCGATGAAGATCGACGATCTCAACAGCCACAAACTTCTACATTACTCCAACCAGTCGACCGGCAATGTCTGGAAGGTCACCGCCCCCTCCGGCGAGCGTCGTCAGGTGCGCTCGGCAGGCTGGCTGACGGTGAATGACGGGCAATCGCTCCTGCAGGCGGCCATCAGCGGGCTGGGCATCGCCTACCTACCCTCCTTCCTGTGCGCAGAGGCGCTGAAGAAGGGGATCGTCGAGGAAGCCCTGCCCGATCTGCCCGAGGACACGATGGGCATCTATGCGATCTATCCCCCGGGCCGCTATACCCAGCCCAAAGTCCGCGCCTTCATGGATTTCCTCGTGGATACCTTTCAGGATCGCGGACCGAACAACTGGTGATCACTCGAGCGAGGTCGAGGTCAGCACGGCCTCGACACGCCGGTTGGTGCGCCGTCCCTCCTCGGTGAGGTTGGTGGTGATGGGCGCAAGCCACCCCGCGCCCTCGGCCACGATCCGCTCGGGGGCGATGCCGTAATCGCTGATCAGGCGCTGCCGCACCGCCTCTGCACGGCGTTTCGACAGATCGATATTGCCTGCAAGCGCGCCTTCCATGTCGGTATGCCCCACGAGTGCGATACTGGCCTCGGGCGCCGAGGCCAGATAATCGGCCAGCGCCGCGAGACTGTTATAGCTGCCGGGTTTCAGCTCGTCGGCACCGCTTGCAAAATCGAGCCCGTCCAGAACCCCATGACCTTCGGTCTGCAAAAGCGTCCCGATGGGGCGGCTTTCCTGCCCTGTCCCCTTGGTTGTGGTAATCTGCAGCGGATTATCGGGACGCGCGGCATCGACCACACCGGCGCTCAGCGTGGTGAGGTTCACAAAACCGGAATTCGACGAGCGGCTCACTGTCAGCGCCAGATATTCCGGCCCCTTGCGCGCGGCAAGATAGAGGAAATCTCCCAGATCCACATGCATCCCAGGCTCGGGCAGAAGATCGAGCTGGTAGCGGAAATCGAACCCGCCACAGGCTTCGGTCGCGCAATCATAAAGCACCTTGTAGCCCGCATTCTCGATCTGGCTCCGCAAGGGCGCCATGATCTGCAGCGTGGTCTGCTGGTTGCCGCGCAGCCGCCATGCGGTATCGATCCGCGTGCCCTCCAGCGCCCGTGCCGAAGCCGGAGCGGCAGAGGTCCACGGCCCGGTCAGCAGGCTGTAATCGGTGGCCGGGTTACTATCGGAGGCGCTGATCGTGGCATCTTCCGGCAGATCGAGCTGCAGGGGCTCGGCGCGGGCGGCAACGACGGCCAGCCCCGAAAGGGCAATCGAAAGCAAGGCGGAACGAAACATGGTCATAGGATTTCCCGACGATAATGATAGCGGCCCTGCAGGGTCATCCCCAGCCGTTCGTAAAGCGCGATCGCCCCTGTATTGGACGCGCGCACGACAAGATTGAGCGCGGTGGCCCCGTTCGCCCCCGCCCAGCGGGCCGCCTCGGACATAATATGGCCCGCCACGCCACGACGGCGGAACTCGGGGCGGGTCGTAAGCGCATGGATCATGGCCTCGCGCCCCGCACAGGCCGCAAAAGCAGCCCCCGCCGCGCGATCCCCGTTACGGCCCAGAATGACACAAGCAGGCCCCTGTGCCCGCGCCATCACTGCCTGACGGGCCGCATCGATGCCATCCTCCTCGAAGATCTCGCGGGTCACGGCCAGCGGCGGCCAATGCGGGAAGGCCGCCAGTTCGGGGATGTCCTGCGGAAAAGTCACGACGGGGGCACGATAGACAAGCGACGGATCGAAACACTCATAGCCCCGCGCCTCCAGCATTGCGTCGAGCGCCTCGTGACCTTCGCGGATCTGGAACTTGACCGGCTGCCCGAGAGCGCGATGGCAGGCAATCGCAGCCTCCGGATCGGCCTCGGAGAGTGGCACCTCGAGGCTTGCCGAGCTTACACGGCTGCCGCCCCCCTTGCCATCGCGCACCACAAAGCCGCCCGCCCTATGGAAGGCTGCGGCAGGCCATGTGGCGTCGATCAATTCATAAAAGCCGGTCGCGGTGCCAGAGGTCATTGCCCCTCCGAAAACGCCGATTGTAGCTCGGCGAAGGCGGTCTCGAGCCGCGTCTCGTCCTGCCCGCGCACCACAAGATTCACGCCGTAATTTCCATCCGTTACAAAGGGATAAGACCCGAAGGACAGGTCGGAATAGGTCTCGGCCAGATCCCGCAAAGGCTCGGCAATCTCGGATTCGGGGCGCGGCACCCGCAGGCTGCGCGACAGGACCGGCGCACCGCCCGTGAGCGTGGGCAGCACGCTTGCCACCATCGCCTGGAACACATTGGGCACGCCCGCCATCACATGCACATTGCCCATGGTGAAGCCGGGCGCGACGGAGACGGGATTGTCGATCAGCGTGGCCCCTTCGGGGATCCGCGCCATCCGCATCCGCGCCGGCGTGAACTCCGCCCCGCGTTGGGCGTAATGCGCGGCCAGCAGCGCTTTGGCATCGTCGCGCACATCGACCTTCGCGCCAAAAGCCACACCCACCGCATCGGCGGTGATATCGTCATGGGTCGGCCCGATGCCACCGGAGGTGAAAAGCGTGTCATAGGCTTTCGACAGCGCATGGATCGCGCCCACGATCTGGTCCTGATCATCGGACACGATGCGCACTTCCTTCAGGTCGATCCCCGCCTTGGTCAGCTCGCCTGCCAGATAATAGGCATTGCCCTCGCGGGTACGGCCCGACAGGATTTCATCCCCGATGATGAGGATAGCAGCAGTGGGATTGGGCTTCTTCGCGTCAGACATGGGTTTATCTCCTTTGTGCACAGGTATAGGCCGGGTTGACATAAGCGAAAAGCCCAAGCCCTAGTCATGGCATCATTTTGTGATTAACTACGGCATAAGCGATTGAAGGAGAGAGCCGGTGGATGAAGCCCAAGGCCGCGTGACGAAAGACGGGATCCGCATCTATAATACCACGGATGATTTTGACGGCATCCGCGCCGCCTGTGCGGTGACCTCGCAGATCCTCGACGAGGTGGCCCAGCATGTCCGCCCCGGCATCACCACGATGGATCTGGAAACCTTCATCCGCAAGCGCGTCGAGGAACTCGGCACCACTTCGGCAACGATCGGTTATCGCGGCTACCAGCATGCCTCCTGCATCTCGGTCAATCACGTCGTCTGCCACGGCATCCCGGGTGACAAGGTGATCAAGGATGGCGACATCCTCAATATTGACATCACCGTCATCAAGGATGGCTGGTATGGTGACAGCTCGCGCATGTATGTGGCGGGCAATCTCTCGCGCAAATCCGAACGCCTGATCCAGGTCACCTATGACGCGCTCATGATCGGCATCGAACAGGTGAAGCCGGGCAATACGTTCGGCGATATCGGCCATGCGATCCAGAAATATGTCGAGGCCAACCGTATGAGCGTGGTGCGCGATTTCTGCGGCCATGGCGTAGGCCGCGTCTTCCACGCACCGCCGAATGTGCTGCATTATGGCCGCGCGGGCTCGGGGGCCGTGCTCGAGGAAGGCATGATTTTCACCATCGAGCCGATGGTCAATCTGGGCCGTCCCGATACCAAGGTGCTGGCCGATGACTGGACCGCCGTCACCCGCGATAAATCGCTCTCGGCACAGTTCGAACATTGCGTGGGTGTCACGGCGGATGGCTGCGAGATCTTCACGCTCAGCCCAACCAACCGCTTCCACCCGACCTGGGGATAAGGCAGCAGGAAGGTCGCGCCCGCGCGCGGCCTGACCGATTTCTTCGGGGCCTCGATGGCCCCGAGGAAATCGACCCCGCCCTCAGATCTCTTCCACCATCGACACGCCGCGCAGGGAGCGGATCGCCCCCTTGATCTGCGGGTTCACCGGGAAATCCCGCCCCGTGGCCAGCTCGTAGCGGCAATTCTTCTCGGCATCGAACACCGTGAAACTGATCGGTCCGCGCGAGCGCACCTTGCCCTCCTCTTCGAGCCGCGTCAGCAGCGAGGCAATCGAAGGCACGGCCTCGGGGGTTTCCACATGGATCATCAGCCCCGTGCCACCGGCATCGGCCACCATCGTATCGACGGGGCTGGCAGAGCCCGCCACCATACGCACCGACTCGCCATCCACCTCGACCTTGACGTTGAGCACCAGAAGACGCCCCGTCTCGAGCACCGGACGGCAGGCCTCCAGCGCCTCGGACCAGAAGGCCACCTCATAGGGCCCAGACGCATCCGAGAGCGCCACAAAGGCAAAGCGGTTACCCTTGGCCGATTTCTTCTCGCGCACGGAGGCGACTTCCCCCGCGATCTTCGCCGCAAAGGGCCCGCCTACCGCCTTGGCATGGATCTCGTCGAGGGTCATCACCTTCTTGCGCTTGAGCGCAGGCATATAATCTTCCAGCGGATGGCCCGAGAGATAGAAGCCGATCGCTTTATGCTCCTCGGCCAGTTTCTCGCCCGGCAACCAGTCATCGGTATCGGCCATACGCGGCGGCGGCAGATCATCGCCCGCATCGCCAAAGAGCGACACCTGCGCCGAATTCTTGGCCTCGACCACCGCCCCCGACCATGCCACAAGGCTGTCGAGCGACTGGAACACCCGCTTGCGGTTGGGGTCCAGCTGGTCAAAGGCTCCCGCCCGCGCCAGCATCTCCAGCGGCCGCTTGCCAACCCGCTTCAGATCAACGCGGCGCGCGAAATCGAAGAGGTCACGGAAGGGCTTGTCCTTCCCCTCCACCTGCCGTGCCTGCACGATCAGTTCCATCGCCTCGACGCCCACATTCTTCAGCGCGCCCAATGCGTAAACCAGCTTCTGGTCCACCACATCAAAGGTCGAGAGCGAGCGGTTGACGCAAGGCGGCACGATCTCCGCGCCCAAGCCCTTCTTGACCTCCTGTGCATAGATCGCAAGTTTCTCGGTCAGATGGATATCGCAATTCATCACCCCGCCCATGAACTCGACAGGATGATTGGCCTTCAGCCAAGCGGTGTAATAGCTGACCACCGCATAAGCGGCGGCGTGGGATTTGTTGAAGCCGTAATTGGCGAATTTCTCCAGAAGGTCGAACACCTCCGAGGCCTTTTTCTTATCGACCCCGTTTTTCGCCGCCCCCGATTCAAATTTCGGGCGCTCGGCATCCATCGCCTCCTTGATCTTCTTACCCATCGCGCGGCGCAGAAGGTCGGCGCCGCCCAGCGTATAGCCCGCCATCTCCTGCGCGATCTGCATCACCTGTTCCTGATAAACGATAATGCCCTGCGTCTCGGCCAAGATATGGTCAATGGTCTTATGCACCGACTCCAATGGCTTGCGCCCGTGTTTCACATCGCAATAGGTCGGGATATTCTCCATCGGACCCGGACGATAGAGCGCGACAAGCGCCACGATATCCTCGATACAGGTGGGCTTCATCTGCCGGAGCGCCGATTTCATGCCCTCGGATTCCACCTGGAACACCGCGACCGTATGCGCCGCCGAGTAAAGATCATAGGTCTTCTGGTCATCCAGAGGCACAAGGTTGATCTGGTTTTCCCCGCCCGGCGCCGGCTCGTAAAGCGTATTGCCATGCGCATCCACATGGAGCGGCCTGCCCGATTTGAAGATCAGGTTCATCGCCGATTGCACGACGGTCAGCGTCTTCAGACCCAAGAAGTCGAACTTCACGAGCCCGGCGCTCTCGACCCATTTCATATTGAACTGGGTCGCGGGCATATCCGAGCGCGGATCCTGATAGAGCGGCACGAGCCGGTCCAGCGGACGGTCCCCGATCACCACACCCGCCGCGTGGGTCGAGGCATTGCGCAAGAGCCCTTCGACCTGCTGGGCATATTTCAGAAGGCGGGCGACCACCTCTTCGTTCTTTGCGGCCTCGCGCAGACGCGGCTCGTCGGCCAGCGCCTTCTCGATCGAGACAGGTTTCACCCCCTCGACGGGGATCATCTTCGACAGGCGGTCCACCTGCCCGAAGGACATCTGCAACACACGCCCCACATCGCGCACGGCGGCTTTCGAGAGCAGCGCACCGAAGGTGATGATCTGCCCCACCTTCTCGCGCCCGTATTTCTGCTGCACATATTTGATCGTCTCCTCGCGACGATCCATGCAGAAATCGATATCGAAGTCGGGCATCGAAACCCGCTCGGGATTCAGGAACCGCTCGAACAGGAGCGAGTAGCGCAAAGGATCAAGGTCGGTGATGGTCAGCGCATAGGCCACAAGCGAGCCCGCCCCCGAACCCCGCCCCGGACCGATCGGAATATCATGGGCCTTCGACCATTTGATGAAATCGGCCACGATCAGGAAATAGCCCGGAAAGCCCATCTGCTCGATGATCCCGAGCTCGAATTTCAGCCGTTCCTCGTATTCCTCCACAGGCGCCGCCGCCTCGATCACCTCCAGACGCTTGCGCAGACCCTCCCAGGACTGCTTGCGCAATTCCTCGATCTCGTCATCGGCGAATTTCGGCAAGATCGGATCGATTTTCGAAGCGCCATAGGCGCAGCGCCGGGCGATCTCGACCGTATTCTCCACGGCCTCGGGCAGGTCCGCGAACAGCGCGACCATCTCGGCTTCGGATTTAAAATAATGGGCAGGCGTCAGGCGCCTGCGCGGATCGGCCTGATCCACATAGGCCCCCTCGCCGATGCAGATCAGCGCATCATGCGCCTCATACATCTCGGGCTTGGGGAAAAAGACATCATTGGTTGCCACCAGTGGCAGCCCCATCTCGTAGGCCATCTCGACAAAGCCGCGCTCGGTCAGCCGCTCGGCCTCCATCGCGCGCCCGTCCTCGCCCGGGTGGCGCTGCAGCTCCACATAGAACCGTCCCGCATAGATGCGCGCCAGCTCTTCCATCAGCGCCCGCGCCCGTTCGGGCTGACCGGCTTGGAGGAATTTGCCCACCGGCCCCTCGGCCCCACCGCTCAGACAGATAATGCCCTCTGCATGCCGTTCCAGCTGTTCGGTGGTGACTTGCACCAGATCCCCATGTTTGCCGACATAAAGACAGGTCGAGAGCTCCATCAGGTTCTCGTAGCCCTTCTCGTTCTGCGCAAGGAGCACCACCGGTGCCGGCAACCGGATCTTCTCGCCCGGACGCGCCGGATCATAGGCCAGCGAGACCTGACAGCCCAGGATAGGCTGCAACCCTGCCCCCTTGGCCGTGACCGAAAACTCCAGTGCGGAAAACATCGCATTGGTATCGGTGACAGCGACTGCGGGCATATTGGCCGCATCGCACATCTTGATCAGCTTCTTCACGGGCACGGCGCCCTCGAGAAGCGAATATTCGGTATGGACGCGGAGATGGATGAATCGAGGCTCTGTCATCCCTCCAATCTATGCGGCCCGCGCGGCTGCGAAAAGGCCGATCACGCGGAAGGCCGGTCAAATTTCACCCGCCCCACCCACCAAGGCGAATTTCCAATTGACCACTCTTCAGGCAATGCGCACAATTTGAAGGCATTCCGCCCGCCATTCTGGCGCAAACCGTCAGTTCAGCCTTGCACCCGCCCCACAGGCCAAGCTTTTCTGAGCACAGGTTCACGCATCCCAGAACCGCGCCCCCGTTCTACGCCACATCGGGCGGGGCCGCACTTCACAGCTGTACCGTGGCGAAAGTCTTCTCATGGATATCACGTTTCTTCTCAACGGAGAAACCCGCCAGGTCGCAATCAGCGACCCGACGCAATCGGTGCTGGACTGGTTACGCGCGGAAGGGCTGACCGGAACAAAAGAAGGCTGTAACGAAGGCGATTGCGGTGCCTGCACGGTGATCGTGACCGATGCCGATCGCTCCAGACCCCTCAATGCCTGCCTCCTGATGATGCCGCAACTCCATGGCCGCGCTCTGCGCACGGTCGAAGGCATCACCGGTCCCCAAGGCCAATGCCATCCCGTGCAGGACGCCATGATCACCCATCACGGCAGCCAGTGCGGCTTCTGCACCCCGGGCTTCATCGCCTCTCTCGCCTGCGCGCACCAGAACAACCAGCACGACCATGATGATCTTCTGGCCGGCAATCTCTGCCGTTGCACGGGCTATGCCCCGATTCTGCGCGCAGCCCAGGCGGCCGCCAACGCGCCTGCACCCGACTGGATGGACACCCCCTTCCAGCGTCCTGAAATATCCTCGGAGGGTGAATGGACCGAAGGTCCAGAGGGAGGCAGACAGCCTCCCTTCCTCCCCCGCTCCACAAAAGAACTGGCAGATTGGTATCTCGCCCACCCGCAGGCCACGCTGATCGGCGGTGCCACCGATGTCGGGCTCTGGGTCACCAAAAAGCTGCAGGATCTGCCGCTTGTGGCCTTCCTCGGCCAATGCGCGGACCTCGCCCTAATTATGGAAACCGACACCCATTTCACCATCGGCGCTGCAACCACCATCGCGGCCCTCCGTCACGCGGTCGCGCCGCATCTGCCAAGCCTCGCCGAACTTCTGCGACGCTTCGCCTCCGAGCAGGTGCGGCAGGCCGCGACCCTGGGCGGCAATATCGCCAATGGCTCGCCCATCGGCGACACGCCCCCCGCGCTCATCGCGCTTGGCGCCACGCTCACCCTGCGCCAGGGCGACACGCGCCGCGAGCTACCCCTCGAGGACTTCTTCCTCGATTACGGCAAACAGGACCGCCAACAGGGCGAGTTTGTCGAAAGCATCTCCTTCCCCAAATCCGCGTCCCATTTCCGTGCCTATAAGCTGTCGAAGCGCTTCGATCAGGACATCTCCGCCGTTTGCGCGGCCTTCAACCTGACGCTCGACGGAAAGACCATCGCGTCGGCCCGCGTGGCATTCGGCGGCATGGCCGGCACCCCCAAACGCGCCAGCGGTTTCGAGGCGCTCCTCACGGGCAAGCCGCTGTCTGACGAGACCTTCCGTGCGGCGCTCCCCGCGCTTGGCCTCGATTTCCAGCCGCTCTCCGATATGCGCGCCTCCGCCCGCTACCGCCTGAAAGCCGCCGAGGGGCTGGCGCTGCGCTATCTGGCCGATCTCAGCGGCCAACACCTCTCCATTCTGGAGGTGCAGCCATGAGCGTCGCCAAACCCCTGCCCCATGATTCCGCCCGCCTGCACGTCACCGGTCAGGCGCGCTACCTGGATGACATCCCCGAGCCCAAAGGCTGCCTGCATCTGGCCTTCGGCCTGTCCAGCGAGGCCAGCGCCGGGATCACCGGGATCGACCTCACCGAGGTCCGCGCCTCCGAAGGGGTGATCGCCGTGCTCACCGCCGCCGATATTCCGGGCGAGAACGATGCCTCCACCGACCGTGGCTGGCATGAGCCGCTTCTGGCCGAGGACGAGGTCCAGTATATCGGCCAGCCCGTCTTCATCGTGGCCGCCACCTCGCATCGTCTGGCCCGTATCGCGGCCCGCCGCGCCCGCATCACCTACGACCCCCGCGAGCCTGTCCTGACCATCGATCAGGCCATCGCGCGCGAGAGCTGGTATGAGGGCGGCCCGATCATCTGGGAAAACGCCGACCCGACCGAAGCCTTGGCGCAGGCGGCTTTCACCGCCCATGGGAGCATCGAGATCGGCGGTCAGGAGCATTTCTATCTCGAAGGTCAGGCCGCAATGGCCGAGCCGCAGGATCAGGGTATGATCGTGCGGGTTTCCAGCCAGCATCCGACCGAGGTGCAGCATAAGGTGGCCGAGGCTCTGGGCCTGCATATGCATGATGTGCGTATCGAGATGCGGCGCATGGGCGGCGGCTTTGGCGGCAAGGAAAGCCAGAGCAACCAGCCCGCCATCGCCTGCGCCGTGGCCGCCCACCTCACGGGCCGCGCCTGCAAGATGCGCTATGACCGCGATGACGATATGACGATCACCGGCAAGCGCCATGATTTCCGCGTGGACTACCATATCGGCGCGGATACCGATGGCCGGATCACCGGTGCGGTCTTGCGCCAATACGCCCGCTGCGGCTGGTCGATGGATCTGTCGCTGCCGGTCTGCGACCGCGCCATGCTGCATGCCGATGCCGCCTATCACATCCCCGCTTTGCGCGTCGAAAGCCTGCGTCTGCGCACCAATACGCAATCGAACACCGCCTATCGCGGCTTTGGCGGACCTCAGGGTATTCTGGGCACCGAAGCCGCGATCGAGCATCTGGCGCAGGTGATGGGGCTCGACCCGCTGGAGTTACGGCGGCGCAATTTCTATCCCGAGATGGGCAAGGCTCCCGTCCCCACCCATTACGGCCAGCCGGTCGAGGACAGCATCCTGCAAGCGCTGACCGAAGACCTCACCACCCGCGCCGGTTTTGCCGCCCGCCAAGGGGCGGTGGCCGAGTGGAACGCCGCCAATCCGGTGCTGAAAAAGGGCATCGCGCTGGCGCCGGTGAAATTCGGGATTTCCTTCACACTCAGCCATCTCAATCAGGCGGGCGCACTGGTGCATGTCTATCAGGATGGCACGGTGCGGCTCAATCATGGTGGCACCGAAATGGGTCAGGGCCTGCATATCAAGGTCTGTCAGGTGGCGGCGAGCATCTTCGGCCTGCCGCTGAGC
Source organism: Thioclava sp. GXIMD2076 (assembly GCF_037949795.1). Classification (NCBI taxonomy): domain Bacteria; kingdom Pseudomonadati; phylum Pseudomonadota; class Alphaproteobacteria; order Rhodobacterales; family Paracoccaceae; genus Thioclava; species Thioclava sp. GXIMD2076. The sequence continues at coordinate 358,552 of NZ_CP149932.1, forward strand.
CAGATCCGCATCTCGGCCACCGATACCGACAAAGTGCCCAATACCTCGGCCACGGCGGCCAGCTCGGGCGCCGATCTCAATGGCATGGCCGTCAAGGCTGCCTGCGAGACCATCCGCGACCGGATCGCCACCTTCCTCGCCGCCCGTGAGGACTGCGCCGCGCAGGATGTTACCTTCGCGGATGGGTTCGTGGCCGCAGGCGCCTATCGCGGCACCTTCACCGAAACCGTTCTGGCCGCCTATCAGGCGCGGATCAGCCTGTCTTCCACCGGCTATTACGCCACCCCCGAAATCTCGTGGGACCGGACCACGGGCACCGGACGCCCCTTCTACTACTTCGCTTATGGCGCGGCCATCGCCGAGGTGGTGATCGACCGCCATACCGGCGAGAACCGCATCCTGCGCGCCGATATCCTGCATGATGCAGGCGCCTCGCTGAACCCTGCGATCGATAAGGGTCAGGTCGAGGGGGGCTTTGTGCAGGGCGCGGGCTGGCTCACGACCGAGGAACTGGTCTGGGATGACAAGGGCGCGCTGCGCACCCATGCGCCCTCGACCTACAAGATCCCCGCCTGCTCGGACCGGCCGCGGATCTTCAACGTGGATCTCTGGGACCAGCCCAACCGCAAGGACACGATCTACCGTTCCAAAGCCGTGGGCGAGCCGCCCTTCATGCATGGCAATGCCGTCTTCTTCGCGCTGCAGAATGCGGTGGCGGCCTGTGGCCCGCACTGGCCCGCGCTGCGCGCACCGGCCACGCCCGAGGCGATCCTCGATGCGATCGCGCGCGCCGAAGGCACCGGAGAGGACGCATGAGCTTCGATCCGACGCGCCTACGCGAGGCCGCCACGCGCGGGCCTTTCACCCGCGTGCTGGTGGTAGGTGTGAAGGGCTCGACCCCGCGCGAGACAGGCGCCGAGATGCTGGTCTTTGCAAGCCATATCGAGGGCACGATCGGCGGCGGCGCGCTGGAATATGCGGCCATCAAGGCAGCCCGCGCAGGCCGGACAGGCCGCCACTCCATCCCGCTTGGCCCTGCGATGAACCAATGCTGTGGCGGCGCGGTAACCCTGGCCTATGAAGCGATAACCGCGCAGGATCTGGACCGCAGCTTCGGTCCGCTCCATGCCCGCCGCCTCGACGGGCCTGCCGAGATGCCGCTCTCAGTCCATCGTGCGCTGTCCCGCCACCGCGACCGCGGGCAGGTGCCGCAGCTTCTGGTCGATGGCTGGCTGGTGGAGCCAGTGGCGCCCCCCGCCCTGCCCGTATGGATCTGGGGCGCGGGCCATGTGGGGCGCGCGATTGCCGCCACCCTCGCGCCCTTCCCCGATTATGCGATCCATCTGGCCGATACCGATGCCACGCGCTTCCCTGCGACCCTGCCGCAGGGTGTCACACCCCTGATCGCCGAGAACCCCGCCGATCTGGTGCCGCTCGCGCCCTGTCATGCGCATCATTATGTGTTGACCTATTCGCATGCGCTGGATCTGGATCTGTGCCACCGGCTGCTGACCCATGGCTTCGGCCATCTGGGGCTGATCGGATCAGAGACCAAATGGGCGCGGTTCAGGGGCCGGTTGCGGGATCTGGGCCATAGCGCAGAGAAAATCGGGCAAATACAATGCCCCATCGGCGATCCTTCCTTGGGCAAACATCCGCAGGCCATTGCGATCGGGGTCGCTGCCGGAGTATTGAGACAAGAAACGACCATCCGGTCAAAACCCGACAGTCAGGACGCGAGAGAAGCATGAGCGATCCCCTATTGAAACTTGAGGGCCTGACCAAGGCCTATCCGGGCGTGATCGCCAATAGCAATGTCGGCTTCGAGATCGGTCAGGGCGAGATCCATGCGCTCTTGGGCGAGAATGGCGCGGGCAAATCGACGCTGGTGAAGATGATCTACGGGCTGGTGAAGCCCGATGAGGGCACGATGACCCTGCGCGGCATGCCCTATGCGCCGCCCGAACCCCGCGCCGCACGCGCGAGCGGAGTGGCGATGGTGTTCCAGCATTTCTCGCTATTCGATGCGCTGAATGTGGCCGAGAACGTGGCCTTGGGGATGGAGAACCCGCCCCCCATGCGCCAGCTCGCCCGGCGTATCCGTGAGATTTCCACCCAATACGGGTTGCCCTTAGACCCTGCCCGCCTTGTGGCCGACCTTTCGGCGGGGGAGCGGCAGCGCGTGGAGATCGTGCGCTGCCTGCTGCAGGATCCGAAGCTTCTGATCATGGATGAACCCACCTCGGTGCTGACGCCGCAGGAGGTGGAAATCCTCTTCCGCACCCTGCGCCAGCTTGCGGCCGAAGGCACCGCGATCCTCTATATCAGCCACAAGCTCGAGGAGATCCGCACGCTGTGCGACCACGCGACCATCCTGCGCGGCGGCAAGGTGGTGGGCGATGCGATCCCGCGCGAGAAATCCGCCCGCGAGCTGGCCGAACTGATGGTGGGGGCCGAACTGAAGGTGACCGACCGTGAGGGGCGCACGCTTGGGGATGTGGTTCTGGAGGTGCAGGGGCTCGACCTTGCCCCCCTCTCGCAATTCGGTCCATCCCTCAAGGATGTGTCCCTGCGTCTGCGCGCGGGCGAGGTGCTGGGCATAGGCGGTGTGGCCGGAAACGGGCAAGAAGAGCTTCTGGCCACGCTGGCGGGCGAGCGCCCCTCGGCTGCGGGCAGCGTGGTGCTGGCGGGGCGTGACCTTTCGGGGCTCGGCCCCAACGAGCGCCGCGCCTTCGGCCTTCTGGCCGCGCCCGAGGAGCGGTTGGGCCATGCCGCCGTGCCCGCCATGAGCCTGACCGAGAACACCTTGCTGACCGGCACGATCCGGCGCCCCCTGGCCAAGGGAGGCATGGTCGATATGGCCGCCGCCCGCGCCTTTGCCGAGGAGATCATCAAGGCCTTCGATGTGCGCACTCCGGGGCCGCATGTGGCGGCGCGCGCACTTTCGGGGGGCAATCTCCAGAAATTCGTGGTGGGCCGCGAGGTGCTGCAGGAGCCTGCGGTGCTGATCGTGAACCAACCCACCTGGGGGGTAGATGCGCTTGCTGCCGCCTCGATCCGGCAGGCACTGCTGGATGTGGCGGCCAAAGGGGGCGCGGTCATCGTGATTTCTCAGGATCTGGACGAGTTGATGGAAATTTCCGACCATTTCGCGGCGCTCAATGCAGGACGCCTGTCGGCACCGCGCCCGACCAAGGGCCTGACAATCGAGGAGATCGGGCTGATGCTGGGCGGTGCCCACGGGATGCAGGAGGCCAGCGCATGATCACGCTGATCCGCCGCCCCACCCCCTCGCGCCACTGGGCATGGTCCACGCCGATCCTTGCGGTGATTGCCACGATGATCGCCGGCGGGCTGCTGTTTGCCGCGCTTGGCACCAACCCGTTCACCGCGATCAAGGCAATCTTCTGGGACCCGATCCTCGGCCCCAATGCCGCCTATTTCCGCAGCCAGCTTCTGGTGAAGGCTGCGCCGCTGATCCTGATCGCCACGGGGCTGGCGGTAGGCTTCCGCGCAGGGATCTGGAATATCGGCGCCGAGGGCCAGTATATCATGGGCGCGCTCGCGGGCGCGTGGCTCGCGCTGCATGTGTATCCCGCAGAAGCCGCATGGCTCTTTCCGGCCATGATCGTGCTGGGCGCATTGGGCGGGCTCGTATGGGGGCTGATCCCCGCGCTCCTGAAGGTCTGGTTCGGGGTGAACGAGATCCTCGTGTCGCTGATGCTGGTCTATGTGGCCGAGAACTTTCTGGCCTATATGGCCTTCGGTCCACTGAAAAATCCCGAAGGCTTCGGCATGCCCGGCTCGCGTAACCTGCAGCAATATCCTTCGGCCTTCAACGGCGAGCTGATCGCGGGCACCGGCGCGCATTGGGGCGTGGTCGCCGCACTCATTGCGGTGATCTTCACCTATATCCTGATGCACCGCCATATCATGGGCTTCCGTATCCGCGTGGCGGGCGAGGCACCAAGGGCGGCGCGTTTTGCAGGCGTCGTGCCCGCAAAACTGATCGTTACCTGCCTGTGCCTGTCGGGCGCGCTGGCGGGGCTTGCGGGGCTCTTCGAGGTGGCGGGGCCTGCAGGCCAGATCACCGACCGGTTCAATGTGGGCTATGGTTTCACCGCGATCATCGTGGCCTTTCTGGGCCGGTTGCATCCGGTAGGCATCCTGCTGGCGGGGCTTTTGATGGCGCTGACCTATATCGGCGGTGATGTGGCCCAGCTGATGCTGCAACTGCCCCCCGCCGCAATCCAGGTGTTCCAGGGAATGCTCCTGTTCTTCCTCCTGGGGTTTGACGTGCTGACCAATTACCGCGTGAAACTGGGGAAAGCGGTATGAGCCGCAGGCTTCCCTCGCTCCACCGTCCCGTTCTGGGGGTGATGGGGGTGCTTGGCGGGCTGGCCCTTTACTATCTGCTGGTCTGGTCGGCCTCGGCCATCCTCTATGTGCCGATTGCCATCGGGCTTCTGGCCGTGCTGGAGGTGACCCGCCGCCTCTCGGATCTGGCCCGCAAGCGGCTGGACGTGGCCGCGACCGAGGACGAGGCTTTCCATGCCGGTCGCGCGGCCCGTGCCCTGCGCCGCTCGCGCGCGGATCTGGTTCTTTTTGCCGTGGCTTGCCTGATCGGGCTGGCCATCGCCTATCTTCTCTGGGGGCCTATCCCCGACCCCACAAGCCTTTACGGAGACGCCCAATGATCGGTGGTATCGATATCGTCACACTGATTGCCATGCTGATGACCGCCTCGACGCCCGTTCTGCTGGCGGCCACGGGCGAGCTGGTGGTCGAACGCTCGGGCGTGCTCAATCTCGGGGTCGAGGGAATGATGGTCATGGGCGCGATCGGCGGCTTTGCCGCGGCCGTGGCCACCGGCAGCCCCGTCCTGGGCTTTATCGCAGCCGCCCTCTCGGGAGTGGTGCTGGCGCTTCTGTTCGGGCTTCTGACTCAGGTCTTTCTGTCCAATCAGGTGGCCACGGGGCTGGCGCTCACGCTTTTCGGGCTGGGGCTCTCGGCGCTTCTGGGCAAGCCCTTCGAGGGTGTGCGCCCGCCGCCGACCACCAAGCTCGATTTCGGCCCGCTCTCCGATATTCCGGTGCTCGGGCGTATTCTCTTCTCGCATGACTGGGTGGTCTATCTCTCGCTGATCCTGTGCGCGGCCACATGGGCCTTCCTGAAATTCGCCCGTGGCGGGCTGATCCTGAAAGCCGTGGGCGAGAACCATGACGCGGCTCACGGGCTCGGCTACCGCGTGGTGGCCGTGCGCTTCATGGCGCTGGCCTATGGGGGGGCACTGGCAGGGATTGGCGGCGCCTATCTCAGCCTCGTGCGTGTGCCGCAATGGACCGAGGGCATGACCGCAGGCGCGGGCTGGATCGCGCTGGCAATCGTCGTCTTTGCCTCGTGGCGGCCCGAACGCGCGCTGATCGGAGCCTATCTCTTTGGCGGGATCACCGCGCTGCAATTGCAGCTACAGGCCGCGGGCTATGCGATCCCCGTCCACCTGCTGTCGATGGCGCCCTATCTGGTGACCATCCTCGCTCTCGTCCTTCTTTCCGCGATGCATCGCAACGGCGCTCAGGCCGGACCGGGCAGCCTCGGAAAATCCTTCCATGCCTCCCGCTAAGGGGCTAACTTCGGGCACATCAAGATGCCCATCATCCAAGGGGAACCCTCCATGAAACGCAGAACCTTCCTTGCCTCCTCGGCCGCTATGGCCGGCATCGCAGCCAGTGGCGCGCCCGCTTTCGCACAGGCCGACCCGCTGAAAGTCGGCTTCATCTATGTCGGTCCGGTAGGCGATATGGGCTGGTCCTACCAGCATGATCAGGGCCGTCAGGCGCTAGAAGCCGAATTTGGCGACAAGATCCAGACCAAATTCATCGAATCCGTGCCCGAAGGCCCCGATGCCGAGCGTTCGCTGACCTCGCTGGCGCTGGAAGGCCACGAGCTGATCTTCGCGACCTCCTTCGGCTATATGGATGCGGTCCAGAACGTCGCCAAGAAATTCCCGAATGTGAAATTCGAGCACGCGACCGGTTATAAGCGCGCCGAGAATGTGGGCACCTATGACGCGCGCTTCTATCAGGGCCGCGCCGTTCAGGGCACCATCGCGGGCCGCATGACCAAGTCGAACAAGATCGGCTATATCGGCTCCTTCCCGATCCCCGAATGTATTCAGGGCATCAACGCGGCCTATATCCACGCCAAGAAGGTCAATCCCGATGTCGAGATGTCGGTGGTCTGGATCAACAGCTGGTTCGATCCGGCGAAAGAGGCCGATGCCGCAGGCGCGCTGATCGCAAGCGGTGTGGATGTGGTCATGCAGCACACCGATTCCACCGCGCCGCAAGCCAAGGCTCAGGAAGCGGGCAATGTGATCACCTTCGGTCAGGCCTCGGATATGTCGAATTTCGCGCCCAAGCCGCGCGTGACCTCCACGATCGACAACTGGGCGCCCTATTACAAGAAGCGCGTGCAGGCGGTTCTGGATGGCACATGGGAATCGGATGCGACCTGGGGGGGCATCGATACCGGCATGGTCGAGATCGGCGAGATCACCGATGCCGTGCCCGCCGAAGTGAAGGAAGAGGCCGAGGCGCTGATCGAGTCGATGCGCACGGGCGAGTATCATCCCTTCACCGGTCCGCTCAAAAAACAGGATGGATCGGACTGGCTGGCCGACGGCGAAGTGGCCGATGACGGCACGCTGGCGGGAATGAACTTCTATGTTGACGGCATCACCGCAGAGATGCCGAGCTAAACATAACCCATTGAATAAAAAAGGGGCGCGAATTATCGCGCCCCTTTTTCGTGCAAAAATCCGCCGATCCGGAAGCACCATTCCGGCACATCAGGAACATTTATCATTCTCTCGGTGTTATCCGCCTGAAAAGACAGCCCCAGCCAAAGTATCTAGCCATTGGAGCGCTGTCGCCTTGGAGGAATGATGAAGAGTACACTTCGTAGCACCACCGCATTGATTGCGGCTCTTGCCACCGTCACCCCCGGCCTGACCATGGCCCAGACCGCCCCTCTGGCGGCAGGACAGGCGCAGGCAGAAGGCCAGACAGGGGCCGAAGGCAAATCGGACCCCGATCATGGCCGTGTGTCGACCGGCGCGGAAGAGAAGCCCCGCGGTCAGGCCCGCCAGAACAGCTGTATCGAGACCCAGAGCCAGAATGGTGTCTCCGCCAAGGCGGCGGCCGATCTGTGCGAGGGCATGACCGCAAGCGCCCCCGGCTCGGAGGCCGAGAAGCGCAGCGAGGATGCCATCCAGAAACAGGCCCGCCAAAAGGCCGAGGACAGCACCGAAGAGGCGCGTAAAGCCATGGGTGGCGGCAATGCCAAAGCTGCCGCACAGGGTGATGCGGCAGATGATACGGCACAGGCCAAGCCGGCTGCCAAAGGCACAGCCAAGGCCGAGGTGACCACGGCGCCCGGTAAGGATGCCGAAGCGAAATCCGGTGTCCAGACGCAGGCCCAGACAGATGAGGACACGAAGCCCCGAGCGCAGGCAGCCGCAACCGGCGAGACGCCCACCGAGGGCGGCAAGGTCGATGCGCTGAAACGCAAGCTGGAAGGCAAGACGACGGATGGGGCCGATAAGGCGCAGGACAATCAGGCGCAGGCAAAAGAGCCGCCAGCGACCAAAGCCGCACCCGACGCTCAATCCGCCGATGCAGGGGCCGCCGATGCTGGGGCCGCCGATAAAGGGGCTGCCGATGCAGGGCCCTCTGATGCGACACCCGCGCAGGCCCGAGCAGACGCGGACGCGAAAGCCGACATGCCCGCAGAGGAGAAATCCGCGGATCGCGACATGGCGACCCCTTCCCCGCAGCAGAGTGCCGAAGAGGAAGCGCCTAACAAGGCCAATGGCCGGACCGATCCCGACTCGCTGGCCAAAGCCCTCGCCGGGAAACAGGACGCGCCCGATGCCGATGTGAAGCCCGAGGCGAAGGCGGATGCCGACGCGCAGGCTCAGGCCGATGCGCAGGCTGCGCCCGAGCCCCGCGACCCGCAAGCGGCTGACGCTGGGACCAAAGATGCACAGCCCAAGTCAGATGACGCGGCCAAGTCAGATGACGCGGCCAAGACGGATGACGTGGCCAAGGCCGATGAGTCGCGCCGCGTCGAGGAAGCCCTTGCCGCGACCGAGGATGCCCAGAAGCGGGCCAGCGAAGGCGCTCCCGTGAAAAACGAGGCCCTCGCCGCCGAGGCGGAGATGCCGCGCGATGGCGACGCCAAAGCCGCACCTGCGGATGATCCGAAAATGACCGAAGAGGTCATCACCAAGGAGAATGCCCGTTCCTCGAACGAGGATTTCACCACGGCCGTCAACGCCAAGGCGCAGGACCGTGACCGCGATGATAAGGACGAGGGTCTGTCCGATTTCGAGAAGGTCGCGATTGCGGGTCTCGGGGCTCTGGCCGTTGGCGCGATCCTGAATAACGGCTCGGAAGTTGCGGTGAATTCCGGCGACCGTGTCGTCGTGCAGAACCCTGATGGCTCCTACGGGCTGATCAAGGATGATAACGCATTGCTGCGTCAACCGGGCGCGCGGATCAGCACGCGCAATTATGATGACGGCTCGACCCGCACGATCACCCGCCGCGAGGACGGCGCCCAGATCGTGACGGTCTATGACGCCCAGCGCCGCATCGTGCAGCGCACGCGGATCGAACCGGACGGGACACGCTATGTGCTGATCGACGATAGCCAAGGGGCGGAGCCGGTTCGGGTCTCCGACCTGCCACGCGCGAATTTCCGCGATGTCTCGAGCACGAGCGACGAGGACGCCCTGCGCGATGCGCTGGCTCGCAGCGCCGACACCGATCGTGGCTTCACCCTGTCGCAGGTTCGCCAGATTGCAGATGTGCGCGATCTTGCCCCCGCGATCTCGGTCGAGAATGTGACCTTCGAGACCGGCTCTGCCGCGATCCGGCCCGCACAGGCCGAGGAGCTGTCACAGCTGGGCGAGGCGATCAAAGCGCGCATCGACGACAATCCGCGCGAGATCTTCCTGATCGAGGGTCACACGGATGCTGTTGGCAATGCCGCCTATAACCTGGCGCTCTCGGACCGCCGCGCCGAATCCATGGCCTTGGCACTGACGGAATATTTCGACATTCCGCCGGAGAACCTCGTGGTGCAGGGCTATGGCGAAGAGTATCTGAAGGTCGACACGCAAGGTGCCTCCGAGGAGAACCGCCGCGTCACAGTCCGCCGCGTGACCGACCTTTTGCGCGTGGCCTCAAACTAAGCATTTTAAAGGGCGCCCATGCGGCGCCCTTTACTTTGTGCCCCGGACCTCGGGCTTTGTCATGGCAGCGTCTTTCGGCTAGAACCACGCAGTAAGACGGCCCGAAGACAGACGGCCCGAAGTCAAACGGAGCATAAGATGCCAGCAACAGCCGAACTCGACGAAGGCGGCAAGACCTTCACCCTGACCGTTGGCGTGTGGTTCAATACCTATCCTGTCGGGGAGCTTTCCGACTGGATCGCATTCTACCGCCGGAACCGTCAGGATCATCCGAAATCATTGCAAAGCTATGACGACACGATCGCCGCGCTGGAGGCGCTGCATGGCAGACTGAACGGGGCGGATATGGAGCAGAAAGGCGGCTGAAAGGCCGCCTTTTTCACAGCAATCCGGACATCAGGACGACCTGCGCACAGACTTGGCCACCGGATCATATGGCGGTTGCCCGAAGGCATTAGTCTTTGATTTCGCTGGAAGTTTGGAAGTGGTGGCGAGGGGGGGACTTGAACCCCCGACCCCACGATTATGAGTCGTGTGCTCTAACCAGCTGAGCTACCTAGCCACTGGGCGGCTATCTACGGTCTGGGCATCGGACCGTCAACCCCGATTTTGAAAAAACGTCATCTTTTTCGTTTTTCTTTCGGAGCGCCCGAAACAGGCCATCAATAGACGGTCACCGGCGTGCCCAGTTCGACGGCATCATAGAGCGCAATCACATGATCATTGACCATCCGCAGACAACCATTCGACACCGCATGGCCGATCGAGCTGGGTTGCGTGGTGCCGTGGATCCGGATCGCCGTGTCATGCCCGTCCTGATAGAGATACATCGCCCGCGCGCCCAGCGGGTTGGTCGGACCGCCCGGCATGCCATCGGCATATTTGGCGTAATGGTCGGGCTCGCGCTTGATCATATCGGGGGTCGGCGTCCAGCTCGGCCATTTCACCTTGCGGGCAACAGTCGCCTCGCCGCGGAAGACCAGCTCGCTCTTACCCACAGCCACCCCGTAGCGCATCGCGACGCCGGGGGCCGTAATGTGATAGAGGAAGAACTTGTCCGAGAGCACGATGATAGAGCCCACGGCCAGTTCGGGTTTCACCCGCACCTCGCGCGGATAATACTGCTCGGCAATCGGCCAGATCTTGGGTTCGGGGGCAGAGGCGGTTTCCACCTCCTGCGCGAAGGACAGGGCTGGAGAGGCCAGAACAGGCAGGCTCGCCAAGCCACCAATCACGCAACGACGCTTCATATGTAACCTCCTGTTACAGTCAGATGCAGGTCAACCGCGTACACATAAAACCCGAACAGGCGGTAAAATTCCGCATCTCTATCAAAACTTCTTACCCCTATTGGAGCGGCAATCGGGGGCCCTTGCCAAGATGCTAGCCCAGAAATTCTTCACACATCGCAAAGATGACACAGGTCAGAAGCGGCCCTCCCCCGCTCCTCTCCCGAATTTGCACGAAGACCGGTGGCATCAGACAATTTTGTTGCCTATCTGAAGACAGGACATCTGCAAGCGGGGGTATCATGACAGAGCAAAGCACAAGGTTCATCGTGGACGGGATGCATTGCGGGGCCTGCACGGGCCGTGTGGAACGCGCGCTTCTGGAGGTGCCGGGCGTATCGCAAGCCAATGCCAATCTGATGGCGCGCAATGTCACGCTGGTCTTTGACGGGCCTGCCTCTGCCGATCTGGCCGCCTCGCTCGATCAGGCGGGCTATCCCATTGCCGAGGCCGAGACCGTTCTGGCGCTCGGGCGCGCGGCAAGCCCCGAGGAGCAGACCGCTCTGCGCGAGGCTCTGCTGGCCCATCCCGCCATTCTGGAGGTCACCCCCGCCCCCCGCGAGATCCGTATCCACTATGCCCAAGGGGCGATTGCTCCGAGCGAGATGGTGAAGCTGATCGCCCCCCTCGGGATCACCGCCACCGCCCGCAAGGACGAAAGCCCCCTGCCCGACCGCGCCGAGAAGCAAGAAGCCGAAGCCCGCAAGCTGCGCCATGATGTGATCCTGTCGGCAGTGCTGACGCTTCCGGTCTTCGTGCTGGCGATGGGCAGCCACCTGATCCCCGGCATGCATCATCTGATCGACGCCACCATCGGCGAGCGTGTCTCCTGGGTGATCCAGCTGGTGCTGACCAGTGCCGTGCTGTTCGGCCCGGGGAAAGTGTTCCTCGATCTCGGGCTGCCCGCGCTTCTCAGGCGCTCGCCCGAGATGAACTCGCTGGTGGCGCTCGGGGCGCTGGCGGCATGGGGCTATTCGACGCTGGTCACCCTGCTGCCTTTTGTTGTCCCCGAAGCCGCGCGCGGCGTCTATTTCGAGGCCGCCGCCACCATCGTGACACTGATCCTTCTGGGCCGCTGGTTCGAGGCCCGTGCCAAAGGCCGAGCGGGCGAGGCGATCTCGCGGCTGGTGGGTCTGCGCCCCGACACAGCCCGCGTGGAGCGTGGAGATCAGGTCATCGACCTCCCCGTGGCCGAACTGGCGGCGGGCGATCTGGTCCATCTGCCCCCCGGGGCGCGGGTGGCCGCAGACGGGATCGTGACGAAGGGCGAGGGCTGGATCGACGAGTCTATGCTCACGGGCGAGCCCGCTCCCGTGGCCAAGACCGAGGGCACAGCCATCACCGGCGGCACGGTCAATGGCACCGTGCCTCTGATCTACCGCGTGACCGCCACCGGCACCGAGACGGTGCTGGCGCGCATCATCTCGATGGTCGAGGAGGCACAGGGCGGCAAGCTGCCGGTGCAGGCGCTGGTGGACCGCGTGACGCGGGTCTTCGTGCCGGTGGTGATCGCGCTCTCGGTGCTGACCTTCCTGATCTGGCTGATCGCCGGTCAGGGCTTCACCCACGCGATGGTCGCGGGGATCTCGGTGATGATCATCGCCTGCCCCTGCGCGATGGGGCTGGCCACGCCCGTCTCCATCCTAGTGGGCACGGGGCGCGCGGCAGAGATGGGGCTTTTGTTCCGGCGTGGGGACGCTCTGCAACGGCTGGCCGAGGTGAAGACCGTCGCGTTTGACAAAACCGGCACCCTGACCGAGGGCCACCCGACCCTGACCGACCTTATTGCCGCCCAAGACAGCCTGCCCGCGACAGAAGCATTGCGGCTGGCGGCAGGGATCGAGGCGCGCTCCGAACACCCGCTGGCGCAGGCCATCGTGACAGGGGCCCAGACACGGGGCCTCACGCCTGCTGCCGCCAAACGTGTGCGCAGCCAGACGGGCCGTGGTCTGACCGGCGAGGCCGATGGCCACCAGCTGGTGATCGGGAATGCAGCGGCACTCGCCGAGGCCGGGATTGCCACTGACGCGCTGGGTACCGAGGCCGAAGCCTTGGCCGCCAAGGGCAAGACCCCGATCTGGGTGGCTGTGGATGGGGAGCTGGCCGCACTGATGGCCGTCTCCGATCCGATCAAGCCGCAGGCGGGCGAGGTCGTGCAGGCGCTCAACCGCGCCCATGTGGAAACTGCGATGATCTCGGGCGATCTGGAACGCACAGCGCAAAGCGTGGCGCAGGGGCTGGGGATCAGCCATGTTGTGGCGGGAGTTTTGCCCGATGGCAAAGTGGCCGCTATCGAAGAGATGAAAGCGAAAGGCACCACCGCCTTTGTCGGTGACGGTATCAATGACGCGCCCGCCCTCGCTGCTGCCGATATCGGCATCGCCATCGGTACCGGCACGGATGTGGCCATCGAGACTGCCGAGGTCGTGCTGATGCAGGGCGACCCGCGCGGCGTGGGGCAGGCAGTGCGGCTTTCGCGCGCCGTCATGCGCAATATCCGCCAGAACCTCTTCTGGGCCTTTGCCTATAATGTGGCGCTGATTCCTGTGGCGATGGGCGTGCTCAAACCCTTTGGCGGGCCGGGCATGTCGCCTCTGCTGGCGGCGGCAGCGATGGCGTTTTCCTCGACCTTCGTGGTGGCCAATGCGTTAAGATTGCGGGGACTGAAACTCTGAGATCTGCCGCATAGGCAGATCCCCGCCGATCCTATGGGCGAAACATCGCCGAACCGGCGTCCCCTGTCTCTGGCGGGCGGATCTGTCAGGTTTTCCCCACCGTAAACTTGTGGCTAACTGCCGCCATCGGTTTCTCCGGAGCGCGCAGATAGATGCATTTCACAAAGCGGATCATTGTTTTCAGCCTGTTCCTTGTGGCTCTGTTCGGGATGGCGGCATGCAGCACGCCCCAGAAACAGGTGCCCCCCCAGCAGATGAACCTGCGCCCCAACGAAACGCCCGAGTTACGCAGAATGATCAACAGCTATGCCGATCAATACGAGATCCCGCGCGCGCTGATGCACCGTGTGGTCACCCGAGAAAGCTCCTACCGCCCCGAGGCGCGCAATGGCAGCTACTACGGCCTGATGCAGATCTCGCCCCAGACCGCAGGCGCTATGGGCTTCAGTGGCGCACCGCGCAACCTTCTGGATGCCGAAACCAATCTCAAATATGCGGGCAAATACCTCCGCGGCGCCTGGCTGCTGTCGGATGGCTCGAGCGATAAGGCCGTCTCGCTTTATTCGCGCGGCTATTACTATGAGGCCAAGCGCCGCGGGATGCTGAAAGAGACCGGCCTGCGCAACTGAGCCGGACCTTGTAACCGAGCCGACCTTATAGCCCCGCCCATGTCCCGAAGGCACCGGCGCGAACCGGTGCCTTGTTCATTCAGGGATCACTCAGGCAGGGATCATTCGGCCAGAAGCGGCCCCATCACCTTGCCCGCCAGGATATGCATGTGGAAATGCGGCACTTCCTGACAGCCATGCTCGCCCGCATTGGTTATCGCGCGGAAGCCCTTGTCCTCGACGCCCAGATCCTTGCAGATCTGCCCGCAGGCCCGCATGAAATCGAGGATCTCTGGGTCGGAGGCGTTCTGGCAGAAATCGTCGTAATTCACATAGGCCCCCTTGGGGATGACCAGCACATGGTCGGGTGCTTTGGGGGTAATGTCCTTGAAGGCCAGCGTGTAATCGGTTTCGAGCACGGTCGCGTTGGGAATATCGCCGCGCAGGATTTTGGCGAAGATATTCTCGCTATCGTAGGAATAGGACAAGGGAAGCCTCCTCAGTCGGAAAACAGGTAGTGGGTTGCCGCTATTTCGGCAGCGGTATCGGTATCGATCTTCAGGAATTGCGCAAGCGGTTCGGCATTACCCGCAAGACCCGATGCCTCGCGGATGCGCCAGAAATGCTCGAATTCCGCATCGCGGATCCGCTCGCTCTCGTAGCGCAGATCGTAGCGGATCGTCGGAAGGACACGCTCGTAGATCTGCGGCGGGCTGTCATGGCCCGCCAGCCCGATCCGCTGCGCATGGCCCACCAGATAGTCGTCCGAGAACTCCGTCTGGATCTCGAGAATCCGCGTCTCGGATTTATCCGAGGTCAGATCGCGCAGAAGATCGAAATCCGACGGGTCGACACAGATCAGCAGCCGGTCACTGCGGTGATATTCCAAGAGCATCCGCAGCAGTGCCCGACGGTGACGGTTGCGTTTTTCAAGCGTCTTCTCGATGCCCCCCAAAGGCGGCAGCTCCTCCTCCTCATTGAACAGATAGTTCACGCAAGGAAGGTCGCTACGCGTGCGGATCTGCTCGACGAGGCGCTTGGCCACATGCCATTTCTTGCATACCACCACATAGAGTGCGCGATCGCGGCCAAGGGTCGCCTCGGTCTCCCAGAAGCGCGGCGCGAACCGGTGTCCCTCGCGGCCCTTCTGCGTAAGGAAGCCGAACATGGCGCGGCCCTCATTGGAGATCGGAAACGCCATCCCCTCCTCGCCCCAGAGCGTGCCGAGCCGCGTTTTCAGCTCTTTCGCCTTCGGGCTAATCTTGCGGGCAAACAGGTAGTCCTGCGCCAGAAGCATGTCGTAATGGTCGTTATAGAAGGTCACCGGCATGCCGTAATCGGTGAACATCAGGAAGGTCAGTGTGCGCGAGCGGATCTCGCGCTCGGGAACCACATGGCGCACCACCGTCTGGAAGAAGGTCTCGTCGGGGATCCATGTCGTGGAGAAGAATTTCATCACCTCTGGGCGGTCCACGCAGAATTGCAGGACTTTCAGGATCGTATCGCGGCGCAGACACCACCATTGCGAGCCGATCATCATCTCTACATCGGCAGGCACCTTGCGGGTGATCCCGAGCCGTTTCTGCCACTCGTAGCTCTTGTAGAACCACCATTTATGGGTGCGCTCGTTGAACCAGTGGCGGTAGATCAGCCGCTCTTCCTTGAAGCCGGTCTTGATCCAGTCCGAGTTGAAGAAATCGAAGCTCTCGATATAGTCGCATTGCTCGTCTGCAAGCCGCTGATGGGCATATTCGGCGGATTTGATCTGCATGCAGTCCCCCGAGAGCATGTAGAAATGCGTGGCCTCGGGAAACGCCTCCACTGCCGCCTTCACCGCCTCGAGGGTTGCCGCCACAAGGCTCCATTCGCCCCAGCCGCATTTGAGCCGCTTCTTGGCAAAGGTCACTTGCGGATTATCGGCCAGACCATCGGCAATTTTGACAAAATCGTTGGGATTCGCCCGTGCATCGAAGTGGATCGAGACACAATCGCCCGCCGCCGTTAACCGTGCCGCTTGACGGATCACGGTTTCGGGGTCTTTGTGTGTCAGGAGGATAAAGGCAATCTGGACCATGATTTCGGGCGTCGCTTATGTCGGTTACGCCACTATCGCCCCTCTTTGCGGCGAGTGACATTGAAAATATAAAGTTTGTTTGCTTTTTCAGACTAATCATTGCGTAAAGGTGACGATAAGCGCACCGGGTTAAAGGAGCAGACAGATGGGGTTTCCCGGAACGTGGATGACGGAAAGCGAAAGCGTGGTCTATCGCGTGGTGCCCAAATGCGCCTGCTCGTCGATCGGCCAGATCATGTTCTATTCCGATCACGGGCGGTTCTTCGATGGTGACATCCACGATTCGAAAGAAGGGCTGCACAAATGGTCGCAAGAGCATAGCCAGGGCCCGATCGAGCGGGTCGTCAAAGGCGGTCAGGCCTATTCCTTCACCTGTGTACGCAATCCCTATGGCCGGATCCTGTCATCCTTCTTCGACAAGATCGCCGGCATCCAGCGCAATGGCCGCCGCTACCGCGGCAATCTGGTGCCGCAGCTGATACAGAAATACGGGATCGATGTCGGCTCTCCGGAAGATAATTTCGACTTCGATCAGATCAAGAGCTTCCGCCGCTTCCTGCTGTTTGCGCGTGACACAATCCGCTGGCGGCGCCCGATGGAGCCCGACATCCACTGGTCGGCCATGTCCGGCCATATCTCGACTTTCATCGTCAACGGCGGCCGCTACAACAACATCTTCTTCACCGAGAAGTTCAACGAGGGCATGCAAAGCGTGCTCGACGATATCCAGACGCCGGTGAAAGTGGATCTTTCGGCGGTGCCGAAATTCAACGAATCCGAAGGCCACGGCCCCAAGCGCGCCCATCCGATCAGCGATTATTTCGATGATCTCTCGCGCCATCTGGTCTGGGAGATCTACAAGAAGGATTTCCAGCTCTTCAGATATGATTTTGACAATCCCGACAACAAGATGCCTCTGGGAGAGGTCGACCTCGATGAGGTCCATGCCAAGCTCGGGCAATAATTTCTCGGGCTGGGGAACCCGCTTATGAAAGCTGCGTTGGCCGGATATGTCGCATGAAGCTCCCACCCTACCCGCCCGCCTCGCCGCCCGCCTGCCCGCCCCTGTCGGGCCATGGCTCGGGCGGCATCTGGATCGCATCGAGATCGGAGTGCTGCTCAGCCTGATCCTGATCGGAGGCGGCATCTGGGCCTTCGGCGCCATCGCCGCCGAGATGACCGAGGGCGACACCACCGCCTTCGATCGCGCAATCCTTCTGTGGTTCCGCAATGGCGATGATCTGGCAGTGCTCAACGGGCCTGCATGGATGGAAACCGTGGTGCGCGATATCACCGCGCTTGGCGGGGTCACGGTCCTCGGCGCGCTGACCGTCTTCACCGCGGGCTATTTGCTGATGGAAGGCTATCGGCGTCAGGTCTGGGTGCTGCTGGCCGCCGTCATCGGCGGGCAGGTCGTCTCCAATATCACCAAGATGCTGTTTGACCGGACCCGCCCCGACCTGGTGCCGCACGGGACCGATGTCACCTCGGCCTCTTTCCCGTCGGGCCACTCGATGATGGCCACGATCACGTGGCTCACCCTTGCGGTGATGCTGGCGCGCCTACAGGCCCGCCGTCGGACACGGGCCTATCTGATTTCGGTAGCGGTGCTCATTGCGGTCAGCGTCGGCATCAGCCGCGTTGCCCTGGGCGTGCACTGGCCGACCGATGTGCTGGCGGGATGGTCCATCGGGGCTGCATGGGCGTTGGCGTGCATGCTGATCGCCGATTGGCTCTTCCCCACGCGACCCAAACCCGACATTCCCCCGCAGGACTAACCAACTACGCGCGGCAGCGGAGCCGCGTGAGCGGCGCCCTCGGGCGCCCGAGGAAGGCTCCCCCCTCGGACACTCGCCCCGATGATATCGCTCAGATACCGGCTGCGGCAAAGAGCTCTTTCACATCCACTTCCGGCCGTGCACCGTAATGGGTGATCACCTCGCCCGCCGCCACACACCCCATCCGGCCGGCCTCCTCGAGCGACGCGCCCGTGGCGATACCATACAGGAACCCTGCCGCGAACTGGTCACCCGCGCCTGTCGCATCGACCGGCGTCACCGCTTTTACCGGCACTTCCACTGTCTCGTTGCCACGACGGATCACCACACCGGCCCCGCCGCGGGTGCAGACCACCAGCGCGCATTCCTGCGCGGCCTGCTCCAGCGCCGATGCCAGATCAGTCTCGTAGAGGGCTTCCCACTCATGCTCGTTGCCGATCACGAAATCCATCTCGTCGCGCACAAGGCGCCGGAAATCCTCGCGGTGACGGTTCACGCAGAAGGGGTCCGACAGCGCGATCCCTGCCTGCCCGCCCGTCCGGCGCGTTGCTTGCGCCGCCTTCAGGAACGCGGCCTTGCCCTTATCCTTGTCGAACAGATACCCCTCGAGGAACAGGTAGCGCGTGTTCTCGACGACGTCCAAGGGGACATCCTCGGCCGACAGCTCCGAGGAAATCCCGAGATAGGTATTCATCGAACGCTCGCCATCCGGCGTCACAAAGATCATCGAGCGCGAGCTGGGCAGTTCGCCCGCCTTCACCGGCGGATTGGGGAAATCGGTGCCCTCGGCCTTCAGTGCCGCCTCGTAGAACCGGCCCAGACCGTCATCACGCACCCGCCCGATAAAGGCCGATTTCAGCCCCAGATTACCGATGCCCGCAATCGTATTGCCCACCGAGCCGCCCGGGATCTGGTTGCGCTCGTCCATCGCGCCATAAAGCAGCTCCGCGCGATCGGTCTCGATCAGCTGCATGATCCCCTTCTCGATCGCCATATTGTCGAGAAACGCATCCTCGCAGCGGCTGATCACATCGACAATCGCATTGCCGATACCCACGACATCATATTTGCTCATAAGGTTTTCTCCTCGAACTGGCACAGGTCGCGTATCAGACAGGCACCACATTTCGGTTTACGCGCGACACAGATATAGCGTCCGTGAAGGATCAGCCAGTGATGCGCATGATGTTGATATTGCACGGGGACGTTATCCTCGATGGCGCGTTCGACCGCGTCCACGTCTTTGCCGGGGCAGATGCCCGAGCGGTTTCCGATGCGGAAAATATGCGTATCAACCGCCTGCGCGGGATAATGGAACCACATATTCAGCACCACATTCGCCGTCTTGCGCCCCACGCCGGGCAGCGATTGCAGCGCCGCCCGCGACGATGGCACCTCCCCGCCATATTCCTCGACCAGAATTCTGGCCGTCTTGATGACATTCTTGGCCTTCTGGCGGAACAGACCGATGGTCTTGATATGCTCGGTCAGCCCCTCCTCGCCCAGATCCAGCATCTTCTGCGGCGTATCGGCGATCGGGAAGAGGTGCCTTGTGGCCTTGTTCACCCCCGCATCCGTCGCCTGCGCCGAGAGCGCGACCGCCACCAGAAGCGTATAGGCATTCACATGGTCCAGCTCGCCCTTGGGCTCGGCCTCGGAAGCCTGGAAACGTGCGAAAACCTCGCACATTTCGTTATATCCAAACTGTTTGACGCTTTGTTTGCTCATGGTCCAGCTATGCCCAGATGAGCTCTCCATCGCAAGCCCATTCAGCGCTGTCTTCTTTCTAGTCAAACCCGGGAGCAACTCACGAAATCATCATTAACGTCATTTCCGTTAAGCAGATGTTATCCATCCTCGAAGCAGATTGAGGATGCGGGGCACAAATACGAGGAGGTGCAGATGGATATGGGCTATCCGATCTCGGCAATCATACGGGATCGCGACGAACAGGTCTGGACATTGCGGAGCGATTTTCAGCCGGAAAACATGCTGGAGATCCTGTTCGAGGGTGAGATCGCGGTGCTGCGCGACCCTGATGGTCAAGCGCTGGCCCGTGGTTATCTGACCGCCGATATCCCCGTTCTGCTCGAATCGACCTCGGGGACATTGCGCCTTGACCGGATCGAAATCGACGGACAGCTCTGTCTCTATATCCCCTCCGACGTGATGACACCCGGCATCCCCTACCGGGAGGCTTCCCAAAGCTCGAGCGGTGCGCGCGCCGCCTCGCCCGAAGAAATCTCAAACATGCCCTGCCTCGCGGGCGGCACATTGATTGCCACCGATGAAGGCCCCCAGCCCATCGACTGGCTGCGCCCCGGTGACCGTGTGCTGACCCGCGATAATGGCTACCAGCCGCTTCTCTGGCTTGGTCATCACACCATGCCGCGCCGTGCGCCATTGGCCACGCAGCTGATGTCCGTCTCCGCCGAACTGCTCGGCCCAAACCTGCCCGAGCGCGAGCTGGTGATGAGCCCGCGCACCGGTGTCCTGCTGGCGGGACCCGAACTGGAACTGTGGTTTGCAGAGGCCGAGATGCTGGCACAGGCCGATCATCTGGCGCCCCATAGCCCGCGCCTCGAAGGCCGCCGCATGGTCTATTCGCTCCTCTTTACCGCGCCCGAGCTGGTTCTGGCCGAGGGGATGTGGGTTGCGACCGTTCAGGCAGATTCCCCCTATATGTCGCTGATGCCGCCGCGCGTGCGCACCAGCCTTGCGCCGCAGCTGGCGCAATATCATGACCTGTCGGCCCGCGTCTGGCTCGCCGATTGGGAGGCAGAGATGTTCTGCAAGGACCGCCGCGCCCGTCAGGACCGGATCGCTGCCTGAATTTCACACAGGTTTCGGGTCGTGCTCCGGCGCGGCCCGATTTAATCTGGGCCAAACCGCAAAAGGCCCTACCCCATGGAAGACCGCTATCATTACCGCCTGATCGCGCGCGCCATCGCCGAGATCGATGCCGCCCATGCCGAGGGGCTGACACCCTCGCTGGCCGATCTGGCGCAGCGTCTGAACCTGAGCGAGGCGCATTTCCAGAAATGCTTCACCGCATGGGCCGGTGTCTCTCCCAAGCGCTACATGCAATACCTCAAGCTGGATCTGGCCAAAGATCTCCTGCGCAAACGGCATCCGCTGATCGCCGTGGCAGCCGCTACGGGGCTCTCCGGCTCTGCCCGCCTGCATGATCTGATCCTGCGCTGGGAGGCCATGACCCCCGGCGAATTCGCGCGGGAAGGCGCAGGGCTGACCATCCAATGGGGCCGGTTCGAGACCCCCTATGGCCCTGTAATCGCTATGGGGACGGGGCGTGGCATCTGCGGCATGGCCTTTACCGAAGAGATGGGAGAGGCGTTGGCCTTTGCCGATCTGGCAAAACGCTGGCCTGCCGCGCAGTTCCGCGAGGACCCTGCCGCACTCGGCAATTGGGTCGCGGCAGCTTTCGCCCAGCGGGGAGACGTCTCACTGACCCTCACAGGCGGCGCGTTCCAGATCAAGGTCTGGGAGGCGCTGCTGCAGATCCCCGAAGGCGCCGTCTCCACCTATCAGGACATTGCCACGGCCATCGGCTCGCCCAAGGCCACCCGCGCGGTCGGCACCGCCATCGGCAAGAACCCGATTGCCGCGCTGATTCCCTGCCATCGTGCGCTTCGCAAATCGGGGGGGCTGGGCGGCTATCACTGGGGATTGACCACGAAACGTGTGCTTCTGGCGCGCGAAGCGGCCCGTTCGGAGGCCGAGCGTTCGCCTATGCTGTAGCGCTGGATCGCGGCGGATAACATTTGGCGGAAGCCTTCGGCAAAATGCCGCCCAGCCATTGAAGCCTGATGGAACTTCCCCTTCTCTCGGACGTAATATCCACCGGACGCCCGAGAATACGGGCGCATGAACAAAGGCTGGAACGAGATGAACAAGAAGATTTCCCTTGGTGTGGCAGGTGTCGCCTTGCTTGCAATGGCAGGCTGTGTGACCACCCCCGCCGACCCGAACGACCCCTATCAGAACACCCGTGGCGGCGCGATTGCCGGCGCTCTTCTGGGCGGTGCCGCAGGCGCCATGTCCGGTGGTGACGAGCGTCTGACCAAAGCTGCAGCCGGTGCCGCCGTGGGCGGCCTGATCGGTGGCGCCATCGGCAACCAGATGGACAAGCAGGCGCAAGAGCTTCGCCGCGATCTCGACGCACAGGGCACCTCGGTCGTCAACAACGGTAACAACCTTGTCGTGACCATGCCGCAGGATATCCTGTTCGATACCGACAGCTCGGCCGTCCGCCCGAGCCTGCGTAACGACCTCTACACGCTGGCCGGTAGCCTCAACCGCTACCCGAACTCCACGCTGCAGGTCGTCGGCAACACCGATAACACCGGCGAAGCTGCTTATAACCAGCGCCTCTCGGAAGCCCGCGCCGATGCCGTCACCGGCGTATTGGTGCAGGCCGGTGTGCCCGCCTCGCGCATC
This sequence comes from Thioclava sp. GXIMD2076, assembly GCF_037949795.1. Classification (NCBI taxonomy): domain Bacteria; kingdom Pseudomonadati; phylum Pseudomonadota; class Alphaproteobacteria; order Rhodobacterales; family Paracoccaceae; genus Thioclava; species Thioclava sp. GXIMD2076. The sequence continues at coordinate 380,693 of NZ_CP149932.1, forward strand.
CAGTCCTATGGTCGCGGCGAAGAGAACCCGATCGCGTCGAACCTGACCGCGGAAGGCCGCGCCAAGAACCGCCGCGTCGAGTTCATCATCACGCCGACGAACAACTGAGTTTTTCCATTACCGATTTGGGAGGGGCCGGCATCTGCTGGCCCTTTCTTTTGACCAGATCCCATGGCATCGGATAGATTGGCTAGAAAAACTAACCAAGGAGGTGCCTGCGATGCCGTTCCAGAGAATCGAATCGGAAAAGCTTGCCACGGCCATCGTGCGCCAGATCGAAGAGCTGATTCTGCAGGGGATCCTGCGCCCGGGTGAACGTCTGCCCTCCGAGCGCGAACTTTCGGACAGGCTCGGCGTCTCGCGCCCGTCTCTGCGGGAGGCGATTGCGGAGCTGCAGGATCAGGGGCTGCTTGCCACGCGCGCCGGTGCCGGCGTCTATGTGGCCGATGTTCTGGGCTCGGCTTTCTCGCCCGCGCTGATCCGCCTCTTCTCGTCCTCCGATCAGGCGGTCTATGACTATCTGGCCTTCCGCCGCGATGTCGAAGGGCTGGCCGCCGAGCGCGCCGCGCGTTTTGCTTCCGATACCGATCTGCAGGTTATCGACGGGCTTTTCCGCCGCATGGAAGCCGCCCATAGCAAACGCAGCTATGCTGATGAAGCCGCGCTTGATGCGCAATTCCACCTGGCCATCATCGAGGCCAGCCATAACGTGATCATGCTGCATATGATGCGCGCGATGTTCGACCTGCTGAGCGAGGGCGTGTTTTACAACCGCTCCATGCTCTTCAAGAACCGCGTGACCCGTGACGAGCTGCTCAACCAGCACCGCGCGATGAACGAGGCGATCCAGAAGCGCGACGGGACGGCCGCACGCGAGGCAGTGGCGGCGCATATGAACTTCGTCGAGGTCGAGATGACCCATAACCGCAAAGCGATGAAAAACGAGGAAACAGCAAAGCTGCGTCTGCAACAGCGCAGCAGCTGACGCGTCCCGCAAGCTGACATGAAAAAACCCGGCCCAAGGGCCGGGTTAGAATGTTTAGTGACCTCGAAAGATCAGTGCAGACGCTGGGCGACCTCGTCGATGGACGCATCAACGCGGGCCGCTTTATCAGCTGCAGACATCTGCTCGGCCAGAACCTTGCCAGCAGCAGCGATCGCGACCGTGATGGCCTCGTCGCGCACGGCTTTCACGGCACCGGCTTCGGCGGAGGCGATCTGCTCTTCTGCAGCCTTCAGGCGACGCTCGATCGAATCGGCCAGATCCTTCTTCGCCTGAGCGGCAGCCAGCTCCGCGTCGCGCTTGGCGCTGGCGACGATCTCGTCGGCCTGCACCTGCACTTCACGCTGCTTGCGCTCGTAGGTGGCAAGAATGGCTTGGGCTTCCTCACGAAGGCTGCGCGCCTCCTCGAGGTCCGATTTGATCCCTGCGGCACGCTTATCGAGCAGGCCACCCAGCATCGTCGGGACTTTCACATAGAAAAGCACACCGATGAAGGTCAGGAAGGCCAGCGTCACGATGAAGTTCGTGTTATGCAGGCTGAAGAACGGGCCGGACGCTGCGAAGGCGGGCTGAGCAGCGACAAGGGCGATGAGAACAGCAAGTTTCTTCATGACCTTATCCTTTCAACCGTTCGTCGACAGCCGCAGCGACGCTGGCTTGGTCGGCCTGACCACCCAGAGCCGAGACGATCTCGACAGCAGCGTCTTTGGCGACGGCTTCCACCGCCTCTTTGGCACCGGCTTCGATCTCCGCGATCCGCGCTTGGCTTTCGGCCGTTTTCGCCGCGATCTCGGCATCCGCTTTCACGATTGCCGCATCCACGTCTTTCCGGATGTCTGCACGGGCTTGGGCCACGATGGCCTGCGCTTTGGTGCGAGCATCGGCCAGGGCCTTTTCATAGGCGGCCTCGGCTTCTTTGGCCTTGAGCTTGAATTCCTCGGCGGAGGCAAGATCCCCCGAGATGGTGCCCTGACGGTCGGCCAGCACGGAGGCGATCCGCGGCAGCGCGACTTTTGCCAGAACCCAATAAATCACGACCAACGAGACCAGAAGCCAGAAGATCTGGTTGGGATAGGTCGAGAAGTCGAGCTGCGGCATACCGGCAGCATCGGCGTTATGCGCCGAAGCGCCAGCCGTCACCGCCACATCGCCAGCTTCATGTTCTGTTGCCATGTCGTTGTCCCTCTCGGACCGCAGGCACGCGGTCCTGTCTCAAACTCGGAAGGGCCCGTCGGGGCCCCTCCGTCCGCAAGATTGCGAAAAAGGGATCAGACGGCGAACATCAGCAGCAGAGCGACGAGGAACGAGAAGATCCCCAGTGCTTCTGCGAATGCGATGCCGATGAACAGCGTTGCGGTTTGACCAGCGGCTGCCGACGGATTGCGCAGGGCACCCGACAGGAAGTTGCCTGCAACGGTGCCCACACCGATTGCCGAACCACCCATACCGATACAAGCCAGACCTGCACCGATGTAAGCACCCATTTGAACGATATCGCCTTCCATAGTCGTCACTCCTAAAGTTGGAATTGGCTTGAGTAGATTAACGCGACCCTTGGATCGACCTTAGTGTGCGGGATGCAGCGCGTCTTTCAGATAGACGCAGGTCAGGATCGTGAAAACATAGGCCTGGATGAAGGCAACAAGCACTTCGAGGCCGTAGATTGCAGTGATGGCCAGCACGGACACGGGAGAGATCAGCGCGATGGCGGCAAAGCCTGCGAAGACCTTCATCACCGCGTGACCGGCCATGATGTTGCCCGCAAGCCGGATCGAATGCGATACGGGGCGGACGAAATAGGAGATCACCTCGATCAGGGCAAGGATCGGACGCAGCGGAAGCGGCGCAGCCGAGACCCAGAACAGGCTCAGGAAGCCCGCGCCGTTCTTGATGAAGCCGATCACGGTCACCGAGACGAACACGAAGAGTGCCAGAACAGCGGTCACAGCGATATGCGAGGTGGTGGCAAAGCTACCCGGCAGCAGGCCGAGGAAGTTCGCGAAGGTGATGAAGGAGAAGATCACCATGACATAGGGGAAGAACTTCAGCCCCTCCTTGCCACAGATATCCTCGACCATTTTGTGGCCCATGCCGTAAAACAGTTCGGCGATGGATTGTGCGCGCGAGGGCACAATGCCGCGGCCGCGGGTACCGACAACCAGCACCAGAACGATTGCGACGATCGCAATCGCCATCCACAGGGTTGCATTGGTGATCGTATACCAATGGACAGCACCCTCACCCACCAGAGGGGAGACCACGAACTGGTCCATCGGGTGGAAAGCCATCTCGCCCGACCCTTCGGTCACAATCGCAATGAGGAGCATCAGGATCACAACGGCGAACAAGATGTAGCTGATCATCTTGGACGAGCCATTGGCGTTCGAAGTGCTTTCCGCCACGTCTATTTTCCCTCTTCATCAGCCGCAGGAGCGGCATCAGGTTTCGCATTTATTTCCGCAGCGGTGCGCATCATCACGCGCACCCCCGCAATCAACCCCAGAAGAACGAAGATGATCATGAAGATCGGCAACGTTCCCAAGAGGACATCAAGCCCGTAACCGACCCCGAAACCGATACCCAGCCCCGAAACCAGCTCTATGACCATCCTCCAGGCAAGCTCGGATTGTGCGACACCGCCACGCGGTGGTCCATCCGTCTCGCCCGGGGCCTGCTTTCTAAGCTTCGCAAGCTTGTCTTCGAGCGCTTTTAGACGTTCGGGATCAGGCTCGTTGCTCATCATTCAGGCCTTTGGTCGTGTTAGGGCTGTGATAGACGTCACGGCGCAGTGAGTCAACGCTCATGACCGCAGGAGGAATACCGCGCAAGGCACTGATATGTATCAATTTTGAAAACCGCACACCTCACGCCGCCCTGCGACAATCTGACCACCCCGCCCCGCGGGGCCAAAATCCAAATTCAACCCATCGGTTGACCATCGACCCAAAACCTCCGTAAGTAAGCCCATGAGCACGCAGCCCTCTTCCGATCTCGATGCGATATTCGCAGCCCTCGCCGACCCGACGCGGCGCGAGATCCTGCATATGCTGCTCGAGGACGATATGGCGGTGAGCGATGTGGCCAGCGCGTTCGACATCTCGCTGGCGGGCGTGTCGAAACATCTGGCAATCCTGAGCCAAGCAGGACTGATCAGTCAGGAAAAGCATGGCCGTGTGAAATGGTGCAAGCTGGAACCTTCGGCCATGAGCGAGGCGATCATCTGGATCCAGAGTTTCGGCCAGTTCCGGGCGATGGATCTGGATGCGTTCGAACGCTTTGTCGAGAGCGAGCTTGCCCCCCTCGCCGCACCGCAGCCGGAGGCCGATTAGGGGCTCTGCCCCCTTGGCGCTGCGCGCCAATTCCCCCGGGATATTTACAGACACTGGAAGAAGGGGCCGCGCGGGCCCCTTTGTCTTTGTTACAGGCCGTGGCTCCGGTCATAGGAGTTGCGTGCGGAAGGCTCCCAGCCGCGGGGCGGCTCTGAGGCGGCGAAAATCTCGACCTTGAGCGGGTAGCAGGCCGCACTATCGGAGCTGTGCTCGGAGGAGCAATCGCCGCCCGGACAGGCCGAGAGCGCGCCGAGAAGATCGATCTCGGCGAAGATATCCATGTAATCGCCGAGGCGGACCGGACTTGCCTTCATGAAATACTGCCCCGTATCACGGGTGAAGCCTGTGCACATGAAGATGTTGAAGACGTCATGCACCTGGGTTTCAGCCTCGGCCAGGGACATGCCCGTCTCCGCTGCCAAGGCACGCGTCAGATTGGAATGGCAGCAATGGTGATATTGCCCGCCATCGCTGAGCAGCGCATGGGTATAGGGGTCGCAGCGGGTACCGATGACATCATGCACCGACCCGCCATCGGGATCGACCCCATACCAGTCGAGGCTGTCATCGATGATCGTGGCCATCGGGCGCAGGCTCGGGAAAGAGGACCAGAAGCGGTCACCGCTGGACAGATGCGTGCCGTGGAGTGCGCGGGTCTTGCCGGAATAGAACCGCTCGGAAAGATCGGCTGACCAGAGGTTGAGATCGCCCACCTGGGCGCCCTCGATCGAGGAGATCCGGAAGAACTGGCCGGCTTTCACGTGGAAACAGGCACCATCGCGCGGAGGAACGATTACCTCGCCGATTTTCTCCGCCCCTGCCCGCGATGCGCGATAGGCGGCAAGATCGGGTCGGGGCAATGTGGTGACGGGATAGCAGATCACCGGCGGGACGGATTTGCGCGCGATGGCATCGGCGGGCGCGGCATGTTCGGGCGTGGAAAGCTTCATCGCGAACCTCTTGGACATAACAAAACCCCGGTTGCTCAACCGGGGTCTGTCAGGCCCTAGAGACCGGTTCAGGCGCTATAGTAGCCATACATTTCATCAAGAACAGCGATGTTTGCAGGTTTTTGCGCCTGCGGTGAGGCCTGTTCCGGCTTGTGCGTACCGGGATTGTAATAGGCCAGCGCGTCTTCCTGCTTCAGAGCGGACTCGGCCTGTTCCGGGAATTTGACAATCTGATTCATGGAACTCTCCAGTGTTTCCGAGTTCCTCCCCGACGCCTGATATAAAGTTTTTATATCGCGGCGCCATGGCCCGCGCTGCAACGCTTACATGCGTATACTGCAATGCAAAATGCAAACACCCCCAGCTTTCGCCGGGGGTGTCGCAGGACATGACCGTAAGGATCAGTTCTGGCGTTCGACCATCATATGCTTGATCGCGGCGATGGATTTCGCCGGATTGAGACCTTTGGGGCAGGTCTTGGTGCAGTTCATGATGGTATGGCAGCGGTAGAGCTTGAAGGGATCTTCGAGCTGGTCGAGACGCTCTGCCGTGGCTTCATCGCGGCTATCGATGATCCAGCGATAGGCATGCAGGAGGGCTGCCGGACCGAGATAGCGGTCGGAGTTCCACCAGTAGCTCGGGCAGGAGGTCGAGCAGGAAGCGCACATAACACACTCGTAGAGACCATCGAGTTTCTTGCGATCCTCGATCGACTGACGCCATTCCTTCTCGGGACGGTTGGTCTTGGTTTCCAGCCACGGCATGATCGACGCGTGCTGCGCGTAGAAATGCGTCAGATCGGGGATCAAATCCTTGACCACCGGCATATGCGGCAGCGGGTAGATCTTGACCACATCGGTCTTGATCTCGTCGAGACCGAAGATACAGGCCAGCGTGTTATGGCCGTCGATATTCATCGCGCAGGACCCACAGATCCCTTCGCGGCACGAGCGGCGGAAGGTCAGGGTCGGGTCGATCTCGTTCTTGATCTTAATCAGCGCATCGAGAACCATCGGGCCGCATTTGGCGAGGTCGACGAAATAGGTGTCGACCCGCGGGTTTTCACCATCTTCCGGCTCCCAGCGATAGATCTGGAATTTGCGGACGTTTTTGCCTTCCGGCTTCGGCCATGTCTTGCCGACACGGATCTTCGAATTCTTGGGTAGGGAAAACTGAACCATGTTTCTACCTCCGGTCATATGTGGACGGGGCGGGTCGCTGCGTAGCGGACTTCGTCGCGAAGCGCCCCCGTTATATCTCTTCCCTGCCCGGGGCCACCGGACAGCGGATCACCTGTTATAGAGCGGCGTTTGCGGCAGTTGACCGGAATACTGGTAGACACAGCTCTTGTAGACCTCGTTGGGGTCGCGGAACGTATCCGAGGAGATCCCCACCTTCAGATCATAAGAGGTGGCCGGTTTTCCGTTTGCCACGCCCAATCCCACAGAACCGGAGACCGGACGCGCATCCTGCACGCGTTGCTGGCAGAGGGTTTCTGCCCGAGCGACCGGGATCTTGGTGCAGCCGGAGAGCGCAAGCGCGCCCCCCAGAACCACCGCCAGAGCCGGCCGCCCCCGCATCAGTAGACCCGCTTTTTGGGCGCGATCTTGGCCGTATCGATACCACCATCCTCGAATTTGGTGAGCGGATCGATATGCACCGGACGGAAGGTCAGATCCACATTCGGGCCGTCGACACGCATAATCGAGTGCTTGCGCCAGTTGGTATCGTCACGATCCGGGTAGTCCTCATGCGCATGGGCGCCGCGGCTTTCCTTACGGGCCTCAGCACCGACGATGGTGGCCATCGCATTCGGCATGAGGTTGGTCAGCTCGAGGCTTTCCATCAGATCCGAGTTCCATACGAGCGAGCGGTCGGTGACCGAGAGATCGTCGAGCTTGGAGGCCACAGACTTCATCTTCTCGACGCCTTCTGCCAGCGTCTTGTCTGTCCGGAACACGGCCGCATCGGCCTGCATCGTGCGCTGCATCTCGAGACGCAGCTCTGCCGTCGGCGTGCCGCCCTTGGCATAGCGGATCTTGTCGAACCGCTCGAAGGCCGCTTCCACGCCCTTGAGGTTCATGGTCGGGTTCGGCGCCTCGGGATCGAGCGTCTTGCCCGCCCGAAGCGCGGCTGCGCGACCGAAGACCACAAGGTCGATCAGCGAGTTCGAGCCCAGACGGTTCGCACCGTGAACCGACGCACAGCCCGCCTCGCCCACAGCCATCAGGCCGGGAACGATCGCATCGGGGTCTTCGGCGGTCGGGTTGATGACCTCGCCCCAATAGTTGGTCGGGATGCCGCCCATATTGTAGTGCACCGTCGGCAGAACCGGAATCGGTTCCTTGGTCACATCGACACCGGCGAAGATCTTCGCGGATTCCGAGATACCCGGCAGACGCTCGTGCAGCGCCTCGGGGGGAAGGTGCGAGAGGTTCAGGAAGATGTGGTCTTTATGCTCGCCCACACCGCGACCTTCGCGGATTTCCATCGTCATGCAGCGCGAGACCACGTCACGGGACGCGAGGTCCTTATAGGTCGGTGCATAACGCTCCATGAAGCGCTCGCCTTCGGAGTTGGTCAGATAACCACCCTCGCCGCGCGCGCCCTCGGTGATCAGGCAGCCCGAGCCATAGATGCCGGTCGGGTGGAACTGGACGAATTCCATATCCTGCAGCGCCAGACCCGCACGGGCCACCATGCCGCCACCGTCGCCGGTGCAGGTATGGGCCGAGGTTGCCGAGAAATAGGCGCGGCCATAGCCACCGGTCGCCAGAACGACGGTTTTGGCCGAGAACAGGTGGAAGGTGCCGTCATCGAGTTTCCAGCACAGCACGCCCACACAGGACTTGCCGTCTTCCGACATGATCAGGTCGATGGCGAAATATTCGATGTAGAACTCTGCGTTGTTCTTCAGCGACTGGCCGTAGAGCGTGTGCAGGATCGCGTGACCGGTCCGGTCGGCGGCGGCACAGGTGCGCTGAACGGGCGGGCCTTCACCAAATTCGGTGGTATGACCGCCGAAGGGGCGCTGGTAGATCTTGCCTTCTTCGGTGCGCGAGAACGGCACGCCGTAATGCTCGAGCTCGTAGACGGCCTTGGGCGCCTCACGCGCCAGATATTCCATCGCGTCGGTGTCGCCCAGCCAGTCCGAGCCCTTCACGGTATCATAGAGGTGCCATTGCCAGTTATCGGGGCCCATATTGGCCAGCGAGGCGGCGATACCGCCCTGTGCGGCAACCGTGTGCGAGCGGGTCGGGAAAACCTTGGTCACACAGGCGGTGCGCAGACCCTGCTCGGCCATGCCCAGCGTCGCGCGCAGACCGGCGCCACCGGCACCGACAACCACGACGTCATATTTATGCGTCTCGTATTCGTAAGCAGCCATTTGTCTTTATCCCGTTATTATCAGGCGCCCATTGCCAGGCCGATGAGAACCATCCGGCCAAGCGCGTAAAGCACGCATGCGATCAGAAAATAGGACAGGCCCTGCACGAACAGCACCGCAATCTTGCGGGTCATGCCCTGCCAGTAGTCCTCGATCATCGTCTGTGCGCCTTTGGCAAAGTGACGCAGACCCACGAAGAAGGTCAGCGCGGTGATGATCGCCGGGAAGGGATGCGAGAAGGTCGCGATGACTTCCGCCTGCGACTTGCCGAGTGCGGAGCCGAAGATGAAGATGAAGCAGGGAACGAGGAACACCAGAGCCCATGCCGAGACGGTCATGTACCAGTGATGTTCGGTGCCCGTCCCCGAGGCTCCTTTGCCAACGGCGCGCTTGCGGTCGGTGAGGTAACGCATGAGATCCCTCCCTCAGACGATGATGATGGTAAGAAGGGTCAGCACGACCGAACCGATCATGCAGGCCATGCCGAGTTTCTCGGCAGTCTCGATATCGAGCCCGCGGCCCGAATCGAAGTAGAAGTGACGCAGCCCCGCGAGGTAGTGATACCAAAGGCCCAGCACCGAAACCGTGAAGACCAGATCGCCGATGAAGGAGGTCATGAGCCAGTTGACGGTCTCGAAGGTGGAGGGCGCGCCGGTTGCGGCCATCAGCCACCAGACGGCGAGGATTGTCGTAATGATCAGCGCATTGCCCGTGATCCGCGTCAGAATAGACGAGATCGAGGTCATTTGCGGGCGGTAATACTGACCGATCATGAAGGGGGAAAGGGGCCGTTCAACCCGTTTCGTTTCTGCCATAGTGGGTCCCTCTGTCGCTTGGCCCCGAAATTCGCATGGCAAAAGACGATCGGCTATTGCTATGGGTGCCGCGGGGCTGGCCGGAATAATGTCTGGCACATGCATAGGACGATCTGTCGCAGGTGTCACGCGTCACGACTGGAAAATTTGCCACGTTTCAGTGAAAACAGAGTGGAAATCCCGCTTTGTGATCACGAAAATTCTTCCTGTGATCACATTATTGGCGCTAACAATTCATGAGTGATTTTGTCGACTTATAGCGTGGGCACCGGCAGAGTCGCACAAGAGGCCGCTGGCGGATCCTAAACGAAAACACCCGCCCAATCCATGGACGGGTGCATGATTGGGGGGCGCGAGGCCAGCTTAGCGACGCAGCGGCAGGCCGTTCTTGTCTTTCAGCGAGCCCACGACAAGGCGCACGAAATCGATCAGCGTCCAGATCCCGAGCCCGCCAAACGTGATCAGCATCAGGATGCCGGTAAAGATGCGACCCAGATAGAAGCGGTGCACACCGAGGCTACCCAGAAAGAAGCATAGCAGAACCGCCGGAACGAAACCCTTGGTGGATTCGCCCGTAACGGGGGCTTGTTGCATGGATTGCGGCTCGATCGGGGTAGCGGTCATGGAAATCTCCGGTATTGGGAAAAGGTCAGATAGGTGTTGATGCAAGGCAGATGCGTCGGCCCTGCCCGTCGCGTTCCTGCTCGGTGATCAGCTTGTAGAACACGATGACCGTGTGCAGCGCATCCGCCAGCAGGAACACCAGCGCGAGCGGATTGCCGTTGCAAAACAGCGCCACAGTCACGAGGAACAGGCCCAGATCGACCAGCCCGTGCAGGATATTGCCGAGATAGAAGTGATGCACGCCCAGTACACCGAACACGCCACAGAGCGCGACAGCGGTGCCGTAGGACTTCGGGGAACGTGTATCGCTCATCTAAAATTCTCGCAAAACGGTCGCATCAATGTGATCCGTTTGAAGCAGGTTTTTCGGATGATCAACCGCAAAAACCGAATGCATTCAAACATATGCATTCGATTTCAATGTTTTAGGCGGTATCTTGCCGGTCGGTCACAGGGGGCAAAGCGCCCAGTAGTCCAGATCCAGCAGCACTTCGGGCAGGTATTTCCCGTCCTCCCCCTTCAGGGCAAAAGGTGCAGCCCCCGCCTTGACCGCGACCAGACGCAGGCGCAGCGCCCCTACCCCCGGAGCGCCCGTCCCGGCCTTGTCGATCACCTCCGACCATGCCTTGACCGTATCCCCCGCAAAGCAGGGATTGGCATGTGCGCCGCCATTGAGCGCCACGATCATCTGCGCATTGGCCAGCCCGTTGAACGACAGCGCCCGCGCCATCGAGATCACATGACCGCCATAGATGAGCCGCTGGCCATCGGGGCGGAAGGTCGCGTCAAAATGCACTTTAGCGGTGTTCTGCCACAGGCGGGTGGCCAGCATGTGCTCGGCTTCCTCGATGGTGACGCCATCGACATGGTCGATCTTCTCGCCGATCCCGTAATCGCCCCAGCGATGCGGCTCGCCCGCCAGATCGAAATCATAGCCGGTGAAATCCAGCCCCTCGGGCAGGATCAGGTCCTCGGGCGCCACAACTCTGGCCAGATCGGGCAGCACTGTCTCGGGCGCGGGCGCATCCGGGTTGCCCTTGCGCACCATCACCCAGCGGACATAGTCCATCACCGTTTCATCGCGCTGGTTCAGCCCGCGCGTGCGGACATAGACCACGCCGGTCTTGCCGTTGGAGTTCTCCTTGAGACCGATCACCTCGGATTCGGAGCGCAGCGTATCGCCGGGATAGACCGGAAGATACCATCGCCCCTCGGCATAGCCCAGATTGGCGACTGCGTTCAGCGAGACATCCGGCACCGTCTTGCCGAAGATCACATGGAAACTCGCCAGGTCGTCGATGGGAGAGGCAGGCAGGCCACAGGACCGTGCGAATTCATCCGATGAATAAAGCGCCCCGCGCGCGGGATAGAGCGCGTGATAAAGCGCCCTCTCCCCGCCCGAGACGGTGCGGGGCACGGCATGTTTCAGCACCTGCCCCACATGATAATTCTCGAAAAACCGGCCCGCATTCGTTTTGGCCATACCCTGCACTCCTCCCGTTTGGGGGCGCGTTAGAGCTGCCCCAGTTTCAGTTCGGGCGAATACTCGCCCTCGACGATCTTCGTCACCGCCTGCCCGCAGCGCATCACGCCGCGCGCCGCGTCGAACGCATATTGCGGGTTCCCCTCCAGCACCCAGCCCTTGGCCAGGGCTTCGGTTACCTTGTGGCAGAACTCGCTCGTGTCATCTGCCGTGAGAAAACGATAGGCTTTCATGGGATCCTCCTTCACCCGAATACCGGGTAGCCGAAGGCATAATGGATACCCGCAATCACGCCATAGACAATCACCGTCCCGAGAAGGGCGAAAATCTCCATTTTGGCGCCCTTGCCCTTGGGCGGCACCCACGCGGTGCGGTTGATCAGCACCATTTCGACCAGCGCCCAGATCCCGATCCCGCCAAAGAGCACGAAGCTCGGCGTATCGCCATTCACGAGGATATGCGCGACCGACCACAGCAGCACGCCCAGCAGCATCGGGTGGCGGTAGATCTGCGCGATCTTGGTCTTCATGCCGGCAGCTGCAAACAGATAGACCGAGACCAGCATCAGCAGATTGTTCACCCCTGTCACCGCAGGGCTACGGCCCCAGAAGAACGCGCCATCCGCCGAGCGGTAACCGATCACCATCAGGATCAGCGACAGAACGAGAAGCCCCGACACCATCGCCCGCCCCTGCGGCCCCATCTTCGCGCGCGCCTCGGGCGCCAGACGTTTGAACAAATGCGCCAGCGCCCAGATCAGGACACCGAGGATGAGAAGGATCATTGGCTTACTCCGCTTGGCTTATATCCGTGCGGCAATCGCCTCCGCTTTGGCGAGGACCTGCCGCGCTGTGACGATATGCAGATTTTCCACGATCTTACCATCGACAACCGCAACACCCTGCCCCTTTGATCGCGCCTCGTCAAAGGCGGCGATCTGGCGCTCGGCTAGATCGATCTCGGCCTCGGATGGGGCAAAGGCGGTATTGGCCACGGAGAGTTGCGCCGGATGGATCAGGGTCTTGCCGTCAAAGCCCATGTCGCGTCCCTGCGCGCATTCGGCGGCCAGACCCTCCTCGTCCCTGAACGCATTATAGACTCCATCCACGATGATCTTCCCATAGGCTTTGGCCGCCAGCAGGCACAGGCCCAGCCCCGAGAGCATCGGCAACCGGTCGGGGCGGAACCGCGCGCCCAGTTCCTTGGCGAGGTCATTGGTGCCCATCACCATCCCCTGAAGGCGGGGATGGGCGGCAATCGCCTGCGCGTTCAGCATCCCCAGCGAGGTCTCCATCATTGCCCAGAGAGGCACGTCGGGGATCAGATCCCCCACGGCATCCAGATCGGCGGGGTCATTCACCTTGGGGATCAGGATCGCATCGATCCGGGCGCCTTCGCGCAAGGCGCGTGCCATCTTCAGCACATCCTCGCGACCCCAGTCGGTATCGAGCCCGTTGATCCGCACGATGCGCGCGCGATTGCCAAAATCCTTATCCTTCAGCGCTGCGACCAGCGTGTCGCGGGCGTTGATTTTTTCGTCAACGGCGACAGCATCCTCCAGATCGAAGATGATCGCATCACAATCTAGCCCCATGGCCTTATCAAGCGCCCGCTCCTTGGAGCCGGGGATGTAAAGCACCGAACGATAAGGCTGTGCCGACATGATTCTCCTCCCAAACTGCTATACGGAACAAAAGATCACAGTATAAACGTTATTTGCAATATAATTTCTGCCGCATCGCAGAATTTTAGTTCTCGCAGGTAAATTGCGGGCGCCCCTAGGGTGATTAACTCTCTTTTCGTCAGTTCGCCTTAGTTTAGTGATCACTGCATATCACAACCAAGGGGCGATCTATGCAAAAGAAGCTTTTTGCCCTCTCACTGGGCTTTCTTGCACTCATCCTTGCCGCGCAGAACCTGCGCGCCGAGACCCCCGCCTGTGGTGACCGCTCAGAGATCGTGGTCGAGCTGGCAAACCGCTATCAGGAAACACAGCGCAGCACGGGAATTGCTGCCAATAATACGCTGATGGAGCTGTTTGCCGCGGAGAGCGGCACATGGACCCTGCTGGCCACCACTCCTGGTGGCACCAGCTGCCTGATCGCCTCCGGAATGGACTTCAAGACCCAAAGCGGCGGTTTTGGCAGAGCTTTCGGCACCGGCCCGAAAAAAGACATCTGAACGGCGGAATCCACCTGTTTTATTTGATTTCGCGGGATATTTTTGCTCACATATAAGTGACTGATCCCGCTTGCATTCCTGACTCGCGAAGCCGTACACCATAGCATACAGAACCCGTTTAGGATGCACGAATGCGCTAGGTCCTCTTGCCTAAAGCATAAAAACCGCCTACCCATCACCGGTCACTTATATCCATCCTATGACGGAGGAATTCATGGCCCGACCCAAGATTGCGCTGATCGGCGCAGGTCAGATCGGTGGTACTCTCGCCCATCTTGCAGCCCTCAAAGAACTTGGCGATGTCGTCCTGTTCGATATTTCCGAAGGCACCCCGCAGGGGAAAGCCCTCGATATTGCAGAATCCGGCCCGTCGGAAGGCTTCGATGCCACGATGAAAGGCACGAACGACTATGCCGATATCGCTGGTGCAGATGTCTGCATCGTGACGGCTGGCGTTCCGCGCAAGCCCGGCATGAGCCGCGATGACCTTCTGGGCATCAACCTCAAAGTCATGAAATCGGTCGGCGAGGGGATCAAGCAATACGCCCCCGACGCGTTCGTGATCTGCATCACCAACCCGCTCGACGCGATGGTCTGGGCATTGCAGAAATTCTCCGGCCTGCCGGCAGAGAAGGTCTGCGGTATGGCAGGCGTGCTGGATTCGGCCCGCTTCCGCCACTTCCTCGCGACCGAGTTCAATGTCTCGATGAAAGACGTCACCGCCTTCGTGCTCGGCGGTCACGGCGACACGATGGTGCCGCTTGCCCGTTATTCGACCGTTGCCGGCATCCCGCTGCCCGACCTCGTCGAAATGGGCTGGACCACGCAGGAAAAACTCGACGCGATCATCCAGCGCACCCGTGATGGCGGCGCAGAGATCGTGGGCCTGCTGAAAACCGGTTCGGCCTTCTATGCGCCTGCGACCTCGGCGATCGAGATGGCGGAAGCCTATCTCAAGGACCAGAAGCGTGTTCTGCCCTGCGCGGCCTATGTCAAAGGCGCGCTCGGCCTCGACGGCATGTATGTCGGCGTCCCGACCGTGATCGGTGCCGGCGGCATCGAGCGCGTTGTCGACATCAAGATGAACAAGGACGAACAAGCCATGTTCGACAAGTCGGTAGACGCGGTCAATGGCCTCGTCGAAGCCTGCAAAGGCATCGACAGCTCGCTGGCATAAGCCATCGATGTTTCACGTGAAAGGCGCGGCTCAGGCCGCGCCTTTTGCATTCGGGTCTAGCCTGCGATCCCGTCCATGGCGAAGGCCCGCGCATCGAAGCCCAGCTCCTCCCTCGCCCGCCCGATCAGAGCCGCCTCATGCTCCATGAGCAGCCTGTCGAACCCCGCGGAGGTAAAATCCAGCTCGGGAAAAAGTGCACGGGCATGGCCCAGAACCGGACAGGCGATCCGCTCCAGCAGATGACGCTTTAGCAACCCCACCTCCTCCGCCTCCGTGACGCCCTGAACGGCATACCACTGGTCCCATAGCGCCTGCGGATCCCGCGCCCGCGCGGCGGCCTCCCGGAACTGTGCGACGCGTGGTTCGGCATAGGGCACCGGATCACCTTGCACCTGCGTCAAGGCCCGACGCATCATCTTGAGAATATAATGCAGCGGCGTGAGCCCGTCGAAATGCATCAGTCGCGCATTGTAGGAGGGACGATACGGCAGGGTCACCGTGCCACCTGGCGCGTCCCAGTGTTCGGTCGGGTGATGAACCCCCAACACATAGCCCTGCCCCACGCGCGTGCAGGCCTTGCCCGCGATATGGCCGGAAACGCCACGGTTGAGGAACTGCGCCCGTGCGCCGTAAAACGCCTCTCCCTCTTCGGCAAATGCATCCCAGCGCTTGCGGAAGACGCCTTGGAAAATGTCGTTGCCGGTCACATCAGGCACAAAGGTCCGCTCCAGCACTTCCAGCCGCAACCACGCCTTCTCGTGGGTCTTTGCAAGCTCCCATTCAAAGGGCCGTTCAAGATGGATGAACTCGTCTGCATCACAATGCACCATCCAGGCCACATCCACCTCGTTGGCGATCCGGGTCGCGTTGTATTTCTGGCGGGCTTGGTGGCGTGAGGGACGTTGCGCGTTCCAATGCCGCACCCAGCCATCTTCGCCCGAACGATGCACGAAGCACCCGGCTACCCCGCGCAAAAGACGTTCTGCCGGAGGATCGGGCCGGTCGAAAACCACATGGACCTCGGAGGCACCGATGGCCAAATGATGGGCCACCCAGGCCGCGACAAGCGGCACAGGCTCGTCCATCGTGCCGACCACCCCCCATCTCGGAAGCTCCGGTGATTCGTCGGATTTCGTCATTGCTGCATCACTTTCAACTGCCCTGCCCAGTCTTCAAAGATTCGTTCCGTTTTGGCTACTGCAGAGTTGAATCGCTAACGAATTCTTCCTTGTGATCACACGCATCAATCGTGTGATCACAAAAGTCGGTTTTCCGCTCACATATCAGCGCGCAAGGCAATTTCAGCTTGTCAGGCTGCGACATTCTGTCCAGTCTGCCCCAAATCGCACCAGCATGGGACGGAGATCATGAACATTCATGAATATCAGGCGAAGCAGCTCCTCAAGAGCTACGGTTGCCCGGTTTCGGAGGGTCGCGCGGTTCTGAAGGCAGAGGAGGCCAAGACCGCAGCAGGCGAACTCGACGGACCGCTTTGGGTTGTTAAGGCGCAGATCCACGCCGGTGGCCGTGGCAAGGGCCATTTCAAGGAAGCCGAAGCCGGCGAAAAAGGCGGTGTCCGCCTTGCCAAATCGGTGGAAGAAGCCGAAGCCATGGCCAAGCAGATGCTCGGCAAGACCCTGATCACGCATCAGACCGGTCCGGCAGGCAAGCAGGTCAACCGCATCTATATCGAAGACGGCTCGGATATCTCGCGCGAGCTGTATCTGGCGCTTCTGGTCGACCGTCAGTCGAGCCGCGTCTCGGTGGTTTGCTCGACCGAAGGCGGCATGGATATCGAAGAAGTTGCGGCCTCGACCCCCGAGAAGATCATCTCCTTCTCGATCGACCCGGCAGCAGGATACCAGGCCTATCATGGCCGTCGCGTGGCTTTCGCGCTGGGTCTTGAAGGCGGTCAGGTCAAGCAGATGGTCAGCCTTCTGGGCAAGCTCTACCAAGCCTTCATCGAGAAGGACATGGAGCAGCTCGAGATCAACCCGCTGATCGTCATGCCCGATAACAACCTTAAAGTGCTCGACGCCAAGCTCGGCTTCGACGGCAACGCACTTTATCGTCACCCCGACATCCAAGCGCTGCGCGACGAGACCGAGGAAGACAGCAAGGAACTCGAAGCGTCCAAATACGACCTGAACTACATCGCGCTCGATGGCGAGATCGGTTGTATGGTGAACGGCGCGGGTTTGGCGATGGCGACGATGGACATCATCAAGCTCTACGGCGCAGAGCCTGCGAACTTCCTTGATGTGGGCGGCGGCGCGACCAAGGAAAAGGTTACCGAGGCCTTCAAGATCATCACCTCCGACAAGAACGTCAAAGGCATTCTGGTCAACATCTTCGGCGGCATCATGCGCTGCGACATCATCGCGGAAGGCGTTCTCGCCGCCGTGAAAGAAGTCGGCCTGCAAGTTCCGCTGGTTGTCCGCCTTGAAGGCACAAATGTCGAAAAGGGTAAGGAAATCATCGCGACTTCCGGCCTGAATGTGATTGCCGCAGACAACCTGTCCGACGGCGCAGAAAAAATCGTGAAAGCGGTGAAAGGCTAAGATCATGGCAGTTCTCGTCAACGAAAACACCAAAGTCATCTGTCAGGGCTTCACCGGCTCGCAGGGGACCTTCCACTCGGAACAGGCGATCGCCTACGGCACCAAGATGGTCGGCGGCGTGACCCCCGGCAAAGGCGGCCAGAAGCATCTGGACCTGCCCGTGTTCAACTCGGTTCATGAAGCCAAGCATGTCACCGAAGCCAATGCGACCGTGATCTACGTTCCCCCGCCTTTCGCGGCCGACTCGATCCTCGAGGCGATCGACGCTGAAATGGAGCTGATCGTCTGCATCACCGAGGGCATTCCGGTGCTCGACATGATGAAGGTTAAGCGCGCTCTGATCGACAGCAAGTCGCGTCTGATCGGTCCGAACTGCCCGGGCGTTATCACCCCCGATGCCTGCAAGATCGGCATCATGCCCGGCCACATCCACAAGCGTGGTTCGGTCGGCGTCGTGTCGCGTTCGGGCACTCTGACCTACGAGGCCGTCAAGCAGACGACCGATCTGGGTCTGGGCCAGTCTTCGGCTGTCGGTATCGGTGGCGACCCGATCAAGGGCACCGAACATATCGACGTGCTCGACATGTTCCTTGACGATCCGGAAACGACCTCGATCATCATGATCGGTGAAATCGGTGGTTCGGCGGAAGAAGAAGCCGCAGAATTCCTCGCCGAGCAGAAGAAAAAAGGCCGTTGGAAGCCGACCGCAGGCTTTATCGCAGGCCGCACGGCCCCTCCGGGCCGCCGCATGGGCCACGCAGGCGCAATCGTCGCCGGCGGCAAAGGCGATGCGGAATCGAAGATCGAAGCCATGAAATCGGCTGGTATCGTCGTGGCAGACAGCCCCGCAACGCTGGGTGAAGCCGTCATGAAAGCCATCAAGGGCTAATTTTCTGGTGCCCGCGCAGGTGACCTGCGCGGGCATCTCCGGCTCATTTCCGGGCCACTCGGCAGAGCTGAACAGAGACCGCGTCTCTGTTTTGCCCTTCCGAGGTTTCTTTAGAACTACGTCAGCCTGACAAAAGGTCGGGCAAAGGGCGAACCAATGAGAAGACGGATCAACGTGCTGACGAGCCATCTCCCGACCCATCGTGGCCGGGCGGTTCGCGCCTACGCCTCCGTCACCAGCGTTTCGCCCATACTGCACGCACATATGCCAGATGTTAAACTTACCGCTATCTGCCCCGACGGCCTTGACGATGCGGAAACCTATTATCTGACTAATGACACCGATAGTGCAGCCGAGCCTCCGAGAAGGACAATGACGATGACGCCCACGACAACCCGTTCCCTCCGTTTCCCCCTGCTGTCGATGCTGGGGGTCGCGGCGCTTGCCCTGACCGCTTGCGGCCCGGGCAATTACTGGGGCAGCGGCAAGCTGCACGAGCAATCCGACACCCCCGCTCACGAAATTCAGGACCAAATGGTGAAAGGTGCCCCCGGCCCGATCACCACAGGGCCGGTTGTCGGTCACGGAAAAGTTCCGGCAGGCACCACGCCCACCGGTTCTACGGGTTATGCCGTTGCAAATACTGCCCGCACGGACGGGACCATTGTCAACGGGCAAGCTGCGCGCTGCACCAATGCCAATGACTGGTCCAAATACTCAGACGGTTGTGCCCATGCCGCAGGTTTGCCTGCCGCCAGCCAGCCCTATATCTCGCCTTACAGCAACTAAGGCCACACAAGCATCACGGTCCGCGAGACGCGCGGGCCGCGCCATCACCCATCCACCTGAACAGGTGACCATATGAACGACGAATCTCCAAACAGCCAATTCCAGGCATCCAGCTTCCTTCAGGGAGGCAATGCCGAATATGTCGAGCAGCTTTACGCACGCTTCGCCAATGATCCGGCGTCTGTAGATGCGGCATGGGCGGATTTCTTCCGTCAGCTGCAGGACGACGAAGCCAGCGTGAAGAAATCGGCCTCCGGTCCCAGCTGGGAACGCAGCGACTGGCCGAGTGCGGCGCCGTCCGAGATCATGGGCGCGCTGACCGGCGAGTGGCCGGCCGCCGAAGTGAAGGATGCCGGCAAGAAAATCTCGAAGAAAGCCGCCGAGACAGGCGTCGCTCTCGACGAGGGCGCGATCAAGCGTGCCGTGCTGGATTCCGTTCGCGCGCTGATGCTGATCCGTGCCTACCGTATCCGTGGTCACCTCGCCGCAGATCTCGACCCGCTGAAAATGCGTGACGAGGTTCCACATCCCGAACTCGACCCCAAATCCTACGGCTTCACCGATGCCGATATGGACCGCCCGATCTTCCTCGATAAAGTGTTGGGGCTGGAAATCGCCTCGATGCGCCAGATCATGGAGATCGTGAAACGCACCTATTGCGGCACCTTCGCGCTGCAATACATGCATATCTCGGACCCCGAGCAATCGGCATGGCTCAAAGAGCGTATCGAGGGCTATGACAAGGAGATCACCTTCACCCGTGAAGGTCGTCGCGCGATCCTGAACAAGTTGGTCGAGGCCGAAGGCTTCGAGAAGTTCCTGCATGTGAAATACATGGGGACTAAGCGCTTCGGTCTGGATGGCGGCGAGGCCCTGATCCCCGCAATGGAGCAGATCATCAAGCGCGGCGGCAATCTCGGCCTGAAAGAGATCGTCATCGGCATGCCGCACCGCGGCCGTCTGTCGGTTCTGTCGAACGTGATGATGAAGCCCTACCGCGCCATCTTCAACGAATTCCAGGGCGGGTCGTTCAAGCCCGATGACGTGGATGGCTCGGGCGATGTGAAATACCACCTCGGTGCCTCCTCGGACCGCGAGTTCGATGGTAACAAGGTCCACCTCTCGCTGACCGCAAACCCCTCGCACCTCGAGGCCGTGAACCCTGTTGTTCTGGGCAAGGTCCGCGCCAAGCAGGACCAACTCAACGACAGCGAGCGCCGCGAAGTGCTCTCGATCCTGCTGCATGGCGACGCGGCCTTCGCAGGTCAGGGTGTTGTGGCGGAATGCCTCCAGCTCTCGGGCATCCGCGGTCACCGCACCGGCGGCACGATCCATATCGTCGTGAACAACCAGATCGGCTTCACCACCGCGCCGCATTTCTCGCGCACCTCGCCCTACCCGACCGATATCGCGCTGATGGTGGAAGCCCCGATCTTCCACGTCAACGGCGACGATCCGGAAGCGGTTGTGCATGCCGCGAAAGTGGCCACCGAGTTCCGTCAGAAGTTCCTCAAGGACGTTGTTCTCGACATCTTCTGCTACCGCCGCTTCGGTCACAACGAAGGCGACGAGCCGATGTTCACCAACCCGCAGATGTATACCAACATCAAGGGTCACAAGACGACGCTCCAGCTCTATACCGAGCGTCTGGTGAAGGACGGCCTGATCCCCGAGGGCGAGATCGAGGATATGAAAGCCGCGTTCCAGGCCCATCTGAACGAGGAGTTCGAGGCGGGCAAGGTCTACAAACCCAACAAGGCCGACTGGCTTGACGGTCGCTGGAAGAACATGGAGCGCGAGGGGCAGGTCTATGACGCAGGCTCCACCGCTGTCTCCGAAGAGACCTTCCACGAGGTCGGGAAGGCGCTGACCACCGCCCCCGAAGGGTTCGAGATGCACCGCACGGTCACGCGTCTGCTGGGCCAGAAGGAAGAGATGTTCTCGACCGGCAAGGGCTTCGACTGGGCAACCGGCGAGGCGCTGGCCTTCGGTTCGCTCCTTGCGGAAGGCTATCCGGTGCGCCTTGCAGGTCAGGACTCGACCCGCGGGACCTTCAGCCAACGTCACTCGGCCTTCATCGACCAGAAATCCGAAGAGCGTTATTACCCGCTCAATCACATCAAGGCAGGTCAAGCCCGCTACGAGGTGATCGACTCGGCACTGTCCGAATATGCGGTTCTTGGCTTCGAATATGGCTACTCGCTGGCAGAGCCCAACACGCTGACCATGTGGGAAGCCCAGTTCGGTGACTTCGCCAACGGCGCGCAGATCATGTTCGACCAGTTCATCTCCTCGGGCGAGCGCAAATGGCTGCGGATGTCCGGTCTGGTGATGCTGCTGCCGCATGGCTTCGAGGGTCAGGGTCCCGAGCACTCCTCGGCACGTCTGGAACGCTTCCTGCAGATGTGCGCGGAAGACAACTGGATCGTTGCCAACTGCTCCACACCCGCCAACTACTTCCATATTCTGCGCCGCCAGATCCACCGGAACTTCCGTAAGCCGCTGGTCCTGATGACGCCGAAGTCGCTGCTTCGCCACCCGATGGCGATCTCGACCAAGGAAGATTTCACCACCGGGTCCTTCTTCCACCGCGTCCTGTGGGACGATGCGGAAAAGGGCAATTCCGAAATGAACCTGAAACCCGATGCCGAGATCAAGCGCGTCGTGATGTGCTCGGGCAAGGTCTATTTCGACCTGCTGGCCGAGCGCGACGCCCGCGGTCTCGACGATGTCTATCTGCTGCGCGTCGAGCAGTTCTACCCGTTCCCGGCAAATTCGCTGTCGAACGAGCTGGCCCGCTTCAAGAACGCAGAGATGGTCTGGTGTCAGGAAGAACCGAAGAACCAGGGCGCCTGGTCCTTCATCGAACCGAACCTGGAATGGGTCCTGTCGAAACTCGACGCCAAACATTCCCGCGCCCGCTATGCAGGCCGTGCCGCTTCCGCCTCGCCCGCAACGGGTCTGGCGAAATCGCACAAGGCCGAGCAGGACGCGCTCGTTAATGATGCACTGGAGGGATAATCCATGAGTACCGAAGTTCGCGTCCCTACGCTGGGCGAATCCGTGAGCGAGGCGACTGTCGCCACCTGGTTCAAGAAGCCGGGTGACGCGGTTGCCCAAGACGAAATGCTCTGCGAGCTGGAAACCGACAAGGTCACCGTCGAGGTTCCCGCTCCCGCAGCCGGTACGCTGGGCGAGATCGTGGCCGCAGAAGGCACCACCGTTGGTGTGGACGCGCTTCTGGCCATGATCAGCGAAGGTGGCGAAGCCGCAGCCTCCGCTCCCAAGGCCGAGGCCCCCGCGGCTGCGGCTCCGGCAGCTGGTGGCTCGGAAGGCAAGCCTGTGGATGTCATGGTCCCGTCGCTGGGCGAATCGGTGTCGGAAGCCACCGTCTCGACCTGGTTCAAGAAAGTCGGCGACACCGTTGCGCAGGACGAGATGCTGTGCGAACTCGAAACCGACAAGGTGTCGGTCGAAGTGCCCGCGCCCGCCGCTGGCGTTCTGATGGAGATCGTGGCCACCGAGGGCACCACCGTTGATGCCTCGGCCAAGCTCGCCGTGATCTCGGCAGGCGCGTCGGCCGGTTCCGCACCCGCCGCAGCCCCCGCTCCGGCGGCAGAAGCCTCCTCCGGCGCCGGCGTGAAGAACGCCCCTTCGGCAGAAAAAGCGATGGCCGAAAAGGGCATCAGCCCCGCATCGGTCACCGGCACCGGCCGCGACGGTCGCATCATGAAAGAGGATGTGGCCAAAGCGGGTTCGGCTCCGGCAGCGTCCGTGGCCCCCGCACCGGCACAGATGCCGCGCGGCACCTCGAATGCCGATGACGCGGCCCGCGAGGAACGCGTGAAGATGACCCGCCTGCGGGCCACCATCGCCAAGCGCCTGAAAGACAGCCAGAACACCGCTGCCATGCTGACCACCTATAACGAGGTGGACATGACCGAGGTGATGGCGCTGCGCAACCAGTACAAGGACATGTTCGAGAAGAAACATGGCGCGCGTCTGGGCTTCATGTCCTTCTTCACCAAAGCGTGCTGCCACGCTCTGAAAGAAGTGCCGGAAGTGAACGCGGAGATCGACGGCAACGAGATCGTCTACAAGAACTACGTCCATATGGGCGTGGCGGCAGGCACCCCGCAGGGTCTGGTCGTTCCGGTCATCCGCGACGCCGACAGCATGTCCTTTGCCGATATCGAGAAAGCGATCTCGGAAAAAGGTAAGCGCGCGCGTGACGGCAAGCTGTCGATGGCAGAGATGCAGGGCGGCACCTTCACCATCTCCAACGGTGGTGTCTATGGCTCGCTGATGTCCTCGCCGATCCTGAACCCGCCGCAATCGGGTATCCTCGGCATGCACAAGATCCAGGACCGTCCGATGGTCGTCAACGGCAAGATCGAGATCCGCCCGATGATGTATCTCGCGCTGTCCTATGACCACCGTATCGTCGACGGCAAAGGCGCCGTGACCTTCCTCGTGCGCGTCAAGGAAGCGCTGGAAGATCCGCGCCGCCTGCTGATGGATCTGTGATCCGACATGTGGCGCTCCATCACGGGGCGCCACATCCCTACGTTCTTCGGGACGCATTTCGAGGCAAGACTGATGCAGTTGGCACGTTGGATGTTCTGGGCAGAGATCGCGCTTCGCGGCGTCTATTTCCCCCTCCTTGTCGCGTATCTTGCGATGGGGCGTGCGGAAGCCTCCGACATGATCCTCCTGCTGGTTGATGTTTTGCTTCTGCTCTCCGTGCAATTCGCGCTGCGCGCCCCCTCACGCACTGCCTTTGCCGCCGCCCTCGGCCTCTGCGCCCTGCATTATCTCCACGCGATTTCCGGTGGTATTGCTCTCGCTAATCTCTGGCCGCTGGTTGACGGCATTCTGGCGATGATCGCGGGGCTTTCGCTCGTGATCCGCAAACCGAAAGAGGCAATTGCATGACAGCAGAGCTTTACGCCTTGGCCGCCACGGTCCTCATCCATCTGGTGGCGGTCTTCTGGTCGCAGCGCTCGCTGGAAGCCGATATCGGCAAGGACGGCAATCTTGGCACGCGGGAAAACCTTGACGCCCAGCTGTCCGAGCGGACCAAGCGTCTGCGCCGCGCGCTGTCCAACCATACCGAGAATATCGGGCTGTTCATCATTGCCGTCGTGCTGGTGCAGTTCACCGGCTCGAATGGCTGGCTGACGGGCCTTTGTGCGTGGATCTATGTGATTGCCCGTGCGCTCTACCTGCCCGCCTATGCCTTTGCATGGGTGCCGTGGCGGTCCGCGATCTTTGCCTTGGGCCTTCTGGCCACGCTGGTGATGGTTCTGGCGGCAGTGTTCTGAGGGTATCATGATCGCATTCACCACCCCCGAACTCAGCGCCCTCGGGCTCGCCGTTTTCCTGCATATCGCCCTTATGGTGCTGTTCGCGGTGCGCGCCAATATGGAGCTGCCCTCGAGCTACACGATGGGGCCGCGCGATGATGAACCGCCGGTGCCGTTGTCGGTGACCACCGCCCGCCTGCGCCGCGCGATGAACAACTCTTTCGAGAGCCTGATCCTGTTCACCCCTGCCGTTCTGCTGGTGGTTCTGACCCGCCAGACCAGTGCGCTCACCCTTTCGCTTTGCGGCGTATTTCTCGTCGCACGGCTTCTCTATATCCCCGCCTATGCCTTCGGTTGGGTGCCTTGGCGCTCGCTGATCTGGGGCGTGGGATTGCTTGCAACGCTGGCCATTCTCGTGATTGGCCTAATCTAACACCCTCCGGCGGGGTCCGCCTGCCGGAGACGATATCCGCACCTGACAGATAGGAGCAACAAATGGCAGATTTTGATGTGATCGTAATCGGCGGCGGCCCGGGTGGCTATGTCTGCGCGATCCGCTGTGCACAACTTGGCCTGAAAACCGCTGTGGTCGAAGGCCGCGAGACGCTGGGCGGCACCTGCCTCAACGTCGGCTGCATTCCCTCCAAGGCGCTGTTGCATGCGACCCATGAGCTGCATGAAGCCGAGCACAACTTCGCCAAGATGGGCCTCAAGGGCAAGGCGCCCTCGGTCGATTGGGACCAGATGAAGGCCTATAAGCAAGAGGTCGTCGACGGCAACACCAAGGGCATCGAATTCCTGTTCAAGAAGAACAAGATCACCTGGCTCAAAGGCTGGGGCTCGATCCCGGCCGCCGGTCAGGTGAAAGTGGGCGAAGAGGTCCATAACGCCAAGAATATCGTGATCGCCTCGGGGTCTGTTCCGTCCTCGCTTCCGGGCATCGAGATCGACGAGGAGACCGTTGTCTCCTCCACCGGCGCGCTGGCGCTGAAGAAGATCCCGAAATCGCTGGTCGTAATCGGCGCGGGTGTCATCGGTCTGGAAATGGGCTCGGTCTATGCACGCCTTGGCGCGAAGGTGACCGTGGTCGAGTTCCTCGATGTAATCACCCCCACCATGGATGGCGAGGTCTCGAAGCAGTTCCAGAAGATCCTTGCCAAACAGGGCATGGATTTCGTCCTTGGCGCGGCCGTACAATCGGTCGAGACCAAGAACGGCAAAGCTAAGGTCACCTACAAGCTGCGCAAGGATGACAGCGAGGTCACCATCGACGCGGATACCGTGCTCGTGGCAACCGGCCGTAAGCCCTATACCGATGGTCTGGGTCTGGCGGATATCGGCGTCGAGATGGAACAGCGCGGCCAGATCAAGACCGATGCGCATTGGCAGACCTCTGTCAAAGGCATCTATGCGATCGGCGATGCGATCGTCGGGTCGATGCTGGCCCATAAGGCCGAAGACGAAGGCATGGCCGTGGCGGAGGTCCTTGCCGGCAAGCATGGCCATGTGAACTATGGCGTCATTCCCGGCGTGATCTACACCACCCCCGAGGTCGCATCCGTTGGCAAGACCGAGGAAGAGCTGAAGAAAGACGGCGTCAAATACAAGGTCGGCAAGTTCCCCTTCATGGGCAATGCGCGCGCCAAGGCCGTCTTCCAGGCGGAAGGCTTCGCCAAGCTGATCGTGGACGAGAACGACCGCATCCTCGGTGCCCATATCATCGGCCCGGGCGCAGGCGATCTGATCCACGAGGTTTGTGTTGCAATGGAATTCGGCGCCTCTGCCGAGGATCTGGCACTGACCTGCCACGCCCACCCGACCTTCTCGGAAGCGGTCCGCGAAGCGGCTCTGGCCTGCGGCGACGGCGCGATCCACGCCTGATCTGGCGGAGAGTTAAAAGAAAGGGCGGCCCCGGGGCCGCCCTTTTTTATTCCGTCTTGCTGCCGGGGATCAGATCCTCGGGCGAAAGATCGCCCGCGCTCTGTTCCGGCGGCTGACCCGGTGCGCCCCCCTCCGGTGCTGCGCCCTCGGGCGGCTCGCCCATATTGGCCGATTTCGGTGCACCGCCGGGGCCCGAGCCCTCCTGGCTTACCGCATCGGGATCCACCCCTACCACCAGCTGTGCCAGATACATCTCGGACTGCTCGCGGATCGCCGTATAGGCCCCATCGCCCGCCGCCTGCAGGATGCCGTCGATGGCGTTATAGGTGTCACGCGTGCTGTCGCGCGTATATGGCTCGATATTGTCGTAGATATACTGGCTTAGCGCGTCAGGGAAAAAGATCTGCGAGGTCAGCACATTGGTCTCGTCGAGGAAGACCTTGTAATGGATATGGGTCGTGCGCCCGCGATACCAGCCCGGATAGATGGTCTGGAAGCTGACGATACCGCTTTCGTCGGTCATCTGGGTGCCACGCAGGAAGGTCTCGCCCTCGGTGTCCAGCGTCCCCTCCGAGCCTTGCGAGGCATAACCCGAGTAATTTCCCTCGGCATCGCAATGCCAGATGTCGACGCGAGCATTGGCCATCGGCTGACAGTTTTCATCGACGACCTGCAACTGCATGGTCATCGCGATGCCCTCTTTGTCCTCGCGAATATCGGCCCGCACCAGTTTGGGGTCGATGTAATAGGGCCCTTCGGTGGTTTCCGGCGAGACAAGGCACATATTGCCCGAAATCAGCCCCACGGATTGCGCGGCGGCTTCGGCCTCGGCATGGGCCATGCTGGCTATTCCGGCGCCCGTTACGGCCACTGGCGAAGCCGCAAGGACCTTCATCAGATTACGGCGGCTGAGCCCGTTAAAATTGCTTGTCATGAGATCTTCCTTTCGATGCGCTTAAAACGCAGCAGCATGGCCGATCTGTTCCAGAAGATTTTCTGATGGGCAGATTTTATCCTACCCGCTTCGCCAACAGGAAAGGGCGCCGCCAATGGCCGCGCCCTTTCCCGATATCATCCTAATCGATGGATCAGTTATCGTCGTCATCCGAGCTGACATCAGCGATATCGTCGAGCGAGACGTTATCGTCATCATCCTCGTCGAGCAGATCATCGTCGAGATCGACGTCGCCTGCATCATCATCCAGATCGTCATCACCGAGATCATCGACTTCGAGATCGGTCTGCTTGTTGCTGGTCTTATCCGCGACCAGAACCTGGCCACGACCATTCGATACGCTTTCCAGCGTCAGGCTATTGGAACAGACAGGGCAGATCATCGGATCACGGTTCAGATCGTAAAACCGGCTCTGGCAATGCGGGCAGAGGCGCTTGACGCCCCATTCCTCTTTGGGCATGGAATTCTCCTGGCTACGCTCTGAGAGAAAGAGTCGAAGCCAACTGCCACAATGACCGAGGCGTGTCAAAGCTTTTTCGAAATTTTCGCCGAATGGGATGAAGGGGTTGTATCTGGATCATGGCTTTCCTGTCGCGCAAACGCACTCCCCCTCCCGTCAAGGCGGAGCCCGCCTTCATCGAACTGCCCGAATTGCCCGGTGTGGCGATCCGTCTCAACCGTTCGGCACGGGCGCGGCGCTACGGGCTCAGGGTCTCGCGCAGCGACGGAAGCGTAACCCTGACCATCCCGCAGCGTGGCACCCAAAAGGAGGCAATTGCATTCGCCCGCGCCCAGACCGACTGGCTTAGCGAAGCGATTGCGCGCATGCCCTCGGTGACGCTCGTAGGCTACGGCCAGAGCATCCTCTATGAGGGGCAAGAGGTGACATTGGCGCCCGGTCAGGGGCGGTTGCCGCTACGCGAAGGCACGACCCTTTTCGTGCCCGGTCCCGAGGACCGCATGGCGCGCAAGCTGGAGAGCTTCCTCAAGCATAATGCCCGCCGCAGGCTCCAGAGCGCGACGGAGCATTACGCCGCGCGGATCGGGCGCAATTTCAGCGCCATCACCCTGCGTGACACCCGCTCGCGCTGGGGATCGTGCAGTTCGAAAGGCGCGCTCAGCTATAGCTGGCGGCTGATCATGGCCCCGCCCGAGGTGCTGGACTATGTGGCGGCCCATGAGGTGGCGCATCTCGTGGAGATGAACCACTCTCCCGCCTTCTGGTCCATCGTCGAGGAGCTGCGCCCGAGCTGGCGCAAAGAGCGGCGCTGGCTGCGTGAGGAAGGCGGCCGGCTACATGCGACGCATTTCCGCGCGCCCTGATGCCCATTGACCTGCCCCCCAAAGCTCATCACATAGAGACCATGACCACCATCACCACACGCCAGATCGATAGCGCCGCGCATGACAAGCTATACCGGCGCCTGCGCATGCAGATCATGCACGGGGAAATCCCGCCCGGCACGCCGATGACCCTGCGCGGGCTGGCCAAGGAGAATGGTGTCTCGATGACCCCCGTGCGCGAGGCGCTGCGGCGTCTGGTTGCGGAAGGCGCACTGTTTCTCTCGGCCTCGGGACGGGTAACAACGCCGATGCTGTCGAACGAACGGATCGAGGAGCTGGCCGCCTTGCGCGCCCTGATCGAGCCCGAACTGGCCTCGCGCGCCCTGCCCCGCGCCCACATGGCGCTGATCGACCGGTTGACGGCCATCAACCACGCCAATGCCGAGGCCGTGGTGAAGATGGATGCGATCGGGTATATCCGCACCAATCTGGAATTCCACCGCACGCTCTATCTGCGCGCACAGGCCCCCGCGATCCTCGCCGTGATCGAGACCGTCTGGCTGCAGCTGGGTCCGACGATGAGCACCTATTATGCGTCCATGCAGCGCAATGAACCGCCGCGTCACCACAGATTGATCCTCGCCGCGCTACGGGCAGGCGACGACCCCGGTTTACGGCTTGCGATCCGCACGGATGTGACCCAAGGTCTGCGACATCTGGCACAATAATGTGCGGGCTGTGACATATCCTCCATGTGCAAGGCACCTTTGCGCCGTCGGGGGTTCCCATTCCGGTCACAGCATGGCTTAAGGCACGGAAAGGTAAGTGGGACATGACGGGTATGGCCAGTAGATTGACCGAAGACGAGCGCAAGACGCTCGAGATGAACGTTCTGATGACGCCGGATATGGCGAATTTCTCCGGCAAGGTGCATGGCGGGGCGCTGTTGGCCGAGCTGGACCGCGTGGCCTTCACGCTGGCCTCACGCTATTCGGGCTCTTATGCGGTCACGCTCTCGGTCGATCAGGTGACCTTCAAACAGCCGATCCTCGTGGGCGAGCTGGTGCGGTTCCAGGCCGCCGTGAACCATACCGGCCGCTCCTCGATGGAAATCGGGATCCGCGTCGAGGCCGAGAACATCACCGCAGGCCGCCGCCGCCACACCAATAGCTGCTATTTCACGATGGTGGCCGTGGACGAGATCGGCAAACCGGTCGAGGTGCCGAAGCTGGTGCCGCAGAACGAGGAAGAGCAGCACCGCTGGGATGCCGCAGAGCTGCGCAAGGAGCTGCGCAAGGAACATGGCAAGCGGATGGAAGAAGCCTCTGCCAAGGTCAAGTAAGCCACGGAACTGGAAAAGGCGCCCCGAGGGGCGCCTTTCGCGTTAGAAGTAGCTGCGCACCAGCGCGTCCGAGATCAGCACCCAGCCATTGGCCACCACAAAGAAGGCCAGCTTGAAGGGCAAGGACACGACCGCAGGCGGCACCATCATCATCCCCATCGACATCAGCACGGCCGATACCACGAGGTCGATCACCAGAAACGGAATGTAGATCAGGAAGCCGATCTGGAAGGCACGCGCGATCTCCGACAGCATGAAAGACGGCACCAGGGTCGAGAGCGGCACATCCGGCGACAGCGCAAGGGCCGCATCAGGCGAGCGGAGCTGGGCCAGAGATGCGAAGGTCTCGGGGTTGGTGCGCCCTGCCATGAAGGTCCGGAACGGCTCTATCGCGCGCTCCAGTGCGGGCATCATCTCGAGCTGACCGTTCATCAGGGGCGCAATACCGTTGGTATAGGCGTCCATGAAGGTGGGCTCCATAATAAACCATGTCAGAAACAGCGCCAACGAGATGATCAGCATATTCGGCGGCGCCGCCTGCAGACCGATCGCCTGACGCAGGATCGACAGAACCGTGACAATGAACGGAAAACAGGTCACCATAATCATGATGCCGGGCGCGAGGCTTAGCAGGGTCACCGCAGAGATCAGCAGAACCGAACTGCCCGTCAGGCTATTCTCGCCGCCGAAATCCAGAGTGACCTCTTGCGCCAAACCCGGCGCCGCAGAAAGCATTAACGTTAATGCGCCGTAACAAATTAGGCGTGACATTGTCATGTCACAGCCCGTTTTGCAGATCGATCACCTCGGTCAGACGCACGCCCAGTTGCCCGGCGTGATCGCCCTGCAGCTCGGTCAGTTCGCCACGCGCGATCAGCTTGTCCCCAACATAGAGCTCGACCGGATCATCGACGCGGCTGTCCAACGGCAGGACCGAATCGCGCTTCATACGCAGAAGGTCACGCACCATCGGGCGCGCCTTACCCACCGAGATAGTGATCTCGATCGGCACTTGGGTAAATGGGTTCGAGGATTGGGTTGCCGCCTCAGTCATTATTCTGCTCCTTCTGGACCGCGCCAAAATAACTGGCAATCGCATCGCCGATCAGTGCGATAACACCATCAAGGTCGATATGCGTTTCTTTGCCGCCGAAGCGCAGATAGACCTGCCCTTCGCCCAGCGTATCTTCTGCAACAAAGCTCATTGGCAGGCTTTTCTCCTGCGAGAGAAGCTCCCGCACCTGCTCGAGGCTATTAGGGTTAACCACCACGGTGAGCGGCGTATCGGCAAGCTCGGTCGCCATCGGCATGACCTGCTCCGCGATTGTCTGTGCCAGCGTCTGGCGTGCAACAGTCGGCAGAACTTTTGCAGTCATATCAACAAGCAGCGGCTTCATGGCCTCGAGCACATGCTGACGCGCTTCGTGGAAGGTAAAAGAGAGCGCCTGCAGGTTCTGGCCCAGATCGGCGCGCAAACGCGCCTCCTCGGCATTCTGGGCCGCGACCGCATCTTCCCAGCCTGCCGAGTAGCCCTTTTCGAAGGCCGCGAGCTTGATTTCCTCGAGTTCGGCATGTTCCACGGTCACGGATTGCGGCACATGCGAGGTCGTTTCAAAGGATTCCAGTTCGAACCGCTGCATCACGCACGTTCCTCCTTCTCATCCATCCAGCTGCGCAAGATCTCTACGGTCTCGTCGCGTCGCTCTTCGATCAGGCGTTTCAACCGGTCGACCGGATCGGCATCATTTTCTGCATCATCAAAGGCGTTGCCCATGGCGAAGGGCATGTCGAAACCGCCCAGTTCGTCACCGCCCCCGAGCCCGGACACGAGCGGCATATCATCGGGCAAGTCGCCATCGGCAATCTCGCCAGTCAGTGCATTCGGGTCACCTGCAGCAGGAGGCAGCTGTGCAACCTGCTGGCGCTGGGTCAGGATAGGCTTCATCACGAAAAGACCGAGGATAAGCGCCACCACCGCCAGCACACCCAGCTGGATAAGCTGCATGACATCAAGGTTCTGGCCACCCATGAAGCCTCCCGACATCGCCTCGATGCCTTCGATCAGCGTCGGCTCGAATTGCATGCTTTGCAGGGTGATCACATCGCCACGCGCTTCGTCAAAGCCTACAGCCGACGACACGAGCGCTTGAAGCTGGTCCAGTTCAGCCTGAGGGCGCGGCGCCCAGGTCACGGTACCATCGGCACCGGTGGTCGGGAGGCCATTCACCAGCACTGCGACGGTGAGGCGTGTCACACTACCCGGTTTACGCAGAACCTCGCGCCGTGTCTCGGACACATCGAAATTGGTGCGCTCGCGGGTCTGCGAGCTGTTGCTCTGGGACTGACCACCCGCATTCGCATTGCCGGTAGGAAGGTTGGATGCAACGGTCACATTCGCCGGGTCGGTCGATTGGGAACTGTCACTCTGCTCCTGAGCGTCGGTCGAAATTGCGATCCGGCTGGCCGGGTCGATCACGCGTTCGGTGATAGATTCGCTTTCCAAAGCGGTACGGAGCGAGATCTCCACCACGGCATTCCCACGACCAACACGCGCTTCCAGAAGTCGTTCCACGTTCTTTTTCAGCTCGGCTGCACGATCTTCGCCATTTTGCAGGATGTTGTCATCGTCACCGGTAGAGATCAGACCACCATTCGCATCGATCACCGAAACATCTTCGGGCTTCATACCCGTGACCGCCGAGGCAACAAGATGCTTAAGCGCGCGCGCTTGCTGTTGGCTGATAGAGCCGGAGACTGCAGTGATGAAGACGGAAGCCGTCGGCTCGATCGAACGGCGGAAAGCGTTATCGCTGCCATGTGCGATATGGACACGGGCCGAGCGGATGCCGGGATTGGCTACAATCGTCCGCGCCAGCTCGCCCTCTTTTGCGCGCCAATAGGCCGCATCGAACATCTGCGAGGTCGTGCCAAATCCGGACATCGAATCGAGCAGCTCATATCCGGCGCCGCCCATCGCCGGTAGTCCTTCGGAGGCAAGCGTCATGCGAAGCTCGTCGCGCTGGGTTGCATCGACATAGATCGAATCGCCACGGATTTCATAAGGAACGCCACGCTGTTCGAGCGCGCTGACAACCTCCCCAGAGCTTTTCCCTTCCAGTCCTGCATAGAGGAGAGAGTAGGATGGCTTGGATGCCATATTAGAAAGAAGCAGGATCGCCGCGAAGACGATCCCGGTTGCTGCGAGCACAATGAAACGCCGCCGCGTATCCATCGCTTGCCAAACGGCCGTTACCTGTTCCAAGACGCACCTCCATGAGCGGACCTTCTGTCCCGTCGTCGTCTCATGTTTCGCCGATCGCCCTTAACAATCGGTTAGTGGGTCTGGGTTTATTACGGTTTCAACGAAGTAATCGGAATGATCCCATGGCAGAAGCAACAGCAGATCAGATAGAAGGCTCAGAAGAGCCGAAGAAAAAGTCGAAACTTCCGCTAATTATCGGCCTCGTGCTGATGCTCGTCTTTGGCGGCGGCAGTTTCTTCGCACTTTATTCCGGCATGATTCTCGCCCCTCCGGCGGCAGAGGATCCACATGCCGAAGAGGTTCCAAAACCGGCGGATCTGCCGGATATTTCCTTTATCAAACTCGATCCGATGGTGATCTCGCTTAGCGATTCTGCCTCGCGCCATCTACGCTTCAGCGCCGAGCTTGAAGTCCCGACGGCGTATCAGGCCGATGTCGAGAAGCTGCGGCCGCGCGTCATGGATGTGCTGAACGGTTATCTGCGCGCTGTAGATCTGAGCGAGCTTGAGGACCGCACCGCACTCATCAAGCTTCGCGCACAGATGTTGCGGCGCATCCAGATCGTCACCGGCGAGGGCCGTGTGAATGATCTGCTTATCATCGAATTTGTGCTGAACTGAGGAATGCAGACCATGGAACTTATCTCTAATATCCTGCTGATCGCTGGCGCTCTGGGTGCTGCCGTCTACTGTATTGTCCTGTCGCGCCGCCTCAAGAAGTTCAATCAGCTTGAAAGCGGAATGGGCGGCGCGATTGCCGTTCTATCCGCTCAGGTCGATGAACTGACCAAGGCTCTGGAAAAGGCGCAAAGCACAGCAAATACCTCGGCGGAGCAGCTGCGGACGCTCACGAAACGCGCGGAGATCGGCGCGGAGAAACTGGAGATCATGCTCGCCTCGCTGCATGATCTTCCGGAGCCTGCCCCTCAGGACACAACTCCCGAACCGCGTCCCGCTCCTACGGTTCCCCTGGAACCCGTGATGACCGAAGAGGCCAATGCCCCGAAGCGCCCGCGCGTCGTACGGCGCCGTAACCGTGACAACATGGAGGCCGCGGAATGAGCGCGACCGAAAAGAAAGACGCTCGCAAACCGCAAGCGGCGCGAAAGCCCAAAGCCACCCCGCGCAGACCGGCGCGCAATACGCTGATGATCATCGCAACGCTCCTCGCAGGCTCGGCCGCGATCCGTATTGCGGCAGGTGCAGACACGGCATTTGCGAAGGCCGCAGATCTCACCAACGCTGTGACCTCTCCAACCTGCACGACAGAAGAAGGCGTCATGGCGCTTCTATCCGAGGTGAATGCCCGCTCCGGCAAGCTTGATGAACGCGAAGCCCTTCTGGCCAACCGTGCCACAGCGATCAGCGTCGCAGAAGATCGGCTGAGGCAGCGCATCGAAGAAATGAAAACCGCCGAGGAAGAGCTCGCCAAAACTGTCCAGATTGCGGATCGCGGTGCCGAGGACGATGTAACTCGACTTGTGACGCTCTATGAAAATATGAAGCCGAAACAAGCCGTTCCTCTATTCGAGACCATGGCGCCGGAATTTGCGGCAGGCTTCCTCGGGCGCATGCAACCCGCCGCGGCTGCATCGATTATGGCAGGTCTGTCCCCGGACACCGCCTATACGATCAGCGTATTGATGGCAGGTCGGAACGCGAACGCCCCAAAAAGGTAAAGCGCGTCAGTAGTTTTTTAAACGTCCTTTGCGATGCTTGCATCGTAACAATGGAGACGGACGATGATTGGCATAGTGGGAATCGTGATCATCTTCGCCATGGTATTTGGCGGCTATGTAGCAGCCGGTGGCAAGATGGGAATTATCCTGAAATCACTCCCCTTTGAGATGATTATGATCGGGGGCGCGGCCGTCGGGGCCTTTATCCTGTCAAATGACATGGCGTCTATCAAACACGCGCTGAAGGACATCGGGAAAGTCTTCAAGGGGCCGAAATGGAAGCCTGATGATTATCGGGATCTTCTCTGTCTGCTGTTCGAGTTGATCCGCCTGCAGCGGCAAAACCCCGTGGCCATTGAAGAACATATCGAAGACCCCGAGAACTCTTCGATTTTTGGGAAATATCCGAAGATTCTCCATGACCACGAAGCCGTCGAAATGATCTGCGACACGCTGCGCTCGGCCTCTATGAACTATGACGACCCCCATCAGGTCGAAGAGGTTCTCGAGAAGCAGCTCGAAGCCAATTACCATCACGCAATGCATTCCAGTCATGCGATCCAGAACGTCGCTGACGCAATGCCCGCGCTCGGGATTGTGGCTGCTGTGCTCGGCGTTATCAAGACGATGGGCTCCATCGACCAGCCGCCCGAAGTGCTCGGCAAGATGATCGGTGGGGCGCTGGTCGGAACCTTCCTCGGCGTCTTCTTGGCCTATGGGTTCATCGGTCCCTTTGCGTCGCGCATCAAGGCTGTTGTCGATGAGGATTCCCATTTCTACAAGTTGATCCGAGAAGTCCTCGTGGCAAATTTGCATAACCACGCGACCAATATCTGCATCGAAGTCGGGCGCCAGAACACTCCTCACCATATTCGCCCGAGTTTTTCGGCACTGGAAGAAGCGCTTAAATCCGTCAAGTCGGAGGCAGCATGAGGCATCTTTTTGTCGGCGCGATATTTACCACGATAGCAACGGTCACCACGGCCCAGACCGTAACCGTTCAATCGGGAGAGCATCCAGATTTTACGCGCCTAGTTTTTCTGTTCCGCGATAAAGTTGACTGGTCACTCGAGCAGAACGAGAACGGTTATTCTTTTTCGGTCAACAGGCCGGAAATTGAGTACAATCTGGATAACGTGTTCTACTTCATTCCCCGTACACGCATTAACGATCTCTACCCCGTTAATGGCTCATCCAGCCTAGATATCCAGACCCCAGACGATATCGAACTGACCGCCTTCGAGTTGGCATCCGGTGAAGTTGTTGTCGATGCGAGGAAATCGATGGCCCCACAACCGTCTGCGCGGGCACCAGCCTCCCCGCCTCAAATAGAAATCAACCCTTCAAGCCCTCGAGTGGCCAGTACGCCTCCAACGTCTACGGCTATCGCGCTTTCCGATCCGGCGGTTTACTGGCGCCTTTCCGACCAGCTTTCCCTCGGCAAAGCGAACTCTGCCCTCACTGCGCCAGCTCAAGAAGAAGCTACCCCCCAAGCAGACACATCGGTAGAAAGTGCTCTGGCGCTAGATCAGTTGCTCAACGACGACGATGATCGTGTCTCGGAAGCTGAAGAGCAGCTTCTGAAGCAGCTTAGTCGTGCCGCTTCACAAGGGTTGATCAAACTCGAAATGCCGCAGGCGCCGCCGCCGGAACCGATGGCGGCGCCTGCAGAGGCGCCGGCTCCAGAACCAACGCGGCAAAATGAGCATATTGCGATTCATTCCGAGACGGTAATCGACCGCGACGCAGGATCGTTGCAAAGCGCGTTCGACGATGCCTTAGGAGATAAGCGTTGCGCACCCAATTCCAGCTTCGCGCTCCGCGAATGGTCCGAGGAAGGTGACCCCTTTGCTCTGATCTCGAACCTGAGACGTTCTCTGATAGGCGAGTTCGACAAGCCCGACGAGACTGTCGCATTGCGACTGGCACAGATTTATATCGCACTCGGATTTGGCGCCGAAGCAGAGGCAATCGTCGAGAATTTTTCGGTCGATGACGACGCTCAGAACGTGATCCACCTGATGGCGGGGATCGTCGACGGAAAGCCGGTAGCCCAGAACAACCCTCTTCTCTCGATGAGCACCTGCGACGGTTCAGTGGCTTTTTGGGCCTTGCTGGGACAGAACACCTCCGATCCGCTCGAAATCAACATGAAAGCCATCCAGCGCACCTATTCCGACCTGCCTATTTCTCTGCGGCGGTCGCTAGGCGTTCCACTCGCAAACAAACTTATTGCCCTCGGCTATCCCGGTGAAGCGGAAACCGTCCGTTTCTCACTGGGGCGCGGCGAAGAAAACAAGAGTTTGCAAGCCGTTATGCTTGATGCAACTATCGATAGCGAGCGTGAAACGGCAAATGCTCTAGAGCAGAGGCTGAAGCCTGTCGTCGAGCGTGACAATGATGACTCTGTGGGCGCAACTCTCATGATCGCGGAAGCCGCGTTCCGCGATCATTACGCTATGGACGAGCTTGTTCTGGAGAACGCGTCAGCGCTCGCGATCGAACTGTTGCCCTCTGAGGATGGCGCAAAGCTGTTACGTGCAGACGCCTTGGGCCGAGCCAGCCGTGACGACTGGAACGGCGCAATGTTGACCCTTGCGCGTTGGCCGGACGATCAGCAACCTGAGATGAAGAAAAAAACCGAAGAAGAGATCCTGCAGCGCGCCATCCGTGAGCTTGATGACAAGGAAATGCTGATCTTCTTCTTCCAGCATAAACCAGAGATAGAGGCTGCGAATCTCACACTGGACGATCATCAGCACATGGCCGGGCGCCTCGTCGATCTCGGCCTGCCCGATAGCGTCCAGACGTTACTCGAGAACGAGCGCCCGTTATCGGATCCATCGCGTATTCTTATGGCAAAAGCTGCTCTACTGGAACATGATGGCCCTGCCGCCATGACTTATGTTGATGGAATCGATACGGAAGAAGCCCAACAAATACGCCTGCAAGCCCAAAATTACTTCCTTGGCGGGGATACCCTGAACGAAGGCGGCGGAGTTCCGCAACTTTCTGACGCAGGCCCCGACAATGCGTTACGACGGCAGGATTGGGAAACACTCGCGACCTCGGGCTCCGAGCCCGAAAAGGCTTTCGTACAGGCCTTCGGGCTTACAGGGTCCACCTCGGAGGCAGCCCCTCAGGGCGAACTTTCCAATGCGCAGCGTCTTCTGGATCGCAGTGCCGAAGAGCGTGATGCCCTCAACAACCTTCTCGAAAGTCTGAATGCGCGCTGAGACAGGCGAGCTTCGGCGCGGCTAGACGAGCTTCGCCGGAATAAGGCCGCGAAGCGAGTTGCCGAGCCAGAAACCGTCTTGCAGATCCTCAAGCCGAAGCACCTGTTCTCGGGCACGCCCTTTGACCAGCAGGCTCTCGCGCAGCACTCCGGGTAACAGCCCCGAAACGGTCGGTGGAGTTAGAAAGACCTCCGACCGCTCGACGAAGATATTCGTGATGGTGCCTTCGCACACCTCGTCACGCTCGTTGAGAAAAATCCACTCATCAACGCCTCGCGGCAATGTTTTGCGTGTCTCGTCATAAAGAGCGCGTTGGGTTGTCTTTATCTGCAGCCACGGATCGCCCGATGACAGACGCGGCTGCGCAACCGCCACATTCCATTCCGGCATCGCCGGGCCGAGCGCCACGCATTGTAGATCAACCACGCCCTCGAGCCCGACTGTCAAACGCACGCGATAGGCCCCTGTCGCAGGCAGCTTTTGCAAGCACTGCTGCACTCTCCCGCGATCCAGCGTGATACCGAGCGAGAGACAGGTGCGCTTCAACCGATCCAGATGCAGATCCAGCCGGATGGCTACCCCGCCCTCGACGCGGAATGTCTCGATGACCTTCAGGTCCGGAGGACAGCTCCGGCGTAGCGACTTTTCCATAGGGCCTCCTCATATTCGGCCTCGGCACGGCTATCATAGACGATCCCGCCTCCGACATTCAGCGTAACTGCCCCTGCCTCGCATCGCAAAGTGCGGATCGCCACGTTGAAGGCCATATTCCCCTGCGGTCCGATCCAGCCGATGGTCCCGCAATACAGCCCCCGCGCCCAAGGCTCGAGTTCGCGAATGATCTGCATGGCGCGGATCTTGGGCGCGCCGGTAATGGAACCGCAGGGAAAGAGCGCCTCGACAATCTGGCTGAAACCGGCCCCGGGCTGCAAACGGGCCTCGACGGTGGAGACCATCTGATGCACCGTCGGATAGGTCTCGACGGTAAAGAGGTCGGGCACTTTCACACTGCCCAGACATGAAACACGGGAAAGATCGTTGCGCAGGAGATCGACGATCATCAGATTTTCCGCGCGGTCTTTCTCCGACCCACGCAGATCCGCGATCTGCGCCTGATCGCCCTGATGATCCTCGCCGCGCGGACGCGTGCCCTTCATCGGGCGCGTCCGGATATTGCGCGCCG
Organism: Thioclava sp. GXIMD2076; assembly: GCF_037949795.1. Lineage (NCBI taxonomy): Bacteria > Pseudomonadati > Pseudomonadota > Alphaproteobacteria > Rhodobacterales > Paracoccaceae > Thioclava > Thioclava sp. GXIMD2076. Next base: position 420,009 of record NZ_CP149932.1, read on the forward strand.
GATCGACCTCGAAAAACAGTTCCGGCGACCGCGATACGAATTGCACTCCACCGAAATCGACGAAAGCGCCATAGGTCAGGGGCGTCTGCTGTGCCATTTGCGCATAGAGCGCTTCGGGCCGCCCTGTCAGCCTGCCCGTCACCGGGAAGGTCAGATTGACCTGATAGCAATCGCCCGCGCGGATATACTCGGCCAAGCGGGAGAAGGCTGCACCATGATCGCCCTGCGACCAGCGCGGCACCAACTCGGTAAGCTCGGCCGCTCCCCGCAAGGGCGGTGTGACCGTCGGCGTGTGATAGGCGGCGAAGGCAATCAACGGATCGCGTCTGGTTTCGGGCAGAAGCGGCAGAAGCTTATCGGAGAAACAATAGCCCAACTCATAGGACATCATGCCCGCCAACCAGTAGCCCTCGGCTTGCAATGCCTCGATCCGTGCAAGGACCGGCGCGACCTCTTCGGGGCGGTTGGCGCATAGAACCTCGACGGGGTTCGCAAAACAGGTATGGGCCCCGAGCGGACCGTGATCGAACAAAACCTTCATCGGACTTTCCTGCCGCGTCTCGTGCCTACTTCGCATCTTCGGCGCATGGGTCAAGGCTGAAACCGACATTTCACCGCCCAAACCGGCTTTTCAATCCCGTTGCAGCTCCGATAGCCCGTGCTATCAAGGGTGAAATAGATAAGACAGCTCATCATGTTCGACATTATCCGCCTCATCCTCCCGATCTACCTGCTCATCGCCGTCGGATTCGTGCTGATCAGGATCCGGTATATCGCGCCGGCTGATCTGCGCGGAGCGGGGCGGCTTGTCATCCGGTTTTTCCTGCCGCTTGTCGTTTTTGCGGCGGTGGGCGCGGGACAGCATGATACCGCGCTGCATCCGATGCTGTTTGCCGCCTATGTCGGGGGGTCGCTGCTCAGCTATGCGAGCGCCTATGGCATGGCGTGGATGGCGGGCAAGGATCATGGTGTCAGGGCCTTCGAGGCCATGGGATGCTCCTGCTCGAACTCGGCCTTCTTCGGGCTACCCATCGTGACGCTGGTCTCCGGCCCCGCGATTGCCTTCGACATTTTCGCGATGGCACTGCTGGTCGAGAACCTGATCATGATCCCCCTCGCTGTAAGCATCATCGAGGCGGAGAGCGGGCTGACATGGCCGAAACTGCGCAAACTGATCTTCGGGGTCCTGACCAACCCGCTTCTTGTCGGCGCGGTGGCGGGGCTCATATGGAAGGCCACCGGTCTGGGTCTGCCACAGATCGCGCTGGATGCCATCGGGCTGATGACACCAGTGGCGGCTCCTGTGGCGCTGCTGACGGTCGGCGGGGCGGTGGCGGAGCTGTCTTTACGCACCTTCCGCTGGGGCGTCGTGCGTATTACCCTGTGCAAGCTGATCCTCCACCCGCTGTGGGTGGGTCTGATGATCCTGCTTCTTTCGGGGATGCCCGGTGATCTGCAGATCGCGGCGATCGTCAATGCCTCGCTGCCGATGATGTCTGTCTATATGCTCTTCGGCATCCGCTTCCGTCGCGAGGATGTGGCCGCAACAGCCCTTATCACGGCAACGGCTCTGTCCTTCGTGACACTCTCGACCCTACTCTACTTGCTTCGCTAGGCACCGAAGCAACCCAAGGGAGAATCGCCCTCAGAAAACCAATCTTTTCTACCGGCATAAAAGATAAATAAATTATAACTTTCGTAAGGTTAACCAATAGAAGTGAGCAGGTTATTGCGCATTTTCTGCGTTGTGACGAAACGTAAAATGGGGATCGGCACACTTAAAAATTGAAAGATCAACGTTTGTTGTCGAAATTAAAACTGTTAATGCCTTTCTCGCCCTCTGGGCAACCTTCCCATTAGCGACGCCCCGCCCCGGGGTAGAGCCTCTTTCATTTCACCGCCCCCACCCATCCCGCAGGCATGTTGCTTTGCGGGGCACATAAACCTGTATCCGGTGCTTGGTTGATGAGTGTTTCGCGATTGGAACCCCCTCATGACAACGCGTACAAAAGAGCTCGATAACGTCCAGACCTATAATGGCAGCCTGCTCGGCATCCAGAACAACCTCATCCTGAGCGATTTCTCCGACACGTCCGGCGGAACATTGACCGTTGAGGATACCGACAACGGGCGCGACTGGGATGTTGGCGAAACCGGCACATGGAACGGTGCAGAGGCTACCTATATCGGATCGGGCACGATCACATCGGGTGTCAGCCTGAATCTCTCTGTTTTCGGGCTGGATCTCGATGTCGGCACCTCCGTCGAATTCGAAGCTTGGGACGTCGACGGCACGACCTATATCCACTATCCGAACGGCGACCAAGCCTCTCTTCTTGATGGTCTGGTGTCACAGCTTGAAGCCGGTATCCCTCGTCTCGCCACGGTCCTGAGGGTGCTCCGCGTCACCAGCCTGACGGAATATGTCGAGAAAAACGCCCTGCTCACTGTCGATTTCGATGCAGGTGGCTCTTTCAATCTTCCGGTCTGCTTCACGCGTGGCACTCTGATCGATACTATAGCTGGCAAACGCCCCGTCGAGACGCTGCGTGTCGGTGACCTCGTCCAGACCGCAGATGACGGGCTGCAGCCTATCGCTTGGATCGGACACCGAAAGGTCAATGCGAGAGGCACATTCGCCCCCATCCGCATCGAAGAGGGCGCTCTGGGAAACAGCCGCATTCTGGAAGTGTCGCAACAGCACCGGATGCTGATCAGCGGCTGGCAGGCAGAACTGCTCTTTGGCGAACCCGAGATTCTCGTGGCCGCGACCCATCTGCAGAATGATTGCTCGATCCGGATAAGGCAGGGCGGCTCGGTCGAGTATTTCCATATCCTGTTCGGATGCCATCAGATCGTTTTTGCGGAAGATTGCCCCTCGGAAAGTTTCTTCGTGGGCGAAACAGGTCTCGATACGCTGGACACGCTACAACGCGACGAAGTCCTATCGCTCTTTCCCGAGCTACCGCTGGGCGAGGTGCCAGCCTTGGCACGCCAGAGCCTCAAAGCCTATCAGGGGCGCGTGCTGGCGCAGGAGCTCGCCTGATACACAGGATGCCACTCACGGCAAAAGAAAAGGCCCCTCCGGGGGCCTTTTCGCTTATCTTCTGTGGTTCAGTCATCCATCTTGAGCGCGGCGATGAAGGCGGATTGAGGGATTTCGACCTTACCGAACTGCCGCATCTTCTTCTTGCCGGCCTTCTGCTTCTCAAGCAGTTTCTTCTTCCGCGTCGCGTCCCCGCCATAACATTTGGCGGTCACGTCCTTGCGCATCGCCGAAAGCGTCTCGCGCGCGATCACGCGGGCACCGATGGCCGCCTGAATCGGGATCTTGAACATGTGACGCGGAATCAGGTCCTTCAGCTTCTCGCACATGGCACGGCCACGCGCCTCGGCGCGGTCACGATGCACCATGATCGAGAGCGCATCCACCGGCTCGTCATTCACCAGGATCGACATTTTCACAAGGAAGTCCTCGCGGTAGCCGATCAGCGAATAATCGAAGGACGCATAGCCTTTGGTTACCGATTTCAGGCGGTCATAGAAGTCGAAGACGACCTCAGAGAGCGGCAGGTCATAGACCGCCATCGCCCGCTGACCGGCATAGGTCAGATCCATCTGGATGCCACGACGATCCTGACAGAGCTTGAGCACATCGCCCAGATACTCGTCGGGCACCATGATCGTGGCCTTGATCCGCGGCTCCTCGATATGGTCGACATAGGTCAGATCCGGCATATCGGCGGGGTTATGCAGGTCGATGACCTCGCCGTCCTTCATATGCAGCTTGAACACAACGCTCGGTGCGGTGGTGATCAGATCGAGATCGTATTCGCGCTCCAGACGGTCGCGGATCACCTCGAGATGCAGAAGCCCCAAGAAGCCGCAACGGAAGCCGAAACCGAGGGCAGCCGAGGTTTCCATCTCGGCCGAGAAGGACGCATCATTCAGCTGCAGCTTCTCGATCGCATCGCGCAGCGCCTCGAAATCGGCGGCATCAACGGGGAAGAGGCCACAGAAGACCACCGGAATGGACGGTTTGAAGCCCGGAAGCGCCTGTGCACAGGGCTTTTTGTCATGGGTGATGGTGTCGCCCACTTTCGTGTCACGCACCTGTTTGATCGAGGCGGTGAACACCCCGATCTCACCCGGCCCCAGCTCGGCAATATCGACCATCTGCGGCTTGAGCACGGAAAGACGGTCCAGCTTGTAGGTGGCGCCCGTCTTCATCATCTTGATCTGGTCGCCCTTTTTGACGACGCCATCCATGACGCGGATCAGAACGACAACGCCCAGATAGCTGTCATACCAGCTATCGACCAGCATGGCTTTCAGCGGCGCATCGCGATCGCCCTTGGGGGCGGGCAGACGGTGGACAATGGCTTCCAGCACATCGGGAATGCCAAGGCCCGTCTTGGCCGAGATTTCCACAGCATCGGACGCATCGATGCCGATGACATCCTCGATATTTTCCTTCACCCGCTCGGGTTCGGCGGCAGGGAGGTCGATCTTGTTGAGAACAGGCACGATCTCGTGGTCGGCATCAATGGCCTGATAGACATTGGCCAGTGTCTGCGCCTCGACGCCTTGGCTGGCATCGACCACCAGAAGCGATCCTTCCACAGCCTGCATGGAGCGCGAGACCTCGTAAGCGAAGTCGACGTGGCCGGGGGTGTCGATCAGGTTCAGGATGTAGGTCTTACCATCCTTTGCGGGATACTCGATCCGGACAGAGTTCGCCTTGATCGTAATACCGCGCTCGCGCTCGATATCCATCGCATCAAGAAGTTGCGCCTTCATGTCACGTTCGGCCACCGTCCCGGTGAGCTGAATCAGCCGGTCGGCGAGTGTCGATTTACCGTGGTCGATATGCGCCACGATGGAGAAATTGCGAATGCGGTCGAGATCGGTCATGGCGCGCGATATATATAGGTTTCGACGTTGCGGGAAGAGAAATTCACACGGCAGGCCCTAAGCTACCGCAGAAAGCCTGCTATGGCGTGAAGATCGTGGCTTGGCAAGCCTGCCCGAAGCGCGCCGAGCGCAAAAATATGCCGCTGGCGTTCATAGCCGCACATTGACCTTTGTCTCTGCCCGCGCAAGTTAGAGGAAGCATCCCCAAGGAGGTTCCCATGATCCTGTCCGTCCCCAATATGACCTGCAAGCATTGCAAGGCCTCGGTCGAGAACGCCATCGAAGAGGTTGGCGGCAAGGCAGAGGTCTTTCTGGAAGACAAGGAGGTCGAGGTCACCGGCCTGCCCCCTGAGACCGTTCTGGCCGCCCTCAAAGGCGCAGGCTATCCGGCGGAAGTGATCGAGTAACTTCACGATCCAGCGAGAGAGGCAACTCTGCTTTGAGGCGAGCTTCATAGTTTGTTAACCATCTTGCTAAAATAAAGATACGCGTGCAGCGTCCATAAGAACCGAGCAAACCATATCGAGGCAGAGCATGAAGACGATCATTCTGACCGCAGCGGCAGCGGTCACCCTAAGCCTGAGCCTAGGCACCACCGCGCAGGCTGGCGCGCTGGAAAACGCCTGTCAGCAAGGGGGGCGCACCACCGATACGGGCCTGTGCCGTTGTATCCAGCAGGTCGCAGATATCACGCTCAGCAATCGCGACCAACGCCGCGCCGCCAAGTTCTTCACCGATCCCGATCAGGCACAGATCGTGCGCAGCTCGGATCGTCCCTCGGATGAGGATTTCTGGGCGCGCTACAAGAATTTCGTATCCGCCGCAGAAGGTTACTGCAGCAACTGATCCCGATGATCGGGCCGGGGTTTCCGGCCCTTTTTCATAACGCGGGCGCCCTCAGTCCGGGGCGCTCAGCTCGGCAAGAGTGCGGCGCACCCCTCTTTCGATCAGATCCAGAACACCGTCGAAGTCCCGCGTATAATAAGGATCGGGCACCTCGCCCCCCGCCAGATCATCCGGCAGGAACAGCCGGATCTCTGCTCCGCCAGAAACCAGTGCCAGCCTTTGCGCATCCGCCAGATTTTGCCGGTCCATCGCCAGAATCAGATCGAATCGCCCGAAATCATCCCGCGTCAGTTGCCGCGCCCGCAGATCCGACAGATCATAGCCGCGCGCCCTTGCCGCTTTCTGCATCGGACCATAGGGCGGCTCGCCGGCATGCCAGCTCCCCGTCCCTGCCGAATCGGTCACCACCTCCAGCCCCGCCTTGCGGGCCAGATCACGGAACACACCTTCGGCGGCGGGCGAACGGCAGATATTGCCTAGGCAGAGAAAAAGGATACGCATGGAGAAGAGCTTAAAGCAGGAGAGAGCCATGGCCAAGCCCGCGCGCGCGCCCCGCAAGATCGTTATTCTGACAGGGGCCGGTATCTCTGCCGAAAGCGGCATCCGCACCTTTCGCGCCGAGGACGGGCTGTGGGAGGAGCACCGCATAGAGGATGTCGCGACCCCCGAGGGCTTCGAGGCCGATCCCGATCTGGTGCTTGATTTCTACAACAAGCGCCGCGCCGTCTCGACGGGAGCGCAGCCCAACCCTGCCCACATCGCACTGGCCCAACTGGAGGCCGATCCGCGCTTCGAAGTGCTGATCGTCACCCAGAATGTCGATGACCTGCACGAACGTGGCGGCGCGCGGAACGTAATCCATATGCATGGCAGCCTCTATGGCGCGATCTGTCATGCCTGCAAGTCACGCTGGCCAGCCCCCGAGATCATGCGCGCTTCCGATCCCTGCCCCGAATGCGGCCAGATGGCAACGCGCCCCGATATCGTCTGGTTCGGCGAGATCCCCTACCGGATGGACGAGATCTGGACCGCGCTGCGCGCCGCCGAGCTGTTCGTGTCGATCGGCACGTCGGGCAATGTCTATCCGGCGGCGGGCTTCGTGCAGGACGCCGCGCGGGCGGGCGTGGCCACACTGGAACTCAATCTCGACCCCTCCACCGGCACCTCCAGATTCGACGAATGCCGCCACGGACCAGCCACGACGCTTGTGCCGGAGTGGGTAAAAGAGCAGCTGACCCAAGCATAGCGTGCAAAAACCTGCATATCGCTGCGCTATTGCCAGATGAATCGCTTGACCTGCGCTGCGTTTACTCGTATCTCCCGCGGACAGAATTCTGGGCGCTGCGCTTGCGGCGCCTTCATATGTTGCGAAAACGGGCGATCTTCGCCCATGTGGAAACAAAGGATGATGCCATGTCGCGCGTTTGCGAACTAACCGGCAAAGGCCCGATGACGGGCAACACTGTAAGCCACGCGAACAACAAGTCGCGTCGCCGCTTCCTGCCGAACCTCAATGATGTAAGCCTGATCTCCGAGACCCTCGGCCAGAGCTTCAAACTGCGCGTTTCGGCGCATGGCCTGCGTTCGGTCGATCACCGCGGTGGTCTGGACGCATTCCTTGCCAAGGCAAAAGACGCGGACCTCTCGGTCAACGCTCTGAAAATCAAAAAGGCCATCGTGAAGGCACAGGCAGCAGCCTGATCCCCGCGATCCTGACAGATTTCGAACCCCGTGCCTCCGGCGCGGGGTTTTTTCTTTACGGCGCTTCCTGATCGAAATCATTTGGTCCGGCCCGCGCGGCAGGCTATGACGCCGGATATGAAGACGCTCCGGCTTTTGCCCTTTGTGACGATACTTCTGGTGACAGTCTTCGCGCTCACCAGTCTCGAATTCGCCTCCGCGCGCGGTCAGACCCGCGCGGCCGGACAGATCGTGCTCTGTAGCGGTCAGGGGCTGGTCACGGTGACGGTCGATGCCGGTGGCACACCGATTCGTCATGTGAAGATCTGTCCCGATATGGCGCTGGGTCTGCTGGCCTCGCTCGGCGTCACCCCGCCTGTGCTGCACCGCCCGGACGGCATGCACCGGCTCGATGCCACGTCCCCCCTCCCTGTCGAGGGCGGCCTTGCCATCATTCTCCCGAAGGCCCGCGATCCTCCTGAGACCGCCGCATAACCCTTTGAAATGCGATCTTTACAGGAGACACACCATGATCCGCTCGACCCTTCTGGCCGCCACGACCCTCATTCTTGGCCTGCCCGCCTTTGCCGAGGGCATCACCGTTCATGATGCCTATATGCGCATCTCTTCTCCCGTCGCCAAATCCGGCGCCGCCTTCATGACGATCGAGAACACTTCCGGTGAGGCCGACCGTCTTGTCGGTGTCAGCTCCACCATCGCAGAGCGCACCGAGTTGCATACCCATCAGGCCGATGCCAACGGCATGATGGAGATGCTGCACGTCCCCGAGGGCTTTGCGATCCCTGCTCATGGCGCGCATGCACTGGCGCGTGGGGGCGATCATGTGATGTTCATGGGCTTGACCGAACCGCTGGAAGAGGGCGAGCATATCCAGCTTACGCTCGATTTCGAACACGCCGCCCCCGTGACCGTCGATCTGCAGGTGACGATGGGCGAAGGCCCGACCGGTCAGAGCCACGGCAGCATGAGCCACAACTGACCTAGCGCAGGATCTCGAGCATTGCGGCGGCGGCCACCGCCGGCGCAGTGCCCCCTGCCGCCACTTCGTCCCCCAGAGCGGCCATCCGCTCGCGGATCACCGGATCATTGCGCAATCGCGCCAAAAGCCCCTCGCGCACCTCTGCCTCGAACCAGTGACGCGCCTGCTCGGCACGGCGGGCGGCAAAATGCCCCTCGGCCTCGCGCCAACCGGCCAAGGCGCGGATCTCGTCCCATGCGGTCTCGAGGCCCACCTCCTCCAACGCCGACACCGCCATCGCCTTGGGGAACCCCTCCGGGTCCTGCGGACGTTTGCGCAACAGCCTGAGCGCACCTGCATAATCGGCCACCGTGCGCAGCGCCGTCATCTTCAGGTCGCCGTCAGCCTTGTTGACCAGAAGGATATCGGCCATTTCCATGATGCCCCGCTTCACCCCCTGCAGCTCGTCCCCTCCCGCAGGCGCCATCAGAAGAACGAACAGATCGACCATATCGGCCACCAGTGTCTCGGACTGGCCGACGCCCACCGTTTCGATCAGGATCAGATCGAACCCCGCCGCCTCGCAGAGCAGGATCGCCTCGCGGGTGCGCCGCGCGACCCCGCCCAGATGCGCCTGCGACGGCGAGGGCCGGATAAACGCCTTGGGGTCACGCGACAGCAAGTCCATCCGCGTTTTGTCGCCAAGGATCGAGCCGCCCGAGCGCGCCGAGGACGGATCGACGGCCAGCACGGCAACTTTCTTGCCCTGCCCTGTCAGCATCAGCCCGAAGCTCTCGATAAAGGTCGATTTTCCCACACCCGGCGTGCCCGACAATCCGACCCGCAGGGCATGCCCCCTGCCCGCCAGCAGATCCAATAAGCGCAAGGCTTCGGCACGGTGATCGGGACGCTGCGATTCAATCAGCGTGATACCCCGCGCCAGAGCCCGTCTTTCTCCGGCCAGAATGCCGCGCGCCAGATCATCGGCAGTATTGCGCATGGTTCTCCCCCTATCGGCCAATCCTTGCAACCTAGCGTAAAAGAGTGAGTATCTGTGAAACGCTTCCTATTTCTTGCCTCGGCCAAAAGGTATATGTCCAGCCCATAGCCTGAAGAGCTTCAGGTTTCGTCACGACGAAAGGACCGTCATGAGAGCAGGGGTTATGCACAAGATCGTTCTGGCCGGTGCGCTGGCATTGGGGCAGATCGCCACCGGATATGCCGCGCGTGCGGATCAGAGCGACCAGATCACCTTTGATGTCGAGCTGAAGGGTATCAAGGCGGGCGAATTGCTGATTAATGGCAAAATCGAGGGCAATGGCTATGGCGCCAACGGGACGCTGCAGACCACAGGGCTCTTGGGCTTCATCCGCAAGGTGCGTTTTGATGCGACCGCGAACGGCTACATCACCGGCCAGCGTTTCACCCCTACCCGCTATGTCGAGCAAGCCGATACGCCGGACCGGGACCGTGTCTCGACGATGGTCTATAACCGCGGCACGCCGATCTCGGTCAGTCAGGAACCGCCACGCAAGCCGCGCAGCACCGATCTGGACCCGACGCAGCAGCATGGCACGGTCGATCCGCTAACCGCACTCTATTCGGTCCTGCGCTCGGTTCCCGCAGACGAGGCCTGCAACCGCTCCGAGCAGATCTTCGACGGCTCCCGCCGCTCGCAGGTCAAACTGAACGCGCCGCAGAAACAGGGGAATAACGTGATCTGCACCGGCGAATACCGCCGCCTGTCGGGCTTCTCCAAATCGGATATGTCCAAGAAATCGGTCTTCCCTTTCACCCTGACCTATAGTCCCACCGCCAAGGGCCGTCTGGAGGTCAGCCAGATTGCCACCGATACGATCTATGGCGAAGGCCGCCTGATACGGCGCTGAGTTTTGACGACCCTTCCTATCGATACCGTCCTGCCCGAGTTATGCGCCGCGATCGCCCGCGATGGCCGCGCCGTCCTGATGGCGCCGCCCGGCGCGGGCAAGACCACCCGCGTGCCTCTGGCCCTGATGGACCAGATCCGCGGTCGTATCCTGATGCTGGAGCCGCGCCGTCTGGCCGCCCGTGCCGCCGCCGAGCGCATGGCCGACACATTGGGCGAGCCGGTGGGCCAGACCGTGGGCTACCGCATCCGTGGCGAGGCGAAAGTCTCGAAAGCAACCCGTATCGAAGTGGTCACCGAGGGCATCCTGACCCGCATGATCCAGTCCGACCCCGAGCTCTCGGGCGTGGGCTGCGTGATCTTCGACGAATTCCACGAGCGCTCGCTCAATGCCGATCTGGGGCTGGCCTTGGTCTGGGAGGTGCGTGGCGCGCTGCGCGACGATCTCGCCATTGTGGTGATGTCCGCCACGCTTGACGCGGGGCCGGTAGCGGCGATGCTCGATGATGCGCCGGTGGTGGTGTCGGAAGGCCGCGCGTTTCCGGTGGAGACCCGCTGGCTCGACCGTCCCGTGGACCGCACGATGCGGTTTGAACCCGCACTTGCGGGCCTGATCGAGCAGGCCGCCACCGAGACCACGGGCAGCATTCTCGCCTTCCTTCCGGGCGAGGGCGAGATCCGCCGCGTCGAGGCGCTGCTGGCCGGCCGCCTGCCCGCCGATATGACCATCCGTCCGCTCTTTGGCGCGATGGAATTTGCCGCCCAACGCGCGGCCATCGAGCCTGCCAGAACGGGCCGCAAACTGGTTCTGGCAACCTCGATTGCCGAGACCTCGCTGACCATCCAGGATGTGCGTGTGGTGATCGATGGCGGTCGCGCGCGCCGGATGCGCTTTGACGCGGGATCGGGCATGGCGCGTCTGGTGACCGAGCCTGTCAGTCGCGCCGAAGCCGAGCAGCGTCGCGGACGCGCGGGCCGTGTGGCCGAGGGCATCTGTTACCGGCTCTGGACCAAAGGCGCCGAGGGCGCGCTGCCCGCCTTCCCGCCTGCCGAAATCGAGGTGGCCGATCTGTCGGGTCTCGCGCTGGAACTGGCGCAATGGGGCAGCGACGGGTCGGATCTGGCTTTTCTCACGCCGCCCCCCGCGCCCGCATTGGCCGAGGCGCGCGCCCTGCTGGAAAATCTGGGCGCGCTCGATGGCACCAGCCTGACACCGCATGGTCAGGCGCTCGCCCGCCTGCCACTCCATCCCCGCCTCGGGCATATGCTGCTGAAGGCCGGAAAAAGCGCCGCCGATCTGGCCGCCCTGCTGGCCGAGCGCGACCCTCTGCGCGGGGCCCCCGCCGAGCTGACGCTACGCCTGAAAGCGGTCCAGAAACCGCGTGACTTTGCCGCCGATCATCCGTGGCAGCCCCATCGTGGCACGGTGGACCGCATCCGGCAGGAGGCCCGCCGACTGGCGAAGATGGTCGATCATACTACCCCGCTCGAGCCCGCCGAGATGGCCGCACTTGCCTATCCCGACCGTGTGGGCCTGCGCCGCGCGGGCGACCAGCCCCGCTATGTGCTCTCGGGTGGCAAGGGCGTGCAGATCGCCGATACGGACCCGCTGGCCACCGCCCGCCTGATCGTGGCTACTGATACCAATGGTGACCCGCGCGAGGCCATGCTGCGCCAGGGCACCCAGATTTCCGAAGCCCAGATCCGCGGGCTGTTCGGCGCGCAGATCGATTGGGTGGATGTCTGCGAGTGGTCGCGCCGCGAGGGCCGCGTGGTGGCGCGCAAGCAGGAGCGTTTCGGCGCGCTGGTGCTCGATGACCGGATCTGGAAGGACGCCCCGCGCGAAGCGCTGGCCCGCGGGGCGCTGGACGGCATCCGCCAGATCGGGCTGCCATTTTCCGATGCCGCGCGACGCTTCCGCGCCCGTGTGCAGCTTCTGCACGAGGAAGGCGCGGATCTGCCCGCCTTCGATGACGATGCGCTGATGGCGCGCGCCGGGGACTGGCTTCTGCCCTATCTGGGTGGCAAGCGCACCGAAGCCGACCTCCGCCGGATGGATATCACCGACGCGCTGCGCGCAAGCCTCGACTGGGAGCAGCTACAGCTGGTGGACCGCTTGGCCCCTGCGCATTTCGAAACGCCTTTGGGGCGGCGCGTGCCCATCGATTATAGCGGAGAGCACCCCGCCATCGAGATCCGCTTGCAGGAGATGTTCGGTGTGACGGCCCATCCCAGCATCGGTCCCAAACGCCTGCCGTTACGCGTGACGCTCCTCTCGCCCGGCCATAAGGCCATTCAGGTAACGATGGATATTCCGGGCTTCTGGGACGGCTCCTATGCCGATGTGCGCAAGGATATGCGCGGGCGCTACCCCAAACATCCGTGGCCCGAAAACCCGCGCGAGGCCGACCCAACATTGCGCGCCAAACCCCGTTCCCAGTAGACCTCCCCCCAATGGAAAAGGCGGCCCCGCGAGACCGCCTTTTTTAGTTACTTCTTGCCGGGCTTGCCATATTTGGCTTTCGGTTTGCCCTTATCCTTGGGATTCGGCTTGTCCTTGAAAGACTTGCCTGCGGCGGGTTTACCGAATTTCGCAGGTTTTCCCTCGCCGAACTCGTCGCGGCTCTTGAAGGATTTGCGCGGCGCACCATCGTCCGAATCCCCTTTGCGATGCGGCTTCTTGAACTCGCGGTCTCCACGGTCGCCAAAATCGCGACCCTCGGAATGACGGCGCGGGCCACCGGGTTTCTTGTCCCATTTGGCGGGACGCGGGTTCGGACGGTCGAGCCCCTCAGGCGCTTTGTCCAGCACATCCACACCGCATTTATCCTCGAGCGAGCGCTCGGGGCCCACCGATTGCAGGAAACGGTCGGCGGCATCGGCATGGATCTGCACGAAAGTATGGTCGTTCATGATGCGGATCGCACCGATGTCACGGCGGGTCAGATCACCCGCACGGCAGAGCATCGGCAGCAGCCATTTCGGATCGGTGCCGCTGTCACGGCCCATCGACAGACGCATCCATGTCGAGCGCTCAAACTCGACCTTTGCACGCGGCTTCGGCCCGTCCACGCTGATCGGCGTGATATCCTCGGGCGCCGAACGACCGGCACGGAAGGCGCGCACAACGGCGGCGGCCAGCTGTACCTTGTCGAAACGCGCGGCCAGCGCCTGAACGGCGTCATTCTCGTCCGCTTCGATCAGGTCGGTAAGGCTGGGCATTTCCATCATGCGGGCGCTGTCACGCTCCTGCACTTCCTCGGCCGAAGGCGCGGGCGCCCAATCGGCGGTGAGGTTGGCGAATTTCAGGAGGCGCTCTGCCTTGGCCTTGATATTGATCGGCACGACCAGCGCAGACACGCCTTTCGACCCCGCACGACCGGTCCGGCCCGAACGGTGCAGCAGCGCTTCCTTGTTCTGCGGCAGGTCGGCATGGATCACCAGCTCGAGGCCCGGAAGGTCGATACCGCGTGCGGCCACGTCCGTGGCGATACAGACGCGGGCACGGCCATCGCGCATCATCTGCAGCGCGCGCGAACGCTCTTCCTGGCTCAGTTCGCCCGAGAGCGCCACAACGGCAAAGCCACGGTTCAGCAGCTTCGTGGTCAGATGGGTCACCATCGCGCGGGTGCCACAGAAGACGATCGCGTTATGCGCCTCGTAGAAACGCAGCAGGTTGACGATGGCATTCTCGCGGTCCGAGCGGTCCACCACCAGCGCGCGATATTCGATATCGCTGTGCTGGGCCTTGCGGTCGATGGTCGAGATGCGCTGCGCATCTTTCTGGAAGGTACCCGCCAGACGCTCGATCTCGGGCGAGACGGTCGCCGAGAACATCAGCGTGCGGCGTTCTTCGGGCGCCTCGTTGAGGATGAATTCCAGATCCTCGCGGAAGCCCAGATCCAGCATCTCGTCGGCCTCGTCCAGAACCGCGACCTGCAGTTCCGACAGATCCAGCGCGTTACGGCGGATATGATCGCAGATCCGGCCCGGCGTCCCCACGACAATATGCGCCCCGCGTTCCAGCTGACGGCGCTCATTGCGCGGATCCATGCCCCCAACAGCACCCGCGATGATCATACCGGCTTCGGCATAGAGCCATTCCAGCTCGCGCTTCACCTGCAACGCCAACTCGCGCGTCGGCGCGATGACGATGGCGCGCGGCACATCGGCACGGGTGTGCAGCCCTTCGGCCAGAAGCTGGGCCGACATCGCAAGCCCGAAAGCCACGGTCTTGCCCGAGCCGGTCTGTGCCGAGACCAGAAGATCCTGTTCTGCCAGAGCGGGGTCACCCACCGCATGCTGCACGGAGGTGAGGGTTTCGTAGCCCTTCTTTTCCAGCGCGGACTGCAGCGCGGGGTGAATGGCGATATCAATGCTCATGGCGGGGGACTTTCGGGTCTGGAATGGAACGGGCGCACTCAACTGCGGCGCAAGGGGCGGCTCATACGCCCTTTGCGGCCTTCTGTATAGGGGTAATCTGCGCCCTTGGTTACGCGCTCACACCCATTTCGCTATCGGCGGAAGGCTCATCAACACCGCATCGGGGTTGTGACCGGTTTCCAGACCGAATTTCGTGCCGCGATCGTAGACCAGATTGTATTCGGCATAAAGCCCGCGATGGACAAATTGCGTCTCGCGGTCGGCATCGGTCCAGGGCTGGTTGCGGCGTTTCTCGGTCACCGGCACGAATGCCTTGAGGAAGGCACGACCCACATCCTGGGTAAAGGCGAAGTCCTCCTCCCAGTTACCGGTGTTCAGATCGTCATAGAAGATACCGCCCACCCCGCGGGCGCGGTTGCGGTGCGGGATATAGAAATACTCGTCCGCCCATGCCTTGAAACGCGGATAGTAGCTTTCGTCATGCGCATCGCAAGCCGCTTGCATCGCCGCGTGGAACTCGGCGGTGTCGTCTTCATATTCGATACAGGGGTTGAGGTCCGCCCCACCGCCAAACCACCATGCGCCCGGCGTCCAGAACATCCGCGTGTTCATATGGACCGCAGGCGTCTGCGGGTTCTGCATATGCGCCACAAGGCTGATCCCCGAGGCCCAGAAGCGCGGGTCCTGATCCATCCCCGGCACGCCGCGCGCGGCCATCGCCTTTTGCGCGCGCTCGCCCAGAGTGCCCCAGACCGTGGAGATATTTACCCCGACCTTCTCGAACACACGCCCCCCGCGCATGACGCTCATTTTGCCGCCGCCATGATCCTCGCCCTCGGGGCCGGTGCGCACCGTGGGTGTGACCTCGAACCGGCCTGCGGGAATTTCGGCATGGGGACCCGTGACCTGACTGTCCTCAAGCCCCTCGAAGGCCGCAACAATCTGGTCGCGCAAATCGGAAAACCACTGGCTGGCGCGGGATTTCTCATCCGCGAATAGGGGCTGGTCGGTCATGGGCACTCCTTTTCTTGGGCGCAGTCTTAGCGGGCCGCGCTGGCGGGGGCAAATGCCTCTTTCGCATGAGCCCTCTAGCCGCGCGGCCTGCTAAAAGCTAATCTGATCGCCAAAGGAGCCAAGCAATGATCCGCATCTTCTCTCCCGCCATTCTGGGCCTCGGCGCATTGGCGTTTCTGGCCGCCTGCGGCACGCCGCAGGAACGCTGCATCGGCCGCTCCACCAAGGAGATTCGCGTGCTCAACGGGCTGCTCGAAGAGGTCAACAGCAACCTCGCGCGCGGCTACGCATGGGAAAGCTACGAGGTCGAACGCTCGCGCTACACGGTCTGCGGCTATGACGAGCATGTCACCAAGGACGGCAAGAAGATCCGCCGCCCCTATCATTGCTGGCAGGACTATACAGAGACGCTCCAGCGCCGCGTGCCGATCGATCCGGCCTCCGAGACCCGTAAACGTGACGGGCTGGTGGCCAAGATCAAATCGCTCGAGCCGCAGGCGCGCGCCAATATCGCCGCCTGCAAGGTGACCTATCCCGAAACCGAGAGTTGACCGGTCCCCGTCAGAAGACGGGAACCTGCACCGCATCCAGTAGCCCGCGCCCGCCATCGATGCGGATGATCTGGCCGGTGGTGAAGCTGGCCCCTGACGAGGCAAGGAACTGCACCGTTTCGGCCAGCTCGCTCGGCGCCGCGATCCGGCCCAAAGGCGTGCCCCCGATGATCTCCTCGCGCCATTCGGAGTTTTCCTTCAGCGCGTCCTGCAGCGAACGGCTCATGACAGAGGCGAAGCTGACCCCGTTCACGCGGATACGATGCGGCGCAAGCGCCACCGCCAGTCCGCGCACGGCCTGTTCCTGCGCGGCGCAGGCAATGGAATAGGCCAGCGTCTCGGGTTGCGAGCGGGTCGAGGCCAGCGTCGAGATATTGACGATGGAGCCGATCTCGCCCTCGGTCCGCCCGTCCTTCTCGGCCTGCGCGATCATGCGCTTGGCGGTCAGCTGCGAGATCCGCAGCGAGGATTTCATGTTCTGGCTCAGCATGTCGTCGAGCACGGTCTGGTCGGGGTCAAGCGGATCGCAGGGCGTGAAGCTGCGGTTCGTGTTCACCAGAATATCGATCCGGTCAAACGCATCGATCGTGGCCGACAGAAGGTTGGCGACATTCAGCTTCTGGCACAGATCGCCTGCAAAGATCCGCACCGGACCTTCCGAGGTATCGGTGTCGGCAAATTCATCCTTCAGACGGCTCTCGTCGATATCGGCGAACATCACATTGGCACCGCGGTCCACGAAATGGCGCGCGATGGCGAGCCCGATCCCGTGGGCGGCGCCCGTCACGATGGCAGTCTTGCCGGAAATGGAAAGCGACATGCAGTCTCCTGCGGAGTGGTTGAAGCAAAGACGCGGCCGGTTAGCGGCCGCGTTTCGTCTGTGTAGGGGCAGCCTTGGCGACCTGCGACTTGCTCAGCGGCTTTTCGGCGAAGAACAGTTTGAACTGGGTATTGCCACCGATTTCCTCGACATGGTGGAACACCTGCCTGAGCGTGTCCTCATAGGGAAGATGGCGGTTGGCGACCATCCATAGCTTGCCTGAAAGCGACAGGATAGAGGCTGCTTTACGGATAAAGGCCTGACCGAGGTTCGGATCGCCCGCATGGCCCACATGGAAGGGCGGGTTCATGACGATCCCCGAATAGCGGGCGGCGGGCTCGAAGCCCGTGACATCTTCCCAATGGAAGCTTGCACGCTGATCGGTGATATTCTGCTTGGCGCAGTCAAGGGCTGCAAAATCTGCCTCGACCAGATCGAGCGTCTCGACCCCCTCGCGAGCGAGAATCTGCGCCGAGAGCCAGCCCCAGCCCGCCCCCAGATCGGCCATACGCGCCGGAAGGCGTCCGGGCAGCGCCTGCGCCAGCAGTGCCGAGCCTGCATCGACCTTATCGGCCGAAAACACGCCCGGTGTGGTAACGAATCCCTCTGTCGGGGTCTGGGCCTGCACGACCCACTCGTCCAGCACATCGCGCCGCGCGGCAAAGCGGAACACCTTGCCATGCGCCTTGGCGATGGCGCTTGAGGGCGAAACCAGTGGTTTGAGGGATTTCAGAACCGAATCCACCCCGTCATTCTTGGCACCGTCCACGAGGATCATACCGCCCTCCGCGACCAGGGCGCAGAGACGGGCCAGCGCGTTGCGGGCCTCCTGCTTGGCGCGCGGCAGAAAGAGGACTGCCGCCGCATATCCCGTGCTTTGAGGCGCGGGGCTGACGGTATAGCCACGGGCCGAAAGCCCCGCATGATCAGGGGCAAACCCCTGCACCAGCTCCAGCCTGTCCTTGGGCAGATCGGAAAGATCGGTATCGGCCAGAGCACCGAGCACGAGGATCGTGCCCGTCTCCGGCAGGGGCGCCTGTTCGAGCGCCAGCGAAAGTCGCGGATGTGTCATTGGGTTCGTCGCGGAAGGCCGCGCTCATTCCTTTTCCATCGTGCATTGCAGAGGGTGCTGGTGGCGGCGGGCGAAATCCATCACCTGCGCAACCTTGGTCTCGGCAATCTCGAAAGAGAACACCCCCACCACAGCCAGCCCCTTCTTGTGCACGGTCAACATGATCTCGAAGGCCTGCGCATGATTGAGCCCGAAGAAACGTTCGAGGATATGCACCACGAATTCCATCGGCGTATAGTCATCATTGAGCAGCATCACCTTATATAACGGAGGCTTACGGGTCTTGGGCCGCGTTTTCGTGGCCAGACCGGCATCGCCGTCATTGCCATTCTCGTCGTCGGCCATCATGCTGAACGGCTTGAAGTCGCCTGTCATCATCGCTTTTCCCGGGTTCCGAATATCTCAGGTCTTGTGGCGAATATAGGAAGACGGGAGCAGAAGAAAACCCTTTCTGCCCCGGCTCGCAATTCGAAATGTAATCTCTTACCCGACAATAGGAAGGAAACAGGGCCAATGACAATGCTGGGTTTCGATGCCGATGACACGCTATGGCATAACGAGCGGTTCTTCACGCTTACTCAGGCGCGATTTGCTGAATTGATGGGCGATTTTGCCGGACGGGATCATCTGGAGGACCGCCTTCTGGCCGCTGAGCGCCGAAATATCGGACGCTATGGCTTTGGGGTAAAAGGATTTACGCTCTCGATGATCGAAACCGCGATCGAGGTTTCGAAGGCACGGGTCAGCGCCACGGTGATCGCCGAGCTGTTGGAGGCGGGCCGCGAAATGCTAGCGCATCCGATCGAGCTGCTGCCGCATGTGGAAACCACGATCACCACCCTCGCCGCATCGTATAAACTCGTGCTGATCACAAAAGGCGATCTGCTCGATCAGGAACGCAAGCTGGCACAATCCGGGCTTGGACCGTGTTTTCAGGCGGTCGAGGTGGTGTCGGAGAAAACGCCCGAGATCTATACCCGCATTTTTGACCGTCACGGTATGGGGGTCCGACAGGGCATCATGGTGGGCAACTCCATGAAATCGGACATCCTCCCGATGCTCGAGGCCGGTGGGCGCGCCATCCACATTCCCGATCGGGGGGTCACATGGGCGCTCGATCATGCCGAGGCCCCCGCCTCCCATCCGCGCCTGTTAACACTCGAATCGATGGAAAATCTTGCCGAGGCTCTGCACAAATTCGCGCTCGAGTGAATCCCTTCGAGTAAAAAACACTCACTGCCCCGTGAACGAGGCTTGACTGCCGCAAGGGAATATAAGGTTAAGGATCAGTTAACAACACAACTTGAGGTATCGCAACCCATTGCAACCACCACATGATGTGGTGATGCAGGAAAAACGCAGTTAATGTGATTTGAACTTCCTAATTTTCACATTCAATCCTCCGTGCTATCTTTCCAATCATAAGCCCCGGTCAAAAAACAACGGGGCATCGAGGCAGATATAA
The DNA here is from genome assembly GCF_037949795.1 of Thioclava sp. GXIMD2076. Lineage (NCBI taxonomy): Bacteria > Pseudomonadati > Pseudomonadota > Alphaproteobacteria > Rhodobacterales > Paracoccaceae > Thioclava > Thioclava sp. GXIMD2076. The sequence continues at coordinate 439,621 of NZ_CP149932.1, forward strand.
GGATAAGAACCGTGACCACGCTTTCGCGCTGGATCCGAGCAGGGGTATGCGCGTTCTTCACATTGGTGCTTTTGCCGCTGGCCGTTCAAGCCGCGCCCTTTGCTGCCTATGTGATGGACATGCGCTCTGGTGAGGTCCTCTACGAGAAAAACGCCGACACGCGACTCTACCCCGCGTCGCTTACGAAAATGATGACGCTCTACATCACCTTTCAGGCCATTGAAGCCGGTGAGGTGAGCCTCGACAGCGAAATCACGGTGTCGAAGAATGCTGCCTCGCAACCGCCCTCGCGTCTGGGGCTGCGCGCCGGACAGAAGATCAAACTGCGCTATCTGATCCGCGCCGCCGCCGTGAAATCCGCAAACGATGCGGCTGCCGCGATCGGCGATGCGCTGGGTGGCAACGAGGAGAACTGGGCCGCGCGGATGACCGCCACTGCCAAGACCCTCGGCATGAAAAACTCGACCTTCAAGAATGCCAACGGTCTGACCCGCGAGGGACACCTCTCCAGCGCCCATGACATGACCATTCTGGGCCGTCACCTGTTTTATGATTTTCCGCAATATTACAATATCTTCTCGCGCCGCTCCGCTGATGCGGGCATGAAGACCGTCTACTCCACCAACCGTCGTTTCCTCGATGCCTATAAAGGCGCCGACGGGATCAAGACGGGCTATACCGTGGCATCCGGGTTCAACCTGACGGCTTCGGCACAGCGTGGCAATGACCGTATCATCGCGACCGTCTTCGGCGGCACCTCGACCGCCCAGCGGAACGCGAAGATGATGGAGCTCCTTGATCTGGGCTTCAAGCGCGTGAATGAGAACAGCCCGCTGCGCCGCCCCGATGCCCCCGAAATCATCGATCTCAACCGTCCGACCCGCGGTCTTCTCGTGGCGAACGGTCCGATGCAGAGCAGCCCGCGCCCGCTTGTCCGCCCCGGTGCGACCTCGCATGACGCGGATGCGATTGCCGCCGCCGTGGCCGTGGCAAATGCCGACCCCGCGCCCGAGACCAGCCCTGTCGATGCCGATGCGGTGGACGAGGCCGTGACCATGGCCTCTGCCGAGGCGCTTGATGCCAGCCCCCGTCCCGTTCTGGCGCCCAACCGAGCCGTGGCGCAAGCCGCACCGGTCGAGGCTCCTGTCGAGGATCTGGCGGGAGAGGAGGTTCAGGTTGCCGCAGCTGAAACCGGCGCCGAGGACGGCGCGCCCGACCAGGACGAGGAGCAATTCGCCGGCCAGATCGCGCAGGGCGATACCGATCCGGGCGGTCCGATCTTCCAGCAGACCAGCAAACCGCAACCCGAGACACTCGCTCTGATGGGGAAGGACAAGAAAGCCGATACCGTCATTCTGGCGGCCCTGAACCCGCCGCAGGCCGCAGCCTCCGAGACGCCGCGCGTCGTCGCCCGCGCCTCGACTTCGGGCGGGCGCAACTGGGGCGTGACCATCGGGCTGAAAACATCCGAATTCCACGCCCAGCAGGACATGCTGAAGATCGCGCTGATGGAAAGCGATACGCTGGGCGACGCCCTGCGCAAGGTGGTCAAGCGCAAGCTTGGCTACGAGGCGACCTTTGTGGGCATGAGCCAGCAACAGGCCAGCCTCGCCTGCGCCAGACTGGCCGCGCGCAGCATGGAATGCGGGGTCGTGGGGCCCTGAGCCCCCGCCCCTCTCTGCTTCAACTAAGCGGGCCGCCTCCTATTGGGAAGCGGCCCGTTTTTCTATGCGATGACAGGTCGGGGGGCGCTGACCGGAATCACCGTTTCGGATGGTCATCCCATGCGTTCGAAAGGATGCGCTCGGCATCGCCTTTGGGATCGTCGAACTGGCGGGACTTCAACGCCCAAAAGAATGCCAGAAGCCCAACGCCCCCCAGAACAAGCGAGATCGGGATCAGAAAACCGAGAATCGACATAAGGTAACCTTCCAGAGCCTATTTCATCCGTAAAGAATTAAGAGAGACGGTGATCGAACTGGCCGACATGGCAAGGGCCGCCGCCAGTGGCGTCGCCAGTCCGCAGAGCGCCAGCGGCACCGCGACCAGATTATAGCCGATCGAGATCACGAAATTCTGCTTGATCCGCGCCCGTGCATTGCGGGCCGTCACCACTGCCTGCGCAACCGGCGCAAGGCTCCGTCCCAGCAGCACGATGTCAGACGCCGTGCGCGCCGCATCGAGTGCCGAGGCCGGCGAGATCGAAACGTGGGCCTGCGCGAGCGCGATCGTATCGTTGAGCCCGTCGCCCACCATCAGCGCTGAATGCCCCCCGGATGCCAGATCTGCCAGAATGCGGGCTTTGTCTTCGGGGCGGGCCGCGGCCTGCCAATCGGCTATCCCCAACCGTTCGGCCAAGGCCGCAACCGCGGGCACCGTATCCCCCGACAGAAGCCGGACCGAAAGCCCCAGATCCTGAAGGGCTACAACCGCCTCGGCCGCACCCTCGCGCAGACGGTCCCGATAACGGACCCGGTGGACGCGACCCTCGCCGAGGCAAAGCCACGTCCCCTCGCCCTCCGCCCCGACCCAATCGGCGCGGCCCAGCCGCACGATCCGGCCCCGATACCGCGCCTCGACCCCGCAGCCGGAAACCTCGCGCAGATCATCGAGCGCTGCAGGCATGGTCCCACGCGCAGCCAGCGCCCGGGCCAGCGCCTGCGACAGCGGATGCGACGAGCCCGCAGCCAGGGCCAGCGCCACGCCGCCTGCCGCCTCGCCCAGCCCCTCCAGATCGGCAGGTTCGGGCAGGCCGGTGGTCAGCGTGCCGGTCTTGTCGAAGACCACCGTATCAATCTCGGCCAGCCGCTCGAGCGCGGAGCCGTCCTTCACCAGAAGCCCCTGCCGGAAGAGCCGCCCCGAGGCCGCCGTCACCACCGCAGGCACCGCCAGCCCCAGAGCGCAGGGGCAGGTGATGATCAGCACACTCGCCGCGATATTCAGCGCCAGACGCAGATCGCGCGAGGCCCAGAGCCAGCCGCCAAAGGCCGAAAGCGCCAGCAGATGCACGAGCGGCGTATAGGCGCGGGTCGCGCGTTCGGCGAGCGTGGTGTATTTCGTGCGCGCGCTTTCGGCTGCGGCCACCAGCTGCGCCATCCGGTGGAGCGAGCTGTCTCGCCCTACGGCTGTCAGGCGCACCGTCAGCGGCCCGGTCAGATTGACCTCTCCCGACGCGAGCACAGCCCCCGGCCCCACGCTCACCGGCAAGCTCTCCCCCGTCAGAAGCGAGCGGTCCATTTCGGATCGGCCCTCGATGATCATCCCATCCGCCGCCAGCCGCCCGCCCGCGCGCAGATGCAGATGATCGCCCACGCGCAGATCGGCCACGGGCAATTCGACCTCGGCCCCGTCACGCCACACAAAGGCGCGCGGCACCTCCAACGCGGCCAGCTCCTCGGCGGCAGAGCGCGCCGCCGCCCGCGAGCGGTAATCGAGATATCGTCCGACCAGCAGGAAGAAGATCAGCATGACGGCGGCATCGTAATAGGCATGCCGCCCCGAATGGATCGTCTCGTAAAGCGACATGCCACTGGCCAGAAGGATCGCCAGCGAAATCGGCACATCCATACCCAGACGCCGCCCCCTCAGTGCCCGATAGGCTGAGGCAAAGAAGGGCTGGCCCGCAAAGATCACGGTGGGAAAGGCAATCGCCGCCGAGATCCAGTGGAACATGTCGCGGGTCGCCTCTCCCGCCCCCGACCAGACGGCCACCGACAAAAGCATGATATTCATCATCGCGAATCCCGCGACGCCGATGCGCATCAGATAATCGCGGCCCTGACGGTCGGCCTCGGTCCCCTGCAGCTGGTCGGGGTCCAGCTCATGTGCCTCGACGCCAATCGCCCCCAGCACGCCGACCAAGATGTCGGGCGTCACCCCCTCCGCCCGCACCGCGACCCGTTTGAGCGTCAGGTTCACCCGTGCATCCCGCACCCCCTCGACACCAAGAAGCGCCGTCTCGACATCAGTGATACAGGCCGCACAATGCACCTGTGGCAAGGACAGCATCAGATCGGGCGAAGCCATCCCCCGCCGCGCGATATCCTGCGCCGCGGGTGCGGCGATACAGGCCGGACAGGCCGAGATACGGCTCTCGATATCGGGGGCGGACGTCATCGCCTAGCCCCGCACGAAGAGGTCGATCCGCTGCCGGAAGGGCGTGCCATCGCTCGCTACGGCCTCCAGATGCACGAGCCATGCTCCGGGTGCCAGGTCGAGATCGGTCACATAGGCCCCGTTCACACGCCGGAACACGGGCGTGACATCCTCGCGCGCCATCGTAGTGCGCCCGATAAGTGCCGAGAACTGCGCGATCTGCGCCGGCAGCCCGTCCATCCCCAGAATACGGAAACTCAGCTGGCCATCGGCATATCGAGGCTCCACCCGCCAACCAAGCGCCACCTGCGCCGTGCGCAGCCGGTCGAATTCCTGACTGGCGACATAGGAGTTCGAGACCTCCAGGCCCGGAAAGCTATGGACCGCGTTATAGGCCATGAAGATATTGACCCCGATAATCACCGAGAACGCCCCTATGGTGATGGAAAGCACATGCTTTCCGGTCAGTTCGCGTGTCATCATTGCTGTCCTGCTCCATTGAAGACCGTCTGTTCCGTCACCGAGCCAGCGCCATCGCGTTGGCTGACACGCAAGACCACATCGGAGCGCTTGGCCTGTGCCAGCGCCGTTCCGCGCGCGGCCTCGAGGTAGAGCCGCGCCGAGAGCGTGGCATCGGGGGCCACCTCGACCACCCCGCCTGCATGCCCCTCGACCGATGCCACCAGCCCCTCAACCGGCTGGCCATCCGGCCCCGCGACCGAGATCACATAGGCCGTGGGTGCATGGTCCTTGTTGCGCAAGCGCAGCGTGTAAATGTTACGGATCGTGCCATCGGGCTGGGTCACATAAAGCGGCGAGCGGCTGGGGGTCACGTTGAACTCGATGGGCGAGCGCATCAGAAGCGCCACGACAAGCCCTACACCGATCCCGCCCCAAAGCAGGAAATAGATGATCGTGCGCAGGCGGAAGATGTGGCGCCACGGGCTGACACGGGCCTCTCCACGCTTCTCGCGTTCTTCATCGCGCAGCGCCATATAGCCGATCAGCCCGCGCGGCTGGTCCGTTTTATCCATGATTTCGTTGCAGGCATCGATACAGAGCCCGCATGTGATGCACTCCATCTGCTGGCCATTGCGGATATCGATCCCCATCGGGCAGACCGCGACACAAGCATTGCAATCGATACAATCGCCCTGCGCCGCGTCGAGTTTCACGCCTTTCTTCAGCTTGCCACGTGGCTCGCCGCGCCAGTCGCGATAGCCGATGGTCAGCGTATCCTCATCCATCATCGCCGCCTGGATGCGCGGCCACGGGCAGGCATAGATACAGATCTGCTCGCGGGCAAACCCGCCAAAGAAGAAGGTCGTGGCGGTCAGGAAGGCCATCGTCAGATAGGCCACCAACGCCGCTTGGCCCGTGACCAGATCGCGCATCAGGGTGGGAGCGTCGGCGAAATAGAACACCCATGCGCCCCCCGTCCCCAGCGCGATCACCAGCCATAGCGCCCATTTGAGGGCGCGTTTGCGGATCTTCTCGGCGCCCCATGGCGCGCGCAACAGGCGGATCTGGGCGTTACGATCGCCCTCCACCCATCGCTCGACATGCATGAAAAGATCGGTCCAGACCGTCTGCGGACAGGCATAGCCGCACCAGACCCGCCCCATCGCGGCGGTAAACAGGAACAGCCCCAGCCCCGCCATGATCAGAAGCCCCGCCACGAAATAGAATTCATGCGGCCAGATCTCGATCATGAAGAAGAAAAACCGACGGTTCGCCAGATCCACTAGCACCGCCTGATCGGGCAGCGCCGGACCGCGGTCCCAACGGATCCACGGCAGGAGGTAATAGACCCCGAGCATCACCGCCATCAGCCCCCATTTCAGCTGCCGGAAACGGCCACGCACATGGCGCGGAAAAACGGGTTCGCGGCTGGTATAAAGGGGCGGCGGGGCAACAGGGTCTGGCATGCTCATGTTGCGGTCTCCTCGGATCGGTCTGCGCGTTGGTCCTCAATGCGCGTTTGCGGTCCGTGCTTCTTTGACATGCGTCAAAATCGCGATTTCGGATGCATTTTTCCCGATGCGATGGCGCCGGATAAAAAAGCGCCCCGGGCAAAGCTCCGGAGCGCGCGCGACAGGACGTCGCGAAGGTCAGGGACAAAAAACACCGGCACCCTGCATATGAAACGCGCGAACGGGACAGGGTGCCGGTGAGCCCCGCAGCCGCGCCCTATCCGCGGCCACGGGGATCTGGTGGGGAGCGGCTTACTGCCCGCCCCCGAGCCCGTGGACATAAGAGGCCACTGCGCGGATCTCGGCCTCGCTCAGGCGGGCGTTCCAGTTGGGCATGACGCCTGCGCGGGCCTCACGGACCGTTTGGGTAAGGGTTGCGACATCGCCTCCATAGAGCCAGACCGCATCCGTCAGATTGGGTGCGCCCTGCGACGGGTCGCCCTTGCCCGCATCACCATGGCAGGCGGTGCAATTCTCGGCAAAGACGGTGGCCCCTTCGGAGGCCAGCGCCGGATCGGCCTCCTGCCCCGAAATCTGGCGGACAAACTGCACCACCTGATCGATCTGCGCCTCTTCCAGAATGCCATCCGTTCCAAAAGCAGGCATCTGGCTGAAGCGCGCCTCGGGGTCATCCGCATTACGGATACCATGGGTTACGGTGGTGTAGATATCACCGATCCTGCCGCCCCAGAGCCAGTCGCTATCGAGCAGGTTCGGATAGCCCAGCCCCTGCTGGCCTCCCGCCCCCGCACCATGGCATTGCGCACACCATGTCTGGAAGACGGCCGCGCCCGCATTCTGGGTATAGTTCGCAAGCTCCGGATCGGAGGCGATCGCCCCCAGATCCGCGGCCACGAGCCGCGCCTCGACGGGGGCATTCAGCGCGTCGAACCGCTCCAGATCGGCGGCCAGATCGGCACGGGTCGATTTGTGCAACAAACCCGGTGTCGCCCCATTCAGGAGCGGCCATGCGGGCATCGCGACCGTATAGCCGAGCGCGAAAAGGATGCAGGCATAGAAGGTCCAGAGCCACCAACGCGGTAGCGGATTGTTGAACTCCTCGATTCCGTCCCAGCTATGGCCGGTCGTCGACGGGTCGTCGGGCAGGTTCTTGTTCAGCTTGCTCATTGATCCAACTCCCTTTTGGCCAACCCGCTTGGGGCCGTTGCGGGATGGTCCTCGTGGCGGAAGGGAATGGCGGCACTGTCGGCCTGCGATTTGCGCGCTCCCGGACGGAAGGCCCAGAGGATGGCAATCACGAACATCGCCACCATGAACAGGAGCATCCAGCTATCGGCGAATTCGCGGAAGATATGATAATCCATCTCGCTCTCCTCAGCGGCTCGGTGCGGGTTCGAAGGTCGAGAAATCGACCATCGTGCCCAGCACCTGCAGGTAGGCCACCAGCGCATCCATCTCGGTCACGGCAGGCTGGCCATCGAAATTGCGCACATTCACCCGCGCGTCATAGCGGGCGAAAAGACCATCGGTATCGGCATAGGGGTCCAGCTGGGCCGCGAAATCCGTCTTGGCCGCCTCGATCATGTCGGAGGTATAGGGCACCCCGACCAACGCGTCGGTTTCCAGACGTTCTTCCAGATGGCCGGTATCGAGGAGCCTATGCTTGAGGAAGCCGTATTTCGGCATCACCGATTCCGGCACCACCGATTGCGGGTCGCTCAGGTGATCGACATGCCACGCATCCGAATAGCGCCCGCCAACCCGCGCCAGATCGGGGCCGGTGCGCTTGGAGCCCCATTGGAACGGGTGGTCATACATCGATTCCGCGGCCAGCGAGTAATGCCCGTAGCGCTCGTATTCGTCACGCATCGGACGGATCATCTGGCTGTGGCAGACATAGCAACCCTCGCGGATATAGATATCGCGGCCGGTCAACTCGAGCGGAGTGTAGGGACGCACGCCCTCGACCTTCTCGATCGTGTTCTCGAGATAGAAGAGCGGGGCGATTTCAACGATGCCGCCGATAGTGACCACGAGGAAGGAGCCGATCAAAAGAAGCGTCGCGTTCTTCTCGATGATCCCGTGTTTATCCAGAATGGACATAGGTCTGTCTCCTTACTCTGCCGCAACGGCGTGGGCGGCAACGCGCGCTTTCGGTTGCTTGGCGACCGTCGCCCAGAGGTTCCATGCCATGATCAGCGAGCCGGTCAGATACATCACGCCCCCCAGAGCCCGGACGACATACATCGGGAATTTGGCAGCCACCGTGTCGGCGAAGGAGTTCACGAGGAAGCCCTGCGCATCGACCTCGCGCCACATCAGGCCCTCCATGATCCCCGTGACCCACATCGAGGCCGCGTAGAGCACGATCCCGATAGTGGCGAGCCAGAAATGCCAGCTTACGGCTTTGAGCGAATAGAGCGCCTCGCGTTTCCACAGTTTCGGCACAAGGAAATAGAGCATCCCGAAGGTGATCATCCCGTTCCAGCCGAGCGCGCCCGAATGCACATGGCCGATGGTCCAGTCCGTATAATGCGAGAGCGAGTTGACCGCCTTGATCGACATCATCGGGCCCTCGAAGGTGGACATGCCGTAAAAGCCGATCGACACCACCATCATGCGGATCACCGGATCGGTGCGCAGCTTGTCCCAGGCGCCCGAGAGCGTCATCAGACCGTTGATCATACCGCCCCACGAGGGCATCCACAGCATGATCGAGAACACCATCCCCAGCGTCGAGGCCCAATCGGGCAGCGCGGTATAATGCAGATGGTGCGGACCAGCCCAGATATAGAGGAAGATCAGCGCCCAGAAGTGGATGATCGAGAGTTTGTAGGAATAGACGGGACGCCCCGCCTGTTTGGGTACGAAGTAATACATCATGCCGAGGAAGCCTGCGGTCAGGAAGAAGCCCACCGCGTTATGGCCATACCACCATTGCGTCATCGCATCCTGCACACCCGCAAACAGCTGCACCGATTTCGACCCGAAGACCGAGACGGGCACCGCGAGGTTATTGACGATATGCAGCATTGCCACGGTCACGATGAAAGAGAGGTAGAACCAGTTGGCCACATAGATATGTGGCTCGCGGCGCTTGAGGATCGTGCCGAGGAAAGTGATCAGATAAGCCACCCAGACCACGGTCAGCCACAGGTCCACATACCATTCGGGCTCGGCATATTCCTTCGATTGCGTGGCCCCGAGGATATAGCCCGAGGCCGCCAGAACGATGAACAGGTTATAGCCCCAGAACACGAACCAGCCGAGGCTGCCGCCAAAGAGACGTGCGGCGGAAGTTCGTTGCACCACATAGTAGGACGACGCGATCAGGGCGTTACCGCCAAAGGCGAAGATCACTGCCGAGGTATGCAGGGGCCGCAGCTTTCCGAAATTCAGATAGCCCTGAGCCCATTCGAAATTCAGCGCCGGAAAGGCCAGCTGGAAGGCGATAAAGACCGCGACCAGAAACCCCACGAGCCCCCAGAATACCGTCGCCACCACGCCATAGCGGATGACACTATCGAAATACTCGGTCTGCGAGACGGGGCTGGTTTTCTCCATGCCCCGCATCACCCAGATCAATGCGATCACTGCCGCCACGAATACTTCGATCGCATTCACGGTATAGGCGAGATCGCGACCATAGCTTGCGGCGATCGCCGCCAGAACGGCGACAAGGCCCAGCATGGCAAGCTTGAGGTAATCCCACATATTGCGTCCCTTTGTCTTATTCTGCCCTGCACGAAGGAATGCGGGCACGACTTCAGTCCCTTTTGCGGGGAGGCCGATCACACTGCCTTGATCTGCATCAACTGTTCGGGAGCATAAAAAACGGGTCTGCGATCCATGATTTGATCTTGGTCAAAGTCGCCGATCGCAAGCAGGCCTATGATCGTCGGTGAAATCAAACGACGAGGCAAAGCCATGTCCTACAAAACCATTCTTTCTATCGTTACCGATCTCGACGCGGCCAAAGCCCAGCTGGACGCCGCTATCGTGATGGCGCGCCAGGAGCAGGCACATCTGGATGTGCTGTGCCTGGGCGTCGATGTCTCGCAGACCGGATATTACTACGCGGGCGCCACGGCCTATGTCCAGAAAGAGGTCATCGAGCAGGCACAGGACGAGGCCGCCAAGGTCGAGGCCGGTGTGCTGGCGCGGCTGAAAAACGAGGATATCCGCTGGGCCACCGAGACGATGGTCGTGCAGCTTGGCGCCATCGCGCCTGCCGTGGCGCTGCGGGCGCGCTTTGCCGATCTGGTGGTGATGGGCCGCCCCTATGGCGAGGATCGTGGTCAGGAGATCGAGGCGGCCATCGAGGCGGCGCTCTTCGAGGGCAATGTGCCCGTGCTGATCGTGCCCGATGATTTCAATGGCCGTCTCAGCGGGCGCCGTGTGGTGGTGGCATGGAACGGCTCGGACGAGTCGCTCGATGCCGTGCGCGATGCGCTGCCGCTCCTCAAAGCCGCCGAGAAGGTTGATATAACGGTCATCGCGCCGCCCGCCCACGGGCCTGAACGCGCCGATCCGGGTTCGGCGCTCTGCCAGATGCTGGTGCGTCACGGGGTGGCCGCCGAGGTGACGGTTCTGCCCAAGACCATGCCGCGCATCTCCGACGTGCTGAATCGCCATGTCAGCGATACCAGCGCCGATATGATCGTGATGGGTGCCTATGGCCATTCGCGCTTCCGCGAGGCGATTCTGGGTGGGGCCACCCGCCATATGCTGGAGATGGCCGATGTTCCGGTGCTGATGTCGCACTGACCGACGGCCTGGCGGACCGGCGGAAATACACCGGATATGATCCCGACGGGCGGCTTCTTGCCGCCCGTTCTGCTGTGGGCTGGACAGTTCGGGCTGCAGCTCCAATGGTTTATTCCGATCCTGATGACTGTATATCCGACCGGAGGCATTCGATGAGACCCTTGGCCCTTCCGCTTCTGGCGACCCTGACGCTTGCCGCCTGCATGCCGCCCGGAGGTGCCAGCCAGAGCGCCGACAAGATGGCCGCCGGACCGATCCCCGCGGGGTTTCAAGGCCGCTGGGGCATGAGCCTCAATGATTGCACCCCCGGCCGTGATGATGCCAAGGGGCTGATGAGCGTCAGCGCCGACACCCTCACCTTCTACGAATCGCGCGGCGTGTTGACCGAACCGCAGGAACAGCAACCGGCCCGCCTGTCCGGCATGTTCGACTTTACCGGCGAGGGACAGTCTTGGTCCTATCACGAGCTTCTCGAACTGAAGGATGACGGCCAAACCCTGATCCGCACCGAGACCGGTGATGGCGCAGCGCCTGCGCCCCTGCGTTATATGCGCTGCCCCGCCTGACGGGGCACCTCAGGCCCGTAGTTAGCAGACCGGTATGGAACAGGCCCGTAGTTAACAGACCAAAGCGTCAGGGGGCGGGCACCCTGATGCGGCCCTGCGAGATCTCGACCGCCGAGCCCGAGACATGGACCGCGCTCAGTGCGCCGTCCTTGCAGATGACCCGTAGTCCCAGCTCGGAGGGGCGGCCCATCTCGACACCCTGACGCAGCGAGAGCCGCGTCTCGCCCTCGGCCAGGGCCCCCATCGCCAGAAGCTGCGCGGCAAACAGCGCCGTAGCCGAACCGGTGGCGGGATCCTCGGGGATCCCGCCACCGGGGTCGAACATCCGCGCCTGCCAGCTTTGCGCGCCGGTCTGCGCATAAACATAGACCCCGCCCGCCGAAAGCGCGGTCTGCACCGTGTCGAACGCGGGTTGCATGGGACGCGCACGGCCCAGGGCTTCGGCATCCGTCACCCCGATAAAGGCAAAGCTCGGCCCGCCCGAGATCACGGCCATCGACTCGGCGCGCAGGTCCTGCGGACTGATCCCCAAAGCCTCGGCACAGGCCCCGTGGGAGGCTGCCTGCGGCTGGATCTCGGGCAGAACGGGTGCCTGGAACTCGGCCCGGAGCGCACCGTCCTTGCGAGTTACATGCACGGGCACCAGCCCCGCCTCTTCTTCCAGCACCAGCACGCGGTCGAAATCCCCCTCGCCCGCATCCTGCGTGGCCAGCCAGATCGCACAGCCCAATGTCGGATGGCCGGCAAAAGGCATCTCGCCCCCCGGATAGAAGATTCGCACCCGCGCGCGATGCGCCGGATCGGCGGGCGGCAGCACGAAGATGGTCTCCGATAGGTTGAACTCGCGCGTGATCGCCTGCATCTGCGCCGTGCCCAGCCCGCAGGCATCGGGCAGAAGCGCCAGCGGATTTCCGGCAAAGGGCCTGTCGGTGAACACGTCGAGCGTCACAAAGTCCCTAGTTGAACAATCCGCCATCGGCATCATCCCCCGCTTCCAGCAACAGCGCCTCCATATCGGGCACCGTCACATGGCGCTTGCCATCCAGTATAATGATCCCGTCGCGCTTGAGCGCCGAAATCTGGCGCGAGACGGTTTCGAGCGTCAGCCCCAGATAATCCGCCATCGCCTCGCGGGTCAGCGGCAGATCGAAGGTCATGCTCTCGGACGGGTTCTTCATCTGCAAGGACGCATTGCGCCGCGCGATGATCGACAGAAGCGAGGCGATCTTTTCCCGCGCGGTCTTGCGGCCCAGCAGAAGCATCCACTCGCGCGCGGCATCCAGTTCGTCGAGCGTCATCTGCAACAGGCGCTGCGCCAGATGCGGTGTGCGCTCGATCATCGCTTCAAAAGGCTTGCGCCGGAAGCAGCACATCAGAACATCGGTGGTCGCGGTCACGTTATAGGCCGCCGTCGTGCGCCCCGGACGGCCCACGAAATCCGAGGGCAGCAAGAGCCCCACCATCTGCGTACGGCCGTCCTCCATCGCCTGCGTGATGGTGGCGATCCCTGTCACCACCGAGGCCACGAATTCCATATCATCACCGGCCCAGACAATCGTCTGGCCCGCCTCGTAGGTGCGGTAGAATTTGATCTTCTCGAGATCGGAGACCTCATCCGGCGTGCAACGCGCGCAGACCGCCCGATGGCGGATCGTGCAGTCGCCGCATTGCAGCGTGACCGAGGGCACTTCGTCTTTCGTAATGGACATTTGATATGGGTCAATTTCTGTTGCGCGTTGATATCGTAACGATAGGCGCATGGAACATAAATCGCAACTCGCCCGTCTCGGATTGTTCGACGCGCGCGTCCCCCGTTACACAAGCTATCCGACGGCCCCGCATTTCAATGCGGATGTGGGACCGCAGACGTTCTCCTCCTGGATCGAGGCGATCCCTGCGGGAAGCGCAATCTCGCTCTACATGCATGTGCCCTTCTGCCGTAGGCTGTGCTGGTTCTGCGCCTGTCGCACGCAGGGCACACAAAGCGCCGAGCCGGTGCAAGCCTATTCCAAGGTGCTCCTGCGCGAGTTGAAGATGCTGAAAGAGCGTCTTGCCCCCGGCGTGACGCTCTCGCGGCTGCATTGGGGCGGCGGCACGCCCACCCTTATGCCTGCCGGTATGATAGCCCGTCTGGCCGAAGCCACGTTCGAGGCCGTCCCGCTGGCCGAGGGGGCGGAATTTTCGGTCGAGATCGACCCCTGCGAGATCGATGCGGCCCGCCTTGATGCGCTGGCTGGTGCGGGCATGAACCGTGCCTCGATCGGGGTGCAGGATTTCGACCCCGAGATCCAGAAGATCATCGGCCGCGAGCAGAGTTTCGAGGAGACCGCCCGCGCCGTCGAGATGATCCGTGCCCGCGGTATCGCGAGCCTGAATGCCGATATCCTCTTCGGTCTGCCGCGCCAGACGCCCGAGAAGATCTCCGCCTCGGTGCAGAAGCTCCTGTCCCTCGCCCCCGACCGCGTGGCGCTCTATGGCTATGCCCATGTGCCATGGATGGCACGGCGCCAGAACATGCTGCCCTCCGACGAGTTACCGACGCCCGAGGAACGGCTCGACCTGTTCGACCGTGCCGCGATACTGTTCCGAGCCGATGGTTACCATGCGATCGGCATCGACCATTTTGCGTTGCCCGCGGACGGGCTGGCTGTCGCCCAGCGCACAGGCCGCCTCCGGCGGAATTTCCAGGGCTATACCGACGATCAGGCGGAGGTTCTGGTCGGGCTTGGCGCAAGCGCCATCTCGCGCTTCCCGCAGGGCTATGCACAGAATGCTCCGGCCACCGGAAAATATGTGGGCGCCATACGCGAGGGCCGTTTCTCGACCGCGCGCGGGCATAAGCTCTCGTCCGAAGATCAGCTACGGGCGCGGATTATCGAGGCGCTGATGTGCGATTTCGAATTGAAGACGGATGAATTGATCCGGACCCATGATGTGTCACTGGCGCAGTTGAGCCAGATGCTGGGCCAGTGCGCGGCCGAATTCGAGGATTGCGTCGAGATGACTCCGTCCGGGCTGCGCATTCCAGAGAAGGGCCGCCCGCTCACCCGCCTGATCGCCCGGCATTTCGACGCCTATGATTTGTCGAGAGCGGGTCACAGCTCTGCCATTTGAGTGCCACGCAAGAGGCCGGGGCTGGAGGGGGCTCTGCCCCCGACCGAATTGCGGCGGGGCTCAATGCCCCGCTGCAATTCGGCCCCCCCGGGATATTTCAGGACGCTGGAAGCGCGCGGCCCGGCCCCTGTCCAGCCGTCTCGACGAACTCCACCAGTCTCGGCAGGCAGTAGCGTTTGAGATCATAGCGCTCCACCATCGCGCGGCGCGCGGCCACCCGTTGCGGAATGAATCTTTCGGACGAGGAAAGCGCCTCGGTCAGCCGTGCGGACCAGCCCTTGATATCGAAGAAATCAACCAGATGGCCGGTCTCGCCATGGCGGATCATCTCCCGCACAGGCGCAGTATCCGAGCCGATGACATGACAGCCCACGCTCATGCTTTCCATCAGCGACCAACTCAGGACGAAGGGATAGGTCAGATAGGCATGCACGCGACTGACCTGTAACATCTTGATATATCTGTCATAGGGGATGCGGCCCAGAAAATGCACACGCGCCAGATCCAGCCGGTCGCGCACCTCGTTCAGGTAGCGTTCCTTCCAGCTGATCCCGTCTGTTGGCGCCGCACCATAGCTCTGCCCCTCCTCGCCGACGATCAGCACATGCGCTTGGGGCCGTGCCGCCAGCACATCGGGCAGCGCCCGCATGAAGCTGTGGTACCCGCGGTAAGGTTCGAGCGAGCGGTTCACGAAGGTGATCACCTCATCCCCCGGCCGGAAGCTCACCCCCTTTTCGGGGATCTCGAAGACAGCATTCGGGTCCGGGCAGAGCCTGTCGGTATCCACCCCATCATGACAGACCGTAATCTTGGAACGGAATTCGGGTTGAAAGGTATCGGCCTGGAATTGCGTCGGACAGAGGGCGGCATCCGCCTGGGCGATAGTCTGGATCAGATGGGCAGAGCGCGCCACTGTCGAGATCCGGCTGTCGAACCCGTCGCGGGCGAATTCGGGGTCGAAATCGGTATCGAGCCCCGTTGTCCGATACATCAACTCACCATAGACCAGCAGCCGCGCCTCGGGCCATATCTCGCGCAGATAGAGCGTCTCGCCCCAGCCGGGATGGCCGAAGATCACATCCGGCACGTAGCCATGATCGCGGCGCATCTGGCGCGCGGCCCGTGCCGCTCGCAACCCGCGTTCGGAGACCTGCGCATACATGCGGGTCAGCCGCGAGGACAATGTGATCTCTTGCGGTTCACGATATTTGACCACTCTCACCGGCGAGGGGCGGTTGTTATTTTCCGCCGTCAGGGCCGTCACCTCATGTCCACGCGCCTGCAAGGCCGGGGCCAGATGCGGAAACTGGCCCGGAAAGTTCTGGTGGACAAAGAGGATTTTCAAACAGTCTCTCCGAGGGCTGCGGCCATAAGGTCGCGGGTATAGCCGGATTTCGGGTTGGCGAAGACATCCTCCGCTCGCCCCTGCTCGACCACTTCGCCGCGTTTCATCACCATCACCTTATGACTCAAGGCCCTAACCACCCGTAAATCGTGACTAATGAAAAGATAGGCCAGCCCGTGCTTGCGCTGTAGATCGCGCAAAAGGTCGACGATCTGCACCTGCACCGTCATGTCGAGTGCCGAGGTCGGCTCGTCGAGCACCACCACCTTGGGGCGCAGGATCATGGCGCGCGCAATGGCGATCCTCTGGCGCTGCCCGCCCGAAAACTCATGCGGATAGCGATGCATCGCTTCGGGGGGCAGACCGACCTCGGTCATGATCTCGGCCACCATCTCGGTGCGGTCACGACCAGGCTCGACCCCGTGCACGGTCAGCCCCTCGGCGATGATCTGCTCGACAGTCATCCGCGGGCTGAGCGAGCCGAACGGATCCTGGAACACGATCTGCATGTCGCGGCGCAGTGCGCGCAGGCGCTTGCCTTCCCATGCGGCGATATTCTCGCCCGCATAGATGATCGGCCCATCGCTCTCGATCAGCCGCATGATGGCCAATGCCAGCGTGGTCTTGCCCGAGCCCGACTCGCCCACAATGCCCAAGGTTTCCCCTGCCCGCACCGAAAGCGATGCGCCATTGACGGCCTTCACATGGCCGGTGACCTTGCGCAAAAGCCCGCGCTTGACCGGAAACCAGATCTTGAGATCCTCGGTGCGCACCAGCTCGGGCGCACCTTCGGGTACAGGCTCGGCAGTGCCTTTGGGTTCGGCCGCCAGAAGCTTGCGCGTATAGGGGTGCTGAGGATTAGCGAAGATCTCCTCGGCTGTCCCCTGCTCGACGATCTCGCCATTCTGCATCACGCAGACACGGTCGGCGATGCGGCGCACCACGCCCAGATCATGGCTGATGAACAGAAGGCTCATCCCCATATCGCGTTTCAGATCCGCAAGCAGTTCGAGGATCTGCGCCTCGATCGTCACATCAAGCGCGGTGGTCGGCTCGTCTGCAATCAGCAGATCCGGCCCATTGGCCAGTGCCATCGCGATCATCACCCGCTGGCGCTGCCCACCCGAAAGCTGGTGCGGATAATCGGCCAGACGGCTCTCGGGATCGGGGATGCCAACCTTATCCAAAAGCTCGATGATCCGCGCCTTGGCTTGTGCGCCCCGCACCCCCTGATGCAGCGCCAAGCTCTCGCCCAGCTGTTTTTCCAGCGTATGGAGGGGATTGAGAGAGGTCATCGGCTCCTGGAAGATGAAGCTGATATCATTGCCGCGCACCTTGCGCAGAAGGCGTTCGGGGGCGCCAACCATCTCTTGGCCCTTATAGCGCACAGATCCTGTCAGATGGGCATTCGGCCCCAGAAGCTGCACCGAGGACAGCGCGGTGATCGACTTGCCCGAACCACTCTCGCCCACCAGCGCCACGGTCTCTCCCTCGGCCACGGTGAAGCTTACGCCTTTCACCACCTCCGGCCCGCGACCGAAGCTGATCTTGAGGTCTTTGACATCGAGGATCGTGGTCATTGGAACACCTTGCGCGGGTCGAAGGCATCACGCACACCCTCGAAGATGAAGATCAGAAGTGACAGCATGGCCGCGAATGTGAAGAAGGCCGAGAGTCCGAGCCACGGGGCCTGCAGGTTCTCCTTGCCCTGCTGCGCGAGTTCGCCCAGCGAGGGCGCCGAGGAGGGCAGCCCGTAGCCGAGGTAATCGAGCGAGGCCAGCATCGAGATCGTCGCGGTCACGACAAAGGGCAGCATGGTCAGCGTCGCGACCATCGCATTGGGCAGGATATGGCGGCGCATGATCGTGCCGTCGGTCACGCCCAGAGCGCGCGCGGCGCGGACATATTCGAAGTTCCGTGCCCGCAGGAACTCGGCGCGCACCACCCCCACCAAGGCGGGCCAGCCGAAGAGGATCGAGACAAAGACCAGAAGCCAGAAGCTCCGTCCCAGAATGGCGAAGAGGATGATGATGACATAGAGCGAGGGCGTCGAGGCCCAGATCTCCAGAAGCCGCTGGAAGACAATATCGACCTTGCCGCCGAAATAGCCCTGCACCGCCCCCGCCGCGATCCCGATCAGCGAGCCCACGCCGGTGACGATCAGCGTGAACAGGATCGAGGTGCGGAAGCCGTAGATCACCCGCGCCAGGACGTCATGGGCAGTATTGTCAGTGCCCAGCCAGTGCTCGCCATCGGGGGGCGAGAACGCAGGGGCATCGTTGGAGATCGTGCGGTAATTATACCGGATCGGCGGCCAGATCATCCAACCAGTATCGACCTTCTCGCCATCAACGGTGCCCTTCTCCTGCGCCTCTTTCATATAGGCGTCAGGGTCATCCCAGCAGGCCTCGTTGCCGCCCGTGACAATCAGGCATTGCACCTCGGGCTCGCGGTAAACGGCCTCGGTGCGGAAATCGCCGCCAAAGGCCGTCTCGGGATAGAACTTATAGGCGGGGAAATAGTAATGCCCCTGATAGTTCACCACGATCGGTTTGTCATTGGCCAGCACCTCGGCAAAGAGCGAGGCGATAAAGAGCACCGTGAAGATGATCAGCGACCAGAGCGCCCGACGGTTGGCCTTGAAATTGGCCCAGCGGCGCTGGTTCAGCGGAGAGAGAGCCATCTCAGCCACCCCTCTTCTCGAAATCGATCCGTGGATCGACAAAGACATACATCAGGTCCGACAGGATCCCCACGACCAGCGAGATCAGCCCGAAGACATAGAGCGTGCCGAAGATCACCGGATAATTGCGCTCGACCGCCGCCTGAAAGCCCAGAAGCCCCAAGCCATCAAGCGAGAAGATCGTCTCCACGATGATCGAGGAGCCGAAGAACACGCCAAGGAAGGTCGCCGGAAAGCCCGCGATCACGATCAGCATCGCATTGCGGAACACATGGCCGTAAAGCACGCGATGTTCGGTCAGGCCCTTGGCGCGGGCGGTAACGACATATTGCTTGTTGATCTCGTCGAGGAAGGAGTTCTTGGTCAGAAGCGTCAGCGTGGCGAAGCTGGAGATCGTGATTGCCGTAATCGGCAGCACGATATGCCAGAGGTAATCCTTGGCCTTGCCCAAGGTGCTCAGCGCATCGAAATTATCCGAGGTCAGGCCGCGCAACGGGAACAGCCTGTAACAGGTCGGGTTCCAGCTTTCGGGGACAAACGGGATATGGAAGCAGTTGCCCGAGACGAATAGCACCAGCAGAAGCACCGCAAACAGGAACCCCGGAATGGCATAGGCCACCACGATCACCGCCGAGGTCCATGTGTCGAAGGACGTGCCATCGCGCACCGCCTTGCGGATGCCCAGCGGGATCGAGATCAGATAGGCCAGAAGCGTCGACCAGAGCCCCAGCGTGATCGAGACCGGCATCTTCTCCATGATCAGCTGCATCACGGTCTCGTTGTGGAAATAGCTCTTGCCGAAATCGAAGGTCAGGTAATGGCCCATCATGATGAAGAACCGCTCGACCGCGCCGATTTTCTCGGTGGTGCAGCCGGGGGCGCCGATGGTAGGCTCGCCCTGATGGCTCGCATCACAGACGATGCGCGAGAAGCCCATCTGCACCTCGAGCTGGGCAAGCTGCTGTGGCGAGATGCCCCGCGCACCCTGATAGCCGCCCTCTTCTACGCCCCCCTGACCGGCACCGGCATCGCCGCCGCCCGTGAGGTTGCGCATGCTATCGCCCGATCCCTCGACCCGCGCGAGGATCTGCTCGATCGGGCCACCGGGCACAAATTGCGTCAGGGTGAAGTTCACGATCATGATCCCGAGAAGTGTCGGTATCACGAGAAGCAACCGCTTCAGGATATAGGCGCCCATAAGTGGCCTCGCCCCTTTCTGCCCGTGCCCCGACCCGCGTTACAGCGCGCCGGAGGCCTTCAGTTTTTCTGCTTTTGCGGCGTCATACCACCAGAAATCCATCTCGCCCAGCGAATAGGGCGGCAGGGTCTCGGGGTGGTCATACATATCATAATAAGCGACCGTATAAGTGTTCTTGTACCATTGAGGCACCCAGAAGCGGATCGCCCGCAGCACGCGGTCCAGCGCATGGACGCGGGTGGTCAGCTCGTCCTCGGTCTGCGCCTGCTCGACCAGCGTGATCAGCTTGTCAACCGCCGGATTAGCAAGGCCCATCCCGTTGAACACATCGCCTGTGGATTTAGAGCCGAAATACTGCTGTAGCCCCGAGCCCGGCAGCAGGTCCTGCCCGATCTGGCTGGTGATCATGTCATAGTCGTGGCTTCTTTGGCGGTTTTGATATTGCGCGTCATCGACCCGCTCGTTAACCGCCTCGATTCCCAGCTGTTTGAGATTCTCGATATAGGGGTTGATGATCCGGTCGAAGCTCTGGCTGTCATTGAGAATATCAATATGCAGCACCTTGCCATCCTTGCGGCGCAGCCCGTCATCGCCCACGATCCAGCCCGCTTCCTCAAGGAGCTTGGCGGCCTTGCGCAGGTTCTTACGGTCGAGCGGGCGATCCCCCGAGACCGGCGCCATCACCGCATCATCGGTCAGCACGCCTTCGGGCAGATCGGCCTTCAACGGCTCGAGGATCTTCAGCTCTTCGGGTGAGGGTTTGCCGGTCGCCTCCAGAGACGAGTTCTCCCAGATCGAATTCACCCGTTCGTAGAGCCCGTAGAACAGCGTTTTGTTCGACCATTCGAAATTGAAGGCAAGCCCGACGGCCTCGCGCACTTTCGGGTCTTCAAAGACCGGATGGCGCATGTTCAGCAGGAACGCCTGACCCGAGGCCACATTGCCATTGGGTAGCTCGGTCTTGATCACCTGCCCGTTCTCGACGGCAGGGAAGGTATAGCCCGTGGCCCATGTATTGGACGACGCCTCGTTGCGGAAGGTATAGATCCCCGCCTTGAACGCCTCGAATGCCGCGTTGTAATCGCCGAAATACTCGATGCGCAGCTTGTCGAAATTGTTGCGCCCCACATTGATCGGCAGATCCTCGCCCCAATAGTCGGGATTGCGCTTCCATGTGATCGTGCGGTTGTTCTTGTCGCTGTCATACATATAGGGGCCGGTGCCCACCAGCGCCTCTGGGAAGGTCTTGTCGAGCGTCAGACCCAGCCGTTCGAACTGCTTTTGTTCAAACACCGGCAGCCCGCCCACCAGCTGGATGATGTCACGGCGCGGCGCATCGGGGGTGAAGGTAAATTTGATCGTCCTGTCGTCGATCACCTCGGCCTTCGCCACCTGTTGCTCCAGCACCTGACGGAAGCTCGACAGCCCGTAATCACGCAGCTGCTCGTAGGAGAAGAGGATATCTCGAGCGCTCATCGGCGTGCCATCCGAGAAGGTGATGCCCTCACGCAGATGGAAGGTCACCCAGTCCTTGCTCTCGGGATAGTCCATCGTGGTGCACATCAGGCAATAGGCCTGCCCCACGGTATCGGCAGTCGTCGCAAGGATGCTTTCCTGCGGCGCCGAAGACAACGCTGCCGCACGGCCCTGAATGGAATAGGGATTGTAATTATCGAACGATCCCGTGGTCCATTCCGAGATCTCGCCGCCCTTGGGTGCACCGGGGTTCACATAGTCCAGATGTTTGAAATCCGCCGGATATTTCAGGTCGTTCAGGGTCGAGATGCCATAGGCCGAGATCACTGTCTGGCCGCCCTCCTGCGCCTCGCTCACCTCACCTGCCACATCTTGTGCGACTGCGGGTGTCCCCAAGGCCGCCATCATGGCGAAAGGCATCAGATACCGCCGCATTCCCTTCGGCTGCGCATAGGCCCTCGTCCGTTCCGGCATTCCTATCCCCTTTGCGTGATTTCCCTTGAATATAGGTAAAGGGCGGAACGGGCTGCTATCAAGTTGCTTCTCTGTGAAAGGCCTGTGAAATCATGATTTTCCCTGTCAAACAGCAAAATTGTGAAGCAGGGGCATGAAAAAAGGGCCGCGTGGGATGCGGCCCTTCGGAACTATGGTGCGTCGGCTTATTGAAGACTTTCGAGATAGGCGACCACATTGGCGCGGTCTTCCGCTTTTTTCAGCCCCGCGAAGGTCATCTTGTTGCCCGGCGCATAGGCTTTGGGGTCGCTCAGCCACGCATCAAGTGCCGCGTAATCCCAGCTCCCCCCGTGGTTTTGCAGAGCCGCCGAGTAGTTGAAGCCCTCCGCCGAGCCCACGGGGCGGTTCACCACACCATCCAGATGCGGACCAACGCCATTGGTGCCATTCACCTTGTGGCAGGCCTTGCATTTGTTGAACACCTTGGCCCCTGCGGCAGGATCCCCCTCGCCCATCGCGATCACCTCTACAGGCGCTGCAGGGGCGGCCGCCTCGCCGCCGATCAACCCGCCAGGTGCATCCGACATGCCCGCCGTCTCCACATCGCCGCCCACGGTGTAAAGCGCCTGCGCCGCCCAGCTTCCGATCAGGAAAAACACCAGCGCGCCCGCCAGACCGAGCACCGTTTTGATAAGGTTAGTAAGTGTGAACATCGCTCGTCCCGGGATGGATCATCATCATAATATAACGATCATCTACCCTCACCGGAAGGTGAGCACTTTGACCGAGATCATGTTTGTCCCGAAATCCGCTCAGGTCCTGCGCCGCCTGCCTCGCCCTTCCCAGAGCCATGCCCCGATGCTCAGCAGCGCCGCCAGCACCAGCCATGCCCAAGGCGGCAGCACCGGCATCACGCGGATATCGGCCACTTCCGAGGCTCCACGCGGCGTGATCCCGATCCAGCCGGTGCCTGCCGAGGGCCGCCCCTCGCGCACGGTGCGGATCTGCGGGATGCCATCCTCGAGCCGCGTCACGCCGCCGTTCGAGCCCGCCACCGCCTGCGCCAGCACATCGCCCGAGGCGATCGTATGCTCGTATTCACGCGGGCTGGCCGGACCCAGCGCCACAACCCGCTCCAGATCGCCCTGTTTCAGCCGGTAGAGCCCTGCCTCGGGCGCGGTCCATTGCGCTGTAAAGCGCCCCGGTGCGGTCTCCTGCAGCGCAACCGTCGTGCTGGTGCCATCGGGGCCGGTGATGGTCACAGGCCCCGCCTCTTTGGCCATGCTCCGGCGCACGATGGTAAAGCCCAGTGATCCGGGCTGGACCTCGGCAAAGAGCGCCTCTTCCTCCAGCTCGGGCTCCTTCATTTCCCAATGCGCGATCCGGCGCAGCAGCTCCAGCTGCGGCCCGCCGCCATCATAGCCGCGATCCCACAGCCATGCCTGATCGGAAGCCAGAAGCGCCACGCGCCCCTTGCCCTCGCGGCTCATCACCAGCAAGGGCGAGCCCTCGGCACCGGTCATCACCGTCTCGCCGGTCACATCACCCAGCTCGATCTGGCGCAGCCAATGGCCCCAATGCGGCGCCTCGCCATCCTTGGACGGATCCACTGGCGGTGCCCCCGTCAGCCCTGCCGTCACCGGATGGCGCAGCCCCAGCTCGGTCGGGCGCGGCAGGTAGCTTTCCGAGAAGACCCGCCCCGTGGGACGTGCCGGAAGGATATCTTTCAACGGCGTCTGCCAGAGGCTCTCGACGGTGGCGAATTCCGGCCCCGCCGAAACCAGCACCGCGCCCCCATCACGCACATATTGCGCGATATTAGCAAAATAGCCCTGCGGCAGGATCCCTCGCGCCGCATAACGGTCGAAGATGATCAGATCGAACTCATGGATCTTCTCGACAAACAGCTCCCGCGTCGGGAAAGCGATCAGCGACAGTTCCGATACCGGCACCCCGTCCTGCTTTTCGGGCGGACGCAGGATAGTGAAATGCACCAGATCGACCGCCGCATCCGATTTCAGCAGGTTGCGCCATGTGCGCTCGCCCGCATGCGGCTCGCCCGAGACCAGAAGCACGCGCAGCCTGTCACGCACCCCGTTCATCTGCACCACGGCCTCGTTATTGCGGTCGGTCAGCTCGCCCGCCACCGGCGTCAGCGAGAACTGCACCACATTCTGCCCGCCATGATCGAGCGTCAGCGGCAGTTCCAGATCCTCGCCCACATTGACCTGATAGCTCTGCGGCGAAGCGCCATCGATGGCGATCTTCAGCTCGGCAGTCTTGGGCGCATCCGTGGGCACCTGCCCCATATCCTCGACCTTCAGCCGGATCGAGACCGGCTCGCCGATGATCCCGAAACTCGGCGCGGACTGGATCACCAGACGGCGGTCCCAATCGGTTTTATGGCCCGTCAGCAGCACCTGAAGGGGCGCGGGCAGATCTGGCATCAGGGCCGCGTCATGCGCCTGCCCGTCGGTGACCATCAGCGCCCCCGCCACCCGCGCACGCGGCTCGGCAGCCAACGCCTCGGCCATGGCCGAGCCCAGAAGCGATCCGGCATTATCGGGCGCATCGCCCACCGTGATCCGGCGCAACTCGGTATTGGGCCGCGCCTCGATCTGGCGGGTGAGGTTCGCCACGGCCTCATCGGTCTGCTCGGCCCGATCCGAGAGTTTCTGGCTCGACGAGCGGTCATCGAGCAGGAAGACGATATCCGAGAGGCTCTTGCCCTCCTCCGTCTGGATCGAGGGCTGGGCAATGGCCAACAGGATCACGCCGAGCGCCAGACCGCGCAGGATCCATCCGCGCAGGCCCCGCCAGACCGCAAAGCCCAGCAGCACTACGCAGATCGCGCCCGCAATGGCCAGAATTTCCCATGGCACCAGAGGCGCCCAGATCACCGAGAGGGTGTTCATTACTGACCGAGCCTTTCCAGAAGTGCGGGCACATGCACCTGATCGGATTTATAATTGCCGGTGAGCACATGCATGATGAGGTTCACCCCGAACCGCAACGCCATCTCGCGCTGGCGCTCTCCGCCCATCCCGCGTCCCACCGGCAGCATCGGCGCGCCGCGTGCATCCACCGCCCAGGCACCTGCCCAATCGTTGCCGCCGATGACCACCGGCGTCACGCCGTCATTGAGGTCGCGGAACGGCATTCCCTCGGCCTGCGCCGCCTGCGGATTGGCCGCCTCGACCCAGATCGGCCCGTCATATCGGCCGGGGAAACTATTCAGGAGATAGAAGGTCCGCGTCAGCACATGATCGGGCGGGATCTGCGTGAGCGGCGGAATATCGAGCGGCGCGGCCAGCGCCTTCAGCCGCTGCCCCTCGGGCGAGTTGCCCATCCCCGCCATATTTGCATCGCGCGTATCGAACAGGATCATGCCGCCGCCGCGCAGAAACCGGTTGAGTTTCGCATAGGCTTGGGGGCTGGGTGCGGGCTCGTCAGCCGTCACGGGCCAGTAGATGAAGGTAAACAGCGCCAGATCATCGGTTTCGAGGTTCAGCGCCATCGGCGTCGAGGGCTCGACCGTGGTGCGCGCAAAAAGCGTATCCGACAGCCCCTGAAGCCCCGCCTGCGCGATCCGGTCGACCTCGGCATCGCCCGTCACCACATGGGCCAGCACCACATTGGACGCGGCCTCGATGGCACGGTCCACCGGCATCTTTTCCTCCTGTGCCCGCGCATCGGGCGCCATCAGCCCCACCGCCAGCGCCACGATCGCAATGCCCGCCAGACGCTGCGCCCGCGGCCCTGAAAGCCTGCCAGACACGAAAAGCGAGGCCAGAATATCCACGAGAAGCGCCAGCAGGGCCAGCCCCAGTATCACACCTTTCAACGGCCGTGCCTCCTGTGTCTGCGCTCCCTCCACGGGAATGTCAGCGGCCCATAGCGCGGGCTTGAGCACCCTGTCGGGCGCCACCGCATTGAGCGCAATCGCACGGTCATCGGCGGTATAGAGGCCCGGCTTCAGATCCGGTCCGGCAGGTCCTTCGGCCAGTTTCTCGCCCGCCACACCGCCGGCATTCTCTGCGGTCGACAACCGCCCGAACCCGTCGATCAGCTTTTGCGGCACCCATGTGGTGCCCGCCAGCTCCCCCGGATCGGGCTGCGTGGGGCGGCTGGAAATCGCAAGCCGTTCAAGCATTTGCGGGAACAGCCCCGAAAGCGGCAGCGTCGACCATTCGGCATCGGCCGCCACATGGAAGAGCACGATCTGCCCGTCACCCAGCTCAGAGCGCGTCACCAGAGGCGTGCCATCGGCCAGCCCCGCAATCGTGCGATCGGCCAGATCGGGAGAGGGGTCGGCCATCACCTGTGCCTTCACGGTGACATCGGGCGGCACGGTCAGCCCCTCGAAGGGCGAGCCCGCCGGAAATGGCGCAAGCGCGCGCGGCTGGCCCCAACTCATGGTGCCCCCGATCGAGCGCCCGCCCGCCCGCAGATGCACCGGCAGCAGGGGATCGTTGCTCAGATCGGCCGCAGCCATATGCGGACCGGCAAAGCGCACCAGAAGGCCCCCTTCCTCCACCCATTCCGCCAGACGGTCGGGCGCGGAGATCTCGGCCACATCGGCCAGAATGATCACATCGGGATTTGCCACCAGCACGTCATCGAGCGTCCCCTCGATCAGATCTGCGGTGGGTTTCAGGGCCTCGCGCAGATAATGCGCAGGGTCCAGAAGCTCCAGCCCCTCCTGCGAATTGGTCCCCGAGACCAGCGCCACCTTGCGCCGCTTGACCGCATCATCGGTCAGGCTCACAGCCCCCGCCGAGCGGATGCCCGCCACGGCAAAACGGCTCACGCGGTTGCGCAGCTCGGGCGGCAGATCGAACCGCGCCATGCCCGCAACGCCCGCCATCCCGACCGGCACACGGGCCAGTTCCCGCTCGATCCCGTTAGGGTCGAGCCCGATGGCCGTGACCTCGATGGTCGCGGTCAGCGGGGCCTGGGTGTTCACCGGAACCTCGACCTGACCATCGGTGATCTTGGCATGCCCCAGCGCGATCACCGGCGCGCCCGATTGCCAGACGGTCAGTGGCCCCCGCGCCTGCAGCGCCTGCGTCAGGCGTGCCCGGCCCGGGCGGTCGAGCCCGTCCGAAATCCACAGCGTCTCGAAATTCCCCTGCGGCAGAATCTTTGCCGGATCAGTATCCTGCGGCTCCCATGCCACAGGCTTCACCCCCGCGAGCCCCCGCGCCACCGTATCGGCATTCACAAAAGGCGGCGGCTCGGGCGGGGGATCGCTCAGCGAGATCAGCGCCACGGGCCGACCGTCGGCCTGCGCCTGCGTCAATGCCTGCGAGATCCGCTCCTGACGACGCGCCCAGTCCCGCGCCGAGGCCCAGCTGCCATCGGTCAGGATGACCAGCGGCCCCGAAGTGCCATGCGCGGACATCACGGGGTTCAGCACCGGTCCCGCAAAACCGATGATCGCGGCGGCCACGGCCAGCATCCTGAGCGCCATCAGCCACCATGGCGTGCGCGCGGCCTGCACCTCCTCATCCGAAAGGCCCAGCAGAAGCGCCACCCCCGGAAAGCGGCGGCGCACCGGCGCGGGCGGCGTGGCCCGCAACAGCAGATACAGAACCGGCAGCGCGATCAGCCCCAGAAGGAGCCACGGCGCGGTAAATCCGACAGGTCCAAGACCCCACATCAGCGCCCCCTTTCCAGTGCCGAATGCAGCCACAAGAGCGCGGCCTGTGCCGTCTCGCCCGTGTGATGGGTGCCGAACTGCCAGCCCGCCGCATGGGCCATCTGCGCCAGACGGTCGCGCCGCTCGGCCAGACGCAGCCGGTAGCGCTCGCGCAGATCACCCGCCTTGCGGGTCTCGTGGCGCAGGCTGCCCGACATGGATTCGAATATGGTGCGGCCATCGAAGGGGAAATCCTCCTCGACAGGGTCCAGCACCTGCAACATCACCCCTGTCACCCCGCGCCCCGACAACCGCCGCAGGCTTTCGGCCATCCGCTGCGGGTCGCCCAAGAAATCCGACAGGAACACCACCTTGGACTGCGCCCGCACAGCGGAGGTCTCGGGGATGCCATAGTCATCGACCTCGCCCGCCTGCGACATCATCTGCGCCAGGGTCATGATCTGCCCGCGTCCCGGCTTGGGGTTCACCAGTGCTCCGGTCAGCCCGACACGTTCGCCCGAGCGCACCGACAAAATTGCCAGCGCCAGCGCCAGAAGCCGTGCCCGCGCGCCCTTCTCGGGCCGTGCCGCACGGCCGGTTTCCATGCCGGTAAACCGCATCGAAGCCGCATCATCGACCCATAGATGCAGCGTCTGCGCCAGCTGCCATTCGCGCTCGCGCACGAATTGCGCGTCCGACCGCCCCGAGCGCCGCCAGTCCACGAAGCGGGCCTCGTCGCCCGCATGCATGGGGCGGTATTGCCAGAATTCCTCGCCCATCCCCGCACGGCGCTTGCCGTGGAACCCCATCTGCACCGTGCGCGCCAGTTGCTCGGCGGCCAGCATCAGGGGCGGCAGGGTGGAAGCTTCCTGATCGGCCGCCTGCCGCAGGCCCAGAACGGTTGCCGGGGAGCCGGTTGCGCTCACGCCGCAGCTTCTTTCATGGCTTTGGACGCCACTTCTTCGGCCACGGCCGCGATGATCTTGGTCAGGTCATCCCCCCGCGCCCGTGCCGAGAAACTAAGCGCCATACGGTGCACCAGAATGGGCTCGGCCATCGCCAGCACATCCTCGACCGAAGGCGCGAGCCGCCCGTTCATCAGCGCGCGTGCGCGCACCGTCAGCATCAGCGCCTGTGCCGCCCGCGGGCCCGGACCCCAGCTGAGCTTGTCCTGCACCAGTGCCGAGGCATCGGGTTCATTCGGGCGGCAGGCACGCACCAGATCGAGGATCATCTCGACCACGCTCTCGCCCACCGGCATCTGCCGCACAAGGCGCTGCGCCTTGAGAAGCTCCTCGGGGGTGAAAACCTCATGGGCCTCGCCCATTTCGGCCCCCGTCGTCGCCAGCAGGATCTCGCGCTCGGTCGCGCGGTCGGGATAGACCACATTCACCTGCACGAGGAAACGGTCAAGCTGCGCCTCGGGCAGCGGATAGGTGCCCTCCTGATCGATCGGGTTCTGGGTGGCCAGCACATGGAACGGACGCCCCAGCGGACGGCTCTCGCCAGCAATCGAGACCTCCTGCTCCTGCATCGCCTGCAACAGCGCCGACTGGGTGCGCGGGCTCGCGCGGTTGATCTCGTCAGCCATCAGGAGCTGGCAGAAGACCGGCCCCTCAAGGAAGCGGAAGGCTCGCGAGCCATCGGCTGCGGTCTCGAGCACCTCGGAGCCCAGAATATCGGCGGGCATCAGATCTGGCGTGAACTGGATGCGGCTCGATTTCAGCCCCATCACGGTAGACAACGTATCCACCAGCATCGTCTTGCCCAGACCGGGCAAGCCCATCAAAAGCGCATGCCCCCCCGACAGCATCGAGGCCAGAACCAGTTCGACCACCCTCTCCTGCCCTATGAAGCGCTTGTTGACCGAGGCTTTGGCCTCCATCAGCTTCGTGCCAAGCGTTTCGATTTCAGCAACAAGATCTGTAGGCTCGGTCATGACAATGCTCCGCGAAAAGTATTAGGTATAGAAAACCAGATTACACCCCAAAACCAAATAGCTAATTCTTGAGGCTGCATGACTGAGACACACAAGCCTGTGAAGACACCTAGCGCCGATGGCCTCGCGGCCGCGGCCGGGGAGGCAGCAAAAAAGGGGCCGCCGCCGGTGCATCTGTGGGATCCGCCATTCTGTGGCGATCTGGATATCGAGATCCGGCGCGACGGGACTTGGTTCTATCTTGGCACACCCATCGGCCGCGAGCCACTGGTAAAACTCTTTGCCTCGATTTTGAAACGCGAGGGCGATGATTACTTTCTGGTCACGCCCGTCGAAAAGGTGGGCATCCGTGTGGTGGATGCACCCTTTGTTGCGGTGGATGCCGAGGCGGTCGGCGCAGGCGAGGCACAAAGCCTGCGGTTTCGCACCAATGTGGGCGACGAGGTCACCGCAGGGCCTGAACATCCGATCCGCATAAGCTTCGACGCTTCGGGCGAGCCCTCGCCCTATATCCATATCCGGCGCGGGCTCGAGGCGCTGATCGACCGGAAAACTTTCTACCGGCTGGTTGACCTCGCGCAAAGCGGGAAACATGGTGAAGAAGACTGGTTAGGGTTGTGGTCGGAACACCGATTCTTCCCCATCATCCCCATGGCGGAGCTCTGAATGCCGAAATTTGCAGCCGATCTGGATCATCTGTTTTCCGACCGCCCGCTGATGACCCGTTTCTCTGCCGCCAAATCCGCCGGTTTCGACGCGGTCGAGATGCGCAGCCCCTATGATGCGCCCGCCTCGGATCTGCGCTACCAGCTGGTGATGAACGATCTTTTCTGGACCGGCCTCGATGCGCCGCCGCCCAATTATACTGGCGGGCTGCCCGGTTTTGCAGGCGTGGCGGGGCAGGAAGACCGTTTTCTGCGCGATCTCAAGCGCGCGCTCAGGGTGGCCGATGTGCTGAAATCCGGCTTTTTGACGCTGGTTGCGGGGCCGGAGGCCGATCCGGGTGTATTGGCTGCCAATCTGAAGGCCGCCTGCAAGACCCATCCCAAGGCCCGTTTCCTGATCGGGCCGGAAGGGGCGCAAAGCCCCCTGCCAGATCTGGATGCCTGTGCGGGCGTGCTGGAAACGGTGGGCGCCAAAAATCTCGCGCTCTCGGCCGATCTCGGGGCCATTCTGGCGCAAGGGTGCGACCCACTGGCCGAAATAACCCCGTATCTGCCAAAGCTCGGTCATATCCGACTGGCGGGCGCCGACGGGCAAGAGCCCAATGACATGGATCTGGCCGGTTTATGCGCCCATCTCGACGCGGCCGGCTATAAGGGCTATGTCTGCGCCAGTTACACACCACGCGAGACCACCGAAGGCGGGCTGGCATGGCTGAGACGCATCATCGGGGATGCCCCTTCCGAGGAGCCTGCCCCCAAGAAGGCACGGGGGCGGCCCCGCAAGGCGAAAGGCTAGAGCGCCATGATCAAACAGGTGATCTGCATCAATTGGGGCACCAAATACGGGCCTCCCTTCATCAATCGCCTCTATGCCATGGTCGCGCGCAATATCACGCCGCCTTTCACCTTCACCTGCTTTTGCGACAATCCCGAGGGCATCCGCCCCGAGGTGCTGACCGAGCCGCTGCCCGAGATCCCGATCGAGATCCCCAAGACAAAAAAGGGCATCTGGCCGAAATCGCGCCTCTGGGGGCCGAAGCTGGGCAGCCTGAAAGGGAATGTGCTGTTTCTCGATCTGGATCTGGTAATCACCGGATCGCTCGATGATCTCTTTACCTATGGCGACCCTGATGGCGTGGTTCTGTCACGCAACCCCGCCAAACCTTTCGAACGGCTGGGCCAGACCTCCTGCTTCCGCTTCCCCGTGGGCAAACTCCTGCCGTTGCAGGAGAAATTCTGCGCTGATCCGCTGGGGGTCGCCGAGGAATATGTCTACGAGCAGCGTTTCGTGACCCGCAATGCGCCGGGGGGGATCGACCTCTTCCCGAAAAACTGGGTGCAGCATTTCCGCTATCAATGCCTGCCGACCTTCCCGCTCAACTGGATGCTGCCCGCGCGCAAGCACCCCGATGCGCGGGTCGTGATCTTCCCGGGCGGGGTCTATCCGCAAACGGCGATCGAGGGCGGCTGGCAGGGGCGCGAGGGGTTCACCCTGCGCGACCACCTCGCCAATTTCCCGAACCGTCCGGCCAACGAGGGCTCGGCCTTCCGCTATCTGCGCCATTTCATGAAACCTACCCCGTGGATCGAGGAGGCGTGGCGCGAGTAACTCTCGGGCCGCTCTGTCTCAGGCGGGCTGTGTATCGGCACAGCCCAGAGCGGGGCTCTCGGGCTCCAGCGTGACATGGGTCAGTCCGAACCGCGAGACCAGCATCGCCTTGGCCCGCGCGATGGTCTGCGCGTAATCCGCGCCCTCCGCCAGCACCAGATGCGCCTCGCACGAGGTCCGCTTCTCGTCGATCTGCCATAGATGGACATGGTGGACCCCGACGACCCCCTCGATCTGGCCGAGCGCCTCCTTGACCTCGGAGGTGTCACGCGCGGCAGGCGCGCCCAGCATCAGGATGCGGGTGACGGGTTTGAGATCGCCAAAGATATGCCACAGGATGAAGACCGAAATCAGCACAGTCAGGATCGGGTCGACCATGCGCCAGTCCCAGATCAGGATGACCGCGCCGCCTATGATGACGGCCACCGATGCGCCTGCATCGGCCAGATTGTGCAGGAAGGCCGCGCGGATATTGAGGCTGTCTTTCGAAAGTTTGAAGGTCAGAGCGGCGGTGCCCAGATCGACCACCAGCGCCAGCCCCGCGAGGATCAGCACCGTCCAGCCCTCAACCTCCGGCGGGTCGATCATGCGGCCCACCGCCTCGACCACCAGCCAGATCGAGATCAGGATCAGCGTGATGTAATTGGTGAAGGCGGCCAGCACTTCGGCGCGGGACCAGCCGAAGGTCATGGCCGCGTCATGGCCGCGCCGCGCCAGACGCCGGGCCCCAAACGCAAGGATCAGCGCTGCCGCATCGGAGAAATTATGCACCCCGTCGGCCACCAAGGCCATGGACCCCGCCAGCGCTCCGCCTACGACCTGCGCGACCGTCAGCGCCATATTGATCGCCACCGCCCAGATCACCGCCTTGTCGCCGCTATCGGGGTCGAGATGATGGTGATGGTGGTGCCCGTGGTCATGTGAATGACCATGATGGTGATCGTGCGGCATGCGTAGCCTCCCTTTACACCCCACCCTAGCGCGCAGCTGGCCGATGAACAGCCAGTCCGCGCATCACGGTCCTGTGATCAATGCGCCTCGGCCCAGGACATGCCCTGCCCCGCATCGACGATCAGCGGCACGTCGAGCTTCACCGCAGGCTCGGCCGCCCCTTCCATGACGGCGCGCGCCGTGGCGATGAGCCGGTCCACATCGGCCTCGGCCACCTCGAAGATGAGTTCGTCATGAACCTGCAACAGCATGGTCGCATCAATGCCCCTGATCGCCTCGGGCATGCGCACCATGGCACGGCGGATGATATCGGCGGCCGCCCCCTGAATGGGCGCGTTGATGGCGGCGCGTTTGGCAAAGCCCGCCCCCGGACCTTTGGCATTGATCTCGGGGGTGTTGATCCGGCGCCCGAAGAGCGTTTCCACATAGGAATGCTCTTTGGCAAAGGCGGTAGTGTCGTCCATATATTGGCGGATACCGGGGAAGCGCTCGAAATAGCGGTCGATGAAGCCCTGCGCCTCGGCGCGAGGAATCCGCAGATTGCGCGCGAGGCCGAAGCCCGAGATACCATAGATGACGCCGAAATTGATCGCCTTGGCCTGACGGCGGATCATCGGATCCATGCCCTCGAGCGGCGTGTTGAACATCTCCGAGGCGGTCATCGCGTGAATGTCCACGCCCTCGCGGAACGCCTGTTTCAGCGCATCGATCTGCGCCACATGGGCAAGGATGCGCAGCTCGATCTGGCTATAGTCGAGGCTGACGATCCGGCGGCCTTCGGGGGCCACAAACGCCTCGCGGATGCGGCGGCCCTCTTCGGAGCGAACGGGGATGTTCTGCAGGTTCGGGTCGGTCGAGGCGAGCCGTCCCGTGTTGGCCCCCGCGATGGAATAGGAGGTATGGACGCGGCCCGTTTCAGGGTTCACATGGTTCTGGAGCGCATCCGTATAGGTGGATTTCAGCTTGGAGATCCCGCGCCAGTCCAGCACCGCCGAGGCCAGCTTGGCGGCTGCGGGGTTGCGGTCTTCCATCGTGGTGATGTCTTCGAGCACATCCGCGCCGGTCGAATAGGCGCCGGTCTTGCCCTTCTTGCCACCCTCGACGCCCATCACGTCAAACAGGATCTCGCCCAGCTGCTTGGGCGACCCCACATTGAATTTCTGGCCCGCGATCTCGGTAATCTCGTCCTCAAGCTGGGCCATCTTCTGGGCAAAGACATTGGACATGCGCGCCAGCACCGAGGCATCGACCTTCACGCCCGCCATCTCCATATCGGCCAGAACCGGCACGAGCGGGCGTTCCTCGGTCTCGTAAATGGTGGTGGCCTTCTGGGTGTGGAGCTGCGGCTTGAACAGTTGCCACAGGCGCAGGGTGATATCGGCATCCTCGGCGGCATAGGCCACGGCCTTGTCGACGGGCACCTTGTCGAAGGTGATCTGGGATTTCCCCGAACCGATCAGATCCTTGATCGGGATCGGCTGGTGGCCGAGGTAGCGGTCCGAAAGCGTGTCCATGCCGTGGCCATGCAGCCCTGCATGAAGCGAGTAGGACAGCAGCATCGTATCCTCGATCGGCGCCATGCGGATGCCGTGGCGGGCGAGGATCTTGAAATCGTATTTCATATTCTGCCCGATCTTGAGGATCGAGGGGTCTTCCAGCACGGGCTTGAGAAGCGCGAGCGCCTCCTTGAGGTCCATCTGTTCGGGCGCAAGCTGGGCACCGCCGAAGAGATCATCGCCGCCCTCGGTATGACCGAGCGGCAGATAGGCGGCCTCGTTGGGGGTGATGGCCAGCGAGACGCCAACCAGTTCGGCCTGCATCTCGTCCAGCGAGGTGGTCTCGGTATCGATGGCGAGCCAGCCGCATGCGCGGGCGCGATCAAGCCATTTGGCAAGCGTCGCGGCATCCTTGATGTGCACGTAGGTCTCGGGGGTGAAGGGGGCCGCTTCGGGGAGGGTCACTGCGCTCCCCCCCGCCTCGGCGGCCCCGCCCGCGGCTTGCGCCACGGGCTCTGGCGCGGGTGGCGGCGTGGTGCCGGATTTCTCGGCGACACGGCGGGTCAGCGTGCGGAATTCCATCTCGTTGAGGAATTTCATCAGCGTCGCTGGCTCGGGATCGCGGACCTCGAGATCGTCCAGCGTGAAATCGATAGGCGTCTCGGGATCAAGCGTCACCAGTTTCTTCGACAGGCGGATCTGCTCGGCATTGTCGATCAGGGTCTGGCGGCGCTTGGGCTGCTTGATCTCTCCCGCGCGCTCCAGAAGGGTCTCCAGATCACCGAATTCATTGATCAGGAGCGCCGCCGTCTTGATACCGATCCCCGGAGCGCCCGGAATATTATCGACCGAATCGCCTGCAAGCGCCTGCACGTCGATGACCTTATCGGGGGTGACGCCGAATTTCTTCTCGACCTCGTCGGGGCCGATCTGGACGTTCTTCATCGGGTCCAGCATCTCGACACCGCCGCCCACCAGCTGCATCAGATCCTTATCGGAGCTGAGGATCGTCACACGGCCACCGGCCTCGCGTGCCTGACGCGCGAGAGTGGCGATGATGTCATCGGCCTCATAGCCCGCCAATTCCTTGCAGGCGATATTGAACGCCTCGGTAGCCGTGCGCGTCAGCGGGATCTGCGGGCGCAAATCCTCGGGCATGGCATCCCGATTGGCCTTAT
The DNA here is from genome assembly GCF_037949795.1 of Thioclava sp. GXIMD2076. Classification (NCBI taxonomy): domain Bacteria; kingdom Pseudomonadati; phylum Pseudomonadota; class Alphaproteobacteria; order Rhodobacterales; family Paracoccaceae; genus Thioclava; species Thioclava sp. GXIMD2076. Next base: position 474,731 of record NZ_CP149932.1, read on the forward strand.
ACTGGTCATAGAGATCATTGCGGAACGTATGGCTGCCCTTGTCGAAGATCACCGCCACATGGGTGGGCGCGTCCGAGCCCTTGGCCTCTTCGACATATTTGAAGAGCATGTTGCAGAACCCCGACACCGCCCCGATCGGCAGCCCGTCGGATTTACGCGTCAGTGGCGGGAGCGCGTGATAGGCTCGGAAGATAAACGCCGATCCATCGATCAGATGCAGGTGGCACCCCTTGCCAAAACCTTCCGCCATTTTTCTTCCCTTCGGTCAGCTTCTACATACCCGTATTCCGAGACGTTATTGGCATGATCCGCATCTTTCTTCCAGTTCTGACGGGACTTTCTTTTGCGCCCGTCGCCCGCATGGTTCGGGCGCCGCAACCGGCGATGGGAAGAACGGGAGGATCGGCTGTGGTCCGGCGAAAGCGGAGCCTGTGGAGCGGACGGGACAACGGACGGGGCAGCCGCCGCGCGGATCAGGGGGCAGGCCCCGTAGGGCCGGACTGCAACCACCGGCACATGGCCGACCGCCAATGCCCGAAGGCCAGTCGGGGTGCGATATCCCGGACCTCGGGCTACCGGACCTCAGGCGGCCGCGTCAGCCGCACCTGCCAGCATCTCGGCACCGACAAATCCCAGAAGTCCGCGCCACGCTGTTTCATATGACTCAGTCCAGTCGCGGCCCAGCTGGATCGCCAATGTCTCGACCAGCGCATCGACCACCGCGGGATAATGCTCGGGCCGCGCCCCATAGCCCTGATGGTCCCGCCCGAGCCGGCGCAGCGCCCGCGACAGATCGTCGGGCGCGTTGGCATAGGAAAGCAGGAGCTGCAGCGCCCCCGAGAACTTGTCAGCCTGCCTTGCGAGCGAGCGGGGAAAGAGCGGCTCCAGATCGGGGTGGCGCGCCAGCAGGAACAAATAGAAATCCTGCATCAGGCAGGGCCTGCGCGACAGCGCCAGCGCATAACTTTCCCGCACGATCGCAACAGTCGACTGGTCCAGCACGACACAACTCCGCTTCAACTCTAGGGTGAGAGTAGAAGACGGCTGTTTAACGAAGACCTAAGACCGAAACGCCCGTTGACTCAAATTTGAATCGCGCGGCGGATCAATGTCCCGCTTTGGCGCGGTCGATCACATATTTCTTGTCGCAATAGCCGCATTCGACAAAGCCGGTGTCATGGGGGATCGACAGCCAGACACGCGGATGGCCCAAGGCCCCCACACCGCCATCACAGCACACTTTCCAAGAGGTCACGACCTCGGTTTCGGGCGCATCGGGAGCGGTTACAGCGGGGGTCGTTTCGGTCTGGGTGGTGGCGGTCATCGATAGCTCCACTATATTGAGGTCAGGCAAAGGTGCCCTGTTCTGGGGCCTATGATACAGCAAGGCGAAAAGGACCGGCAAGTGGCAGGATCGGCAATCGAGATCAAAGGTTTACGCAAAACTTACGCGGGCTCGCGTCACGCCGCCCCGAAAGAGGCGCTGAAAGGGCTGGACCTCGATATCCCCGAAGGCTCGATCTTCGGCCTCCTCGGCCCCAACGGCGCGGGAAAATCGACCACGATCAATATCCTCGCAGGGCTTGTGCGCAAAAGCGCAGGTTCGGTGAAAATCTGGGGCTTCGATCAGGACGAGAACCCCCGCCAGTCGCGCGCGGCCATCGGGGTGATGCCGCAGGAAATCAACATGGACCCGTTCTTCAAACCGCGCGATCTGCTGGAATTACAGGCGGGGCTTTACGGTGTGCCCAAGGCCGAGCGCTGGACCGACGAAATCCTCGAACTGGTGGGCCTCGCAGATAAGGCCGAGACCTATGCCCGCAGCCTCTCGGGCGGGATGAAGCGCCGCCTGCTGCTGGCCAAGGCGCTGGTCCACAAGCCGCGGATTCTCGTTCTGGATGAGCCAACGGCGGGGGTGGATATCGAGCTGCGCAACATGCTCTGGCGCAATGTCCGCAAACTCAACGAGCAGGGGATGACGATCATCCTCACGACGCATTATCTGGAAGAGGCGCAGGAGATGTGCGACGAGATCGCCATCATCAATCATGGCGAGCTGATCGTGCGCGACAGGACCGAGGCGCTGCTGGCCCAGATGGATGCCAAGACCATGCTGATCACGCCGATGAATGATGCGCCCGACATTACCCTGCCGCAGGGTGTGCAGCTCAACCGTCGCGCCGACGGGCTGCTGGCGTTCGACTATAACCGCCACCAGACCTCGGCCAATGCCATTCTCGATGCGGTCCGCGCCGCCAATATCGAGATCGCCGATGTCAAAACCACCGAGGCCGATCTGGAAGACGTGTTCCTCTCCCTCACCTCGGGCCGCTAGGGAGGGGGCAACGCCCCCGACCGGTTTTGTCGGGGCCTCGATGGCCGCGGCAAAACCGCCCCCCTCAGAACAAAAAAGGGCACCCCGAAAGGTGCCCCCTTCCCCGCAACGGGAAACCTGGTCGGGAAAGCGCCCTCAGGCCGCTTTCAGTTGCAGCTCGCAAGGCGCGATAAACTCGCCATGCAGCGCCGCAATCACCGGCTTCAGGCTCGGGCGCTCCAGCACAAACTGCACATCCACATTGCGCGGACCCTGCGTCGCGCCCAGCGCTTCATGGCCTGCCGCCGCAATCGCCTGCAGCCCGCGTGTCAGCGTGGAGAGCCCGTTCAGATCGCGCCCGATGATCGAGGCCATCGCCAGAGGCCGCGCCGAGACCTTGGCCGAGGGGTAGATCCGGTTCAGGTCCTTCTCCACCTGCCGCGCCACTTTCAGCGAACAATCGACATAATGGGTAATCGTATTGGCATTCGACGCCTTGGAGATGATACGCACATCATGGCGCGTCAGCACCTCGAGGATCGCGGCATCATAGCCCTTCACCCCCACCATATCCTGCTCGAACAACTCGAGGGCGAGGATATCTAGGCCAGTGATGATCTCGACCGCTGGAGTATCCGCCGGTTTGTCATCGATCAGCGTGCCCGGATCCTCCGGCTCGAAGGCGTTGGTCACGCGCAAAGGCACCTCGGCCTGACGCAGCGCCTTGGCCGCCTTGGGGTGGATCGCCTCCATCCCCATATTCGACAGCTGGTCCGCCACATCATAATTGGTATGGCCCAGCTTGCGCACGGCCTCCTGACCCACAAGGTTGGGATCCGCCGAGGACAGGTGGAATTCCTTATGGATGATCGCCTCGCGCGCGCCGGTCAGAGCCGCCAAGCGCGAGAAGGTCACTTCGGAATAGCCACGGTCGAACTCGGCCATCAGCCCCTCGACGCATTGGGCATAGCCCGTGACGATCGGCATCTCGGAGGTCAGATCCACGCCCGCGAGCCCCGCCTTCAGGCGGTCCTCGAGATCGTATTCCGCCTCTTCACGCCAGCCCGACAGGTCCACGAAGCGCGCGTTCACGCCCGCGCGTTGCAACATCAGCGCGGTGACATAGGCCGAATGTGCCTCGCCCAGCCCCGACAGCATCTCGCGCATGGCCAGCATATGGTCCGACAGACGGAAATGCCCGTAGGAGCACAGTCTTCCGAGATCGATCAGGCAGTTGCGCGCACCATCGATCCGGTCACGCACGAAACTGTCAGCCGCGCCCAGATCGGCGGGATGGTCGAGCACCTTGCGATGCGCCTCTCCCATGGCCTGCGCCACGCTATCCAGCGCTTCCAGCCAGCCGTGATCGTTATCGGCATCGGCGAAACGGGCATAGACCCCGCGCTCGCCGGTCTTCTTGTGCTCAAGAAGCAGGTTGGTGATGCCGCCGAAGGCCGAGACCACGAAGACGCGCCCGTAAATGTCTGCGCCCTCGCGTGTGCCGATGAACAACGTGTCGCGCAGTTCGCGCACACGGCTCATCGACGTGCCACCGATCTTCTCGACGGTATGAGCGGGATATTGCGGTGCACTGGCCATGATGGCTTACGCTTTCTCCATTTCGTCGGCCGGCGCATAGGAGCCGTCCTCACGATGGACTTCCTTGCCGGTCACCGGCGGATTGAAACAGCAGGCCATGACCAGATCCGCACCTTCATCGGCGATCAGGCGGTGACGGTCATGGAGGTTGAGCGCATACATCACGCCCGGCTTGATCTCGTGAGTCTTGTTGCCGTTATCCAGCTCGATGATGCGCCCCGTGCCGGACATGCAATAAACGCTCTCGAAATGGTGCTTATAGTGGAACTCGTGTTCCGAGCCTGCTTCCAGCGTGGTGATATGGAACGAGAAGTTCATATTGTCATCGGCCAGCAGCATGCGGACCGAGGTCCAGCGCTCGTTGCCTACGTTCTTGTCGGTGTGCTTCAGTTCGTTGAAATCGCGTACAATCATATTGATCTCCTATCGGTTTTGGGAAGGAAGCGCCCGGGGACGCTACACCAGTCACCAGTCCGGGTTATTGGCCAGCGGCCTCGGATGCTTTCACTTCACGGGCCGACTGGATCAGGATGTCCAGACCTTCGCGGAAAATCGCATCCGGTGTGGTCAGCGGTGCCAGCACCTTGACTACCTGATCCTCGTTGCCCGAGGTCTCGATCACGAGGCCCTTCCCGAAGCAGAGGCCGCAGATCTCGGAGGCGCGTTCGCCGGTTCCGACATCCACACCCTGCATCAGGCCACGGCCCTTCAGGAAGGCACCGTCGAACATCTCGGCAACTTCGGACAGCGCGGTGGTCAGCACCACGGCCTTATCGGCCAGCTGGCGCTGGAAGGCGTTATCGGCCCAGAACTTCTCGATCGCGGTTTTCGCGGTCAGGAAGGCATGGGTATTGCCGCGGAAGGTGCCGTTGTGCTCGGCAGGGCCCATCACGTCATGCTCGGGACGCACCAGAACCAGCGCCATCGGCAAGCCCATGCCCGAGACCGATTTCGCCATGGTGACAATATCGGGGGTCACGCCCATCTCCTCGAAGGAGAAGAAAGTGCCGGTGCGGCCACAGCCTGCCTGAATATCATCAACAATAAACAGCGCGCCATGTTTGCGGGCCACGGCCTCGACGCCGCGCACGAACTCCGGCGATGCGGCATTCAGACCGCCCTCGCCCTGCACGGTTTCCATCATGATCGCGGCAGGCGCATCCACCCCACCCGAGGCATCCGACAGCATCTGGTCAAGAAGCGCCACCGAATCCACGCCATCGGCATAGTTATCGAATGGCATACGCGTCACGCCTTGCGGCATCATGCCGGCACCGCCGCGGTGGTAGCCATTGCCGGTCGCGGCCAGCGCGCCCATGGTCACGCCGTGGAAGCCATTGGTGAAGGCGATGATATTCTGGCGGCCCGTCGATTTGCGCGCGATCTTCATTGCGGCTTCAACGGCATTGGCGCCGGTTGGGCCGATGAACATCAGCTTGTGGTCCATATCGCGCGCACGCAGGATCAGATCCTGGAACACCTCGAGGAATGCGCCCTTGGTATCGGTATGGAAATCGAGTGCATGGCCCAGCTTGTCACCCGTCAGGTGATCGACCAGCGCCTGTTTCATATCGGGGTCGTTATGGCCGTAATTCAGCGAGGAACAGCCTGCCAGAAAATCGATGTAGCGCTTGCCATCGGCATCGAACAGCTCCGAGCCACGGGCATGGGTAAATACGGTATCGAAACCACGGCAATAGGAGCGGGCGTCAGATTCGCGTTGGGTAAAGATCGACCGATCGTTTGTTTTATCAAACGGCATAAGAACCTCTTGGGTTTGGTATTTCTGGATGATGGAAGGAGGGGGCAGCCCTTAGGCCGCCACTTTTGCCTCTTCCTCGAAAGTAATGGTGACCATATGCTCGGTGGCCGCATGGCCGTCGAAATGATCGTCTTCAGTGAAATGTGCCTTGGAGGTCAGCTCGCCGCCAGCCGAGCGGGCGAAGGACCTGAACAGGCCCCATGAGGCCTCGTTCGATTTGGTGATCGTCGTTTGCAGGCGTGTGCACTGCGCCGCTTCGGGACGGTCGAGCAGATGGGACAGCATACGCTTGCCCAGCCCCAGACCACGCGCTTCGGGCGCCACAGCAACCTGCCAGACGAAGAATGTATCGGGTGCCGAAGGGGTGATGTAGCCCGAGACCCAGCCCATAGGCGCGCCGTCTTTCTCGACCAGCACGCAGGTGTCGCGGAAATGGTCGCATTGCAGCAAGTTGCAATACATCGAATTCTCGTCGAGCGGCTTGCAGCGCGAGATAAGCGACCAGATTTCTGATCCGTCCTCGGCGGACGGCTTCCGGAATGTAAGCTTGGGCTGTTTCATGACTTCGACTGTCGGCACGATTTCATTTCCTCAGTTGCTTCGCTAATCTAATTAGATCATCGAAGCATAAATTTCAATATTCAAAGTAATTTTCTTTTCCAACATTGAAAATTAGAGCGATAATTTGCTAATAACCCTTATGTACCCTAAGTGAAATGGGGATAAAATCTTAGCTCAACTAAAGGAGATCGTAATTGCCTGCCGCCTCCAGCTCTGCAATATTAAGCCATTCGAAGCTTCTAACCAGTTATGGAGACGGTATGAGCAGCGACCGTACCGATATGAGTCTTATTGCCCTGCGCCGTATCCTGCGCGCGACCGAACTGTTTGGCCGGGATCTGGCCAAATCTGCCGGGCTGACGCCCGTGCAATTCCGCGTGCTGCAAGTCGTGGCGGAAAAGGGCTGGTCGACCGCCAAGACCATCTCGATGCGCATGGGGGTCAGTCAGGCCACCATCACCTCGCTCGTCGACAAGCTGGTCGACAAGGGAATGGTCAAACGCCAGCGTTCGGAAATCGACCGCCGCCAGACCGATATCGTCATCACCGAGGCCGGTCATCATGCGCTCGACGAGGCCCCCGACGCCCTGCAGCAGCGCTTCGTGAAGAAATTCGAGGGTCTGCAGGACTGGGAACAGGCACAGCTCGTAGCCTCGCTGGAACGGGTCGCCGCGATGCTCGATGCCAATGCGATGGATGCCTCTCCGGTGCTGCATTCGGGCGATATAATGCCGCGACAATAAGCCGTTAGAAGAGGCTTGCAGATTTCCGTTTGACGCCCGCTTCCATGCGGTGTCCCATGGGACCATCGCCCGAGTGACGCGTTGCTGGTTCAGACGGAGATCCCATGCCCATCGAGAATGCCCCCTTCAGCCTGCCCGAATATCAACGCCGGATCGCGCTGGTGCGCCAATCCATGGCCGAGCGCGGGCTGGATGTGCTGTTTGTCACCAACCCTTCCAACCAGTTCTGGCTGACAGGTTATGACGGCTGGTCCTTCTACACCCATCAGGGCGTGATCCTGACAATGGAAGGCGACCCGATCTGGTGGGGCCGGATGATGGATGCCAATGGTGCCAAGCGCACCGTGTGGATGAGTGACGACCAGATCCGCTGGTATGCCGACCGCATGGTTCAATCCGACACCGTGCATCCGATGGAAGATCTCGCCTCCCATCTGCGTATCCTTGGCCATGGTCAGGCGCGAATCGGGGTGGAGATGGAGACTTATTTCTACACCGCCCGCGCCCATGCCGTGCTGGCCGAGGGGCTGCCCGAGGCCACGCTGGTGGATGCCTCGGTGCTGGTGAACTGGCAGCGGCTGATCAAATCCGACGAGGAGCTGCGCTTCATGCGCCGTGCCGCGCGGATCTCGGAACTGGTGATCACCCGCGCGGTCGAGCTGATCGAGCCGGGCTATCACAAGCATGATCTGGTGGGCGAGCTGTACAAGACCGCCGTGCAGGGCGAGGATGACAGCTGGGGCGATTATCCCGCCATCGTGCCGATGCTGCCATCCGGCGCGGATGCCTCGGCCCCGCATCTGACATGGAATGGCGAGGCGTTCCAGAAAGACCAGATGACCTTTGTCGAGCAATCGGGTTGCTACCGGCGTTATCATGCGCCGCTCTGCCGCTCGGTTTACCTGGGCAAGCCGCCGCAACATATGCTGGATGCCGCCGAGGCGCTGACCGCGGGGCTGAATGCCGGCATCGAGGTCGCCCGCCCCGGCAACCGTGCCTGCGACATCGCCCGCGCCCTCGATACCGAATTGCTGAAAGTGGGCATCGAGCGCCCTGCCCGCTGCGGCTATGCGGTGGGCTGCTCCTACCCGCCGGATTGGGGCGAGCATACCGTCTCGCTGCGCGCGATGGACGAGACCGTGCTGCAACCGGGGATGACCTTCCACTTCATGCCGGGGCTCTGGATGGACGATTGGGGGATGGAAACCACTGAAACCATCCTCATCCGCGAGGATGGCCCCGCCGAGCCTTTGTGCAATATCGAGCGCAAGCTCTTCGTGAAGGACTGATCATGTCGGACCTCCAGCGTGCGAAGGCGATTCTGGGCGACCTGATCGGCTTTGCCAGCATCTCGTCGGAGAGCAATCTCGATATTATCGGCTATTGCGCCCGTCACTTGGAGGCGGCAGGCGCGCGGGTCGAGGTCTTGCGTGATCCGATGGGCAGGAAGGCCAATCTCTGGGCCACGTTGGGGCCGGAGGGCGATGGCGGGCTGGTGCTGTCGGGGCATTCCGATGTGGTGCCGGTGGCAAACCAGAACTGGAGCTCGGACCCGTTTGTGATGCGCGAGGAGGACGGCAAGCTCTTTGGCCGTGGCGCCTGCGACATGAAGGGCTTTATCGCCTGCTGTCTGGCCAAGGCCGAGGAGCTGGCGATGATAGCCCATCATCAGCCGATCCATTTCGCCTTCACCCATGACGAGGAGATCGGTTGCTTCGGTGCCCGCGCCCTGACCGAGGTTCTGGCCCAGCGCGGGCTGCGGCCCCGCCTATGCGTGATCGGCGAACCCACCGAGATGCAGGTAATCGAAGGCAACAAGGGCTGTTGTGAGTATAGCGTGACCTTCTCGGGGCTCGAGGGCCATAGCTCGGCCCCCGAGCGCGGGGTGAATGCGGTGGAATATGCCGCGCGCTATATCGGGCGACTCCTCGACCTGCGCAGCGATCTGGTCGCCCGCGCGCCCGACGGATCGCGGTTCGACCCGCCCTGGACCACGCTGAATGTCGGACGGCTCGAAGGGGGCGTCGCGCATAATGTGATTGCCAATCATGCAGTTCTCGATTGGGAATTCCGGCCCGTGAGCATGGAGGATATGAGCTTCGTGAAAACGGAAGTTGCCGGCTATGTCGAAACCCTGCTGGGCGAGATGCGCCGGACGCATCCCAACGCCTCGATCACCACCGAAACCATCGGCGAGGTCGCGGGACTGGAACCGATGCCCGAGAATGCCGCGCGCGATCTGGTCTTCGGCCTGACAGGGCGTAACGAGGCGTCCTGTGTGCCCTTCTCGACCGAGGCGGGGCTGTTTCAAGCGCTGGGCACCGATGTTGTGATCTGCGGGCCAGGATCCATTGCGCAAGCGCACAAGCCTGACGAATTTGTCAGCCTTGACCAGATGCAAACCTGCCTGAGCATGTTCGATCGGCTGATATCCGACCGTTCATAGGCAGAAAACCGTTCATGGGGCAATATTTACGATAATTACGGAACTTGCGGAACCGGCGCGTTTTTCGTGTGTTATGGCGACAGAGACAAAGGAGTCGCATCATGACCAAACTACTTATCCCCGCCTTTATTCTGGCCTCGCTTGGCGTATCCGCCTGCTCGACCGTGCATGGCTTCGGGCAGGACGTGACGACCGCAGGCCATGTGGTCCAGCGTGAATCCATCGAAGCCGCACAATAAGCGCATCCTGACAAACTGCAGGCCCCCGCAGAGCTTTCAGCCGCGGGGGCTTTTACTTGCCGAACAAAGCCCTCGCCGAAAAAGGGCTTAACGCTTGGCTCCCCAAGAGACCGACGCATATTGGCGTGTATAGAATTCGCCCATCAGCCCGATCATCATAAGCGCCAGCCCGACATAGAGTGCGTAGTGCCAGCTCGAGAAATGCGGGTTGTAATTGATGAAGGTAAAGCCCCTCGCCTGATCGATCGTGTGAAAGAGCGGATTCCAGTTGAACAGGACCAGCATCTTATGCGGCAGGGTATTGGCCAGAAACATCTTGCCCGAGGCGATCATATTGGCGCGGGAATAGATCTGGTGGATGACCCGCACGACATCGGGAGCCCAGGGTTTTGCCGCCAGCAGGACCATGCCGATGGCGGCGCCGGTGAACCAGCTCAGAAACACCATCCCCATCGCCCCTACCCAATCATAGATAGTGATCGGAGTGAAAGCGGCATGGTAGAGATAAAGCACCACGATCATCGAGAGCAGCTGGATATAAAGCGCGCTCAGGGCCGCCGCCGAGATCGAGATCGCAGTCGTCATCGGTGCGTGCTTCATCATCGCCGAGGTCGGGCCCTCTGCCCCGAAGACCGCGCTCATCGCCTTGGTATGGGTCAGGAACAGGAAGATCCCGCTCATGATATACAGAAGGAAATCGCCCCGCACCGCGCTGCCGCGCAGCCCCAGCACACCGAACATGATGTAGAAGGTGAAGACGAGGATCACCACCTGCAGCATATTGAGCAAAAGCCCGATGACCGCGTTTCCGTGGCTTTTGCGCAGCTCGCGGACGGTCGCGTGATAGATCAGCCCCAGAAGACTGAAGCCCGACCCGATCGTTGAATTACTCTGTTGCGCTTTGAACATAATCCCGCACTCTGCCGCGTAAGACACAATATGTCTTGCAAAACTTGCTGTTTGCTTGATGCCCTATCATAACTGTGACAGCTAGACAGTAATAAGCCGCAATCGCGACGAATTGGAGACCTCATGGATTATGAAAAGCTCGTTCCCACCATGCGCAAGCTGGCGCTCGAAGCCGGTGACCGAATCATGGAAATCTATGATGGCCCCGATTTCGAGATCAAATCCAAATCCGATGACAGCCCTGTCACGGCGGCGGATGAAGCGGCCGACAAGATCATCTCGGACGGGCTGCGCGCGGCCTTCCCCGATGTAGCGCTGGTGACCGAAGAGCAGGCTACAAGCCATAATCTGGAGGTTTCGACCTTCCTCATCGTCGATCCGCTCGACGGCACTAAAGAGTTCATCAAACGTCGCGGCGAGTTCACCGTAAATATTGCCTATGTCGAGAATGGCGTGCCGAAGGCGGGTATTGTCTATGCGCCTGCCATCAAGCGTCTCTTCTATACGCTGGCCGATGGGCGCTCGGTCGAGGAGAAGGGCAGCTTCGACAAGGATCAGCCGGGCGAGTTGAGCCCGATTGCCGTCTCCACCCCCGATAACCGCGCTCTGATGGTCGTGGCCTCAAAATCGCACCGCGATCAGGCCACCGACGACTATATCGGCCAGTATGGCGTGAAGGACATGACCTCGGCGGGCTCCTCGCTGAAATTCTGCCTGGTGGCCACAGGCGAGGCAGATCTCTATCCGCGCCTCGGCCCGACTATGGAATGGGATACGGCGGCAGGTGACGCGGTCCTGCGCGGCGCGGGTGGCCTCATGGTCACCTTCGACGAGCACAAGACCTTCGTCTATGGCAAGGACGGCTTCCGCAATCCCTTCTTCATCGCCTATGCTCCGGGCGTTCTGCTGGTAAAATAATGTCGACCCTTATCGTTATTCCGGCGCGCTACGCGTCGACCCGCTATCCGGCCAAGCCGCTGGTGGCGCTGACCGGCTCGACCGGCGAGAAAAAGACCCTGATCCGCCGGAGCTGGGACGCGGCCATGTCGGTGGAAGGCGACCTGCGGGTCGTGGTGGCCACTGACGACGACCGGATCAAGGCCGAGGCCGAGAGCTTTGGCGCCGAGGTCGTGATGACCTCGCCCGAGTGCCGCAATGGCACCGAGCGATGTGCCGAGGCCCATGCCAATCTGGGTGGCGGGTTCGATTATGTGGTCAACCTGCAGGGCGATGCCCCGCTGACGCCGCCTTGGTTCATCGAGGCGCTGATCGAGGGCATCAAGGGAAGTGACCTGGATCTGGCCACACCGGTGCTGCGCTGTGAGGGCGCCATGCTCGAGGCCCTGAAGGAAGACCGCCGCAACGACCGCGTGGGCGGCACGACGGCGGTTTTCGGCGCGGCCCATCAGGCGCTTTATTTCTCGAAGGAGGTCGTTCCCTTTACCGGCCAGACCTATGCCCCCGATGCGCCGACCCCCGTCTTCCACCATGTGGGCGCCTATGCCTATCGGGCCGAAGCGTTGGCCCGCTATCCCGAATGGGAGATCGGCCCGCTCGAACAGCTTGAAGGGCTCGAGCAGCTGCGATTCCTCGAGAACGGCCATGACATCCTCTGCGTGGAGGTCGAATCGAAAGGCCGGCAGTTCTGGGAGTTGAACAACCCCTCGGATGTGGCGCGGATCGAGGCCATGATGGCCGAAATGGGACTCGCCTGACGGCTTTGGCGCATGGCGTATCGAGCCATGCGCCCCAAGATCCAGTCAAAGATCCACTGTTTTGCTTAAAATTTTCGCTACGTTAACCTGTTCATATACTGATTGATCAACGCAAAGATGGCGAAGTTCAGCCGAAGGTTCCATATGCTAACTTGATTAATCGGTAAATCTCAACACATTGAACAACAGAGCCGGCCGGTAGCCGCGACAGAATCGCAATCGCGCCGGATTAATTTATGCGCACACGCAGACTTGTTTGGAACCAAACTCCGTGTGTAGCATTGAGTAACATGCATTGGGTGCAGCTCCGCACTCGGATAACAAAAAAGGTGCTTGATGACACGCAAGGTCACTAAAGCTGTCTTTCCCGTGGCAGGTCTTGGAACCCGATTCCTGCCAGCGACCAAATCCATTCCGAAAGAAATTCTTACGCTGGTTGACCGCCCACTGATCCAGTATGCGATCGACGAGGCGCGTGCTGCAGGCATCACCGAATTCATCTTCGTCACCTCGCGCGGCAAGTCCGCGCTCGAGGATTACTTCGACGACGCCCCCGAGCTCGACGCCTCGCTGCGCGCCAAGGGCAAGACCGCAATCCTCGAGGAACTCGAGAAAACGAACATGCCGTCGGGCGCCATCGCCTATGTCCGCCAGCGTCGCGCGCTGGGTCTGGGCCACGCTGTCTGGTGCGCACGCCGCATGATCGGCGACGAGCCCTTTGCCGTCATCTTGACCGATGACGTAATCGCCGCGGACAAACCCTGTCTCGCGCAGATGATCGAGGCCTATAACGAGAATCCCGGCAACTATGTGGCCGCGATGGAAGTACCGAACTCGAAGATCTCGTCCTACGGTGTGCTTGATTGCGATCAGGTGAACAGCACGACCTATAAGGTCAATGGCATGGTGGAGAAACCGCCGGCGGAAGAAGCGCCGTCCAATCTCGCTGTAATCGGCCGCTATATCCTGACGCCCGAGATCCTGAACAATATCGACGCCGCAATCGAATCGAAGACCACCGGCGCCGGTGGCGAGTACCAGCTGACCGACGCGATCGCGCAGGAAATCGAAGCCGGCAATCCGGTCTATGGCTACCGCTTCAACGGCCAGCGCTTCGATTGCGGCTCCAAAGCGGGCTTCCTGCAGGCCACCGTGGCCTTTGGCTTGGCGCGCGACGACCTCAAGGACGAATTCGCGGAATATCTCGGCGATGTCATGACCATGCGGGCTGCTGCCGAATAATATGACGAAACATGTTCTTGTGACGGGTGGTGCGGGCTATGTCGGCTCGCATGCCTGTAAAGCTCTCCAGCAGGCGGGCTATGTCCCCGTCTGTTTCGACAATCTTTCCACCGGCTGGAAAGAGGCCGTCAAATTCGGTCCTCTCGAAGTCGGCGATCTTCATGACCGGGCCCGCCTTGACGAGGTAATCGCCAAATACCAGCCTGTCGCCGTGATGCATTTCGCGGCGCTCTCGCTCGTTGGCGAGTCGATGAAGAACCCTTCGAAATACTGGGCGACCAATGTGAATTGCGCGCTCAACCTGATCGAGGCCGCCATCGATGCGGGGATCGACAAATTCGTCTTTTCCTCGACCTGCGCGACCTATGGCGATCAGGACGGTGTGGTTCTCAATGAAGAAACCCCGCAATTCCCGATCAATGCTTATGGCGGCTCGAAACGTGCCATCGAGGATATGCTGCGCGATTTCGGCAAGAGCCACGGCTTGCGCTCGGTGATCTTCCGCTACTTCAACGTGGCCGGTGCCGATCCGGAGGCGCAGGTGGGCGAGCAACATGTGCCCGAGACCCATCTGATCCCGCTGATGCTGGATGCGATTGCCGGGAAACGCGCGGCTCTGACCGTTTTCGGCTCGGATTACGACACCCGCGACGGCACCTGCATCCGCGATTACGTCCATGTCTCGGATCTGGTCGATGCCCATGTTCTGGGGCTGAAATGGCTCGAGGAAGGCAAGCCCTCCGAGGTCTTCTGCCTTGGCACCGGCAACGGGTTCTCGGTGCGGGAAGTGATCGCGCAATCGCGCAATGTCACCAATCGCGAAGTGCCGATCACAGAGGGCGAACGCCGCGAGGGCGATGCCGCTGTTCTGGTCTCGGGGTCGGTGAAGGCCAAGGATGTCCTTGGCTGGGAGCCCAAACGCGCCGAGCTGGAAACCATGATTGCCGATGCATGGCGCTGGCATCAGGCGCCGGAATATGCAGAATAATTCCTGACCCAGTCAGGAGTGCTGTCCGATGCAGACCCACACGCTCTGGTCTGCATACCGGTTGCGACAAAAACGACGGAACGCCCTTCTGCGCGCCTATCTGGCGCGCAGAAAATTGTCGCCGCCCACGCGCGCATTTACCGCCGGCCCGGATGACATCCGGCTGTTCTGCTGTTTGCGCAACGAGATGGAGCGCCTCCCCGATTTCCTGAAACATTACCGCCGTCTCGGGGTGCGCCATTTTCTCATGGTGGATAACGGGTCGGATGATGACAGCGCCGCCTATCTGGCCGCCCAACCCGACGTCTGGCTGTGGCAGACACGTGCGAGCTACCGCGATGCCCGTTTCGGTATGGACTGGATCAACGGGCTTCTTCTGGCCCATGGGCAGGGCGCATGGTGTCTGACGGTGGATGCCGACGAGCTTCTTGTCTATCCCGACCATGACACAACCCCCCTCCCCGCGCTGACCCGCCAGCTCGATGCGGCTGGCCAGGACGTGATGGCGGCGCTGATGCTGGATCTCTATCCCGAAGGCCCGCTGTCTGGTGCCTTGTCGCTCGATGATCTTACCGCATTCGACGCATGGGGCTATGATTGGGAATATCAGCCCCGCTATGGAAACATCTCGATCCGTGGTGGCCCCCGCAAGCGGTGCTTCTTCCGTGAGAGGCCCGATCATGCGCCCCATCTGCACAAAACACCGCTGCTGCGCTGGCACTGGCGCTATGCCTATCTCAGCTCGACCCATCTTCTGCTGCCGCGCCGCCTGAACCGCGGTTTCGATCCACGGCATGGACTGATGACAGGTGCCCTTCTGCATAGCAAGTTTCTGGCCTCGTCGATGGATCGCGCCCGCGAGGACCAGCATCGCAAGCAGCATTTCACCCATGTCGAGAATTACACCCGGTATTACGACGCCCTGACCGATGACCCGATTCTTGCAGGACCGCCAACCGCCACGGGCCCCACGGCCGCGCATCTCGAGGCTCTGGGCCTGATCACGCGCGGCAGCAGGGGCACAAAATCCGATGAAACCACAGCTAATTAACCACGAATTATTTACCCCCACCGCGAGATGGCCTAGCGTGACCGCACCCGGTCAACCCGCCATCAGACGACAGATGCCATGGTAAAATATTGGCCCGTTAATCCTGTTGAAAAGAAGATCGGGCAATAAAGCCACATGCGGGCGCGAGTGATTGAGTGACAGTCAGGCAACTTTATAAATTACGTCTGGAACGCAAGAAGTTCCTGTTCCGTGCGTTCCGCAAACGCCGCGAGCTGCGCTCTGTTGCCGATAGAACCCGCGCGATCCGTCCCGATGATATCCTCGTGTTCGTGACCCTGCGCAACGAGCGTATCCGCCTGCCCTATTTCCTGCGCTACTATCGCGAGATGGGCTGCCATCATTTCATCATGGTCGATAACGGCTCGGATGACGGCTCACGCGAATATCTCGCGGCCCAGCCCGATGTCTCTCTCTGGCGCACCGATGCGAGCTACCGGCGCTCGCGCTTCGGGATGGACTGGATCAACCATCTACTGCGCCGCTATGGCACAGGGCATTGGTGCCTGACCGTCGATCCCGACGAATTCTTTATCTTCCCCTTCTGCGATACCCGCACGATCGATGCGCTGACCGACTGGCTTGATACCTACGAGATCCCGCATTTTCCGGCGATGCTGCTGGATATGTATCCCAAGGGTCGGCTCGAGGATCAGCCCTATCAGGAGGGCCAGAACCCGTTCGATATCGCCTGCTGGTTCGATAGCGGCAATTACACGATCAGCAAGAACCATCTGCACCAGAACCTGTGGATACAGGGCGGGCCACGCGCGCGGAAATTCTTTGCCGACGCCCCCGATCAGGCACCCTCGCTCAACAAGATCCCGCTGATCCGCTGGCAGAAGCACTACGTCTATCTCAGCTCGACCCATATGGCCCTGCCCCGCAACCTGAACCTGACCTATGATGAATGGGGCGGCGAACGGACCTCAGGCTGCCTGCTCCATGCCAAATTCCTGTCGGTTCTCAACGACAAGGTCGAGGAAGAGATCACCCGCAAACAGCATTATTCGGGCTCGCGCGAATATAAGGCCTATGCCGAAGTGCTGGCCGATGACGGCGAGCTGTGGTGCCGCTGGTCCGAAAAATACATCAACTGGCGCCAGCTGGAAATTCTGGGCCTGATGTCCAAGGGGAACTGGGCATGAGCGTGGGCTTTGTCATGATGTGCCACACGGCACTCGACCGCGCGGCGGAGGTCGCCCGCCACTGGGCGGTGCAGGATGCTCCTGTGGTCATCCATGTCGACAAACGCGTCTCCGCCTCGGCCTATGATGGCATGGTCAAGGCGCTTGCCGAGTTTCCGCATGTCTCGTTCTGCGAGCGCTTCGCCTGTGAATGGGGCACATGGTCGCTGGTAGCCGCGGCGCAGGCGGGGGCCGAGCAGATGCTCGACCGCCACGCAGACGCCCGCCATGTCTATCTGGCCTCTGGCTCCTGCCTGCCGCTGCGCCCGCTCGACGAGCTACGCGCCTTCCTTGATGCCCGTCCCTGGACCGATTTCATCGAGTCGGTCACCACATCAGAGGTCGGCTGGACACAGGGCGGGCTGGATATGGAACGCTTCACATTGCGCTTCCCCTTCTCGTGGCGCAAACACCGCCGCCTCTTCGATGATTACGTCGCCCTCCAGCGCCGGCTGGGTGTGAACCGCAAGCTTCCCGAAGGGCTCGTGCCGCATATGGGCAGCCAATGGTGGTGTCTGACCCGCAAGACCCTGACCGCGATCCTCAAAGATAAGGACCGTGCCATCTATGACCGCTACTTCAAGAAGGTCTGGATCCCCGACGAGAGCTATTTCCAGTCGCTCGCCCGCATCTATGCCACCTCCATCGAAAGCCGCTCGCTCACCCTGACCAAATTCGATTTTCAGGGCAAACCGCATATCTTCTACGATGACCACCTGCAGCTTCTGCGCCGCTCGGACTGTTTCATGGCGCGCAAGATCTGGCCCAAGGCGGACCGGCTCTATTCGACCTTCCTGCGTGTCAAGAAACCCGCCGAGAAGATTGCCGAGCCGAACCCGTCCAAGATCGACCGGCTGTTTACCAAAGCGGTTGAACGCCGGACGCGCGGTCGACCCGGCCTCTATATGCAGTCGCGTTTTCCGCATCGCGACCACGAGAACGGCAAGACCGCTGGCCCCTATTCGCTGTTTCAGGGGTTCTCCGACCTTTACGAGAATTTCGAGGGCTGGCTGTCGAAACATGTGGCCGGACGCGTGCACGGGCGGCTTTTTGCGCCTTGGGGGGTGGAGTTTGCGGGCCGTGACCCGATGTTCAACGGCTGCCTGCCCGCCAATAAGGAGATCCGTGACCATGCTCCGCAGGCCTTCCTGACCAACCTGCTCTGGAACGCGCGCGGCGAGCGGCA
Organism: Thioclava sp. GXIMD2076; assembly: GCF_037949795.1. NCBI lineage: Bacteria > Pseudomonadati > Pseudomonadota > Alphaproteobacteria > Rhodobacterales > Paracoccaceae > Thioclava > Thioclava sp. GXIMD2076. The sequence continues at coordinate 492,691 of NZ_CP149932.1, forward strand.
GTGTTTCATGATGAGCGCCAAGGACAATCAGGCGCTTGGCTGGTTCACCGCAACCGATCCCAATGCGCAGATCTCGATCATCACGGGCGCCTGGGCCATCCCGCTTTTCCGCTCGACCGAACCCTTTTCGGTGGTGCGCAAAGAGGCCGCATGGCTGCAGAAGAACGAGCTGGCCGAGCTGGAGATCCTGCGGTCTATGTATGTGAAGGCACGGGTGCGGTTCTGGAACCTGCAGGAATATCTGGAAAATCCGACCGAGCATATGCAGACCATCATCGACGAGATCAGCCCGCGCTCGGCGCGCCGCATCACCGAGATGCCACAGATGGTGGACCTGACCGGCTTCGGGCAATTCCTGCAGAACCTCAAGAACCAAGGCATGCAGCCGCAACTGATGGGGGATTTCTCTATCGTGAGTTCTCCCGACTCCCTGACATCGCGCCGCAAGCGCGCTCCATTATTGAAGTGATCCTATGGCAAATTTCGAAAGCTTCGTCATTCTGGCCGAGATGCGCACCGGCTCCAACCTGCTGGAAGCGGCCATCAATATGCTGCCCGATACCCATTGCCATGGCGAGGCCTTCAACCCTGTCCTGATTGGCTATCCCAACAAGGCCGAACTGTTGGGCGTCAGCAAGGCCACGCGCGATGCCGACCCCAAGGAGCTGTGGAAAAAGATCCGCAAGGCGCCGGGTCTGAACGGCTGCCGCTATTTCCACGAACATGATCCGCGCGTGCTCGGGCCGATGCTCAACGACCCCAAATGCGCCAAGATCGTGCTGACCCGCAATCCGATCGAAAGCTATGTCAGCCTGAAGATCGCGCGCTCGACCGGTCAGTGGAAGCTTGGCGATGCCAAGCACCGCCGCGTGGCACAAGCCGAGTTTGATGCGGTGGAATTCGAGGACCATCTCGAGGCACTGCAGAATTTCCAGATCAAGATAATGAACGCGCTTCAGGTCTCGGGCCAGAGCGCCTTCTATATCGATTACGAGGATGCGCAGGATATCGAGGTGCTCAACGGATTGGCCAAATGGCTGGGCGTGGCCGATGGCCCCGATGCCCTACCCGACAGTCTGGTCGTGCAGAATCCCGAAGGGTTGGAGGAGAAGGTCACGAATTTCGCGCAGATGGAGGCCTCACTCGCCCGTCTGGACCGGTTCAACCTCTCACGCACCCCCAATTTCGAGCCCCGCCGCGGGCCGAATGTGCCGGGTTTCATCGGGACCAGCTCCGGCAAGGCCGGCCTGCTTTATATGCCGCTACGCCCTGCCTCCGATGTGGAGCTGCGCGGCTGGATGGGGACATTGGGCGACATCACCGAAGGTTTCTCGCAAAAGACCCTGCGACAGTGGAAACGCCAGACCCCGCAGCATCGTAGCTTCACCGTGTTGCGCCATCCGGTGATGCGGGTGCATCTGGCCTTTATCGCTCTCCTGGATTGGGACAATTTCGCCCAGACCCGCGAGGCGCTGCGCATGACCTACAAACTGCCCTTGCCCAAGGACGGACAGTCGCTCGATCTGACGGCCCATCGCGCTGCCTTGCTGGAGTTTGCGCTCTGGTTGAAATCCAGCCTCAACAGTCAGACCAGCCTGCCTGTGCACCAGCTCTGGGCGAGCCAGTCGACCATGCTGCAGGCCTTTGCCAGCTTTGCTACGCCAGACCTGCTGGTGCGCGAGGACCGGATGGCCACGGACCTGCCCTATCTCCTGAAAACGGTGGGGCTGGACAGCAAAGCGCCCCTGCCGGTGTCCGATCAGGGGCGTGTCGCCTTGGCCGACCTTTATTCGGCAGAGCTGGAACAGGCGGTGAAAGACGCCTATTCCCGTGATTACATGCAGTTCGGCTTCACCGACTGGACGGACTAGGCCGCAAGCCCATGCGTGGTGGTCAATACGCCATGCAGGGCAGCCGGATCGGTGTTGGAGCGCAGTTTTTTGCAGGTGTCTTCATTGCGCATCGTGCGCGACACGAGCGCCAACGCTTTCAGGTGGTCCACGCCCGAGCTTTTGGGTGCCAGAAGGCCAAAGACCAGATCCACAGGCTGGCGGTCCACCGCATCGAAATCGAGCGGTTTTTCCAGACGCATGAACACGCCCACAACGTGATCCAGCCCGTGCAGACGCGCATGCGGCAGCGCGACACCATGGCCCACACCGGTCGGCCCTAGGCTTTCGCGCTCCTGCAGCGCATCCACGATAACCGCGGCATCAAGCCCGTAAGCCTGTGCCGCGATATCTGCCAGATCCTGAAACAGACGCTTTTTGCTAGCCACATTGGCAACCGCGCGAACGGCTGACGGGCGAAGCAGAGAGGATAGATCCATCGGTCCTTTTTCCGCGCCTTTCGGAGATCAGGCGCTTACTTGCTGTGACGGGGGTCAATCCAGCCAATATTGCCATCTTCACGCTGATAGACAACATTAACCCCGCCATGTTTTTCGTTGCGGAAGACCAAAAGCGGCTTATGGGCGAGCTCCATCTGCATCACCGCATCACCGACAGAGAGGGTCTGAACCCGCGTCTCCATCTCCGCCACGATCATGGGCGCATCGCCCCCTTCCGCACCGGTCGATTCGTCTTCCTCTTCCGGTGCCAGCACATAAAGCCCTGCCGCTTCGAATTCAACTGCGGTGGTGCGTGCCGCCTGATGGTCTTTCAGCCGGCGCTTATGGCGGCGCAGCTGTTTATCCATTTTTTCCTGAAGGGCGTCGAAGGCAGCATAGACCTCGGTCGCTACGCCTTTGGCCTGCGCAGTCAGACCCGTGGACAGGTGCACGGTCGCTTCGCAGATATACTCATGCGCGTTTTTCGAAAACACGACGGTGGCATCGGTCGGTCGTTGAGAATATTTCTCGACCGTGCTGCCCAGCTCGGTTTTGACATGGGTCTGCAGAGCTTCACCGATATCAAGCTGTTTGCCGCTAATTTGGTAACGCATGGCGTCTCCTTCCTTTATGACTGACCAACGGTGCTCGGCACCATATTTACAGTCGGTTAAATTCTGTGAGGGGGCACACCTTTCCTGCTCGTTCCCGACATCGGGCAAGGAAAAAAGCGGACCGGGCAGCCACCGTGAGGGCTGCGCAAAGCATCGGGAATATGATGACCAGATCACGCATTTGATTACATTTGGGAACGATCCCAAGGGGAAGTCAACGGGTGATCGTCGCCGCATTGCAGCACATGACAGCCATGTGACGGCACGTTCTTACGGCCTCACATCGCTGTAAAATCCGCCAGTTACTGGAAGCGGAAATCCTGACCGAGATAGACGCGACGGACGTCCTCGTTATTGACGACCTCTTCCGTCGTGCCCGACATGAGCACCTGACCATCGTGCAGGATGTAGGCGCGATCAACGATTTCAAGTGTTTCACGCACGTTATGATCGGTGATCAGCACCCCGATGCCACGCTCTTTCAACTGCGCCACCAGATGGCGGATATCGCCCACCGCGATCGGGTCGACGCCCGCGAAGGGCTCGTCGAGCAGCAGATATTTCGGGTCCGCTGCGAGGCAGCGCGCGATTTCGCAGCGGCGGCGTTCGCCCCCCGAAAGCGCCAGAGCGGGCGAATTGCGCAGATGTTCGATCGAGAAATCGCTTAGCAATTCCTCGAGCCGTTCACGGCGGCGGTGACGGTCCTCCACCGCTATTTCCAAAACGGCCATAATATTTTGCTCGACCGTCAACCCGCGGAAGATCGACGCTTCCTGCGGAAGATAGCCGATTCCGAATCGCGCGCGGCGATACATGGGCAGACCGGTCACGTTGCGACCATCAATGCTCACCTGCCCCGCATCCGGCGTGATCAGCCCCGCGATATTGTAAAAACAGGTGGTCTTGCCCGAACCGTTTGGGCCTAGCAGCGCTACCACCTCGCCACGGTTCAGCCGCAGCGACACATCACGCAGAACCACCTTCTTGCGGTAGCCCTTGCGCAGATTGGTTACGCTCAGCCCATGGCTGGCCGGTTCGAGTGCTGCGTCCATCATTGCCCCCCGGGCGCCAGAATCGTGCGCACGCGCCCGTCCATCTGCCCTGTCCCGGTCGTCAGATCGACCGTCAGCTTGTTACCGGAGAGCGCGTTATCGCCTTGGGTCAGCAGCACATCACCCGTCATGACCAGATTGCCATTGCGCACGTCATAGACCGCATCCTGCGACTTGGCCGCATCACTCGCCGACACCAGCGTAACACCGCCTGAAGCGATCAGCCGGTTGATCTCGCTCTGCGTCTGACCGTATTCCACATGCAGTTCCGCCGCTTTCAGGCGCATATCGTCCTGCACAACGAGAACATTCCCACGGAAGACAGCCTCACCGGTCGACTGGTCGACCTGCAGACTGTCGGAGGTGATCTCCACTGGAGCCTTCGTATTCGTCGACAGCCCGCCAAAATCCACCTGTTGCGCCGCGCCAAGCGACGGGATCGCCATCGAAGCCGCCACAATGATTGCCGTCAAGATTTGCCGCATCACACCACCTTCATTCTTGGGGCTGGTATACCAGCTTCACGCCCTTGGTGAAGAGCAGATTATTGGACCCACCAGGCTCGGGCTGGGAAAGCTCCATCGCACCCGCATCGAGCACCCCCATCGGCGCCTCGCCATGCACCGCACCGGGCGAAAGGACGCGGGTCTGGTCCGTGCTGATCTCGATCAGGTCGGAGCGCATCCGGTAATCGGTCGATGTCTGCATCGCCACACCCTCGCTCAACTCTATCAGATCTTCATCGGGGCGGATCTGACCCGCCGTCGCATTGAGATCGACCACGAGCCCGGACCGTGTCTGGAGCTTGGCCACAAGCTGCTGCACCGAACTCCCGTCGCCATTTCCGGGCTGGAGAATCGCCCGCGAACCGCGCACCGAAAGGGCAGCGCCTTCTTTTGTGACACCGGCATATTCCGGCGCCACCACTTGCGGCTCACGCGCCAGTTCCTCGATATCGACATCGGAATAGGGAATGACCGTGCCCGGCTCCACCCGATGCCCGATCAGGAAGACCGACGACAGCAGAACAAGCGCCGCAAGAGGAAGCAGCGTCTTGGCCCAGGTGACCAGCATGGAATGGCGGTTGTCACGGATCATGGGGGACTGGGATTAGTGATGGAAGATATCGCTCGGCTCGTCCCATCCCAGAAGATCCAGTTGGGCACGGGCGGGCAGGAAGTCGAAACAGGCCTGGGCGAGCTGCAGACGGTCCTCGCGCACGAGACGCGGCAGAAGCCCCGCCTTCAGCTTGTGCAGATGCAGAACATCGGAGGCCGCATATTCTTTCTGCGCCTCGGTCAGAACCGGAGCGCCCCAATCGGAGCTCTGCTGCTGTTTGGAAATATCGACCCCCGCCACCTCTTGCAAAAGCAGTTTCAGGCCATGGCGGTCGGTGAAGGTGCGCACCATCTTCGAGGCGACCTTTGTACAGAACACCGGCGCAGTCACAACACCGAAGGCGTTATAAAGCGCTGCGATGTCGAACCGCGCGAAGTGGAAAAGTTTCTCGATCTCGGGATCGGCCAGCAGGGCACACAGGCGCGGGGCCTCCGTCTGCCCCTTGGCGATCTGGACCAAATGGGCGTTACCGTCGCCGCTACTGAGCTGCACGAGGCACAGGCGGTCCCTGCGCGGATCAAGCCCCATCGTTTCGGTATCAATGGCCACTACCGCGCCAAGATCCAACCCTTCCGGCAGATCTCCCTCATGCAAATGGATCGTCACGGGCAAACTCCTGTCTTTCGCCCCATATAGGCGTTTTCGGAGGAGCTTGCCAATGTAAGCCGCGCACAATGCTTGTGTGGTTTACTAGCTGGACGCGCAAGACTCGCAAATTTCCGCGCATGTCAATCATAAGGACCTGCGCCGTTCCTCAGCTATCTTGGCGGAGAATATCCGACACGAGGATGCTTTTGACGTCTTTGCCCATCACAGTGCGCGCGGTTTCCAACAGAGCCCGACGCAGTTCTGTCATCCTGTCGGTCGAAGTATAGACCCCTTCGAAACCGCCATTATTCGCATGATCGAACAGAACCTGCAGGAAGGAATCGCGCAGTCTTGGCTCGACCGCATAGACGCGCTCCGTGCCACCGACCGGCATCTCGACCGACAGCGACAGGATCACCATCGCGCGAACTCGGGTCGCATCCAGCAGGGGCACAACGAACTGGTTGTTGAGCTTGACGAATTCGGAGGTCGGCACCCCCTCCTCGCCTTCTGCGGCCTCCCCATCCTCGGCGGCGTGCTCTCCCTCGGCTGCGCCATCGCCTTCGGCGCTTGCCGTTTCCTCAGGCGGGGGCGGAGCGGGGCGCAGGAAGAAGCCTGCACCTCCGCCAATCGCAAGCCCGAGGATCACGAAGATGACCGGAAGTAACTTACCCATCTAACTCCCCTCAGAACGGCATGATGATATCGGCGATCTGCGAGCCGATCCGCGGCTGCTGCACATCCGAGATCTGTCCACGACCACCATAGGAGATCCGGGCACCTGCGATCTTGTCATAGGTAATCTCGTTCTGGCGGCTGATATCCTCGGGGCGGACATATCCGGTCACGATCAGCTCGCGCACCTCGTAATTTACCCGGACCTCCTGACTGCCCTGCACCCGCAGAACGCCATTTGGGAGCACGTCGATGATGGTTGCGGCAATCCGCAGGGTTAATTGCTCGTTGCGCGAGACATTGCCATCACCATTGAAAGACGAGCTGGAATTGGTGGAAACCGCGCTATCCATACTCGCGCCATCCGGCAGCGCCTTGTTGATTTGCTCCGGGATACCGAAGAGCGACGGAATGCCCATCGACTGCGATTCGGACCGGCTACGATCGCTCGAATTCGAGAAATTGGCGCTATCGTCGATCTCGATAACCACCGTCATGATATCGCCTTTGCGCGCAGCGCGACGGTCGCCCAGAAGCGATTTCGGCGTTCCCGACCAGAGCGACGCTTGCGATACCGGCGAACGGTCTTCGGGCAATTCCGGCATCGGGATCGTGTTCATGGCAAAATATTCATTCGTATTCTCGACCGGCGTCAGATCCGGCGTCCGACCGACTTCGCCAAGACGCTGGCAGCCAAGGATCGAAAGGGTCATCAAAAGAAGGGTCAGGCGGCGCATAACAATCAGTCCTTGTTCACATAGGCGGTTCCATCCGCCGAAATCGTGGCCGAAACGGTGGTGCGGGAAGAGACATTCATCACGCGGATACTGTCTCCGATAGCCGCGCGCTCGAGCGCACGCCCTTCTGTAATAATCGTCAGAGAGCCGCGGTTATAAGCGAGCGATACGGTCTGATTCCGCTCGATAATCGCTGGCGCGCTCAAATGTTCTGGACGGATCGGACGACCGGCATAGATCGCGACACGGGTCTCGAGCCCGACGGCATCGATAGGATCAACGATGGCGCCCGGCACATCCATATCGGCAATCCCGAGATCTTCGGGGGCAAGCACCGTCTGCGCCCGTAACGTGCGCGTCGCCACCACCACCTCTGCCTGAAGGCCGGTTGCGGTGACCGCCGCCAGGACCGCGAGAAACGGAAGAAGGCTACGCATCAGCGCACCTGTACCGTCGCACTCAGGATCTGGTCGGCTGCCGAAATAACCTTGGAATTCAACTCGTAACCTCGTTGCGCCTTGATCAGCTCGGTGATCTCACGCACGGGATCGACGGAGCTCTCTTCCAGATAGCCCTGACGCAAAGTCCCCAGACCATCCTGACCCGGCTCACCTACAACCGGCGGACCGGAGGCGCCCGTCTCGAGGAAGAGGTTCGACCCGATCGCCTCGAGGCCCTTTTTGTTGGTGAAGTTGGCAAGGGTCAGCTGCCCCATCATCTGCGGCTGAACCTGATCGCTGAAATAGGCATAGACCTCGCCGGAAGTATTGATGGCAACCGAGGTCGCATCATCGGGGATCGTGATCCCCGGAACTACGACATAGCCGTCCGAAGTGACAATCTCGCCATCTGCGGAGCGTTTTAGCCCGCCATCACGCGTATAGGCCGACACGCCCGAGGGCATCTCGACCTCGAGATACCCGATACCGTCGATTGCGACATCCAGATCGCCGCCGGTGCTCACAAGAGACCCCTGCTCGAGGATCTGCGTCACAGCCGTCGGCCGCACACCGAGACCCAGCTGCACCCCCGAGGGCACCACGGAGCCATCACTGGCACTGATCGTGCCGGGACGGGTCAATTGCTGGTAGGTCAGATCGGCAAATTCGGCACGACGGGCGTTGTAGCCGGTCGTCGACATATTCGCGAGGTTGTTCGAAATGACCTCAACACGCATCTGTTGAGCGCTCATCCCGGTGGCGGCAATCTGTAGAGCACGCATAAGGCTTCTCCTTACTTCGTCAGCGTCGATATCACGCTACGGATGCGTTCATCTTCGCGATCTAGGAATTTCTGTCCCATCTCATAGGCACGCTGCACTTCGACCATGCGCGCGACCTCTGTGATCGGGTCTACATTCGATTCCTCAACAAATCCTTGAAGGACCTGCGGAAACTCCTGCGCTTGTGCTCCCCCTTCCGGATAGAACAGCGTTCCGCCCGAATGGGTCATCGCAGCCGGATCGGCGGGGTCGTAAATGCCGAGCTGGGCAATAGGTTCACCATTGACCGACATCGTGCCATCCTGTGCCATCGACAGCTCGCCCTCCGAGGGCACAAAGATCGGGCCACCGCCCGAATCAAGCACCGGATAACCATCCTGGTTCTGCAAGATCCCTTCGGCCGAAGGCACGAAATTCCCCGCACGGGTCAAGGCGTTGCCCTGCGGCGTCTCGACCATGAAATAGCCATCCCCCTGGATCGCGAAGTCGAAATTATTGCCCGTTGCGGTCACCCCCCCCTGCAGGGTCGATATCTCGCGCCCGTTGCCATAGGCCATCGAAAGCGACGGTTCCGCCCCGTCGAGATCCGCCACATATTCCGCGAAGATGACACCTTCCTTGCGGAAGCCTGTTGTGGAGACGTTGGCGATATTATTCGCCACCACGTTCATCTCGTTCATCAGACCCGACTGACGGGTCAGCGCCGCATAAATCGCATTATCCATGGGTCAGCTCCCCGCAATCAAAGGAATGATGTCTGCCGTGAAGAAATCGACCAACCGTTCCGACATGAAGGACATCGACACCCAGAATACGATGAGCATCGCCCCGACCTTGGGAACGAAGGTCAGTGTCATCTCCTGCACCGAGGTCAGCGCCTGAAAGAGACCGATCGCGACACCGGCAATCAGGGCGACGGCCAGCATGGGGGCGGCAATCATCACAGCGACCCATAATGCCTCGCGCAATGTATCGAAGAAGATGACGTCATTCATAATTACACCGGCATCCTCAGGATTTCCTGATAAGCCTCAACGACTTTATTCCGCAGGGTCACCGCCGCCTCCACGGCCAGCTCGGTCTGCGACAGCGCCTGAACCAGCTGGTGGGGATCAGCATCACCGGTCATCGCGGCCTTGGCGGTTTCCTCGCCATTCTTGACCGTATCGACAAAGTCGGTCGCCAATGCGGCAAACGGATTCTCGCTCGCAGAAGATGCGCCTGACTGATCTTTCTCCGCCCCGAGTTGCGCGGCCGAGCGACCTTGGGCATAGCCCTGCAAGGCGAGGGATGATTTTACGTCCATTCTAGACTTCTCCTAGGGGTTAGCGGCGTAGAATATCGAGCAGAGCCGAGGACATCTGCCTCGTCTGGTCGAACATTTTGATATTTGCTTCGTAACTGCGCTGCGCCTCTCGCGCGTCAGCGATCTCGACGACCAGATCGACATTCGACCCGTCATAGTAGCCATTCGCGTCGGCAAGCGGATTGCCCGGATCATAGATCTGCTTGAGGTCGCTGCGATCCAGATCGACCTTCCCGAGTTCGACTTTACCTGTCGCCCCGCCATCTTCCATCACCTGTTTGAACTCGGTGAGTTTGCGGTGATAGCCGGGCGTATCCGCATTCGCGATATTTTCCGAGACATAACGCAGGCGCTGCGCCTGAGCCTTCATGCCCGATGCGGAAAGAGAAAAAGAATCGCCAAAATCAGTCATGATCAGCTCCGTGCAACGCTTGTTCTCAGAATGTTCAAAGTTGATTTGTATATGGTTAACGCAAGATCGTGCTGACGCTTTGTTTCGACCGCCTTAACCATCTCGTCTTCCAGCGAGACCGTATTGCCATTAGGAGACGCCGTGCCGGAATCGCTGCGGGTCACCGTCTGCGATGTCACCAGATTATCCGCACCGATATGGCCGGAGCGCGTTGCCTTCATCGGCATCGCGACCTCTTCCTGATAGGTCTCGGCGAAGGGCGTCACGTCCTGCGCCTTGTAGTCGGGCGTGTCGGCATTCGCCATGTTCCGCGAAACTGCGGATTGGCGCTGAGCGGCATGGCGTGCCATCGACTCAGCCATATTCATCACATCGATTTTTTCGAACACGGAGGTTTCTCCTCTCAGATTTCAACCAAGGCTTAAGAGTGATTCATTAAAAAACATTTAGAAAACGATTGGAGGCCAGAATGGCTTATGCAGATTTGGACTTGCTGCGCTCGTCAATTTCGGACTTTGGCGCAGTCCATACGGTGGGCAGGATCAGTCGCGTCGGGCAGGGTGTGATCGAGGCAACAGGCCTATCGCGCGTTGCAACCCTTGGAGATCGCGCTGAAATCATCTGCCAGTCAGGGTTGAAGATCGGCGCCGAAGTTCTCGCTCTCGAACCCGATCACGTCAAACTCCTGGCCGATGGGGCGGCAGACGGGCTTGCGATAGATGATCGCGTCGATCTTCTCGGACAGACCGGAATTTCTCCCGACAGTTCGTGGATCGGTCGAATCATCGACCCGTTCGGAAATCCGCTGGATGGTCAGCCGCTGATGCGCGGCGCGATTGAGCGTAATATCCGCGCCCGCCCCCCTGCCGCGGCCCAACGCCGCCGGCTGGGTAGCCGCCTTGAAACTGGACTGGCCGTCTTCAACACGCTCCTTCCTCTGGTCAAGGGGCAGCGGATAGGCCTCTTCGCCGGTTCCGGCGTGGGCAAATCCTCGCTTCTGGCCAATTTTGCAAAAGGTGTGGAAGCGGATGTCGCCGTGATCGCCCTGATCGGTGAACGCGGCCGTGAATTGCGCGAATTCGTGGAAAAGGTTCTCGGGCCGGAAGGGATGGCGCGCTCGATCATCGTCGCCGCAACCTCGGACCAGTCGCCTCTGGTCCGCCGTCGCTGCGCGATGGCCGCGATGACCGTGGCCGAGCATTTCCGTGACAAAGGGCAGCATGTGCTGTTTCTGGCCGATAGTATTACCCGCTTTGCCGAGGCCCATCGTGAAGTCGCACTGGCGGGTGGCGAGGCGGCCACCCTGCGTGGCTTCCCGCCTTCCACCTCACAGCAGATCATGGGGCTTGCCGAACGCTCGGGGCCCGGTCCCGAGGGGGCGGGCGATATCACGGCGGTTTTCTCGGTCCTCGTGCCTGGCTCGGATATGGAAGAGCCGGTGGCCGATATCCTGCGCGGAACGCTGGACGGCCACGTTGTGATGGACCGCAAGATCGCCGAACGCGGGCGGTTTCCGGCGATCGATCTGCTGCGCTCGGTCTCGCGGTCCCTGCCCGATGCCGCAACGCCGCAGGAAAACGAACTCATCAAGGAGGCCCGCCGCCTGATGGGGGCCTATGACAAGGCCGAGATGATGATTCAGGCAGGGCTCTATGCCGCTGGATCGGACCCGGTGGTCGATAAGGCGATCAAGGTCTGGCCCGCGCTCGATGCTTTCATTGCCGAATCGGAAATTAAGAACACCAAGGCAAGCTTCGAGCGCCTGAAAACCGCGCTCGCCAAGAAATAAGGGGCCTACTGGCCCCTTATTCGTCATCCTCTTCATCGTCTTCGTCATCGCGCGCATGACGGAGCTCGGCTTCCTGCAACTCGGCCAGCTTGAACTCGGCCGTCAGGCGATAACGATCCGCCTCGGCTCCCGATTTCAGCTCGCCGTTGAGTTGTTGCACGAAGGCCTGCGACAGCTGCGACCCCAAACCGGAGCTTTTATCCGGTGAGGCGAGTTCGGCATCGGGATCCATCGAGTTCTCAAGCGCCAGCCGCACATATCCGCCCCCTATCTTGCAAAGCGAGATTTGCAAATCGGGACGCGACCCGTCTTTCGTGCCAGCGTATTTCATCGCATTGGTCATCGCTTCTGTCAGCAGCAACGAAAGCGGCACGGCCTGATCCGGCGTCAGGCGGATCTCGTCAACGTGACAGTTTACATCGATGCGCCGTTCCGGCCCCGTAGCCAGCGCGGAGATCTGCCTCACGATATCGGGCAGCAGCTCGTTGGCCGTGATGTCGGTCAGACCCGAGGTCTGGTAAAGCCCGCGGTGAATCGTCGCCAAGCTGATGACCCGCTCCTGAAGGCCCTTCATAAGCTCTTTGGTCTCGGGCGAGCGCGCCTTGCGGATCTGCATCGAAATGATCGAGGCGATCAGCTGAAGATTGTTCTTCACGCGGTGATGGACCTCACGCAGAAGCACTTCCTGATGGTGGATCATATCCTCCAGCTCGGCCTCATCATGCAGGATCGTCTCGGTCATCTTCTCGTAGGAGAGTGCCAGATCCTGAATTTCCTTCGGCGCCCCCGCATAGTTCAGGTTGCCAACGCGACGCGATCCGGAAGCAAAACCACGCAAGGCCCGTGACAGCCGCTTCACATGGCCGATCACCAGCTTTTGCATAGCAAAATAGGCCACAAGCAGGCTGGCCAGCCACATCAGGGTCGGCACAAGGATGGGGGAAACATCCGCCACGGGGTTCATCGAGATCGACGATTTTGCGGGCCAGCTTCCCATAGCGTATAGCTGCCCCGGCAGAAGCTCGAGCACGGAATAGACCCGCTCCTGCCCCGAATTGGAACGGGCTGTGAAGGTCAGAGCATTAGGGCCGGCCAGCGCTTTCAGCGCACGGTGCGCGGGCAGATAAGTCTGCGCTTTTTTCAGGTCACCCGACGATGTGAGCACCGAACCATTGGCATCGAACGTCATGATAACCAGCGCGTTATCAACGTCATACCCGAGAGTATCGGGCTCGCTTTCCTTATGGAGCACCGAGGAATGCGGCAAGCTCAGCGAGACGAAACCGAGCTTCTCGCCATCCACGCTATAGACCGGATGGGTCGCGCCGATCACTGCAGTACCGGAGACAGGCCCGTGCGGATTGAGCACAAAGCTGGGCGTTTCCAACGGCAGGATGCCCTGGACATGCTCATCTTTGGAAAAATCATAGGTCACATTGCGCGATGAACATTCCATCTGCCCGTTCTTGTCGACAAACGCCGCAAGCGACAGCGCGGGATCGGCCTCCACCGCCTTGCGCATCTGCGCGCTGCACGCATCCATATCGTTGAGGAATGGTGGCAAGGTATAGGCGAGGAACCGTGCCTCGGCCTGCGCCTGCTGCAACAGGCGGGTCTCGCCTGTCACAGCCTGCAATGTTTCCCCCATCAACGCGGCCTCGGACCGCGCCCGCGCTTCCTGAAGCAGCGAGTTGGACTGGATGGCCGAGATCAGCAGTAGCGGGAACAGAGCCACTGCGAGAAAGATCGCAAGGCGCACACCGAGGCGGTCGATGAACGACCCCGTCGATCCTTCTTTTCGTGTCATGCAGCGGCAGTCCCAGATTTACCAATTACCGCCAGCGATGTGGCATCCATACCGGAGAGGATGTCTTCGCCCTCTTCCAGCTTCAACATTTCGGCCAGTCGCGCGCGAGCGCGGTTGGCACGGCTTTTGACGGTGCCGACGGCAACCCCCATGGTCTCGGCCGCTTCCTCATAGGAGAATCCCGATGCCCCCACGAGAATAAGCACTTCGCGATGTTCCGGCGTCAGCTGATCGAAGGCCACCATGAAATCGTTCATTGCCAGCCGCCCGTCATGGGCGGGCCGTTCGCACAAGGCTGCGGCATGCACACCGTCCGGATCGGCCACTTCGCGTTTGCGCTTGCGGCGGTCAGAATAGAACGTGTTGCGCAGGATCGTAAAAAGCCAAGCGCGCATGTTGGTGCCCACCTGAAATTTCTCGATATTCGACCATGCTTTCACAATCGTATCCTGCACGAGGTCATCCGCAGTCGCCGAGTTGCGCGTCAGCGACATCGCAAAGGCCCGCAGGGCTGGCAGGTGCTCTGGCAACTCGTCGCGCGGATCAAGGATCGTTTTGGTGTCAGAGGAGGGCGAAGTCATTTGTCGCCCTCCTTTGCACGTAATTGTGCCAGCAGATCTTTAAAGCGATCGGGAACATCCTCATTCAGCGCCTGGTCGAAAGCTTTCTTCAGGTTCTGATTGATCTGCTCCTTTATGCTGGCTCGCGACTTGTCGTCAGCCATTTCGTTGGTCATACCTATGGTTCCGATCACAGCTGTTTTTACATGGAACCAAACGCGGCACAATGACGTTGGTTCCTTGGAAAACGAAAATTTGGGAGTTTTTACATGCCCACCGATATCGCCGGCGCAATCGCTGCGAACCTGCCTTACCTGCGCCGTTACGCGCGTGCGCTGACGGGGAGCCAAGACACGGGTGATCGCTACGCGGCGGCGACCCTTGAGGCCATTCTGGCCGAGGATGGTATCTTCAAACAGGAAACGGATCCGAAGGTCGCTTTGTTCCATGCCTTCCATCTGGTCTGGGCCTCCGCAGGCGCGCCGCTGGACGAAGCCACAGGCAGCCTGGAGATGCGCGCGCAGGACCACATGGCGAGCCTGACGCCCAATACCCGCGAGGCGCTTCTCTTGCATACGATCGAGGGGTTCCGTTTCGAGGAAGTCGGGTCGATCATGCAGATCGAGACTGCCGAGGCCGAAGAACTGGTCGAAATCGCTCTGCGCGAGATGGAGAACTCGGTCGCTGGCAAGGTCATGATCATCGAGGATGAAGCTATCATCGCGATGGACATCCGCGCGATCGTCGAAGAACTCGGCCATCAGGTAACCGGCATTGCCCGTACCCGTACCGAGGCCGTGGAACTTGCCGCGCGCGAGAAGCCCGATCTTATTCTGGCGGACATCCAGCTGGCCGACAACTCCTCGGGGATCGATGCTGTCAACGACATCCTCGGCCAGTTCGACAATCTGCCGGTCGTGTTCATCACCGCCTTCCCGGAACGTCTGCTGACGGGTGAACGCCCCGAACCGGCCTTCCTGATCACCAAGCCCTATACCGAGACACAGGTTCAATCGGCGGTGAGTCAGGCCATGTTCTTCAGCTCGACCGAAACTCTTCTGGCCTGAGCCATCTATCAATCAACTCCAAAGCCCCGGCATCGCGTCCGGGGCTTTTTCATTTTATTTCATCGGCATAAAGCCGCCCGTTCTTTCGCACCGCCGTCTTCCTTAGGGGAACCGCTTCGGACAATCCGCGTTGATCTGCCATATGAGCGACCCCGATGAGGGCCGCGTAAATGGAGAAAACGAATGAAACGCATCCTTGCTCTGACCAGTGCGCTCGCGCTTTCCGCAGGCGCTGCTTTCGCCGCATCCGGCCCCGTCAACAGCGTCAACGTGACGACCGATATCGAGGGCGTGACGGATCCGGCCGCAACGGCTTTCTATGAAAAGATGGCTGCCGATGTCGAGACGCAGATCATCGCGGATCTGGGTCCCGCCTATGACGCAGAAAAGCTCGGCTCCAGCATCAAGGTCGACATCACGAGCGCAGAAGTTGCCAGCACCTGGGATCATCTGGCGGATATCGGCGACACCAAGATGGGCGCGCAAATCAACGTCTATTCCGCCACCGACAACGCCAAATTCGATCACTATGACCTGGATGTCGGCTTCCCCAATATCGCTGTCTCCCTGCCCGAGGGCACCGATGCCACGGCACTTACGGTCGATGATCCGGTCTATTACAATGCCCTTGTCGATCTCTTCTCGGACGCGGTTGTCGAGCGCCTGAAATAACACTCACGGCACTGCCGCCAGAGCCCCGGTCTTCAGGCCGGGGCTTTATGCTATCCGCATGGCACAATCAAAGCGCCACATAATTAGGGCGCCCTTGCGGCAGCCTCCTCAAGGCATAAAAAAACCGGGCTTGATGCCCGGTTTTCCATCGCAGATCCGCTCCGCTTATTTCGCAAGATGCGAACGGAGCATCCATGCCATTTTCTCGTGCTGACCGGCAACGCCACCCAGAAGATCGTCGGTGGCGTGGTCGTTATGCTCGTCGGCCAGCTCGATCACATCCTGAATGCGGGCAGCAATCGCCTCATGATCTTTCACCAGATCGGCAATCATCTCTTCCGCCGTGGGCTTGCCATCCAGCTCGTCCAGCTGCGAGAAGGCGTTGAGTTGCTTGAGGTTCATCGGTGCCAGCTCGCCCAGTGCGCGCACGCGTTCGGCAATGACATCGGCGCTCTCGAACAACTCGCCATATTGCTCCTCGGTCAGAAGGTGCAGCGGACGGAACAGCGGGCCCTCTACATTCCAGTGATAGAACTGAGTTTTGATCGCCAGCTTATAAACGTCGGACGCAACCTGGTTCACGGCTTTGGCCATGACTTTCTTGCCTTCGACACCCGTATTCACTTTTTCGGCTTTGGGTTTGACTTGCAGAACGTTGTCCATGAAATGGTCTCCTCTGGTTACGGGCCGGGCGCGGAAGTCCCGCACCGCACAGCCCTCCATGCGTTTCACCTAGACAACGAAAAAGGCGCGCCACCGTTCCGTGACGCGCCCCGTTTTTTTGGGTGTGATCTGTCGCGAATGCGTGATTAGCGCATCAGCAGCACCGGCACCTTGCAGGCGCGGATCAAAGCGGTGGTGGTCGAGCCGATGATGAAGGAGCGGATACGCGAATGGCCGTAGGCCCCCATCACGATCATATCGATCCCGTCACTCTCGATATGTTTCACCAGCGCTTTCTCGGGCTCGCCCTCGATGGACACGGGACGGGTCTTCAGGCCCGACCCTTCGAGCATCGCGCAGCCCTCGCGGGCTTTAGCCTCGGCCCCTTCGCCCACCGACACCACCTGCACCTCCAGGTCGGTGAAGATCGGCGAGGTGGCCAGCACGGCCATCGCCCGCTTGGCCGAGACCCCGCCATCATAGGCGATGGCCACCTTGGCCACCGGCGAAAAGGCACGGTTGGCTACCAGCACCGGCACCTTGCTCGAGCGGATTGCCCGCTCGAGATTGGAGCCCAGATGGTCCATCGCGATATCGGCCTGATCGCCGCGTTTGCCGATGATCATGACGCGGGCTTCCGCCTCGCGCTCGGTCACCGCATCCAGAAGCTCGCCATTGCGCAGCTGGGTGGTTACTCCGGTGCCACCGGCCTCGATCACCCGCGCCTGTGCATCCTCGAGGATTGCACGGCCCCGCTGCGAGACAAGCTTGGCGCGCTGTGCATCGATGGTGGCCAGCTGTTCCATCAGCGACGAGCGCGCGCCAAGCGCGATCGTCCCCGACAGATCCTCCTTGGGTTCGGGCGCACGACCTAGCACATGAACGAGCTCGGCCGGTGCGCCCAGCCGCGCCATCGCCCAGGCGGTATAGTCGCACACGCTCGCGGAATAATGCGATCCGTCGACGAAAGAGATGATCTTTTTGTCCATTCTCTTCTCCTTAATGGCCCGAAAGCGCCGCATCGGCACCGAGTTTATCGGCCTGCCCCAGACGCCCGACAAGGCTCTCCGACATCCGGTCCATCCCGACCAGCTCGACCTCCGCCCCGTCACGGCGGAATTTCAGCACCGCCATATCAACAGCAGAAACCGCCGAAAGATCCCAGATCTTGGCATCGGTCACATCGATCACCACCCGATCCAGCGTCTCGTGGAAATCGAAGGCTGCCATGAAATCTTCCGTGGCACCATAGAAGAGCTGCCCGTGCACCCGATAGGTGCGCACGCGCCCGTCGGACGACAGCTCGGATGTCAGATGGAACTGGCGCGCGATCTTGGCCGCAAAGAAGCAGCCCGATAGCAGCACACCCACCAACACACCGATGGCAAGGTTATGGGTCGCCACAACCACAACCACCACGGCCAGCATCACCGCGCTCGAGGTCTTGGGATGGGTCGCCAGATCGCGGATCGAGGACCAGCTGAACGTGCCGATCGACACCATGATCATGATCGCCACCAGCGCCCCCATCGGGATCTGGCTGACCCACGGGCCCAGCACTACACAGAAGATCAGCAGCATCACGCCCGCCACCAACGTCGACAGACGCCCGCGACCGCCGGATTTGATATTGATCATCGACTGGCCGATCATCGCACAGCCTGCCATACCACCGATGAAACCGGTAATACCGTTGGCGATGCCCTGCCCCACACATTCCTGATTGCGCGAGGATTTCGTATCCGTCAGGTCATTGATCAGATTCTGCGTCATCAGGCTTTCCAGAAGCCCGACCACGGCCACCCCCAGCGCATAGGGGAAGATGATCTTCAGTGTCTCGAGGTTGAACGGCACATCGGGGAGCAGGAAGACCGGCAGCGCATCGGGCAGCTTGCCCATATCGCCCACGGTGCGCACATCCCACCCGAAGCCGATGGAACAGGCCGTGAGGATCACGATCGCCGCCAGCGGCGAGGGAACCGCCTTGGTGAAGCGCGGCAGGATGTAGATGATCGCCAAGGCCACCGCAATCACCACAAAGGTGAACATCGGCACTCTCGACGGATCCATCTCGGGGATCTGCGCCATGAAGATGAGGATCGCCAGCGCGTTCACAAAACCGGTCATCACCGATTTCGAGACAAATCGCATCACGAAGCTCACACGGCTGACGCCGATCAGGATCTGGATCAGACCCGCCAGCACGGTAGCCGCCAGCAGATATTCCAGCCCGTGGTCGCGTACGAGGCTGCCCATCAGGACGGCGGTGGCGGCGGTGGCCGCCGAGATCATCCCCGGACGGCCGCCCACGATGGCGGTGATCACGGCAATGGAGAAGCTGGCATAGAGACCCACTTTGGGGTCCACACCGGCGATAATGGAAAAGGCGATGGCTTCGGGGATCAGCGCCAGCGCCACAACAAGGCCCGACAGCACGTCTGCACGCAAGCTGCCGACCCAAGATTTGCGATAAGCATCAAGGTTCATGTCATATCCTAACCGTCTCGGCCTGCGGATCTTGCGGGCTTCACGGAATCTTCGGTTCGTTTTTTAACGGGTTTCTCCGGCGGATCGGCGGCCGGAAGAGCCACCCGGGAGTCGCACCCGGGTCCTGACGATTGGAGTTTGGATACGAAACCGTGACCAAAAGGGCAATGCGTCAGACAGATTTTCTCCGACCCATTGCCCAAAACCTGTCTTGCCGCTTAGCTAACAAGCGAAAAGGAGACACTGTGGCCGTCATTTCCCCCCATATCCTGAGCCTTTCGTGGAGATTCACGGCACAGCTGGTCGGACGACTGGCAAATGCCAATATCGGGCTGATCGCGGCGGGCGTGGCCTTCTATGCGATGTTCGCAGTCTTTCCGGGTGTGTCGGCCACCATTGCGATCTGGACCGCCTTCGCCGATGCCAACACCATCCGCACCTATCTGGCGGTGGCCGATAATTTCATTCCGCCGCAGGCATGGAACCTGCTTTACGCACAAATCCAGAGCTGGCTGATCTCGACCAATTCCTCCATCGGCTGGGGCACGATCGTCTCACTGGCCATCACGCTGTTTTCGGCACGCGCAGGCGTGGGCGCATTGGTGCTCGGACTGAACGTGATCCACGGGGTAAAGCCGCGCAATACGATCTGGAGCCTGTTCTTCGCCTATTTCATGACGATGGCGCTGGTCGCGGTGATGATCGTGGCGCTGGCCACCATTGTGGCCGTGCCGGTCTTTCTCAACGTCCTGCCCTTCCACAGCAATCCGGCGCTGATGGCGCTGACCAACCTGATGCTCTCCGGCTTGCCCTGGGCTGCGATGTTCCTTCTGATGCTGACGGTGCTGGGCATTCTTTACCGCTACGGCCCGCGCAAAATGGGCCGCCCGCGCGAGAAGCTGTTTACGCTGGGCGCGGTGATCGCCACGCTGGTCTGGGGAGCGGCCAGCTACGGGCTGACCTTCTATCTCAGCAATTTCGCCAGCTATTCCAAACTGTATGGCTCCATTGGGGCGGTCATTGCGCTTTTGCTGTGGCTCTATCTCTCGGCCTTCGCGATCCTGTTCGGCGCCGCCTTCAATGCCGAATTGCGCAAGGAGCGCACCGGCTCTACCAAACCGCTACCCGAACAGACGGAATGAAAAAGGGGCCCGAAGGCCCCTTTTCAGTAGTCTTTCTCCAGATAGACGCCGATCCCGCTATCGCCATCCGACCCGACCGAACCTTTGGCCGTGATGGTTTTGGTCAGATCGAGATTGAGATTGATCTCGGTCTGGCCCGAAGAGCCCAGCTCGACATCGGTGTAGATCTTGTCCGAGATATATTTGCCGGCGGTCACGGTGGCATTGCCATCGCTATCGGTGCCGACATCCAGATCATCGAGCCCCGTGCTATTGCGCAGCTTGGACATGATCCCGTTATCGTTGCGTCCGGCCAGCGTCGCCACAGCGGACGCAAGCTCTGCCGCCTGCAGCGCCGAGATATTGTTCAGCCCCTGCCCGAACAGCAGCTGTGCCAGCACCTCTTCCTGCGGCAGCTCCGGCGAAGAGGTCACATCCAGATCGGGCGAGGTCGCCTCCCCCGAGATCCCCAGCGTGATCGCGTAGTCATTCTTCGTCGTGGTCGCCGAGAAATCGATATAGGGCACAAACTCGCCCTGCAGCGCGATGGAGCCGTTATCGAGCGTGAAGCGCTGATTGAGCACATCAAGCCGCCCGCGCACCAGCTCGAAACTGCCGATCGGGATAACATTGGCCGTGGTGCCGGTAATCCGCAGCTGGCCACCCAGTTCGGCATCGAGCCCGCGTCCGCGCACGAACAGCTGGTTGGGCGCCGAGATGGTAATATCGAGCGGGAAGGCCACCGAAGACCCTCCCGAGCTCTCGCTTTCGGTCTCGAGCACACCCGCCTTGGCCCGCGTGGCGCGCGAGGCCGCGGATTCCGCCACATGGGTGATATCGGGAATGGATTCCACCCCGCCAAGGCCGGTCGAGGGCACGCGGATCTCGGTATCCGAGAGCGCGAGCTTGCCCGCGATCTTCGCCCCGCCGGTCAGCGCGCCATTGATCCCCAGCTGCCCCGTGACACGGGTGTCATAGAGGTTCGGGTCACGGAAGCGCGCGCGGTCCAGCGCAATGGTCAGATCGCTATTATAGGGCGCCGAAAGCGTGATCGGGCCCGACACTTTCACCGTGCCACCTTCCTGGAAATTGGCGCTGGTGGTCAGGTTTACGCGGCCATTGCCCAGCTGGGCATCCACATTGATCCCTTCCAGCGCCAGCGACAGCGTCGGCGCACTGAACCGCAGCCCCTGCCCCGAGACGGTGCCCGACAGCGAATTGAGCGCCAGTGGCCCGTTCAGGTCCAGATCGAAGCGCAGCGGCCCCTCGACCGAGCGCGGCGAGATAAACGCATTGGCCAGCGCCGATTGCGTGCCGCCCTTCACCGCCAGATTGGCCGTGCCGAAATCGGACGCCAGCGTGCCGGTGACCGTGGCATCGGTGTTGCCCGGTCCATTCGCCGAGATATTCACACCATACTGGCTGCCATTATCGGTCACCTGCCCCTTCACCGTCAGTGGACCGGGGAAACCCGGTGCCAGAAGGGCGGTATTGGCCAGCCGCGCATTCAGATCGATCTTGCGCGCGCCCGAGGTCACCGTGCCGCTGGCATCGGCGCTCAGCTGCGGGTTCGAAAGGGTGAATTTCTGCAGCTCGATATCCGTGCCGTTCTGCAGGACCGCCAGTTCCAGCGCGGAATTGCCCGCCAGAAGCTTATCGGCCTGAGACTGACCCACCGCCACATTGGCGGCATTGGCCTTGAGCGTGATCAGGCGGCCATCCGCGCGCTCCTTCACCGCTGCATCGGCGGTGATCTTGCCGCGGTAAGGCGCCCCCAAGCCCGACAGATCGCTCGTCAGGTTCAGATCGATCTGTCCTTGCCCGTCCTTCAGCGCGCCGGAGCCCGTGGCCTTCAGATTGGGGTTCGAGATATTGAACTGGTCGAGCGAGATGTCGCCGTCTTTCTCCAGCGCATTCAGGTCGATTACCGTTTTGCCCTGCAGGAATTTGTTCAGCTGCGGCTGGCCCACGGCCACGCCGTTGCCGGTGGCATTAAGCACCACGCGGCGGCCCTCTCCGCCTTCGGTATAATGCGCGTTCAGATCGACCGCACCACCATAGCCCGCGCCCAGCACGTTCAGATTGGCCGAAGCCGTGGCCGTTACATCCGCATTGCCGGTGGCAAGCGACCCCGAGGCCTTGGCCGTCAGCGCCTTGGCATCCGCCGAGAAATTGCGCAGCACGAGACCGTTCTCGTCACGCTTGGCCGAGATCACGATCTTCGACTGGCCCGCAAGGGCTGCATCCGCCTGCGGCTGACCAATGGCGATATCCTGTCCCGTCACATCCACATCGGCGTCAAAGGCGCCGCTAAGCACCGTAAAGCTGCCCTTCACCGCACCAAGGATCGAGCCCGAGAGATCGCGCCCCGAAATCTGCGCCAAACGCGCCAGATTGTCATGGCGGATCTGTGCATCGGTGGTGATCACCAGACCTTCGGTCGGGTTCTCGAAGGAGACATCCCCTTCCAGCCCGTAATCGCGCCCCGCCACCCGCAGGGTGGTCAGCTTGATCGGACTGCCCTTGGTCCATGCAAAATCGGTGCGCCCCGTCAGAGCAGGTCCCACAGCCTCGGCCAGCGCCGGATCGCCCATCGCGATGCCCTGCGTGTCAAAGGTCACATTGCCCGCCACAGCCGGTGCATCGGCATCCTGCGTGATCGTGCCCGCGCCATCCAGATTCACCTTGTCCAGAGAGACGGTCGGGCTTTTCAGCGCATCGACAATCCCCGTCAGCGTCCAGTTATCGCCATCGGCCTTGTCATAGCTGAGTTTCAGCGAGGCATCCTGCAGCGTGGTCTGGGCCCCTGTCACAGGCAGCACGACCGGCTCGCCGGTATCGAGCCCCAGATTGAGATCCAGATCGAAGCGGTCCGGCAAGCCACCCGCCGCCAGCGCCAGCGAGCCCTTCACATCCACGGCCTGCGCATCGAGCGAGAGCTGGTTGATATCGGTCTCGCCCGAAGCCTTGGACACGCCCTCCACATCCAGCGAGATATTCTTGCCGAAGAAGTCGTGATATTCGGGCTCCAGCATCGGGGTCACATCGCCCGACAGAGTCGCCTTGAAGGTCTTGTCGGTGCCGTCCTCGCCTTGGGTCTGGCCCAGCACCACCTTGCCCGTCAGACGCTGCTGACCATCGGTCGAGAGCGCCATATCGGCCGAGAAATCGCTCAGCGGACCATCACCCGACACCGCCAGCGTCACCGCAGGCGCGCCCGGCAGGCCCAGTTTCTTCGACACGAGCCCGCCCTTGCCTTCCTTGGTCAGGAGGTCCAGCGACAGGGTCTGGTCATCATTCGAATAGGCGGCATTGAGCGAGAACTGGCCCTCGACATCATCGGTGCGGTCCACCACCAGCTTGGCCTTGCCGGAGCCATCCGCGAGCCCGAGCGATCCGTTGACCTTGAAGGTGATCGGCTCGCCCAGAATCGCCTCGCCCAGCTTCACCTCGCCCACATCCAGCTTGTCGACATTCAGCGACACCGGAAGATCGGGCAGCGAGAAGGGCTTGGCCTCGGCATCGGGCACCTCGACGCCTTCCTGCGCCGCAGGCAGGCGGGTCAGCTCGATCGAGCTGGCCGAAAGCTCCTTGATGTCGATATTGCCGCGCAGAATGGCCGAGCGGTTCCACGAAAGCCCCGCATTGTTAATCACGAGCCACGGCCCCTGATCATCGGAAATCGTCAGCTTGTCGAAAGTCGCGCGCGAGGACAGTGCCCCCTTGAACCCGTCCAGACGGATCGTGCGCCCCTCGCCCGAGAGCTTGTCCTCGATCAGGCCGGTCAGATAGGAGCGGTCACGCTTGGACTCATCAGACGTGTCACTACCGGTGGTCTTGACGGTGGTGCCATCCTCGGTCTGGGTGGTCGTGGACTGACCATCCGCCGATTGGGTGGTCGTCGTCTCCTGCGCAAAGCCCGTAAGCGGCCAGAGCGCGACCAGTGCGATTGCAAGTTTCTTCATCATCAGAATGCCTGCCCCAAACCGACGTAAAGCTGCACGCCCTCGCCCGTATCCCCATCAACCGGTGCGGCCACATCCAGACGGATCGGACCGATGCCGGTCTTGTAGCGCAGGCCCAGACCCGCGCCGGATTGCCAGTCTCCCGTGCCGTCATCACCGACCCAGCCCATGTCATAGAAGGCCACCGCGCCGATGCTTTCGGTAATACCCATGCGGAATTCGCCCGAAAGCCCCGCAAATTCGGTGCCACCGGTCTTGAGCGTGCCGTCTTCGAGCTTGGTGACGCCCAATGACTGGTAGGGTTGGCCGCGCACGGTGCCGCCACCGCCCGAGTAGAACAGATAATCACGCGGGGTCTCTTCGAGCGAGGACCCCACAACGATGCCGTATTGTGCCCGTCCAGCCAGCACGAAACGGTCATCGGCGCCAAAGCCGAAATAGCCGCGCAGGTCACCGGTGGATTGCAGGCCGGTGCCCGTCGAGGAGTTGAGGCCCACGAAAGGCGTCAGCCCGATCTTGGCATAATATCCTTTGGTCGCGTCGGTCGAGCTGTCACGCTTGTCGATGGTCAGCGTGCCGGGAGCAGAGATCTGGCTGAAATAGGTATCGCCCACATCATCGGTCACCTGCGACCAGTTATAGGCCAAGCCCAGTTCGCCAGTGATATCCTCGTTGAAATAGCGCGTCAGACCCGCGCCGATCTCGAAGGCGTTCTCGTCGTAATCATCGGTTGATTCACGGGAAACAGAGGTCTCGGCATAGGCCGAGGTATCGGGCGAGAAGGTCGCGGGACGGTCGATGCGCACGCCGAGGCTGTAATCCGCGCCTCCATCCGAACCACCGATCCCCGAGACATCCGCATCCACCCGCAGCCGCTCCGCCCCGCCAAAGAGGTTGCGGTGCAGCCAGTAGCCCGAGAGCGTCAGCCCGTCCACGGTCTGGTATTCGACACCTGCCCCCAGACGGCGGCGCTTATCCTCGACCACGCCCAGCGTGTAATCGAGTGAATCATCGGGGTTCAGCTTATCGGCCTCGGTCAAGGTCATCGAACTGAAGACGCTGGCGCGGCGGAGGCGGGTGCGCACCAGTTCCAGCTCGTCGGGATCGAAGACCTGTCCCTTGGGGAAGCCCGCGATCGCGCGGATGCGTTCTTCGCGCATGCGCTTGTAACCGGTGATCGTCAGGTTACCGAAACTGACCTTCGGGCCCGGATCGAGGCGTATATCGGTGGCCAGCGTGTCGCTGCGATGGTCGGCGGTGATCTTCTGGGACGTCACATCGGCCTTGGCATGGCCCTGCTCTTCCCAGCCGGTGACAGCGGTCTGCGCGGCAGAGCGGATTAAGCTGGTGCGCGCGGTCTGCCCCGCCTTGAAGCCGTCAGGCAATTCGGTCTTGGGCGCAAGCGGCGCGATATCGGCCTGCGAGAAGGTGAATTTCGGGCCGGGATCGACCGTAATCTGGATCGAGGAAATGGTCGAAGGCGCATCGAGCGGGGCGATGCTCGCGGCTTCCTTGCCATTCACCAGAATCGAGATCGTGGGCGAATAATATCCCTCATCATAAAGCGCGGCGAGAATACGGGCATAATCGGCGCGGGCAGACCCGAAGAGATCCTGCGCATCGGGCGCATCGTCCCCTGTCTTATCCTCGGCGCTGACCACGAGCGAGGCGCCCTTCAGCGCCTCTGTCAGATCCTCGTCGCCGCCGGCAACCTGAAATTGAAGATTGCCCTGCGCCAATGCCGCCCCTCCGATTACGGAAAGCACGACCCCTGCCAGACCTAATTTTGTGACGCGCACCTGACTGCCCCTTTTCGCGGTATTTTGCGAAACAGTTGCAGCTATCGGAAGATTTTTCCAGTCCGGCGGCGACAATTTGCGGGGAATATTGCCGAGATCAGCAAATGTGATCCGGTCGACGCGGCTCTCAGCCGAGGCTTTTGAAAATCCGGTCTTTATGACCCGTCATATAGATCGATAGCCAGCGCGAGAAACGATGGGGATGCCGGTCGACCTCGGCGGCCAGATCATGCAGATCGACCCATTTGACCTCGGCCACCTCTTCGGGCGCAGGGCTCACCGCCAGATCGCGGGGCGCATCGGCCAGAAACACATCCACCACCTCGTGCTCGATCAGCCCGCCCCCCACATCCGCGCGGTATTCCAGCCGGTCGGCATGGCTCGGGTAGAGCCCCGTGATCCCCAACTCCTGACGCATACGACGGATGGCGCAGTCATGCTGCGCCTCGTCCCAATGGGGATGGGTGCAGCAGCTATTGGCCCAAAGACCCGCCGAGTGGTATTTGCCCTCGGCGCGTTTCTGGATAAGCACCTCGCGCCCCGACATCACGAAAACCGAAACAGCCTTGTGCCGCAGCCCGAGACGATGCGCCTCGAGCTTGTCGACGGGGGTCAGCTCCTCGCCGACCCAGGCAGGGATAAGATCGGTCATCGCACACTCCTCAATAGCGAACGCCGCTGCAAGAGATGCTTGCAGCGGCGTCAAAAGTCACGGGGGCAGATCGTCGCGGGAGACAGATTGTCGCGGGGGCAGCCTGTCTCAGGCCGCGCCCACGCCTACCCCGTCAGGCTTAGTTGGCGGTTTCGCCGGAAGCGGCCTGAACCTCGGCGCGGCGCGCCAGTTCGGAGCGGTAAAGCTGCACGAAATCAACCATTTCGAGGTTGAAGGGCGGGAAGCCGCCATCGCGCGTCACATCCGAGACGATCCGGCGGATGAAGGGGAACAGCTGGCGCGGGCACTCGATCAGCAGGAAGGGGTGCATCTGGTCGGCCGGCACGCCCTCGACATGGAAGATCCCGCCATATTCCAGCTCCAGAAGATAGAGCGGCGTATTGGTGGATTTGTTGTTCGACGTGACCTTGAACTTGCAGATCACCTCGTACTGGTTGTCGGCCTGACGCTTCTTGGCATCAAGGCTGACCTGAACCTGCATCTCGGGCTGGACATCCGCCGAGGTCAGACCTTTCTGGGCGACCATATTCTCGAAGGACATATCCCGCACGAATTGCGCAAGGATCTGCATCTTCAGAGCCTGCTGGGCATCCCCAGCTGCCGGAGCGGCCGCAGTGGTTTCTTCGGTCATATCGTTCTCCAAATCACTTTGACGAAATGTCTAGCACTGGCGCGGCCTTCTCTTCAATGCCGCGTCCAGCCGGAATTCCCCGGACGGGGCGGGTTTTCGGAATCAATTTCTTCAAATTCGCCGTCAATTACGCCCGGCCCCTGTTTAGCGCCGCGATTTTGGGCAGAACCGAAGTCACGCGGATCATCAAAGCCTTGCGACCCCATCCCGCCACCCATCTGAAAGCTCTGCATCTTCACGCGCTTGGCCAGCTGTCCCGTCACCCAGTCGCGCACAGCCGGGATCAGCAGCAAGAGACCACAAGCATCCGTGAAGAACCCCGGCGTCAGCAACAGCGCCCCCGCCAGCAGGATCAGCGCACCATGCGCCAAGGGACGCGACGGATCGTTCAGCTCAGCCATCGAGCGGCGCAACTCGGCCATGGCCTGTGCCCCTTGCGAGCGCACGAGCGAGGTTCCGACAATCGCCGTCAGCACGACGATGGCAAGCGTTGGCCACAGCCCGATCAGCCCGCCGACCTGAATGAACAGGCCGATCTCGATAATCGGCACCAGCAGAAAGGCCAGAAAGATCCACATGGGTTAGTCCTTGATCCAGTCCATAAAACTGCCATTCCCGCCCTCTTGCCTGCATTAGATCACGGCATGGACTTGAACGGCCTCCTGTCATACATATGTGCCCAAGAGCGAAATACCAAGTCGCCCTCCAGATGCCGTCGCCCAAGGGACCCAGATGAACAACTCAATCATCCAGCTAATCGTTCTTGCAGCTGTCGCGATCTTTTTGATCCTGCGCCTCAAAAGCGTGCTTGGAACCCGCGACGGCTTCGAACGCTCCGCGAAGGACAGCGCGCCAGAACCCGAGGAGACGAAACAGAAATTCGAGGTCATCGATGGCGGCCCCGATCTGGACATCACCGACCATGTGCCCGAGGGCTCGTCCTCGGCCAATGCGCTGGCCGCGATGAAACGGCTGGAGCCCAGCTTCGAGGTCGGTGGCTTCCTCAAAGGCGCCCGCGGGGCCTACGAGATGATCCTGATGGCTTTCGAGCGGGGCCAGCTGGACGAGGTCAAACCCTTCCTGTCGCCGCCCGTCTACGAGGCATTCGCAGCAGCCATCGCCGATCGCAAGGCGCGTGGCCTGACGGTCGAGGCCGAATTCATGGGCCTGCGCGAACTGGCTCTGGATGCGGCCACCCTTGATGGCGATAATGATGCCGAACTGACCGTGCGCTTTGTAGGTGAGCTGGTCTCGGTCTCGCGCGATGCGCAGGGCAACTTGGTCGAAGGCGACCCGCGCACGGCCCGCAAACAGCGCGATGTCTGGACCTTTGCCCGCAAGATGGGCGCCGCCGACCCGAACTGGGTGCTCGTGGCCACGGGCGGCTAAGATGGCCCGCGCCTGCATATCTCCGCTCTACGCCGCCATAGGGGCGGCGTTTTGCATCGCCCTCCAGACAAGGCGGGGCTGAGGCGGATGGCGCGCAAACGCAAACTCAGCGAGGAGGAGCGCGAGCTCTGGGACCGCGTGGCACGCACCACGCGGCTTTTTCATGGCACACGCAAACCCGAGCAGCCGGATGAGGAGGCGCTGGCCAAACCGCCGACGCCCCTCGAGAAGCCCCTCCCCGATCCGCCTAAAGCTGATCTGGGCAAGTTGCGGCTGGGCGGCGCGACCCCGCGGACAGGGTGGTCCCATACCCCGCCCAAATCAATCGCTGAAAGCCTCAGGACCCAGCCCCTGCGCATGGACCACAAGGCCCATAAGCAGATGACCCGCGGCAAGCTGGTGCCCGATGCCCGTATCGACCTGCACGGGATGACACAGGCGGAAGCCCATCCCGAACTGATCAGCTTCATCCTGCGGGCGCAGGATCACGGGCACCGGCTGGTTCTGGTGATCACCGGCAAGGGCAAGATCATGGAGGATTGGGATCCGATCCCGACCCGTCGCGGTGTTCTGCGCCATCAGGTGCCGCAATGGCTACGTCTGCCGCCGCTCGGCCCTGTGGTGATGCAGGTGTCACAGGCCCATCAGCGTCATGGCGGCGAAGGGGCCTATTACGTCTATCTTCGCAAACTGCGCGGATAATCCGGTTGCAGCCGAGGCTCCAGCATCACGAAGGAAGCCGGCGAGATTTCCCGCAAGAGTTTGCGCGTCATCGCCTCCTGATAATCCTGATAGCTTTGCGCCACTTCTACAAAGGCCGCAGGTCCGTGAAGCACCTGCGCCTCGAAGTAGGGGATCGGCGAGGGTAATTCTCCCTCGATCACCAGCGCATTCACCGTGATCCCCGACATATCGGCCGCGGCATAGGCGCTTTGTGGCGGGAAGCCCGCGTTATTGATGCCATCGCCTGCCACATCGATGATCTTACGATAGCAGTTCTCGGGTGCGCGGTTGAGCGCGATCACGGCCTCGCCCAACGCATAGCCCAGAGCGGTCGGATAATTGCTGACCGGCCTCGGCATGGCCCGCATCCGCTCGGCCGCGCCAATGATCGTATCGGGACTATCCACAAAGACCCAAGGCAGGGTCTCGTAGATCTGGTAGGTCCCGCTCCACTCGAAGCCGTAAAGCCAGATCCCGCCACGATCCTCGATGGCCTGTATCACCTCCGGATTGGCCAGAGCCAGGGCCATTCCGTCTTTTTGTAAAGTATACTCGCGACTGTCGATCGAGGCGGAAATGTCGAGTGCCAGAACCAGTGCCAGATCGCAGCGCGCTTGTGCCTGCAGGGGCAAAAGCCCCAATGCCAAACCAATGGCAACCATCCATCGTTGGAGTCTCATACGCTCTCCTTTCGATTTCCAGCCGCTCGGAACGAGGGGCCTGATCAAAAGGGTCGGCAAGAAAGGTTAATTCAACAATAAGAATTTATCCTACGGTTGCAAACCTGTCATGAATAGGGGCGCAAAGCCATGCCTTGCGCCCCTATTTTGTGCACATGTTACAAAACATACCGGCTGAGATCGGAAGATTTGGCCAGAGCCCCCACCTCTTTCTCGACAAAGGCGGCATCGATCTGCACCGTTTCGCCGCCACGATCCGGCGCGGTGAAGGACAGTTCCTCGAACACCCGTTCCATCACGGTATAAAGGCGGCGCGCCCCGATATTCTCGACCGTGGCGTTCACCTCGGCGGCAATTCGGGCCAGAGCGGCGATCCCGTCCTCGGTGAATTCCACCACCACCTCCTCTGTGCCCATCAAGGCGGTATACTGACGGGTCAGCGCATTGTCAGTCTCGGTGAGGATACGGACGAAATCCGCCTCGGTCAGCGCGCGCAGTTCCACACGGATCGGCAGACGGCCCTGCAGCTCGGGCAAAAGGTCCGAAGGCTTGGCGATATGGAAGGCCCCCGAGGCGATGAACAGGATATGGTCGGTCTTCACCGGACCATGTTTGGTCGAGACCGTCGTGCCCTCGATCAGCGGCAGCAGATCCCGCTGCACCCCCTCGCGCGAGACATCGCCGCCACGGGTTTCCTGCCGCGCGCAGACCTTGTCGATCTCGTCGATGAACACAATCCCGCCATGCTGCACGGCCTCCAACGCGGCCTCCTTGACCTTCTCGTCATCCAGCAGCTTGTCGGCCTCCTCGGCAATCAGAAGTTCATAGCTTTCCTTCACCGTGACCTTGCGACGCTGCTTCCGGCCTGACCCGAACGCCTTGAACAGTTCCTGCAGCCCCTGCATCTGTTGCTCCATGCCAGGCTGGCCGCCCATCATGCCCAAAGGCATGCCGCCCGTGGGATCGGAGATCTCGATCTCGATTTCCTTATCGTCCAGCATCCCGTCGCGCAGCTTCTTGCGGAACATCTCGCGGGTCGACTCACGGGCGTCGGTGCCGGCAATCGCCTCGATCACGCGCTCTTCGGCGGCTGCGTGGGCGCGGGCCTTGACCTCTTCACGCATATGCTCGCGGGTCTCGACCAGTGCCACATCGGTCAGATCGCGGATGATCTGCTCGACATCGCGGCCCACATAGCCCACTTCGGTGAACTTGGTCGCCTCGACCTTCAGGAAGGGCGCCTTGGCCAGTTTCGCCAAGCGACGCGAGATCTCGGTCTTGCCGACGCCGGTCGGGCCGATCATCAGGATGTTCTTGGGATAGACTTCGTCGCGGATGTCATCGGACAGCTTGTGGCGGCGCCAGCGGTTGCGCAGGGCCACAGCTACGGCCTTCTTGGCCTCGGACTGGCCGATGATGAAGCGGTCAAGCTCGGATACGATTTCACGCGGGGTGAGAGTGCTCATGGATTACTCCGTTTTATAGGGCGGCAGGGCTGACTTGCCGGGAAACTCGGGCAGCGCGCGCATCAGCGCGACACGCAGCCCCGTCCACCACGCGCCAAGCGCGGTCAGCACGATGCCGGTAAAGAAGAGAACCGTGGCCGAGACCTCGAACCAGTTATCGGTCGGGGTCTCGGCATCGGTCAGCCAGCTGACCAGAAAGATCAGATAGCCGATGCCCACGGTCAGGAAAGAACGACGGTCGATGATCAGCGCCAGCAGGGCGATCGCGACCAGAGACAGGGCCAGAAGCGCATAGCCCAGCCCCGGCCCCATGCCGATAAAGGTCATCGCCACCGTATTGACGAGCGCGGGGGCTGCACACAGATGCAGCCAGAACCCGCTGGCCGAGGCCCGCCCCAGCCGGTGCGGGTCACGCATATCGAACCACATACCGCCCGCAAAGGCCGCTAGCCCGAAGATCAGCGTGCCAAGCGCCAGCGTCGAATTGCGCAGATCCATCGTCTCGTCAAAGGCGGTGAAGGGCGCAGTGAAGAGATCCTCGGTCGAGCCGAAGAGCACAAAACACCCCGCCAGCCCGCAAAGCGCGATCAGCACCATGGTGAAGGGCAGCCGGAAGCGGCGATACCACGCCGCCAGCGCCCCTGCCATCACCACCGAAAGCGTCAGCACGACGGCTTTGGGGCTGGATTGCAGGCTGAACACATGCCCCAGACACCAGATCGCCAGTGGAAGAACCGAGGCGCCATAGGTCAGCACCAGGAGAATCGAGGGCAGCACCATCCGCCGCTTACGGGTGAAATACTCGGCCAGACCCCATGTGACCACAGCCCAAAGCGAATAGATCATCACCACGCCGGTGGTAAACACCGTCTGCGGATCGGGCAGCAGAACACCTGCGGTCAGCGTCAGCCCGAAGGCCCCCGCAATCAGGATGCCCAGACCCACGGTTACAAAGATCTCGGCAAAGCCGCGGAACAGCTCGAACGGCTCGTCCTCGGCAGCGCGGTGATTGGCCCGTGCCGCGGCCAGCGCCTGTACCGAGGCAGCCTGTGCCTCGCTCAGATGGCCCGCCGCGACGGCCGCCCGCAGATCTGCCCACGAGAGATCAGCCAATCGTTTCCACCGTCACATTGCCATTGGTATAGACGCAGATATCGGCGGCAATCGCCATCGCCTTGCGCGCCACGTCCTCGGCATCCAGATCGGTCTCGATCAGGCCGCGGGCCGCCGCCAGCGCATAATTCCCGCCCGAGCCGATCGCCGCGATATTATGTTCGGGCTCGAGCACATCGCCTGCGCCGGTGATGACAAACAGATCGGTGCCATCGGTCACGATCAGCATCGCCTCGAGATTCTTCAGATATTTGTCGGTGCGCCAGTCCTTGGCCAGCTCCACACAAGCCCGCGCCAGCTGACCGGGAGCGGCCTCCAGCTTGATCTCGAGACGCTCGAGCAGCGTGAAGGCATCCGCCGTCGAGCCTGCAAATCCCGCCACCACATCATGGCCACCGGGGCTGAGCCTGCGCACCTTGCGCGCCGTGCCCTTGATCACTGTCGGGCCAAGGCTGACCTGACCGTCACCCGCCACCACGACCTTACCACCTTTACGCACACCGATAATTGTTGTGCCGTGCCAGCCTGGGAATTTATCTTCCGACATACAAACCTCCGTTTGACCCTGATATGTAGGCGCAGGAAAACGCTTGCAACCCTACCTTGGCACTTGCCGAAATGGATAAGCGGTGGAAAGCTGATAAAATGGACCAGCATCTTACACTTTACCTTGATCCGCCTGCCCTCGCCCGCCTGAACGCGGGGCAGCACAACTTTTTCCAGCGCGTCATCGGCGCGGTGGAATCCGTCGGATGGACGGTATCGGTCGAGGAAAGCACGCTCAACGCGCGGCTGGAAGCGCCCGAGAAGAAGGGCTATGCGCTCTATCATATGGAAGAGCCCACCCATGACCGGGCGCTGACCTGCCGCCGCAGTTATACCGGTGCCTACTGGCATGTGGAGGCGCAGGCCGCACGCTGGGAATGGCCTGTCGCACACAAGAAATTCCCCGCCCGCAAAATCGACACGCAGGAGGCCAAGACCTTCTACCGCGCCTTACGCGAGAAGGTGCTGGGCAAGGACAAGGTCACCGATGAGGGCTTCGCGCTGATGCCCCTGCAGGGCCGGCTCTCCGACCATCGCAGTTTCCAGTCGATGAGCCCCATGGAGATGATCGAGACGGTGATGGTGCGCGTGACCCAGCCGGTAATTGCCACGCTCCATCCGAATGAGGAATATACTCCCGCCGAACGCCAGATGCTAGTGGCGCTGGCCAACCGCTATCCGCATTTCTCGGTGCAGGAAGGCGGCACGCCCGAGTTGCTGCGCCGCTGTTCCTATGTGATCACGCAGAACTCCTCGGTCGCCTTCGAGGGCTATATCCTGCGCAAACCCGCGCTTCTCTTCGCGCAGGTCGACTTCCACCATATCGCTGGCTCCGTGCCGCATATGGGGCTTGATGCAGCGCTGGAAATGCTGGCAAAACGCCAGAATTTCGCTAAATACCTGACATGGTTCCTACGTGATCAGGCGCTCAATGCCGCTCGCCCCGAATTCGAGGCCCGTCTTCTGGCGCATCTGCATGCCAAAGGCTGGCCGGTGCCGGAGGCAGACATCGACATACCCACCCCGATCGCCTCTTGAGGGCACTATATATATGGCCTATCTCCATCCCCCCCGACATCACACGGACACTCTCGACCTCGTTTTCAGGCCGATGGGGTTCGAGCATCTCGATGCGCTGCACGGCCTCTCGGTCTCTTTGGGCTGGCCACATCGGCGGGCCGATTGGGAGACCAATCTACAGATCGGGCACGGGATTGTGGCGGTCGATGCGCTGGATCGAGTGCATGGTTCGGCAATGTATTTCCCCTATCAGGGCGATCTGACCTCCATCGGGATGGTGATTGCCCATCCCAAACTGGCCCGAACCAGCCTGTTCGGAACGCTGGCGCATGAAATGATCGACCGGAGCACGCGAAGCCGCAGCACCGGAGGCGTTTTTCTCAACGCCTGCAAAAATGATGTCGCCTCCTATCGTGATCTCGGAATGCGGGCGGATCTGCCTGTCTATAAATACGAGGGGATCCTGCCATGCGATTTTTCTATCGCCCGCGAAGTCCGCAAGGCCGAAGCGCAAGATCTGCAGGCCATCTATGCGCTTGACGGAGAAAGCTATGAGGCCGACCGGCGCGCTCTGCTTGCCGTTTTGGCGGATCGTTCGGATTGCTATGTGATCGAGGCGCGCGGACAAATCACGGGGTTTGGCATGCGCAGGCGCTTCGGGCGCGGCACACTTATCGGACCGGTTACCGCCACAGGGAGCCAGGATGCGATCCGGCTGACCACCTCGCTCATGGCAGGGCTTGCGGGAAGGTTCGTGCGGCTTGATACCCGCCTTGAAGAGGGCCCCTATACAGAATTTCTGACCGCCCTCGGGCTGAAGGCCACGCCGGATGTCACCACAATGAGCGATGGCCAGCCAAAATTCCATCCGCAGAGCTTTGCGATCTCAAGCCATTCGACCGGCTGAACCGGCATAAAAAAGACGCCCCGGAAGGCGCCTTTTCAGAGCGATATCAAAACGATCAGATCGCGTCGTTGATCCAGTTCTGAAGCGCCGCTTTCGGAGCCGCGCCGATCTTGTTGGAGACGACCTCGCCATCCTTGAACAGGAAGAGCGCCGGAATACCGCGCACGCCAAGAGCGGCGGGGCTTTCGGGGTTCTCGTCGACATTGACCTTTACGATCTTGACCTTACCGGCCATCTCGCCTGCGATCTCTTCGAGCGCCGGGCCGATCTGGCGGCACGGGCCGCACCATTCCGCCCAGAAATCGACGACGACGGGGACGTCGGATTTACGGACTTCGGAATCGAAGGTTGCGTCGGTGACTGCGACTGTTGCCATGGGATTTCTCCTGAATACTAAGTTGATGAGAACGTAGGTATGCTGCCCCGCGCCGTCAAGATGCGCTCTCGGTGCGCAAAGCCGCATCCATCTGTGCGTCCCCCAGCCAGTCGATCCGCGCCTGTGCCGTCCACAGGAGACCGCATTCGATCCGGCGGTCGGGATAGATCTGGCGCAGCATGGCCCGATAGGCCGCCAGCTGGCGCACCAGTCCGAGCGGCGTCTGCGCCACATCGGCAGGCACGATCTGGTTCGATTTGTAATCCAGCACCTGCACGAGATCCGGCCCGACCAGAAGCCGGTCGATGATCCCGTGCATCAGTTCACCGTCCAGCGTGGCCGTCAGCTCCACCTCGGCCAGAGCCTCGGGCGCAAGGAAAGGCTGCATCGCGGGGGAGGCCAGCACTGCGCGGGCCTCGGCCATCAGCGCGGGTAGCTCGGTCTCATGGGCCGCGTCCTCGCCACTCAACAGCAGATCGCGTGCCCAGTCCTCCCAGTCGGCCTCGGGCCAGTTAGGGAGATGCTCGAGCAACATATGGATCTGGCGCCCGCGCCGTTTGGCCGCCTCCTCGTCGAAGATACCGGGCAGATCGCCCGCCAATGCTTTCGCCCCGCCCAGATCCGAAGGCGTCAGCACGCGCTTCGGGCGCTCGGGGCGCAAGGCGGGCAGACGCGCCCAATCGGGCAGCTCGGGATAGGTCTCGACCACGCGCCCGGCCTTGAACCCCGCCTCGGGCCAGTTGCCATATTGCACGCGGCGGATCTCTCCCAGGCTCTGCAGATCGGGGGAATGGCCCGTGGCGGGGCGGTCCCCTGCCTGCACAAGGCCGGTCGAGATCATCGAATACCAGCTGTCATCGCCCTCGCCGATCTTGCCCTGCGCGGCCACAATCAGCCATTTCTCGGCCCGCGTCATCGCCACATAGAGGAGACGCATCTTCTCCTCGGTCTGGCGCGCGACATTGGCCGCCTGCGCATCCGCCTCCTCGGGAGACCGGTCGGCAGACGGCGCGGCCCATGCCGCCGTGCCATCCTCGAGCCGGTAGATATTGAGCGGCCGTGCCTTGACATGCGGCTTGCCCGTATCGGGCAGGATGACTACCGGCGCCTCGAGCCCTTTGGAGCCATGCACCGTCATCACACGGATCGAGCGCCCCGCCCCGGCCAGCTGGCGTTTGACCTCGACATCATCGGCATCGAGCCACACGAGGAACCCCGTCAGGCTCGGCACCTCGGCCCGCTCGAATGCCAGCGCCTGCGAGATCAGCTCGTCGATCCCGTCCTCGGCCTCGACCCCCAGCCGCGCGATCAGCCGCTCGCGCCCGCCATGGCGGGTCAGGAGCCGCTCGATCAGATCATGCGGACGCAGGAAATCGGCCTGATCGCGCAGATCCTGCAGGATCCTCAGCGTTTCGGGATGGCTTTCGGATTTGCGCAAAGCCTCCCACAGGTAGCCCTTGCGCGGCTGCGCCAGCGTATAGAGATCCTGCTCGCTCCAGCCAAACAGCGGCGATTTCAGCGCCTCGGCCAAGGCCAGATCATCCTCGGCCGTGGCAAGGAAGGCCAGCACCGAGCGGATATCCTTCACCGCCAGCTCCGCCCCCAGCTTCAACCGGTCGGCGCCGGCAATCGCCAGCCCCGCCGCCTTGCACGCGCGGATGATCTCGGAAAAGAGCGCGCCGCGCCGCTGCACCAGAATGAGGATATCGCCCTCATGCAGCGGCCGGCTCTCCTTGCCCTCGGGCAGGCGCACACCCTGATCGATCATCGCGCGGATCTCGGCGGCCACGGTGCGGGCCAGCACCACGGTCGGATCGGTATCGGTGCGCAGGTCGACGGGGTTCTCCCATGTCTCTTCCTGCTCGGTCTCGGTCTTCTCGACCACCGGCCACAGATCTACCCGACCGGGCATTTGGTCGAAAAAGGCGATATGCTCGGGCGCGCCGCCCAGACCCTCATTGGCCTCGCCCAGAAAGGTCACATCGGTCAGGCCCAGCACCGCCGCCGAGGAACGGAAACTGTGCAGAAGCTGCGCTTCCTGCAAGGGCCGTCCGACGGCTGCGAATTTCTGCGCAAAATGCCGCTGCATCGCCTCGAACGCGCGCAGATCGGCCCCCTGGAAGGAATAGATCGACTGCTTGCGATCGCCCACCACGAAGATCGTGCGCGTCTCGTCGCGCGCGCCCTCGCCTGCGGTAAACTCGTCGGCCAGACGCTCGATGACCTTCCACTGGCTGGGCGAGGTATCCTGCGCCTCGTCCACAAGAATATGGTCGATCCCGCCATCCAGCCGGAACAACACCCATTGCGCCATGGTGCTATCCGACAACAACCGTCCTGCCCGCTCGATCAGATCGTCGAAATCGAGCCAGCCTCGCGCGGCCTTTGCCGCCTCGAGCTTCGGCAGGAAGACCCGCGCGAAGGTCTGCAACGCCTCGGTGCGGTCGGCGGCCTGCAGACCTAGACGCAAGGGACGGGCCTGTTCGACCCGCTCCATCAGTTCGTTGAACGGGTCCATCGCCGTCCCCGCCGCCTTCTGTGTCGCCTTGGTGGGGACCGTGCCGATTTTGGCCGAAAACGGCACCTTGGCCGTGGCCCCCGTCAGGCAGACATCCTCCAGAATGGCCAGCGCCTCCAGATCGGGTGCCGTGATCAGGCCGAGTTTCAGCGCATTTTTCTGATCGGTCGCCGCCCCCTTGGCCATAACCGCCACCAGATCCCGCAGGGTCTTCAGATCATGGGCGTCAAACACCTCGTCCAGCAGCGCCTGAGCGCCGAACCCGGGAGGCAGACCATAAAGCGCAAGGATTTTGTCGCGGGTCAGATCCTGTGCGAACCCGTCCTTGTTGCCCGCGATATTGGCCAGCAGCCCGCCCAGATCATCGGTTGAATAATACCGCACCAGCCCGTCCAGCACAGGGCAATCCTCACCTGTGGCAATCTCCTCGAGGATGGACTGACGCAAGAGATCGCCCGAGCGGTCATCCATCTCCGAGAACCCATGCGGCACCCCCGCCTCAAGCGGGAACCGCCGCAGGAGGGCTGCACAGAAAGAGTGGATGGTCTGGATCTTCAACCCGCCCGGCGTCTCGATCGCTTTGGCAAAGAGCCTGCGCGCCTCGGCCAGACGCTCGGCATCGATGGTGATTTCCTCACCCAGATCAAGAAGTTGCTGGCGTAGCGCGTCATCGGGCAGCATCGCCCATTCGCCCAGACGTTTCAGCAGACGGTTCTGCATCTCGGTTGCCGCCGCCTTGGTATAGGTCAGGCACAGGACCTTCTGCGGCTCGGTCCCGTTCAGCAGGAGCCGCGCGACACGGTCGGTCAGCACCCGCGTCTTGCCAGACCCCGCATTGGCCGAAAGCCATGTGGAGGCCGTGGGCGAGGCCGCGCGGATCTGGCGGAGCGTGGCGTCATTGCGCAAGGGGGTGGTGCTCATATCAGATCTTCCCCGTCCGGTATCTCGCTCAGCTCCCACTCGCCATAGCGAGAGAGCTGGTCGTAATCGCTGCTATCCTGCGCGCCGTGCATTGCACGCCGCGCGGTAAAGCCCTGCTCCGGCTTCATGTAAGTGCCCACCAGCTTGCAGAATTTGGCCCATGCCTCTTCCGCCGTCTCGGTCTGAAGCTCACCGCCGCGGGGTTTGAACTCGACTGTCGTGGTATAGGGGGCCGTCTCGCCCTCGCCGCCCAGACGGATATAGGTCATGCCCTCCACCTCGCTCGGGCCGATCTGGCTGAAGGCGCCACGACGCACCATCGCCGCCTCCAGCAGAAGCTGTTTGTCGAAATGGATCATCTCGCCTGCAGAGGGTAGAACCCCTGATTTATAGTCGTAAATCCGGCTCAACCCGTTTGTCAGAATGTCGATCCGGTCGGGCTTGGCGGTCAGGCGGAACGCGAGGTCGGGCACGGCAAGCCCGCCCTTTTCCTCGATGATCGCGGGTTTGCCCAGCTTGGCGCGCGCCACCTCGTCCGTGGCAAATCGCTGTGCGATCTTGGTGATCCGCGCGAGCCAGAGCCGCTGCACCGAGGGCCATGGCACCGATTGCCCGAGCACCTCCTCGGCGATGCGG
This sequence comes from Thioclava sp. GXIMD2076, assembly GCF_037949795.1. Taxonomy (NCBI): domain Bacteria; kingdom Pseudomonadati; phylum Pseudomonadota; class Alphaproteobacteria; order Rhodobacterales; family Paracoccaceae; genus Thioclava; species Thioclava sp. GXIMD2076. The sequence continues at coordinate 532,274 of NZ_CP149932.1, forward strand.
ATGAGGCGCTGCTCACCCTCTGCCGCCTGCTCGCCCTCGGGGCGCTCCTTCACATAACGCTCGACGATCTCGTGCAGCACATTGCCCCGTTGCAGCGCATCCGGCTCGGGACGCAGCGGGTTGAGCGGATAAAGCCGCAGCACCTTTCGGGCATAGATCGTATAGGGATCGCGGATCAGCGTCTTCACCTGCGTGACCGACAGATCCTTGGGCCGCGCCTCAATCGGCGGGCGCGGCGAGGGTCGGCGCATGGGCTTGGTCTCGCCCAGCGGACGGTCGAGGCTCGAGGCGAGCCCGAGCCATGTCGCGCCGCGCGCGCGCATCTCGACAAGCGCCTCAGGGCCACGCCGGTCGGGCAGGCCCGACATCAGGTTGACCAGCCGGTTTACCCAGCGCGAGGGCACGGTCTCGGCCTCGGCATCGCGTTTCGCGCGCGTCAGGATCACGCGCGGGGCACCAACCGCCTGCTGGAAGTCATGCGCCGAAAGTCCGGTCTGGCGTTCGGGCAGCAACAGTCCCGCTGCCAGACGCATCTGCCGCGAGAGCCACGGATCGGGATCGGGGGCTTCGGGCCACGAGCCCTCGTTCAGCCCTGCCAGAATGACCTGCTCCGCGCCTTGGACCCGCGCCTCGAGCGCCCCGAAAATGGTGATGTCACGATGGGCGGCAAGACCCGCGCGTGTCATCGACCCCTGCAGCAGGTGATTGACCAGATCGGTATAGGAGGCCGCCGTATAGCTGCCGCCATTCACCGCCTCGCGGGCCAGTTCGGAAAACACCCGCCATGCCTCGCGCCCGCCATCCTGAAGCCACAGCTCGCTGGCCTCGACCGAGCCATCCGGCCCTGTCGCCAGATGCGCCGCAAGGGCCAGATGGTGGCTGACACAGTCACTAAGCGGCTGTTCATAAGGCGACATCAGCATGGGGAAAAACGCGCCCAGCCAGTTCGCCCATGTCAGTTTCTCAACATAGTCGGGTTTATCGGCATATTTCTGTGCCCATGCCACCAACGCCGGATGATCGGGGAAAGCCGGCCCGTTGCGGCGCAGATCCAGCTCCAGTTCACGGGTATAGCGAAGATGCGTCCCGCGCATCGTCGAGCCTGTGGCGGTCAGCGGATGTTTGAGCAGGGTCAGCAGCCCGTCCAGCGTCAGCGCCTCGCCACGCATCGCCGCCAGATGGCGCAAGAGCCGCCCCGGCGCGGTCTGTTGCAGCGGTTGCCCCGCCGAGTCATCGGGGATGATCCCCCAGCGGTCAAGCGCCACCGCCACCCGCCGGGTCAGCATCCGGTCGGGCGTGATGAGCGCGGTCGGCACCCCACGTTCGGCCGCATCGCGCAAAACCAGCGCGATGGCATTGGCCTCGGCGCGCGGATCACGCGCCTCGATCAGCGTCAGATCCTTGCAGGCGTCCAGCAGATCGGGCAGATCCGCGCCCTCGCGCATCCATTGATCGGTCACCGGAGCGGGGCGTAGCGCCAGCGAGATCAGCGCGTTACGCTCCGGTGAAGGCTCGGAGCGGTCATGCCAGCGGATCACATCGCCGGGCTCCGCCTCGACCGCATCCAGCATCGCGCGATAGCGGTATTGCGGGTGATCCTCGATCGGGAAACTGCCCGACTTCAGGCTTTTCCACGCATGCTCCGGCATCGAGAAATCAAACCCCGGCAGCACCAGCGCGCCTTGGGGAAGCCGTGCAACCGCCTGCATGAACAGCCCCGTGGCCCCGCGCGAGCCGGTCGAACCCGCCACGATGATCGGATCTGTCGGCCCTGCTTCCGCCCAATCCGCGATGATCTGCTCGACCACACGGCGCTGGCGGGCTTCGGCATCGGGGGTTGCGTCAGCCTCGAAATAGCGGGCAACAATGCGAATGAAATCAAGGCTCAACCGCCAGTGTTGCGCATGGGTATCGGCAATCTCCAGCGCCTCGAGATCGTCGGGCGTCACGCCCTCGCTCTGCATCTCGGCCATCAGCGTGGCCAGACTGTCAGCCAGCCCGAAGATCCCGTGCCCCGCCTCGAACCCCGGCAAACGGTCGACCAGCCCCGCGACCAGCTGCGCCAGCTCGAGCCGCCGCCGGAGCGCGGGCTCGGCGGGGGGCAGCCCGCGCATGGGCGCCCGCCCGAGATCGGTCACCAGTTTCAGCTGCGGCAGAAACCGCGCTCCATGTCGGTCGAATTCCTCACGCACACGGCGTAGCATCCGCCCCGAGTTCAGATAGAGCCGCACCCGCGCCATGGCCTCGGGCGGCTGGTCCTGCATCCGCGCGATCAGACCTGCCACCAGCTCGCGGGGAAAATCCACGCCGCAAGGCAGCGCATAGATGCCGCGCTCAATCATCGGCCTGCTCCAGCAGCGCCTCGGCCAGCGGAATACTTTCGGGACGCCCGACATCACACCAGCCGCCCGGATGGACGAGACCGTACACCCGCCCCTGTGCCAGCATCCTGTCCCAGAGCAGGTTCAGCGAAAACGCGGCTTCAGGAATTTCCGAAAGTTCTGACGGATCGATAAGCTGCGCACCAGTATAGACAAATCCGGGACCACGCGTCAGGCGCCCCTCCGTCAGGGTAAAATCGCCCGCGCCTTTATGACCCGTCGCCCGTTCCGGCGGCACCAGCATCAGCAGCGCTGACATCTTCTTCGGGTCCCATGCTGTGCGCAGGGCCGCGATCGGATTCGGGCCTGTCCAGATGGCATCGGTATTGAGCGTAAACACAGGCCCCTGCCCCAGAAGCGGAAGCGCCTTGCGCAGCCCGCCACCGGTTTCCAGAATCTCGTCCGTCTCGTCGGAAATCATCACATCGGACCCTGCCAGATGCCGGACGATCTGATCGCCGCGATAATGGATATTGGCGACGCTCCGTCCGATCCCGGCCTCCACGACCAGATCGAGCGCATGATCAATGAGCGGACGCCCCGCCACCTCAACGAGCGGCTTCGGACAATCCGCGGTCAGCGCCCCCATCCGCGTGCCGAAACCGGCGGCAAACAACATCAGACTATCGGGCGTGTCGCACATTGTCGGCGTATCTCCTCGATCAGGGGGACATCGGGGCGCGGCATAGCTGCCATGACCGTTGCGCGCAATTGCGCGAGGGCGGGGTGGGCCAGATTGTGATCGAGATGTCCCCAGACGCGCGGCATGAACTCGAGATAGCGCGGCTTGCCCATTGCCACGCACAGGCGCACGAAAATTCCCAGAATGCGCAACGCACGCTGCGCCCCGAGACAGGCGTAAATAGCAGAAAAAATTGCGTTATCCTGCCCCGTCATGGCGCAATAGCGCGCGATCTGGGCTGTTTCAGTCTGGCGCGAGACATCGCGCCGTGCATCCTGCAGGGCCGAGACGAGATCATAGGCGGGATGGGCCAGGACCGCGTCCTGATAATCCAGAAGTCCGAGCCGGGCGACGCCCTGCCGCGCGGGCAGAAGGAGCGCATTCTCGGCGTGGAAATCCCGGAGCGACACAACCCGCTGACCGTCATCCAGCGCCTCGAACGCGCGGGCAATGTCCCCCGAGAGATCCGCCGCCGCCGTCATCGGATACCAGTCCTCGGTCAGCTTCGTCAGCGCGGCAAGCCCGCGGCCATCCAGTTCCGTCAGACCCGCGGGCGGTGTCACCGCACGCAGGGCAACCAGCACATCGGTGATCAGACCGTAAAGCTCGTCCTCGCGGGCGGGGTCGGCGCCAATGAGCCGCGCCACAAGGTCATCCCCCAGATCCTCGAGCAGCAGCAACCCCTGCTCTGGCGCGCGGGCATAGATCTGCGGGACCGAAAACCCCTGCGCCGCCAGCCAGTCGGTCATGCGGAGGAACCGTTGCAACTCGTCTCCCGGCTGGGTGATCATGAGGACGGCGGGGCGCTCTCCCCCGACCCGCTCGTAGCGACGGGCAGAAGCATCGCCGGCAAGCGGCTCGCGCTGCGCACCGCCCCAGCCTGCCTGCGCGAGGAAGCGCTCGATGTCCATCACAGCCCCTCCAGCATATCCGGCAGACGCCGCGCCCATGTCTCGTCGCCGCTGAAGACCACCTGCCGTGCCGCACCATCTTCTGTCAGCGAGAAGGCAAGGTGCAGCGCGGCATGGGGGACCAGATCTCCCAGACGATCGGGCCATTCAACCAGACAGATCGCGTCATGGAAGGCCTCCTCGAGCCCGAGCTCCAGAACGTCATCGGGATGGGAAAGGCGATAGAGATCGCTATGCCAGATCTCGGGCTCGGCCTCATAGACCTGCACGAGAGTAAAGGTCGGCGAGGGCACATCCTCGAACATGCCGAGCCTTTCGAGCCGATACTGGATCAACGCCCGAGAAAAATGGGTTTTCCCTGCCCCGATCTGGCCGTCGAGCAACAGAACATCGCCCGCTTTCAGGAAGGGGGCGATGACGCGGCCAAGTCTGGCGGTGGCATCGGGATCGGCGAGAGGCAGGGTCAGGATAGGAGCGGTCATAGCGCCCGTTCTATCCTGACCGTTCGTCCATGCAAAGGCGCTATTGCGCTGCGAGTTTGCGAAGCGGCTCTACCTCGGCCAGCAGTTCCTTTTCGGCAAAGCTCGCCATAAGGGCTCCGCCCGCCAGTGGCACGAAACGGCAGGCAATTACCCGCCCGTCGCGCAGGGTCACATCCCCCGCCAGCGGCTCGCGCTCGGCCATCGCTCCCAAACGCAGGCGCGCGCGGCTCCAGACCTCGGTCGGCACACAGGCCTCGGCCCATGCGCGCAACGAATCATGCAGACACATCCCTGCCGATTGCGCGGGCCAAAGACGATGATAGACTGCATTGGCCGAACTCAGCTCGCCCGACGGCAGGAAAACGGCAACGGCTTCCGCGATATTGTCCAGCACCGCGCGATCCATCTCGCGTTCGGTATGAAACTTGCGCGTCAACGTCATCTCGGAGGTGATATCCTCGAAAAGGAAAGCGATCGCCCCGTCGGGATGCGGACGCCCTGTCACGCGATAGGTCTGACCATTGGGCAGGTTCCACGTCTCGGAATGATAACCGGCTGCCGCCTGTTTCTCGAGCGTGGTCATCTGCTCGCGCCAGCTTCGGTAGTCCTTCGGTTCGGCCATCATTCGGGTCTCGCGCAGGCGGTCGAGGAAGGCATAGAGCGAGGGACGTTTCGAGAGGAAATCCACCCCGAGGGCGGTCAGATCACTGAGCGCGGGGTTGAAGAGCTGCAACTGGCGCTGACGGTTGAAGATGGCCAGCCCGATCGGCAGATCGGCAAAGGTCTTGGTCAGCGTCTGGACGAAATCGCGCAGTGCTTTTTCGGCATAAACCGTGGCATCCGCCGATTGCGCGAAATGCACCCAGTTGTCCCCCAGATGATAGCTGTAGCAATCAAACCATGTATCGATCCCGTCCTCGTCCTGGAGCATCACGCGGCGCGGCGCATATTCGGTCTGTTCCAGTTCGAGTTTGAACAGCTGCGGGAGTGGCCAGCTGAGCGTAACCTCTTCCTCCGCCAGAGACCCGGCGCGCAGCAGATAGGCTCGGTTGGCCCAGATCGTCTCGCCGGCTGCGCTTTCCTGCCAAACCAGAGAGGGCGACAGATCGAGCGCATGGCGCAGGTTCTCGAGTTCGTCCTCGAGCGCGCGCTGCGACAGCCCGTCCACCAGAAGCCCTTGGCCCTCGGCTTCCGGATCAACCAATGTGATCCGCGTCAAGCCGTTCACATCCTCGGCAATGAGCCGCAGCGGCGCCCCGCCATTCGGACCCGGAAAGCCGGAGACCTCGATCCGCCCGATCTCGGCAATACCCGCGAGCCGGTCACGCACCGATTCGAAGCGCGGCGTCAGGAAGGCGATGAGGCGTCCCCAGTCACTCGAGGCCAGAGGGGAGGCTTCCAGAAGAGTCCGTGCCGGAGCGGTCGCATCGACAAGCTCCTCGTCATCGAAGAGCAGGACCGTCTGCTCGATCATCGGCTGGAGGGACCGCGCGTCCTTCTTGCGCTGTCCGGCCTGCAGGCGTGTAAGCAGCAAGATCGCCACCGACGCCGAAACGGCAGATGCGATCGCAACCAACCCAGTGATGACCAAAATTTCCAACATTTCCCAGCCTCACGCCATAAACCGAGACCAAGAATGCAACACAATGGTTAATGCGTAGTTAAGCTTAATAAAACGTTTCGCATCAGCTCTCTATGGGAACATTCTCGCCAAGGGCCTCGCGCTCGGGTGCCAGAAGACGCTCGAGCGGCCATGCCAGCTCCACGATCGCGCCGGAGCGTTCGGGCTTGCGATTGGCCGCGACAAAAGGCGTGGTCCCGTTACGGAAGGTGATCCGTGCGCCCGTCCGCTCGAGCAGGGTCTTGGCAATGAACAGCCCCAGCCCCATCCCCTCATATTCTTTGCGGCTATTCGAGCTGCGCCCGTGCAGGAAAGGATCACCGATCCGGCCGATCACATCCGGCGCATAACCGCGCCCGTCATCACAGACCCGCACAACGATGGTCGAGCCACTCCAGAGCGCATCGACCCAGACCCGACCGTCAGCGAAATCCACCGCATTCTGCACTAGATTACGCAGCGCATGGATCAACTCGGGATAGCGATAGATCGCCGGTTGCTTATCACTGCCATCGCCAATCGGTTCTGTCGTAAAGATAATTTCCTTACCGCGATCCATGTGTGGCTCGGCCGCCTCACGCAGAACCGAGATCAGCGGCGCGGTGCGCAGATGCAGATCGTCCTTCCCCGCCCGCCCCATCGAGCGCAGGATATCGCGGCAACGGTCGGCCTGTTCGCGGATCAGGAGCGCATCTGCGCGCAGATCCTCGTCATCGGCCAGTTCGTCGGCAAGCTCGCTCGAGACCAGCTTGATCGTGGCAAGCGGCGTGCCCAGCTCATGCGCGGCAGCCGCCACCACTCCCCCCAGGTCGGTCAGCTTCTGTTCGCGCGACAGAGCCAGCTGCGCGGCCAGAAGGGCCTCGGCCATCACGCGGCTGTCATGCGAGATCCGCTGCGCATAGGCACCAAGGAACACCACCCCGATCACGATTGCCGTCCAGTATCCGAACTCGAACAGTTCGGGCAGCTGGATCACCTCGCCACCGGTCGATACCAGCGGAATATAGAGCCCCGCCACCAGCGTCGTCAGCACCAGCGTCACCGCCCCGATCAGCATCGTGGCCCGCCATTCAAGTGTGGTCGCCGCAATCGTGGTAGGGACAAGGATCAGCAGCGCGAAAGGATTGTTCAGCCCGCCGGTCAGCAGCAACAGCACCGCGAGCTGCGCCGTGTCAAACAGCAGGAGCGTCAGAACCGCCCCCTGCGACAACCTGCGGCTTTCCGGCGTCAGGAACAGCGCCAGCAGATTGACCAGCACCGATGTCCCGACCGTCGCCAGGCACCAGACAAGGTTGAGCCCGATTCCGAGCAGGAACCACGCCACCAGAATGGCCATCAGCTGCCCGATAACCGCAGTCCAACGCAGGAATGTCAGCGTGCGCAGCCGCACCCATTCATGGGAGGTGGGCCGATTGGCAGGGAGCGTCAGATCTGGAGCAACCATGCGGCTTTCCTTCCGTTAAGTCAAAATACAGCAAGGACAATCTACGAGCTTCAAAGAGGATGCCGTTGCTGGTAACAGTTACGCAAAATCCTCTTACCACCGTGACTTCAACTTGTCTGTCGTCGATACGGGAGAAAAGCGATGCCTCTCCAGACCAAACATTACGCTATCGCGGGCGCCATAATCGTTCTGGCAGGGCTCGTGACAGGCTGGGCGATCACACAAAGCGGCCCGAAAGATGTCTTTGCCGAATGCCGCGCTGCGGGTAGCGGGACCCGTGCGGATTTGGGGGGAGCCTTCACGCTGACTTCGGAAACCGGCGAGACCGTAACGGATAGGGATATCTTCACCAGGCCGACCATTCTCTATTTCGGCTACACCTATTGCCCCGACGTATGCCCGCTCGACACGATGCGGAATGCGCAGGCCACCGAGATCCTTGACGAGCGCGGCTACGATGTCCAGCCGGTCTTCGTGTCGGTGGATAGCGCCCGCGATACGCCCGAGAGCCTTACCGCCTTTACCGATGTCATGAGCCCGAAGATGATCGGCCTGACAGGCACCCCCGAACAGATCAAACAGGTCGCGAAAGCCTATCGCGTGTTGTTCTCGGTTCAGGACCCGAACGACCCCTACACCCTGATCAGCCATTCGACGCAGAGCTACCTCATCCTACCGGATCTCGGCTATGTGGACTATTTCGACCGCGACGCCACGCCCGACGAGATGGCAGACCGTATCGGCTGCTATCTGGATCACGCGAAAAACAGTTGACCCCAGGCGCTTTCGTCCCTGCAGCATTTGACCCCGTCCACATCGCTGCGTAAAAGACGACAAGCGTTGTAACTGTCCGGATTGTCCAATGGTTGAAGATCTCTCTGCCGAAATCGGCTCCGACCGGAGCCTGTTGCTGGTCGATGACGATCAGGCCTTTCTGACACGCCTTGCGCGTGCAATGGAGAAGCGTGGCTTCGAAGTGCGCGTGGCAGCCTCTGTGGCCGAGGGCAAAAACCTCGTGGCACAATCCGCCCCAGCCTATGCGGTCATCGATCTGCGGCTAGAGGATGGCAACGGGCTCGATGTCGTCGAAGCCCTGCGTGAAGCCCGCGAGGATGCGCGGATCGTGGTTCTGACCGGATATGGCGCAATCGCGACCGCGGTGGCCGCAGTGAAGATGGGCGCAACCGATTATCTCTCGAAGCCGGCAGATGCGACCGATATCACCAACGCGCTTCTCGCCCGCGAAGATACACAACCCGCGCCTCCGGAAAACCCTATGAGCGCGGATCGTGTGCGGTGGGAACATATCCAGCGTGTCTACGAGCTTTGCGACCGCAATGTTTCTGAGACCGCGCGGCGTCTGCATATGCATCGCCGCACGCTACAACGCATTCTGGCAAAGCGCAGCCCGAAATAAGCCCTCAGCCCGCGCGCGCCTGAGGCTCGGCAGACCAGCCCGCCTGCTCCTGCGCGAGATTTCGGCGGAACACCGACATCGTCTGCTCAAGGCGCCCTGCCATTTCGTTCAGAGCGTTATGGGCTGCCGTGGTCTCTTCGAGCATGGCCACGTTCTGCTGGGTCGTCCGGTCGAGCTGCTCGACCGAGCTGTTCACCTCGTTCACCGAGCGTGACTGTTCGGTTGCCGCCTCGGCCAGTTCGCGGATCTGGGTCGCGATCTGGCTGACATGGCGGATGATCCGATCCAACTCGGAAACGGTCCGGTTCACGAGCTCGGCACCGGTTTTCACCTGACGGCCGGAAGCCTCGATCAGCTTGCTGATTTCCTGCGCCGACGAAGAGGAACGCTGCGCCAGCTCCCGCACTTCCGATGCAACGACGGCAAAGCCGCGCCCTGCATCACCCGCCCGCGCCGCCTCGACACCGGCATTGAGCGCCAGAAGATTGGTCTGGAAGGCGATATCGTCAATCACAGACGAGATACGGGCGATCTGGTTCGAGCTTTCCTCAATTGCCGCCATCGCCTCGATCGACTCCGCGACGACGGTCGAGCTTTCACCTGCGGCCTGTCGGGCCTTCTCGGCGGAAGTCGAGGTATCGCGGCTGACCATCGCGGCCTGCTCGATAGACACCGTCAGCTGGTTGATGGCCGCGGCCGCATCACCCAGCGCGCTCGCCTGACGTTCGGACCGCGAGGACAGGTTATCGGCTGCTGCAGTGATCTCGGAAATCTGCGCGCGGATATCGGCAGAGCATTCGAAAGCGGTCGTCACGGTCCGCGCAAGCTGTTCGACCGACACATTGAAATTCTGGGCAAGGTCGGCGTAATTGGGATCGTCAGGCATCGTCATGCGCACCGAGAGATCCCCGTTTGCCAAACGTTCCAGCGCCGATTTCAGCGCCACAACGAAGGCTTCCTGCTTTTTCTGGCGCTCTTCGCGCTCGGCCGTCTGTTTCCGCTCGGCTTCCATGACCGCCATATCGGCTGCGTGTTTCTCTTCGGCCTGACGGGCCGCTAGCTCACCGGATTGCTTCGCCTCTGCTGCTGCTGCCTCTGCGATCTTCCGGTGCTCATTCGCCTCCTGTGACATCTGCTCGGCCTTTTCACGGGCGGCAGAGGATTCGGCGGTCAGCACCTCCAGCTGGGCCATGCGCTCCATCGCATCGCGGAAGAGCTTCTGGCGGCGGCGCACGACCTCGATCAGCACACCAGCCTCCAGCGAGAAGAGCCCGCCATGCAGAAGTATCCGCTCCATATTCTCGTAAACATCCGTGCTGGGATAGACGAGCACCGGATAGGCAAGGCCGAGCCCAGCCTGATGGATCACGGTACTGACCGCAATCACAGTCAAGGCCCGCACATCGACAAGGGCGGTAGCCATCGCACACATGACGAAGAATGCCATATGGGTATCGATGATCCACGGATGTCCGGCAAAGGCAGCGGTAAAAGAGAAACACTGGCCGATCATCCCCTGCGCGAGAACCGAACGACCCTTCTTGGTGTCGCCCAGACGCCAGCCCCAGACCGCCAGCGCCGCGAAGCCTATCGCGGAGATGGATGCGATCCAGAAGGCCGTGCCAATGATCCATGCCACGATGGAAATCCCTGCCGCCGAAGCGACCATGCCGATTGCGAGATATTTGATCGCAGCTTCGCGGCCAGCAAAGGGCTGATCACTATCATCATGAAAAAACGCCAGAATACTATTCATCCGCATATCGATTCCACCTTTTCGGCGTCCAAGAGGAACCAAGCACCGGCCTTTTCCAATTGCTCGGCCTGCGCCATATTATCGATAGAAACCAATTGCCCGAACGGAGCGCGTGTCGGACCGATCAGCTGCGCCCCCGCATCCTCTGCCACGACACTTGCATCGCTCCATGGCGGCACAATCATCACCACTAGCCCCACCCGTTCCGGAACGGAGCCTGACAGATGGGCCAATGGCGCAACCAACATGGAAAAAAACAGAATCGCTACCTCAAGCCTCATCCCAACCTCACACACTGAGCACTGGAACTGTCTAAGGTTGAATCTTTAAATCGCGATTAAATTATATCGGAAGCGCTGTGGTGTTCTGGACTTCGTGCAACGAGAAGCTCGATTGAAGCTGCGCCACGCCAGGAAGCGAGGCCAGACGCGCGCGATGCAGCAGCGCGAAATCGTCAGTATCCTGCGCTACGACCTTCAAAAGGAAATCCGCTTTGCCCGCCATCAGATGGCATTCCAGAACCTCGGGGACCTTGCGCACCTCGCTCTCGAACGCGCGCAGCACCTCGTCTTTCTGGCTCGAGAGGGTAATCTCGACGAAGACCGTAGTGTTCCGACCAAGCCTGCGGCGGTCGAGAAGCGCGACATAATCGCGGATATAGCCCTCTTCCTCGAGCCGCTGCACACGCCGATGACAGGCGGAGGCCGACAGATTGACCCGCTCGCTCAGATCGGCGTTCGAGATGCGGCCCTGCTGCTGCAGGACCATCAGTATCCGGCGATCCGTCGCATCGAGTGACATATGGTTTCCTTCGACCCAAACTCGTCCGGGCCGAAGAATCTTCTAATTTCAGAGTTTATTCAAGAAAGCATCACCGCAAAAAACGGCAAAAATCACTCTTTTTTCAGCGCATCGCGGATATCAATCAGAACATCCAGCTGACTCGGGCCGGTTTTCACCTCCGGCGCAACCTCCTGCGGCTTCTCGGCGGCCTTGCGGATGCGGTTCACCATACGCACCAGCAAGAAGACGATGAAAGCAATGATGAGGAAGTTGATCACGGAGGTCAGGAAGGCCCCATAGGCAAAGATCGCCGCCCCCGCATCACGCGCGCTCTGCAAGCTCGATCCGGCCGGCACATCGCCCGAAAGAACGACATACATATTGCTGAAATCCAGCCCGCCGATGATGAGGCCGATAATCGGATTGAGCAGATCCGACACGATCGATTTGACAATCGCGGTGAAGGCCGCGCCGACGATGATCCCCACCGCCATGTCCATCACATTACCCTTGGCAATGAAGTCCTTAAATTCTTGCAGCATCCGTATTCCCTCATTCTCCGGACTCTATATCCGCCTATAGTTAGCGATACATATATCCAAAGCAACGAAGCCTTCCAGCCTACCGGCGCGCAAAGCTCATCGGCAGCGAAAAACTCAGGCTGGAGGCGCCAAGCCCGCGGGGAGCGGCCGGAAACTGCCCTGCCCGCTGCACTGCGGTCACAGCCGCCTGATCGATTGCGGCATTGCCCGAGGACCGTGCGAGCGACACCGAGACCAACTGGCCCGCGGCCGACACCGTCAAGCGCACGACAGCCTGTCCCTGCGCGCCACGCGCCGCAGACGGATACCGCTTACGCCGTTCGATCCGCTGGCGGATCTGCGCGCCCCAACGGCCACGAAGATTGTCGGCCTGCGCCTTGGAGAGGGTAGCAGCCTTGGCCTGTCCGTTCTCGCCCGCCGCACCACGATTGCCGCTGCCCGAGGCCGCCTGTGCTGCCTGTGCGGCACTTGTCCGGTCCGACTTGCGTGCGGGTTCCGGCGTGGGCTCCGGTTTGGCCTGACGCTTGGGTGCTGGCCTCTCGGGACGCGCCATCGGGCGCTCCGTGGCCTCCGGCGCAAGGGCAGAGCGCTCCGGCTCCGGCGGAACCTCGGGTTCCGCCTTCTCGACCTCGGGGATCGGCGGCGCGTCGGTCAACATGGGCAGATCGGATGGCGGCAGCTCGATCTTGGGCGGCTGGATGACCGGCGGCTCGGAAGACAGCTGCATCACCGGCTCCGGCACCTGCGGATTTTCCCATTGCTCTACCATATCGGCGACCTGCGCATCGGCTGCCTCGAGGCTGACCATCGCATCGCCCGCAGCACCTGCCGACATCGAGCCCTCGTCACGCGAGACAAGCCCGAAGGCCAGCACATGCAGCGCCGCCGCGACAATAGCAAAGCTGCCCAGTTCGAAGATCCGCATCGTGGTCATTGGGCGTCTCCCCGCGATGTCACCAGTTCGACCTGAGCGAATCCGGCCTTGCCCAGAACCGGCAATAGCGCGGCCAGACGGGTGGCCCCGGCACTCTGATCTCCGCGCAATAGCAGATGCGCCGGTTGCGCCGAACAATCCGACTGCGCACAATACGCCTCGCGCGCCGCAACGAGCGCGTCGAGCAGCGGTGTAACATCATCCTTTGCGGCAAGGGTCAGCTCGCGAAAACCCAGCTGCCCGTCCGCGCCCAGATAAACGCTGAACTCGCCTTCCGCCTCGGAGGCTGCCTCCGAGACCGGCGGCTCGGTCGGGAAAGGTTCGGGCGGCGCCAATTTTGCCGAGATCAGGAAAAAGATCAGCAGCAGGAACACCACGTTGATCATCGGCAAGAGCGAGGCATTGCCCTTCTGCCGTTTGGGCGGCGCAAATTGCATGGGCCTCACTCCACCAGAATCAAGCGACTGAACCCAGCGGCGGTCAGCCGGTCCATCACCAAAACCAGATCCTGCAGATCCGCCTCCTTGGCGCGCAGGATCACCGGATCGGCACGGGTCTCGGTCAGCCGGTCCAGCTCGGCCAGCAGATCATCGAAACTCCGCGAGACACCGTTCAGCTTGACCACACCCTCGGGGCCGATATCGACCAGCCGCGGCGCGCCTGTCCATTCCGAGGCTGCCCCGCTGGCAGAGGCCAGCGGCAGACTGACATCCTGACTGAAACGCGATGCCAGCATGAAGAAAACAAGAAGCAGAAAGACCACATCGATCATTGGGGTCAGATCCGGCTTGCGGCGCGGACGGTCGGGCGCGAAATTGAACATCGGGTCTCACTCCGCCGCAAGCGCGCGGATCGTTTCTGGCGTTGCCTCGCGGGACACAAAGACCTGTGTCGCGGTGTCTTCCATATCCTCGCGTAGCCGGTCGGTGATGCTCTCGAACCAGGTCAGCGCGACCTGCGCCGGAATGGCCACCGCCATACCCGCCGCTGTGGTTAGAAGAGCCTCCCAGATCCCCCCCGCCAGCGTGGACGGATCGGCGCGTGCGCCTGCTTCCTGCAAGGCCTGAAACGCCGAGATCATCCCCGTCACCGTGCCCAGAAGGCCGATCAGCGGACCGATCGTCGCGGCAAGCTCCAGACCGCGCAGCCCCCCGCGTGCCTTGGCCAGCAGGCCATGTGCCACTCGGCCGGTTTCTTCGCGCGCCTCGGTATCGGTGAGATTGGAATGGGCGGCCATCATGGCCGCGCGGGTCAAACGCGCGCGCAGACTGCGGCGTCCGTCAAGGAGGCCTATGGCCGCGTCATGCTGCCCCGCCTTCCATTTGACCAGAGCGGCCCGTGAGTGGCGTCCGCCGGACCACGCCCCGAAGCAGGCGAAGCGATAGAGTTTCCACAAGATCAGCGCCACTGTAAGCACCGACAACAGGGCAATTGCCCAGATCGCGGGACCGCCCATCTGGAGGAAGTCCGTCAGACGGCTTAGGCCGGTCGCTGGATCCACTGTAATCGATTCAGGTTCCATCTCGTCCTCAATATCAGAGTATTTCTATCAGAAATACAAACTGAGCAAGCTTGTCAACGATGGACGGCGCGATTCTTGATAAATTTGGTAAACTATTAGGGCAGCAGCGCATAAAAAAGCCGGAGCAAAGCCCCGGCTGATCGTTCGGAGTTTCAAAAGACCGCTGCGCTGCGACAGCCCCGACGCGACGCAGCGGCCTTTGTTACGCAGCGGCGCGCTGCATATCCGTGTTCTCACGCAGCAATCGGGAGGCTTGCCAGGCCGACCATCCTTCAGGCTGGGTCATGTGGAAATCCTCGAGACAGGGATCGGGCAGTGGCGCCCCTGCAAAACGGGCCCGCGCTTCCTCGCGCGCCTGCCGGATGATCTCCTCGGCGCGGCGCGACATCGCACCTTCCACCAGATCATGCAGCAACTGACGCAGGTCGGGCTTATCATCGGGACGGGTTTCGTCAATCAGCCCCATCACGCGCTGCAGACGCTGGCGCGCGGTTTCCAGACGATCGATCGCGCGATCACGCTGATCGGCACGGAATGCCAGCTCCAGCGGCAGGCTCTCCTGATAGCTGGCCAGTTCGGCCCAGAGCGCGTCTGCGGCAGCCTCGAGCGACGGATCAATGATATTCAGCTTGGCAATCCGCGCCTCGACGCGGGCAATCCCTTCGCGGATACGGGCAACGCGGCCATGCAGCTGCACCTCGGCCGCCTCGGAGGTGGCGATATCGCGCGCGGCGCGACCGATCTCGATCAGCCCCATCGCCACAGCCACAACCTGATGGTCAACGACAACACGACGCGCTGTCACACCCGCCAGAATCCAGTCCTGTTCTTGATGCATAATCCACCTCGCTTTCTGCGTTGTTCCAAACATCGCAGAGCAAGGTGAACAAGAGGTGAACGAGCTTACTCCGGCTTACGGAGAATTTTCGTCAAAGGCTCGAACATCTCGGCATTGGTCGCCACGACCGAACCGCTCGCAAAGATCTCCTGATCCTCGCGCACGGCAGACACGAACCCGCCGGCTTCCTTGACGATCACCAGACCGGCCGCCATGTCCCACGCCTTCAGCTCGCGCTCCCAATAACCGTCGTAGCGGCCCGCGGCCACATAGGCCAGATCCAGCGAAGCCGCCCCCCAGCGGCGTACACCGGCACAGGCGGGCATCAGGCGCGCCAGATCGCGCAGCGTCGCGGGCAGCGTGTTCTTGGCGCCGAAGGGCACACCGGTTGCAAAGACCGCATCGGTCATCGAGCGACGGCCCGACACCCGCAGGCGGGTATCATTCATGAAGGCACCAAAGCCCTTCTCGGCAAAGAACATTTCGTCCTTGGCAGCATCGAAGATCACACCGGCAACGACTTCACCCTTATGCTCGAGAGCAATCGAAACGGCCCAATGCGGCATGCCGTGCAGGAAGTTGGTGGTGCCATCCAGCGGGTCGACGATCCAGCGGCGGGTCGGGTCCTTGCCCTCTTCCTCACCGGTTTCCTCACCCAGCCAGCCATAGGTGGGGCGCGCATTCAGCAGCTCTTCCTTGATGAGCTTCTCGGCCTCGCGGTCGGCGCGCGACACGAAATCCCCTGGACCTTTGGAGGAGACCTGCAGGTTCTCGACTTCGCGGAAGTCCTTCACCAGCGACCGGCCTGCCTTACGGGCGGCTTTGATCATGAGGTTAAGATTTGCGCTGCCTTGCATGGGAGATCTCCTTGGGGGGTTCGAAGCGACCGCTTATACCGTCGGGGAGGCGATTCCAAGCCTTATATACGCCTCTATAATAGGCTTTCGGCCTTATTGGGCGGGTTTCGCCAGCGCGAGGGCGTCCTGCCCCTGCAACTTCACCGGTTCGGTCCGCGCCAGCTCGAGAAAATGCGCCATATAGGGTCGGGTCGCATTCTCCGTCCGCGTCGCGGCATAAAGGCGTTTCTGCAGGCCGGTCTTCGTCACCTGTTTCGTTATGTAATCAGGCCGATACCGCACATCCCGCAGCACCCAGTCGGGCAGCACGGCCACCCCGCGCCCGGCCGCCACCAGCATCAGGATCACCGCCGTCAGCTCTACCTGCCGATGGGTCCGCGGCTCGATCCGCGCAGGCGTCAGCAGCCCCGAGAAGATATCGGAGCGCGCGCGGTCGACCGGATAGGTGATCAGTGTCTGGTCCAGAAAATCCTCGGCCTCGATGAAGGGCTTAGCCGCCAGAGGGCTGCTGGAGGAGGCGATAAAGGTGGGCGCATAGTCGAACAGCGGGTTGAACACCACGCCATCCAGCTCCTCGGGATCGGAGGAGATCACCAGATCCACTTCCTCGTTCTGGAGCGCCGGCAACGCGCGGAAAGCCAGACCGGGGCGGATGTCGATATCCACCTCGGGCCAAGCGCGGCGGAACTGCTCGAGCACCGGAAAGAGCCAGTCGTAGCAGGCATGGCATTCGATGGCGATATGCAGCCGACCTGCCCGCCCTTGCCTGAGCGCGGTGAACTCGTCTTCGATCGCGCGAATCTCGGGAAGGATACGTTCGGCCAGACGCAAGAGCTTTTGCCCCGCGGCCGATAACCGCATGGGCCGCGAGCGCCGCACAAACAGCTCCATCCCCGCCTGCTCCTCCAAACCCTTGATCTGATGCGACAAAGCACTTTGTGTTATATTCAACGCCTCGGCCGCGCGGGCCAGACCACCCGATTCATGGATCGCACGGATCGTTCGCAGGTGCCGCAATTCAAGGTACATTCGATCTGACTCATGTTATTCTTGAGCAATATGAGTTTGTCTCACATTGAGGAATCTGGCACAAGCGCCGCCAAGCAGTAAGGATACCGCCATGACCACGCCTCGTCTGAGTTTCGAATTTTTCCCCCCGCAAACGCTGGAAGCGTCGTTCCGCCTTTGGGAGACGGTAAAGGTTCTGGCCCCGATGCAGCCGGAATTCGTCTCGGTGACCTATGGTGCTGGTGGCACGACCCGCAGGCTGACCCATGAGGCGGTGACAACCATTGGCAAGAATTACGGGCTGAACGTGGCCGCCCACCTCACCTGCGTCAACGCCACCCGCGCCGAGACGATGGAGATCGTGGATGCCTATGCCGAAGCGGGCGTCAACCAGCTGGTGGCGCTGCGCGGCGATGCCCCCAAAGGCCAGGAGCGTTTCACGCCCCATCCCGAAGGCTTTGCCTCCTCGGTCGAGCTGATCGAGGCGCTGGCCGCCGATGGCCGCTTCACCATCCGGTGTGGCGCCTATCCCGAGCCGCACCCCGATGCCGCCGACGACATGGCCGATGTGCGCTGGCTCAAACGCAAATGCGAGGCCGGTGCGACCTCGGCGCTGACCCAGTTTTTCTTCGAGGCGGAGACCTTCTTCCGCTTCCGCGACCGCTGCGAGAAAGAGGGCGTGAAGGCCACCATCATTCCCGGCATCCTGCCGATCCAGTCGTGGAAGGGCGTGCAGCGCTTCGCGGCCAATTGCGGCGCGAATATCCCCGAGCATCTCGGTCCTGCCTTCGAGAAGGCCATTGCCGAGGACCGCGAGCAGGAGCTGTCGATCGAACTTTGCACCAAGCTGTGTGAAGAGCTGATCGCCGGGGGCGTGGAAGACCTGCATTTCTACACCGTCAACCGCCCCGTTCTGACGGGCCGCGTGTGCCAGAATCTCGGCCTTGCACAGGGGCTTGATCTGGGCGCGGTTGCCTAAGCAGGCCATGCCTGACAAGATACGCGAAACAGGGGCCGCTCGGCCCCTTTTTCATGCCATCTGTATGGAGTCTCCTATGACCGATCCTGCCTATTTTGCCGAAAACGCAGATGATTTCCTGACCCGCGACGAGGTGACCTCGGTCGATGGCGTGACCTATCTGCAAAAGATCATCGACGGCTCCGCCCCCCATCCGACCGTCGCCAAGATCATGAATTTCCGCGTGATCGGAGCCGAATATGGCAAGGTCACCTTCCGTGGCTTCCCGCTGCATGAGCAAAGCAACGCGTTCGGGTCCACCCAGGGCGGCTGGTATGGCATGGTGCTCGATAGCTGCATGTCGATGGCGGTGATCTCGGGTCTGAAAAAGGGCCAGTTCCAGTCCACCATCGAATACAAGATCAACCTGATCCGCGCCATCAAACCCGGGACCGAGCTGACCATCACCGGCCTCCTCACCCATATCGGGCGCTCGACAGGCGTTGCCACCGGCGAGATCCGCGGCACCGAGGATGGCAAGCTTTATGGTCAGGGCTCCTGCACCTGCTTCATTCAGGGCGAAGCGCGGGACTGACCCCGCCTATAGCTCGTAATAGACATAGGCCTTGCCGATGATCCGCTGCCAGCGCCCCTCGCGCCATCGGTCATAGAGCGCCTGATCGAACCCTTCGGGACTGTAGAGCCCCGAGCCCATGATCTTGCCGTCCCCGCTCAACAGCCGGTAGCGGATCGTCGGCTGGATATTCAGCTCGGGCACCTCATCGGCCGTCAGGATCCTCAGCCGCCCCTTGGCAATCGCCGCATCAAGGGCCGGATCCTGCTCCAGCGCCACCAGACGCTGCACAAGACGTTCCTTATAGGCGGCCTTGTTCGCAGGCAGAAGAAAGCAAGAGATCTCGACCCGCTCCGCGCCAATGACGGATCTGAGAAGCCGCCCCATACCGGGGCTTTCGCCACAAAGGGCAATCGCTTGCTCGAACCCGATCTGCACCGTCAGCATATCGCGGCCCGGAAGATGCCGCGCGTCGAGCCCTACCGGCGCGACAGCGCCACCACTGGCCAGAAGCCTCAGAACAAGATGGTCAAGGCGGGGCATGCGAGGCATTTGCACAACCATGGGCGTCTCCGTAGGAATCACCCTTACCTTGCGGCAATATGCTGAATGCGAGATTAAATGCCGGCCGCCTTCCGGATGCAAAAAAAGGGGCCTTCCGGCCCCTTCTCGTCACATATTGGGATAGTTCGGGCCATCGCCGCCTTGGGGTGTGGTCCAGTCGATATTCTGGGACGGGTCCTTGATATCGCAGGTCTTGCAATGGACGCAGTTCTGGAAGTTGATCTGGAAACGCGGGCCATCCTCGCCGTCCAGCACTTCATAGACACCTGCGGGGCAGTAACGCTGTGCGGGCTCGGCATATTTCGGCAGGTTGACCGAGATCGGCACCGACGCATCGCGCAGCTTCAGGTGGCAGGGCTGGCTTTCCTCGTGGTTGGTGAAGGAGAAGCTCACATTGGTCAGCCGGTCAAACGACAGCTTGCCATCGGGTTTGGGATACTCGATAGGCTGGAAATCCTTGGCCTCGCCCGTGGCTGCCGCATCGGTCTTGCCATGCGCCAGCGTGCCGAAGACGGAGAAGCCGAAGAGCTCGTTCGTCCACATGTCAAACCCGCCCAGAACGGTCGAGGCATACATGCCCCATTTCGCCCACATCGGTTTGACATTGCGCACCTTTTTCAGGTCGCGGCCAATCGCTCCATCACGGACCTCGGCCTCGTAGGCAACCAGCTCATCGCCCGAACGGCCCGCCTTGATCGCCTCGGCCGCAGCCTCGGCCGCCGCAATCCCCGAGAGCATCGCATTATGGTTGCCCTTGATGCGCGGCACATTGACCATACCCGCCGAACAACCCAAGAGCACGCCGCCCGGGAAGCTCATCTTGGGCAGCGACTGATAGCCGCCTTCCGAGATCGCCCGCGCGCCGTAAGCCACGCGCTTACCGCCCTCGAGGAGCTTGGCCACCTCGGGGTGATGCTTGAAGCGCTGGAATTCCATATAGGGGAAGACATAAGGGTTCTCGTAGTTCAGATGGACCACGAAACCCACATAGACCTGATTGTTCTCGAGGTGATAGATAAACGAGCCGCCACCCGCATTATTGCCCAGCGGCCAACCCATCGTATGGGTCACGGTGCCTTCGGAATGCTTGGCGGGGTCGATCTCCCAGATCTCCTTCATGCCAAGGCCGAATTTCTGCGGGCAATGGCCTTCGGAGAGGTTATAGCGGTCGATCACGATCTTCGAGAGAGACCCGCGCACGCCCTCGCTGAGGAACACATATTTTCCGCGCAGCTCCATGCCCGGTTCATAGGCAGGCCCCGGCGTGCCATCGGCCTCGCGGCCGAACTCGCCCGCCACGACCCCCGCCACGCGGTCGCCCTCCATGACAAGTTCCGAAGCTGCCATACCGGGGAAGATCTCGACGCCCAGCTCCTCGGCCTGCTCGGCCAGCCAGCGGCAGACATTGCCCATCGATACGATGTAATTGCCCTCGTTCGACATCAGCTTGGGCATCGGCCAATGCGGGATCTTGGTGGCCTTGGTCTCGGTCAGCAGAAGGAAGTTATCTTCCGTCACCGGTGTATTGAGCGGCGCGCCCTTTTCCTTCCAGTCGGGGATCAGCTTCGTCAGCCCCACCGGATCCAGCACAGCGCCCGAGAGAATATGCGCGCCCACCTCGGAGCCCTTCTCCAGCACCACGACCTCCAGTTCGGGGTCGATCTGCTTCAGACGGATCGCCGCAGACAGCCCCGACGGGCCAGCTCCAACGATGACAACGTCATATTCCATCGACTCGCGGGTAATCTCGGTCATAAATCAGGGGCTCCCTAGCTGGCCTTGCGCGTGCTTTTTTACTTCGACTAGCCTACCTTCTTGTTCAAGGCAATGCGACCCCATGTCTAGCGCCATGTGTCGATCGCCGGAAATACGAAACCGACATTCCGCCGATCAGGCGCGAAATTTCGCATCTCGCCGTGGCAGGGCCTTGACACTGCGGCGTCATCCCCGATTTACACTTCACGGACCGCCCAAGGAAAAACAAAACGGCAAAGGGCCTTGCTTATGGAAAAGATACCGCTGACCCGCGCGGGGTTTAACCGGCTGGATGCCGAGCTGAAGAAACTGAAATCCGTCGAACGTCCTGCAATCATTCAGGCGATTTCGGAAGCGCGCGAGCTGGGCGACCTCTCGGAAAACGCCGAATACCACTCGGCGCGTGAAAAGCAGAGCTTTATCGAAGGCCGCATCAAGGAGATCGAGAGCATTCTCGGCCTCGCGCAGGTAATCGATCCGAAAACCATGTCGGGATCGGTGAAATTCAGCGCGACCGTGAAGATCGTCGATGTCGATACCGATGAGGAGAAATCCTACCAGATCGTCGGCGAACAGGAAGCCGATCTGGAAAAAGGTCTCCTGAACGTGAAATCGCCCCTCGCGCGCGCCCTGATCGGCAAGGACGAAGGCGATACCGTCGATGTGCGCACCCCCGGTGGCACGCGCAGCTACGAGATTCTCGAGATTCTCTTCGTCTGAGCTTTCGTATCCGATCCTCCTGACCTGACGGAGCCCGCAGATGGCAACCGAAAAACCCGATCCGTTGAACCGCCCGCTCGATCAGGCCCCGCCCGTCACGGGCGGCGGCATCGGCCGCGGCGAGATCATTGCGGCTGTTCTGAGCCTGATCTGGCTGGCACTGGTCATCGGGATCTGGGCTCTCGCGCCCGTCGGGTCGGAAACGGACAGCTCGACAGGGGCGCTGGGTCTGGTCTTCGCGCTTGTGGGTATCTTCCTGCCCTTCGCGATGATCTGGATCGCCGCCCTCACCGCGCGTTCGGCCCGCGAGATGCGGGCCGAGGCACAGTCTCTGCGGGCCTCTGTGGACACGATGCGTCAGGCATGGGTCACCGAGGCCCGTGCCCGCCGTGATGGCGCGCAGGACAAGAAGCTCGACGAACTGCTCCAGAGCACACGCCAGACCGAGGCTACGATCGCCACTCTGATGGCGAGGGGCGAGGGGCAACTGCTCGAGGCCCATGCCGATACCAAGATGGCCCTGATCAGCCCTGCACCCGCCCGTCCGCTCTACGAGGAGCAGCCGACGCTGGAACTTGGCGCGCCCGTCGATCCGGTCGGCACGCCTGTAACGGTGTCCGATTTCGTACGGGCGCTGAACTTCCCCGATACCGCCGATGACCGCGAGGGCTTCCGTGCGCTGCGCCGCGCACTCGAGGACCGGATGATGGCCAAGCTGATCCGCTCGGCGCAGGATGTCCTGAACCTCATGTCGCAGGACGGCATCTATATGGACGATCTCAAGCCCGACCGTGCGCGCCCCGAACTGTGGCGCCGCTTTGCCAAGGGCGAGCGTGGCCGCGAGGTCGCGGCTCTGGGCGGTGTGCGTGACCGCTCGTCGCTGGCGCTGACCGCCGCACGGATGCGCAACGACACGGTCTTCCGCGATGCGGCGCACCATTTCCTGCGCCAGTTCGACAAGACCTTCGCGGGCTTCGAGCCCAATGCCAGCGATCTGGAGATCTCGGAGCTGTCCGACACCCGTTCGGCCCGCGCCTTCATGCTGTTGGGCCGCGTCACCGGCACCTTCGACTGACCTCAGCCTGATGAGCGGGACTGCCCCGGATCGGGCGCATTGCGCCCGTTATCCCATGGTTTGAGCGGGCGCACCATCATGAACACCGTGCGGTAGAGGAACAGCATCTCCGTCAACCGGCTCTCCCGCACCCGCACGACATGGAAGCCCAGCCGTTCATAGAGCGCCCGTGCCCGCATGTTTTCCTTGATCACATCGAGCCGCAGCTGGACATAGCCGCGCCTACGGGCCTCGGTGCAGACCGCCTCGAGCAACGCTGTGCCGATCCCGCCCGAGCGCTGGTCGGCGCGCACGGACAGCCCGTCCACCACCATCGCCTTATGTTCCTGATCGCGGGCCAGCACCCACAGGCAGGTCAGCCGCCATGCAGCACCGAACAACCCGTAGATTTCCCGCAGATCTGCATTATCGCCTCCCACGAACGCTCCGTGCGCCGTGCGGAACCCCACAATTCCCAGAAGCTCCTGCGTCTCCTCGTTGATCGCGCAAAACCCGTGCGTGCCATCCATCACCCGTTCGACAAAGGCCAGCGCCCGCGGGTCGGGCCCCAGAACACGGCCCAGCTTGCTGCCGAAGGCCTGCCAGTAGAGCTTCGCCGCCGCCGCACGATGATGATCGGGGATGCCCCGCCGGATACGATAGGTCATCGCACGGCCCTCCCCGCGGCAAGCGCCAGATCCTCGGGCGTGTTGATATTGAAGAACGGATCGGGCGGCGCCTCGAATACCACCGCGCGCGCACCCTGCAGAGGCCGCCCCAAACGGCGCTCTCCCGCGCGCAGGGCCCGCGCCACCTCATCGCGCAGGCCCACCGGCCATGCGGCAAAGGTCGGATGCCTGCGCTCTGACGACATGGCCAGCGCTGGTCCCTCCCCCGCAAGGCGCGCGACAAGATCGTATGGCAGGAAAGGCGTATCCACCGCCACCGTGACCACACCCTGTGCGCCCTGCGCCTGCGCCCAATCGAGACCGGCCAGTATCCCCGCCAGCGGCCCCTCGTGCAGATGCGCGGGCGGATCGGGCAGAACGGGGCAGCCCTGAGCCCAGGGCGCAAACCGCGCACCATCACCATTGGCCGAAATCGCCACGCGCTCGACCTGCGGTGCGAACCGCGCCATCACATGTGCCAGAAGAGGCTGACCGCCCAGCGGAACAAGCGCCTTATCGACACCCCCAAGACGACGTCCTTCGCCCCCCGCGAGGATCAGGCCGAAATACCCCAAATTGCCTCCGATACAATTCTGGGCTTGAGAGCGCCCAGACAGGCTTTATGACATGCCCCCACAGACCCCAACTTACAAGAGTAAAGCATCCCCTTGCGTAAGGCATTTCTGCGTGGCGTGATCAGCACGCTCCCCTTCACCCTCGTGATCGCGCCCTTCGGGCTTCTGTTCGGCGTGGCCGCGACCGAGGCCGGTTTCGATCTGGCACAGGTCATGGGCTTCACCATACTGGTACTGGCGGGGGCCTCGCAGTTTTCCGCCATCCACCTGATGAGCGAACATGCCTCGGTGGTGCTGGTCATCCTCACCTCGCTTGCGATCAATATGCGCATGGCCATGTATTCGGCGGCGCTTGCCCCCTATCTGGGCCAGGCAAAACGCTGGCAGCACATGCTGGTGGCCTATTTCCTGATCGACCAGACCTTTGTGACCGCAGAAACCGAATACCGCAGTCGCCCGAACCTGAGCATAGGCGAACGGCTGGCCTTCTATGCGGGCTGTAGCATGATCCTGCCGCCCTTGTGGTTTCTGGCCACACTGCTGGGGGCCTTGGTGGGGGCCTCGATCCCGCAGGAATTCGCGCTGGATTTCGCGGTGCCGATCACCTTTCTGGCGATGATCGCGCCCGTGCTGCGGTCGCTGCCACATATCGCGGCGGCGCTGGTCTCGGTGGTGGTTACGCTCCTCTTGGGCTTTCTGCCCGCAGGCACGGGGCTGTTGGTGGCGGCGGTCTGCGCAATGGTCACCGGTGCTCAGGTCGAGCTATTTGTTGGCCGGATCAAGGCACGGAGGCAATCCGCATGAGCCAGTATAGCACCGCCCAGATCTGGATGATCATCGCGATCCTCGGGATCGGCACTTTCGCCCTGCGCTATGTGTTTCTGGGGCTGGCCGCGCGCAAACCCATGCCCGAATGGTTGCTGCGCTATCTGCGCTATACGCCGGTCGCCGTATTGCCCGGAATGGTCGCGCCACTGGTGCTCTGGCCTGCGGCAACCGACGGCCAGATCGAACCCGCCCGCATGCTGGCGGCCCTGCTGACGCTCGCCGCAGGCATCGCTTCGCGCAATGTGCTGATCGCCATTCTGGCAGGGTTCGCCGCGCTCTATCTGGGGCTGTTCGTCCTGTTCTGAACAGGTGCGCACCGCGCAAAGGAAAAGGGCCCCGAGGGGCCCTTTGTCAGTTCGCGGCTTTGCCGTCCTGAAGCTCGAAGGCTTTCTCGCGGATTTCGGCGGCGCGCGGATCCGTCTGCTGGATCATCAGGACACCCGTATTATTCTCGGGATCGTTGTCATGATAGACGCGATAGGTCGCGCCCGGCAGTTCGGAGAAATAGCGCGAGAGCTTCTTGGGCGACCATGTATGGTGGATCGCCCCGAAGCCCGGCACATCCTTCAGCACGGTCGAGATCGCATTGGCGCAATAGGATTTCCGCGCGGCCCCGTATTTCTCGGCATTCGCGCGGATCTGCTGCGCCTGCGCCATGGTGACCGGCACCTTCTGCTCGATCACGTCCCAACGGTCGCGGGCGTGGTAGTCGATATAGAATTTGCGCATCCGCTCGGTGATACCGAAATGCAGGTCGTTCCGCTCGGGCGAATAGGGGTGATACCATGTGCCCGCCGGATCATAGAGAACCCGCTCCGGCCCGTCGATCATAAGGCCCGAATGGCCACCTGCGCCGGTCTCGCGGCTGACCACGGTGTAAAGCGTGACCGAGGGCGGATCGCCCGACACATAATGGGCTTTGGCAACCGCGTCATCCGGCGCCCAATGCGGTTCAGCCGCACAGGCAGCAAGGCCCAGCAACATGCCCAAACAAACAAGTAGTCGGCGCATCAGCCAGACCCCCTTCAATCTTTTGCAATCACTAGGGGCCAACATCCCCTATCCCGCCTTTGTGAAGCATCAAATCCGGTTGGAGACAACAGCAACACAGGCCCGTGACAGATAAAACCGCAAGCTGTTCTGCCAAGGGCACGATCATAAAAACACGGCCTTAGAACACGCGGGCTCACATCTGGCGCAGGGCTCAGAGCAGATGCCAGAGCCACGCGCCATCCGCGCGCGGCTCGCGCCGCACCTCGCCCAGATGCAGCAGATGGTTGAGATGGGCCACCGCCTCCACCATCGCCAGCCCATAGGTGCCCTCGTCGATCTCGCGCTTGAAAAGCGGCGCGAAACACTCGCAGGCGGTCTTTGGGCCAGCGCCCAGATGCGCGCGCAGGCGGTCCAGCGCGCCATCATGGTTCTGGATCATCTGGGCAAGCCGCGTGGGCAGGCCGGTAAAGGGCAGCTTGTGGCCGGGCAGAACCAGTTGGGTCTCGCGCGCCAGAGGCAGGAAGGACTGCGTGGCCGCCATCCATTCGGCGACCGGATCGGCCTCGGGTTCTGTCGCATAGACACCCAGATTGGCCGAGATCGAGGGGAGCAGCTGATCCCCACCGATCACCAGATCGCCGCTCCAGAAGGTCGCATGTTCGGGCGCATGGCCATTGCCCATCCGCACGTTCCACTCCCGCCCCGCCATCTCGATCCGCTCGCCCTCGACCAGCCGCCGGTAGCCCAGAGGCAGCGGCGCCGTGCAATCGGCAAAGTTGAAAGGCCGTTCCTGCAACCGCTTTTCCAGCATATCCGCCCGCATCCCGGCCGCCCGCCAGAAAGCCACGGTCTGCGGATCGGGGCGGTCCTGCACATCGTGCTGGAGCATCCGCGCCATCAGCCATGCGGTGCGCGTGGTCCACAGCTCGGCGCCCCGCCCCTGCAGCCATCCCGCAAGCCCGATATGATCGGGATGGTGATGGGTGACCACGACGCGGCGCACCGGCTTTTCGGCCAGAGGCCCGTCCAGAAGCGCCATCAATGCCTTGCGACAGGCGGGCCGGTCCACCCCCGGATCGACCAGCGTCCAGCTGTCGCCCTCGTCCAGCGCATAGCCATTCACATGGTCGAGCGCCATCGGTAGCGGCAGCCGGAACCAGAAGATGCGGGGCGCCACCTCGCAGAGCGTGCCCGGGGCGGGCGGCTCGGGCCAGGGATAGCGGATGCATCGGGGGGCGGAGAGAGGGCTTGTCATAGCCCCAAATCTGGAAGCGAAAGCGCCCGAAGTCCAGAGCCCGCCCGCATGGCGGCAACCGCGCCCGCAGAGCGCGGCAGCACCCGCCCGATATGCACCGCCGCCAGCGCCCGACGGTCCGGATCGGCCAGCACAGCCTCCAGATGCGCTCCCGCCCCCAGAACCAGCGCAAGGGCCTGCACCATATCTTCCGCGGCCTCGGCCCGTGTGGTCTGGTCCTGCGAGACCAGCCATTCGACCGCCGCGCGCACGGCCTCGGCCGCCTCCCGGACCGGTGCGGCCAGATCGGGATACTGCCGGTGGGCCCGTGCGGCCTGTTCCTGCACCTCCTGTAACAGCTGACAGGCCATCCGCCCCCCGTCGCGCATCTTTCGGCCCACCAGATCCAGCGCCTGAATACCGTTGGTGCCCTCGTAGATGGCCGTCACCCGCACATCGCGCCAGAACTGCGCGGCCCCCGTTTCCTCGATAAAGCCCATACCCCCATGGATCTGGATACCTGCATCCGAAGCGCGTGCGCCGACCTCGGTGCCATAGACCTTCACGACCGGCGTCAGGAACGCCGCGCGCAGGGCCCAATCTCCCGCAGGATCGGCCCCCGCCATATCCAGCGCCACACCGGCCTTCAGCGCCAGCGCCCGCGCCGCAAACAGTTCGGCCCGCGCCTCTCCCAAGAGCCTGCGGATACCGGCAAACTCGATGATCGGGCGGCCCTGCACCCGCTCGGTGGCAAATTGCGCGGCCTTTTGCAGCGCGGCCTCGGCCACGCCGATCCCCTCCACGCCCACCGACAGGCGCGCATTGTTCATCATGGTAAACATCGCGGCGAGCCCGGCATGGGGCTCCCCCACCATCCAGCCCTTGGCCCCCTCGAAGACCATCACACAGGTAGGCGAGCCATGCAGCCCCATCTTGTGCTCGAGGCTTGCCACATGCAGGTTGTTGCGCTCGCCCTCCGGCAGGAGCTTGGGCACCACGAACAGACTGATCCCCTTGGTGCCCGCGGGCGCATCGGGCAACCGCGCCAGCACCAGATGGCTGACATTCTCCACCAGATCGCTATCGCCCCAAGAGATGAAGATCTTCTGCCCCGTCACCGCATAGCTACCATCGGCATCGGGGATGGCCCGCGTGCGCATATCGGCCAGATCCGATCCGGCCTGCGGCTCGGTCAGGTTCATCGTGCCCGACCAGTCGCCCGAAATCAGCTTGGGCAGATAGAACGCCTGCTGCTCGGCACTGCCATGATGCGACAGCGCCTCGATCTGGCCTTGCGTCAGCATCAGCTTCAGATGCAGCGCCATATTGGCCCCTGCCATCATGTCGTTCACCGCCAACCCCAGCGCCTGCGGCAGGCCCATCCCGCCATAAGCCTCGGGCGCGGCCAGCGCTACCCATCCGCCCTCGGCCAGCGCGGTATAGGCGGCGCGGAAACCGGGCGAGGTCACGACCTTCCCGTTCTCGAGCCGCGCCGGATAAAGATCGCCCGCACGGTTGCAGGGTGCCAAGACCTCATCGGAAATCCTCGCGGCCTCGGTCAGGATCGACCCCGCAAGATCGGGCGAGAGATCGGGGAAGGCCGCGCTGCCATAAAGCTGCGGCAAGGGCGTGAGATGATCGAGGATGAAACGGATATCTCCGGCGGCGGCGCGATAACCCATGATGTCCTGCCATGACCTCCCTCAACCCGACCCGTGGCAGCCGCTTGGCATTTGCGGCAGACAGGCTTATGCACAAGGCTGTAATGGGGACGAGGTTACTGCCTTGCCTCTTTCCAGCAATCACGACGCTACGTCAAACAGATCCGATACCGCCCATGACCGATCTCCTCTCCGCCACCCCCGAAGGCTATACCGAGGCCGCCCGCCTGCTGGGCCGAGGCGAACTGGTGGCCTTTGCCACAGAGACGGTCTACGGGCTGGGCGGCGATGCCCGCAACAGCGAGGCCGTCGCCGCGATCTATGCGGCCAAAGGGCGGCCCAAGTTCAACCCGTTGATCGTGCATGTGCATTCGGTCGAGATGGCCGAGCGCTATGTCACCATCCCCGAGGCGGCGCGGCCGCTGATCGCGCGCTACTGGCCGGGGCCCCTGACGCTGGTGCTGCCTTTGCGCCCCGATGCGGGGATCTCCGATCTGGTGACCGCGGGGCTCGACACTCTGGCCATCCGCATGCCCGCCCATCCGGTCGCGCGCAAATTACTGCAGGAATATGACGGGCCGCTGGCCGCGCCCTCGGCCAACCCCTCGGGGCGGATCAGCCCCACGACCGCAGCGCATGTGATGGACGGGCTCTCGGGCAGGATCGCGGCGGTGCTGGAGGGCGGGGCCTGCGGGGTGGGCGTCGAATCGACGATCCTCTCGCTCGATCCGCTGGCGCTCCTGCGCCCCGGCGGGCTGGCACTCGAGGAGATCGAGGCCACGCTGGGCCGCGCTCTGCCCACCGGCGGCGATGCCGACAAACCCAATGCGCCGGGCCAGCTGAAATCCCATTATGCACCGGGCGCTGCGGTGCGGCTGAACGCCACCGACCGCCAGTCGGGCGAGATCTGGATCGGTTTCGGACCCCATTGCGCGGGAGCCGATTTCACCCTCTCGGAGACGGGCGATACGACCGAGGCCGCAACCCGCCTCTTCGGGCTCTTGCGCGAGGCCGATGCGCTGGCGCAGCAAAAAGGCGCCAGCTGCATCGCAGTGGCGCCCGTGCCCGATACGGGGCTGGGTCTGGCGGTCAATGACCGGCTGGATCGGGCCGCAGCGCCCCGCCCATAACACCGCCCCTGAAGCTTCTCAGGCGTGGCCCGCCGTCGCAGAGAGTGTGCGGGGATCAATCCCCATCGTCCCCAGCGCGCGCACCCATTTATTGGCGTAATCTCCCGAGAGCGCCAGCTCGGCATCGCCATCGGCAATCAGCCAGCCATTATCGAGGATCTCCTGTTCCAGCTGGCCCGGCCCCCAACCGGCATAGCCGAGCGCCAGAACCGCGCGATCCGGCCCGTTGCCTGCGGCAATATCCTCGAGAATGTCGCGGGTGGCGGTCATGGCCAGCTCCTCGCCCACCTCCATCACCGGCCCGCCGCCATCCCATTCGGTCGAATGCAGCACGAAGCCACGACCGGTCTCGACCGGCCCGCCAAACAGGATCGGACGTTCGCTGCTGTCATCGGAAGCGGTCATGGTGATCCCCAGCTGCTCCAAGAGATCGGGCAGATCGGGCTTGGGCAGGGGCTTGTTGACGATCAGCCCCATCGCCCCTTCCTCGGAATGGGCGCAGACCATGATCACCGAATGTTCGAACCGCTGATCACCCATACCGGGCATCGCAATCAAAATCTTGCCGCTCAGATCCATCAGGGCCTCCTCATGCGCCGCATTGTCCCGATCTGATGCCGCATTGGCACCAGTCCGCAATGTCTTTCCATCAAACTGGTCCGCAAGAGGTCACTCTTCAAGGTGTCAATGTGGCCAAAAGGCCGCCATTAGCCTTGCTGGCGCGTTTGTGACTTTGCGGAAGCGTCTTCTTGGCGATAAGCGGAACTCATGAGCATCATGACAAGACTTGCATCTTCCGGGCTGGGATTAGGCCTTTTCGCGACCGTTTGTGGTGCGGTTCCTGCCTTCGCGCAGACGACCGAGCTTGCCATGACCCTGCCGCCCACCTCCGAGGCCGTGCCACTACCGATGGGGCTGAGCCATGCCGAGGTACTGGACGGCTGGCAGACAAAGAACGGCACGCGCATGGCCGCGATCCGCATCACACTGGATGCAGGCTGGAAGACCTACTGGCGCCATCCGGGCGATGCGGGCATCCCGCCGAGCTTCAACTTCAAGGCCTCGAGCAATCTGAAGGATGTGAAAATCTACTGGCCGCGACCGCAGGTATTCATGGAAAGCGGAACGCGCTCAATCGGTTACAAGGACCAGATGATCCTGCCGATCGAGCTGGTGCCAGAAGATGCCAGCCAGCCGATCCAGCTGGAGGCCGATCTCGATCTGGGGATCTGCCATGATATCTGCATCCCCGTCTCGCTCGATCTGGCCGCCGATCTGGAGGGCAAAGGCGCGCAGGATGCAGTGATCACACAGGCGCTGGAAGCTCAGCCCAAAAAGGTTCCCAGCACGGCACGCTGCACCATAGCACCGATCCGCGACGGGGTCCGTGTAACGGCACAGCTACCGTCCGATGCCGCTCCCGATCAAGTGGCGCTCTTCGAACTGCCTTCGCAGCCCGTCTGGGTGTCCGATTCGCAAATGTCACATCAGGGGAATACCCTGAGTGCCACGGCAGATCTGGTGCCGCCCAATTCCGAGCCCTTCGATCTGGATCCGAAAGATCTGCGGATCACGGTGCTCGACAAGACCCATGCCTACGAGATGGATGGCTGCGCGCGGATGTAACTAGCGCCTCCGGCGCGTGCGCCATGCGGCCACGGCGAGCGCGCCCAGAATGAAGGGCGCAAAGACCAGCCAGCTCTGCGACAGGCTACCACCCCGCGCGATCACCGGTCCGAAGCCGAGCGCCGCCCCCAGAACGATCAGCCCGATCCCCCACCAGAGTGCGCCCGCAAGGCGCGGCGCTTTCAGTCCGCGCCGCGTCGAGGCGAGGATCCGGAGGATATCGGCCTGAACCGCCAGCACGGCAGGCACCAAGAGCAGCACGATCACCATCCCGAAGCCAAGCCCGTAGACCAGCGTGATGACCGTCGATTTCAGGAATTGCGCCTCGGCGCTGCCCTCGTAGAGAAGCGGCGCGAGCCCGAGAACGGTGGTCAATGTTGTCAGCAGCACAGGCCGCAGACGGTCGGCCACCGCCTCCACGATCGCAGGGCGCAAACCACGGTGCCGCGCGTAGTCATCCACCGTCGAGATCAGCACGATGGCATCATTGATAATGATCCCCACCATGCCGAGCCCGCCCACCACGGCGAACATCGACATGGGCGTGTCCCAGAGGTAATGCCCCCAGACCGCCCCTACGAGTCCGAAGGGAATGACCGCCATCACCACCAATGGCCGCGCCCAGCTGGCCAGAATCCATGCCAGAACCACGTAGATCCCCAAAAGACACAGGATCAACCCGAGTTGCGCATCAGCCATAAAATCGCGCTCGTCGGCGGCCTGCCCCGTCTGCAGCCAGCTGACCCCCAGCCGCTGCGCGATATCGGGCAGGATGCGGCTCTGCATCTCGGTCATGATCGCATTGGCGCGTTCAGGGTCGTCCTCGGAGATATCCCCCGTCACCTCGATCTGGCGGAGCCCGTCGTCGCGGCGGATGGTGGAAAAGCCCGCCTCGCGCCGCACCGTGACAATATCCGACAAGGGCACCCACCGGCCACCGGGGCTTTGTAGCTGCATCCGGTCGATGAAATCGGCGGTCTTCTCGGCCTCGGGCAATTCCACGCGGATCGTGGCCGAGCGCACCCCGTCAGGATAGCTCGCGGCTTCGGTGCCGTTCAGGCGGGCGCGCAATTCCTGCCCCAATGTCTCCGTATCAAAACCCAGTGCCTGTCCCTGCGGTGTCAGATCGAGGATCAGATCCTCCTTGTCATAGGCCAGATTATCCTCCAGCGCCGAGACCTCGGGATAGGCCGATAGTGCGGTTTTCAACTCTTCGGCAGCCTGTTTGAGCACCCGTGTCTCGGCGCCCGTAAACTGCACCGCAAGGCTGTCGCCGCCAGGCCCCGCGCGGAAACCACGGAAGGAAAGTTCCTCCAGAGCCGGATTATCGGGCGCCTCCTGCTGCAGGCGGCGGATGAAATCGGCACTGGAATAGGGGCGCAGATCCTGATCGACCAGCTCGACCGAGATCGAGCCCAGCTGGTCGGTGTCCTTGGTATCGGCCGAGGCCAGAGACCGCCCCGAGGCCCCGCCGAGCTGGCCGATCACATAGGTCACCGGATTGAGCCCGTATTCGGTCTCGTAATCGGCTCCCACCTTGGCAACCAGAGCCTGCAGCTCGCGCATGACGGCATAGCTGTCCTCGCGGGTGGTACCATTGGCCATGGCAAAGGCCCCCGAAATACTTGACCGTTCGGGCGGCGAGAAGAAGCGCCACTGCACCTGACCGGTTTTCAGCAAGGCCACCTGCACCGCCAGCAGCAGCACCGCAAATGCCAGCACCGGATAGCGCGCATGGAGGATACCGCGCACCAAAGGCCGCATCGCCTTGCGTCGGAACCAGTCCAGCCCGCGATTGGTCAGCCGCGAGGGCGCATCATACCAGCGCGGCTGCCCGATATGCGCCAGCGCGTGGGACATATGGTTGGGCAGGATCAGGAAACACTCGACCAGCGAGGCCGCGAGCACCGCGATTACCGTCAGCGGGATATCCATGATCATATCGCCCATCCGCCCGCCGATCACCACCAGCCCCGCAAAAGCGATGATGGTGGTCAGCGTCGAGGCAAAGACCGGCGCCAGCATCCGGCGCGCGCCCATTTCAGCAGCCACTTCGGGCGGCTCGCCCAGATGGCGGGCCCGGAAATCGGCATGCTCGCCCACCACGATGGCATCATCGACAACGATCCCCAAGGTCAGGATCAGCGCGAAAAGCGACATCATGTTCAGCGTCATACCGCCCAGATACATCACCGCCAGACCGGCCGCGAGCGAGGCGGGAATACCCATCGCCACCCAGATCGCCGTGCGTGCATTGAGAAACAGGAACAACAGCACCAGCACAAGACCGAGCCCGACCAGACCGTTATCGACCAGCAGATCGAGCCGCGCCACGATCCGCTCGGTCCGGCTGCGCACCAGCTCGATCGTGGTATTGGCGGGCAGATCGGGGCGCATCGCGGCCACGACCTGCTCGACCTTGCCCTGCAGGGCGATCGCATCGCCTTGGGCCGAGCGTGCCACATTGATCGTCATCGCGGGATTGGCGCCCACATAATAGGCCCGCTCGCGCGCCGCGCCCTCCACGCTGATCCGCGCGACATCACCCACCGTCAACGCCGCGCCATCGGCATCGGTGCGGATCACCAGATCGCGGATCTGGCGGGCCTCGCGGCGCTCCTCGCCCGCGCGCACCCGCGCCGCCCCCGAGGCCACATCGCCCGCCGGCGTGGCATCTGTGGCGGCTCGGATCACCGCGATGATCCGGCTCAGGCTGACATCATGTGCCATCAGCGAGGTCGTGGGCACCTCCACCCTTACCTCGGGCGCGGCAATCCCCGAGAGCGTGGTGCGGGTCACGCCTTGGGCATAGAGGCGCGCCATCATTTCGTCGGCCAGACGGCCCAGCTGTTCGGGGGCGAGCGGACCGGTGATGATCACATCTGTGACCGTATCGCGCCACACGCTCTGCCGGATCTCGGGGGTCTCGGCGGCCTCGGGGAGATCGCCCGCCAGCTGGATGGCGCTCTGCACGTCATCCATCGCGCGGCCCATATCCCATCCGGGCTCGAATTCCAGCTCGATCTCGGCGCGGCCTTCACGGGCCGTGCTTTCTGTCGCAGCCACCCCTTCGACGCTCAGCAGCGACGGTTCGAGCACCTGAATGATCGCGCGATCCACATCCTCGGCGCCCGCCCCCTCCCAGGCAACCGAAACATCGATCTCGTCGCTGACCGTATCGGGAAAGAACTGCGCCCGCAGTTTGGGGGCGGCCACGATCCCCGCGCAGAGCATCACCACCAGCACGATATTGGCCAGCGTGGCATGGCGGGTGAACAGGCCGATCAGCCCCATCTCAGCCGCCCCGCTGTTCAAGCCGGTCGATCACGGCAGCGGGCACGCGGTCCTGCTGCAACTGGCTCAACAGGCTCTCGCGCTGGCTGGTGCTAAGGCCGGTATCGCGCTCGGCGGCCTCCATCAGGGCCTGACGGTGATCGGGGGTCAGGTCGATCAGGCTCTGGTCATGGGATGCCTCTGTCAGCGGACGCAGCTTGATCCCCTGCCCCAGAAGCGGGCTGCGCCGCGCCACGACCAGCGTGCCCTGCGGCAGATCCGAGCGCACTAGCACCGTATCGCCCTCGCGACGCAGGATGCGCGCCTGCGCGGCGTAAAGGCGGTTCTCGCCATCCAGCGCCAGCACCTCGCCATTCCCATCCACCGCCTGTGACGGAAGCCGCGCGACATCGGCCAGAAGCGGCTCGCTCAGCGTCACGGTCACAAAATCACCGGGCCGGAAGCCGCGCGTCTCCGCAAGGCGCGCGTAAAGAAGCCGTCCCGCCGTGCCCGCCTCGACACTTGCCCCCGCCCTGAGGAGCTGCGCCGACGATTGCACCTGCGCCTCCGCTGTCTCAAGCCGCACCTGCGCCTCCAGTGGCAGCAAGGCACCGCCCTCATCGGTCAGCCGCAAAAACTGGCTGGTGGACACACGGAACGCGACTTCCAGCGCGCCCGGGTCGATCAGCTCGCCCAGCATCTCGTTGGCCGAGACCAGCCCGCCCTGCACCGCCATCACCCCGCCGAGGATGCCGTCGAAGCCCGCGCGGATCACGGTCTCCGACAATTCGCGCTCGGCCTCGGCCAGATCGATCCGCGCGCGGCTCAGCGTGGTTTTCCCCTGATCGAGCACCGCCTGCGCCTGCGAGAGCGCCGAGCGGCGCGACAGAACGGCCTGATCAGCGGAAGAGGCGGCCAGTTCGGCCTCCTCGGTGACCGCCGCCGAGCCGATCCCGCGTGTGTTCAGATCCTGCTGGCGTTGCAGCGCCTTGAGCCGCAGCGCGGCCTGTGCCTGCGCGGCCTTCAGGTCATCGCCGGCGATCACCAGCGCCCGTCCGGCCTGCGCGAGAGCCGCCTCGGCCTCGGACAGGCTGGCAGCCGCACTGTCGCGCGCGGCCTGCGCCTGCGCCGGATCGAGCCGCACCAGCACATCGCCCTGCCGCACCATTGCCCCATCCTCGAAGACAGGGGACAGCTCCACAACTGTTCCCCCGCTCGAGGCACGCAACTCCAGCCGCCGTGTCGAGCGGATCTCGCCATAGGCGGTCAGTTCGGGGCGAAGATCCTGATACTCAAGCGCCACCACATCGGCGGCATAAATACGTTCCGAGGGTGCTCTTGCGTGCCCGTGCTCCGTTCCGGACGGGCCCATCCGCATCACGGCCACCGCCGTGGCAAGCAGGCCAAGCGTCAGGGCAAACAGGAAAATTCCGCCAAGGCTGCGTGAAAGAAAATGCATCTATGCGCGTATCCGGAACTATCGGGCGAGGTTGGAGCATTGTGCCAGTCTTTGCCGGTGCCGCATAGAAAAACTTGGCCGCCTGCGGCAGGTCTAGCCGTCGAGCCGCGCCCGCAGCGACAGGAGATCGGCCCATGTATCGCGCTTGGCCTCGGGCTGGCGCAGAAGCTGGGCGGGCGAATACATGGCGATCGCGGGCTTGCCAAAAGCCTCGGCCCATTGCCCGCGCAGACGGATAATCCCGCGTTTGCCGATCCCTGCCGAGCAGGCGGCATTTCCCATCAGGACCACAATATCGGGGTCCACCAGCTCGACCATCCGCATCAGGAACGGGCGCATCATCGCGATCTCGGCGGCTTCGGGCTCGCGCTGGCCCGGTGGGCGCCACGGCAGAACCGGCGCGACAAAGAGCGCCGCATTGCGGTCGGGGGCCTCGCGCCCCAGCCCGATGGCGCCAAACATCCGGTCGAGCATCCGCCCCTGCGCCCCCGTGAACGGACGGCCTGCGCGCTCGTCCTCGCGATCGGGCGCGTCGCCGATGACCAGAACACGCGCATTCTCGGGCCCTTCGGCACGCAGCGTGCAGCGCGCGCCCTTGCGTAGCTCGCAGGTCTCGAACGCATCGAGCGCCTCGTGCAGATCGGCCAGACTGCGCGCCTGCCCTGCCGCCTGCGCGGCCAGCCCGACATGATCGACCTGTGGCACGGCCTGAACGCGCACAGGCGCCGCCGGTTTTTCGGCCATAACAGGTGCGGCCTGCACGACCTCCGG
Source organism: Thioclava sp. GXIMD2076 (assembly GCF_037949795.1). Classification (NCBI taxonomy): domain Bacteria; kingdom Pseudomonadati; phylum Pseudomonadota; class Alphaproteobacteria; order Rhodobacterales; family Paracoccaceae; genus Thioclava; species Thioclava sp. GXIMD2076. The sequence continues at coordinate 569,295 of NZ_CP149932.1, forward strand.
CTTGGCCAGCCGGTCGGGCAGCGCGTAGCAATCCACCGCCCCGTCGCCCTGCGCCTCGTCCGCGCCCAGCTCGCATAGCCATTCGAGCGCCGCGAGGGCGGCATCATAGCTCAGATCGGAGGGCGGGAGGTTATGCATGGTCATGACGCGCATCTTAGTCGCGCGGCTCCAGACGGTAAATCCCCTACCTGCCGCACAGCTCCCGACGATATTTTCCTTTTCTTGCAGGCAATCTGGCGGTAGGCAGCTTGGCAAACAGACAGGAAGAACCCGATGACCACGACCGGAAAAATCGCTTTTCAAGGTGAATTGGGGGCCTATTCCCATCAGGCCTGCCATGATGCGCTCCCCGATATGGAGGCCCTTCCCTGCCGGACCTTCGAGGATGCGATCGAGGCCGTCCGCTCGGGCGAGGCCGATCTGGGCATGCTGCCGGTCGAGAACTCCACCTATGGCCGCGTGGCCGATATCCACCAGCTGCTGCCATCCTCGGGGCTGAAGGTGATCGGCGAGGCGTTCGTGCGAGTGCATATCAACCTGCTGGCCCTGCCCGGCACAGAGCTGTCCGAGGTGAAATCGGCGATGTCGCATACCGTCCTTCTGGGGCAGGTCCGCAACTTCCTGAGCGCCCATAACCTGCACCGCATCGTGGGGGCCGATACCGCAGGCTCCGCCAAGATCGTGGCCGAAAAAGGCGACCGCTCGGTTGCGGCACTGGCCTCGGAGCTGGCAGGCGATATCTACGGGCTCGAGGTTCTGGCTCGCCATATCGAGGATGCCTCGAACAATACGACCCGCTTCCTTGTTATGTCGCGCCAGCCCGATTTCTCGCGCCGTTCCGAGCGGATGATGACCAGCTTCATCTTCCGCGTGCGCAATATTCCGGCCGCCCTCTACAAGGCGCTTGGCGGCTTTGCGACCAATGGCGTGAACATGACCAAGCTCGAGAGCTACATGGTGCGCGGCAATTTCACCGCAACCCAGTTCTATGCCGATGTCGAAGGCCACCCCGAGGACCCCAACCTGAAACTGGCGCTCGAGGAGCTGTCCTATTTCACCGATATGATGGAAATCCTCGGCGTCTATCCGGCAGATCCGATCCGTCAGGAAATCTGCGGCTAAGCGGCCGCACGGAGCCCAATGCGGGCAGCTAGGGCCCGTAGATCACGCCTGACCCGATGCCTCGTAGCGGGCCGAGATCTCCTTGGCCTGCTTCGATATGCGGTCGGCGAATTTGCGGTCGAGACTAGAGCGGCCAAGCTTTGCCGATTGCAGCATGAGCCGCGCGCCCAGCGTGCGCGGACGTATATCCAGCCCGACCTGCAACCGCGTGCGGGTGCGCGACAGCGCGGTCAGCAGGATCACCGTCTCGATCAGGAAGCTCGACGATTCGCCTGAAAGCCCCACCGCCTCCGGACGCTCGAACCGCGTGACCTCCGCAGTCAGCTTGCGCATCTTGCCCCGCAGGCGGAAAGCGATCTCCCAGCTTGCGCCTTTGCCCGCGCCTTCCAGCTGGTCGGTGCGGTGAAGTTTCACACCACGCTCGCGGGCAACCTCTTCAATAGCATCGAAGCGGCTGAGCTCGTCGAAGACAAACTCAACAGGGACAGGCATATCTTCTCTGGTCGAGAATTTCATCCGGCACTCCTTGGCACATGCCAACTGAAAAGATCACGGCGATCATGACGTTAGGTCTGATCTAGACGCCATTCACAGACGGTCTGCAAGCCATTCCCGCATTAACCAACCTGCAATGGCACCGCGACGTGGCGCGCGTATCACGCTATCGCGCCCCGCCAGCACCTGCAACAGCCGCTCGCGACTGATCCAGAGTGCATCCTCGATCTCGATCGGGTCCGTCACGATCTCGCGGCTGAGCGCCTCGGCATGGCACCCCATCATCAGCGAGGCCGGAAAGGGCCAAGGCTGCGAGGCCACGGGCCGGACGGGGCCAACGCTTACCGAGGTTTCCTCGAAGACTTCGCGACGCACGGCGGCCTCGACCGTCTCGCCGGGTTCCATGAAGCCCGCGAGACAGGAATACATCCCCTCCGGCCAATTGGGGTTACGCCCCAGCAGCAGGTCGTTGCCGTGGGTCACCAGCATGATGACACAGGGATCTGTGCGCGGGAAATGCGCGGCCCCGCAGGACGGACATTGCCGCTGCCAGCCCGATTGCACCGGTTCGGATCTCTGGCCGCAGCTGGCGCAGAACCCGTGGCTGCGGTGCCAGCCGAGCACCCCGCGCGCCGTGGCCGACAGCTCGGCCTCGAGCGGGGTCAGATCCGTCATCACCTCGCGCAGATCGCGGAAACCATGACCCTCGGGGGCGGAGATGTCGGGCGGAAGATCCCGCGCGACGATCATCTTTCCCTCGACCTGCCCCAAGAGCACCTGCGTGCCCGCCTGCCCCGAAAAAAACGGCGCGGAAGCCGGCAGAAGCCCCAGAACGGGCGTTGCCTCGTGATCGCCGCAGCACAGGATTTGCCCCTGCGCCACCGCCAGAACCCACGCATCCGCCAGATCGGGCATCTCACGCGAAAGCCCGGCACGGTCCAGCCCGCCCCCCGCAAAGGCCAGCCCTGTCCGACGGTCGTGGAAAAACGGTCCTTGCGATGGAAGGATTCGGCCAGAAGCAGCAGATGACATGAAGGGAGACCCCGATTTTAAGTCTGGTTACGCAATACGCTTGCTTAGTGTTACGAATTTAGGCCTTAATCGTCAAAAGAGTATAGCTTTTCCCTCCGTGACCTGATGTCACAAATACACCTTAGGGTTGAGCGTGGTTAATATGGTATGAGTGACAAAAGGCGATCTTGGATCGCCCGTTCGAGAGGAATGCGATGCCCGTGCCCACGCAGCAGCCGCATAACGGCCAAGTGACAACCCTGCGTCTGCGCCTTCTGGCAACGACGGATCTGCACGGGCATGTGCGGGGCTATGACCTGTTTTCCGACCGTGAGGATACCAGCTGCGGGCTCGCGCGGGTGGCAACCCTGATCGACGCCGCCCGCGCCGACTGTCCGAACACTTTGTTGTTCGACAATGGAGACTTCCTGCAAGGAACGCCGCTGACCGAATACTGGGCGCGCAACCGCACCGGGCGTCCCGCCGCGCCCCATCCGGTGATCGAGGCGATGAATGCGTTGGGCTATGATGCGGTAGCGCTGGGAAATCACGAATTCAATTACGGTCTGGAATTCCTTCTCGAAAGCCTGTCGGACGCGCGTTTCCCCTGCCTTGCGGCCAATGCCCTGACCGCGCAGGGGGCGCCGCTGACCCAATCCCATACGATCATCGAGCGGGCGCTGACCGATGAGGCGGGCACGGTCCATATGCTTCGGATCGGGGTCTTTGGCGTGTTACCGCCGCAATTCATCCTGTGGGACAGTGCGTTTCTGGCCGGCCGACTGCAAAGCCGTGCCATTGTCGATACCGCCAGAGACGAGATCGCGACACTCAAGGCGCAGGGCTGCGATCTGGTCGTCGCGCTTGCCCATACCGGCATCGACCCCGATGCGCGCGAGGACGATCCCCATGCCGAGCATGTCGCGACCCTTCTGGCCCGCCTCGAGGGGCTGGATGCGCTTGTTGCCGGCCATGACCACATCACTTTCCCCGGCCCTGACGTGCCCGCGCGGGACTGGATCGACCCCGAGCACGGCGTCCTGCATGGCGTGCCAACCGTCACGCCCGGCCATTTCGGCAGCCATCTGGGGCAGATCGACCTGACATTACATCACGATGCTCAGGGGTGGCAGGTGGCCCGCGCGCAGGTGCAGGCCATCCCTGTCCGCCAGACGCCCAGCGTGCCCGAGGCGCCGAGAATCGTGGCCTGCACGGCACAGGCCCATGACGAGGTGCAGCGCCATAGCCGGCAGCGTATCGCGCGGCTCGATGTACCGCTGCACAGCTATTTCTCGCTGGCCGCGCCCGATGCCGCCCTGACCTTCGTGGCCCATGCCCAGCGCGAGCATGTGCGAACCCTGCTGGAAGGCCGGATCGAAGGGGAATTACCCCTGCTTTCGGCTGTAGCCCCTTGCAAATCGGGCGGGAGATCAGGGACGGAATATTATCTCGATCTGAAACCCGGCCCGCTCAGTATCCGCAATCTCAGCGAGATCTATCTATTCCCCAATATCGTCACTGCCGTCATCATCGACGGTGCCGGGCTGAAGAGCTGGCTCGAGCGGGCCGCCATCGTTTTCGAGACAATCCCCGCTGGCTCGCAGGGCCAGACACTGATCCGCCCCAGCGTCCCCGCCTATAATTTCGACGTCATGCTGGGCCTGACCTACGAGATCGACATCTCGGCCCCGCCTGCCTTTGATCTGCAAGGGGCAGCGACAGGCGAGGGGCACGGGCGTATCCGCGATATGCGCCATCAGGGGCGACCCGTCGAGGATACCCAGAAATTCGTCGTGGCGACCAATAACTACCGCTCTGCCTTCGCGGGTCAGTTTACGGGGCTTGAGGCGCTGCGGATCGATCTGGGGCCGGATGTCGCCTCCCGCGACATGCTGATCGAGGCCGCGCGCCGTTGGGAAACCGTGCATCCCCAGCCCGAGCCGATCTGGCAGTTCAGGGATCAGCCCGATACCTACGCCCGCCTTATCACCGGCGCCGGCGCGCTGGCCTATACCGCCCAGATGGGCAGGTTCGGGCTTTCGGTCGAGGAGCATTGCGAGGACGGAACCGTCACTCTGTGCAAACAGCTTTTCGAAGAGGTCCGCCGCAGCGGCACACTGGGCTGAACCGCGCGATGGCTACCGTGTGTCGCGGCAATGCGCGCGGAAGGCGCGCTTGAGCAGATCCAGCTCTGCCTGCAACCGGTCGACCTGCGCAACCAGTTCCTGTGCGACCGGCGCGCCCGCCAGAAGGGGCAACCGCGCGACCACTTCGCCCGAGTGTTCCGCCAGCAGGAGGGTCTGGGCCCCCTCCTCCAGCATCTGCACCGGCAGTGGCTGGCGCAGGCGCCAGCGTCCTTCTCCGAGATCCTCCCATATCCCGTCCTCGAGCACCGTTCCGTGGCAACTGACCTCCAGAACGGGCTGTCCCGGGGCAGACAGCTCGACGATCCATTCACCGGCGCGCAGGCGTGAGAATTCGACAGTCATAGGCGGGGCTCCTTCGGAGAAGAGTTCGGGTCAGAGATCGGCACGCGGATGGCGTAGAAGCGTCATATCACGCAGCGTGATCTTGTTCATTGCGGGCGCCTCGAAGAGCAGATCGATCCACGCTTTCTCGAGCCGCTTCTCGTTGAGTTTGGTATAGGCCAGATCGAACTGGACGACCCCGCCGCCCTCGGGCATCTGGCCCAGAAGCTGGTCATGATTGGGCCCGTGCTGGATGTTGAAACGGCAATAGACAGGACGGGGCTCTTCCATCTCTATATCGAGATCGAGCTCGACCAGATGATGCAGCCGGAAGCCGGAAACCGCATCCTGGGGTAGATCGAGCACCAGCGAGAGGAAACTGCCATGGAAGCCGAACACCTCCAGCTCGATGCCGAAAGGCGTGGCGCTTGCGCCGGTATTGCGGATCTGGCGCAGGCTTATCTCCTGCGACGGGCAGTCATGGAACAGCTTTATCCCCTCGCCGAGCAGACTGCCCGAGGCGGCCCCCGCCAGCTGGTCCGGCGCGACCGGCAGGGTCATAACCGGTGGCCGCCATGCCCAGTCACACCCCAAGGGCCGTTCGATCGTCTCGCTGCGCGCGAAACGCGCCGCCCGCTCGCAGGAAATCGTATGACACAGGGCCTCCCCCGTGCGCGTCAGCTCGGTGACCTCGCGCCAGAGCTCAGACAGATCGCCCGCACCCCGCAACCGTGCTGCTTTCTGCGCCCTCTCCCAGCGCCGCTGCATCCGCCTGAATGCCAGCCGGTCCATCAGACCGCTCTGTCTTTGCGCCATTTTCCGCCCCGCTTCCCCGACTTGCGCCCCGTCACTATCAGACCAAGCAGACAAGTTGCGTTACGTCAAGACTGCGCGATCAGAAGCCCCTGAGGTTATTTCGTATTTCATCTGCCGTAAGATATGGCGGCACGGCTTCCTGACCAGAACCGCCGGAGGCGAGTTATTCCGCGAGCTGCGGCCTGATCCAGACCGGTTACGGCAGGGACCGGTTAGCGCGCAGCCGTTATTGCGCGGGCTGAGCCTGTCGGGCCAGATGCGCCTTCGTTGCCGCAGCGGACCGCCCTACGAAATCCTTGAGCAGCTTCAGCTGCTGCGCATCGCTCATCGGCTGGGTGTTCAGCGGCATGACCGACAGCGCGGTCAGATGCCCCTCCAGCGAGGTCACCCCGCGCCAGTATTCCGCCGAAACGGGAAATTCCTCGGCCAGCGAACGGTCACGCACCTTCAGCAGAAGGATATCTCCCGAGCTCTGCGATTTCAGGATATCGACATCATCGCTGCGCCCCGAGCGAGCAATGGCCGCCTGCCCTGCCGCCGAACGGAAGAAGGCCTCGATCATCGGAAAACGGCTCTTGAGCGTTCCGGTCATCTTGGGCCCGACCGTGGCCGACAGCATCGCCGGATGCGGAGCGCCCTGCCGCGTCGCATCGTCGGTGACCGCCGCACAGTCCCCAAAGAGTATCACGTTATTCTCGGTCTGGCCGGGATTGCCCTCCCCCGCCACGCAATAGCCTGCAGGCGCACTCAGGACCGTATCGCCCGCGATCACGGTGCCCGTGGCCCGCCCGCCCGTCGTGGTCTGGCAACCGGCCAGTGCGAGCGCCGATACCAGAACGGCCACGCCCAGTTTTACCTGCAAGATCGACATTCCGGTCACCCTTTCCTCAGCGCGTCAAGTTGCCTCAAGGCTTAGGAGGTCGCACCTTAAAGGGCAAGCGACCCCGCAATTCTGTGATCGTTCCCGCGGTCAAAGCGGCAGCCTATCCGCCAGTTCCTGCCGATCAGGCGAAGTCCGCGAGGCTATAGCCCTGCACATAGAGAAGCGCCGTCAGATCACCATGGTTGATACGGATATCGCATTGCGCGGCCACAGAGGGCTTGGCGTGCAGCGCCACACCGGCACCGGCAATGGTCAGCATCCCCAGATCATTGGCCCCGTCGCCCACGGCCATCACCTGATCGGCAGACAGGCCCAAACGCTCGGAGATCTCGTGGAAGGCCTGCACCTTGGCCTCACGCCCCAGAATAGGCAGGCCCGGCTTGCCGGTCAGTTTGCCATTCTCGACCAGCAGGGTATTGGCACGGTTCTCGTCAAAGCCAAGGGTCGCCGCGATATGGCGGGTGAAGGCCGTGAAGCCCCCCGAAACCAACGCGCAATAGGCGCCATCGCGTTTCATGGTGGCCAAGAGTTCCGGACCACCCGGCATCAGGGTGATCCGGGTGTCGATAACCTCCCTGATCACCGTCTCAGGCAAGCCCGCCAGCAGGCCCACGCGCTCGGTCAGCGCGCCCTCGAAATCCAGCTCGCCATTCATCGCCTTGGCGGTGATCTCTTTCACGCGGCTGCCCACGCCCGCCACATCGGCCAGCTCGTCAATACATTCCTGCTGGATCATGGTGCTGTCCATATCGGCCAGCAGCATCTTCTTCCTGCGGCCTTCGGAAGGCACGACCACCAGATCGATCTGCAGCGCCTGCAGGTCCTCCCAGACCGTCCAGCGGTTATCTGGGATCGTCTCGATCGGGAATTCTGCCGCGATTCCCTCGGCAAGCCATGTGATCTCGCCGCCACCCCAAGCATTGCGCAGCGCCACAACGGTGGTGTCATCGAGTTTAGGGGTGGTCGGGCTGGCCAGCAGAAGGGCTACATACATGCGCAAGATCTCCGGATCATGAGGTTGCCCGCGATATAGCGCGAAAGCCCCGCCCGTTTCCAGCCCGCCCGTTTGCGGCCCACCCGTTTGCGGCCAGCCCCGCCGCCCCTCATGGCCGAAGACCCCGCAGCGCTTCGGTGTCAGGCCGGACGCTGGTATTTGATGAAGGCCGTCTTCTCGCCGATCCGGTCATAGAGCTGTCGTGCGGTCCTGTTGTCCTCCTGCGTCGTCCAGTAGACAGCAGGCGCGCCACGCGTGTCGGCCAGCCGGTAGACCGCCTCGATCAGGGCACGGCCCGCACCCGACCCGCGCGCCTCCGGCGCGACATAGAGATCCTGTAGATAGCAGACCTCCTCCAGATGCCAGTTATGGGCATGGAAAATCACATGGGCGAGGCCGAGAAGCGCCCCCTCGGACTCGGCTACAAACCCCACCTGCTGCGGCCGCTCCGGATCAAGCATCCGCGCGAAGGACGCCTTGTAGACCTCGTCGGCGCACTGCGCCTGATAGAAGTCCAGATAGCCGCGCCAGAGCACGCGCCACGCCTCCTCGTCTCTGGCCTCGAATGGCCGAATCACCAGTTCCCGCATCCTCTTCTCCCTCTGTGGTCCGGCCTCAGGCTGCGCCGAGCTCCACCATCGTGCAAGGCAGGGCCGGCGGCTCCGGTCGCCCCCTCCTGCCCCCACCGGATAGACAGGCTGCGGGGCTGTAGGCGCTAACATCCCTGCACCCCGCGCACCCCTGCCATGCAGATGTCGCAAAACCACTCTAATCCTTCGCATTGAGACAAAATTCCTGTTGCAAGGGCGAGTGCACAGGCGTAGAGGCGACAGCGGGACACCCCTCCCCAACGAGGGGCGTTTATCTGAGAGGATACCAGATATGGCTATTGAAGCTCCGGCCACGCGGCCGGCTAATCCGCGTTTTTCTTCGGGCCCCTGCACGAAGATCCCCGGTTTCTCCCTCGACATGCTTGCCGACGCGCCTCTGGGCCGTTCGCACCGCGCAGCTGTTGGCAAGGCCAAGCTGAAAGAGGCGATCGAAACCACTCGTGAAATTCTGGGCGTGCCTGCCGATTACAAGATCGGTATCGTTCCGGCATCGGATACCGGCGCTGTCGAAATGGCGCTGTGGTCGCTTCTGGGCGAGCGCAAGGTTACCATGTGCGCATGGGAAAGCTTTGGCGCAGGCTGGGTCACCGATGTCGTGAAACAGCTGAAGCTCGACGCAGAGACGAAGACCGCCGATTACGGTGACATCGTCGATTTCGCGACCGTCGATTTCAACACCGATGTCGTCTTCACCTGGAACGGCACCACCTCCGGCGTGCGCGTGGCCAATGGCGACGCGATCCCCGCCGACCGCGAGGGCCTGACCATCTGCGACGCGACCTCGGCCGCTTTCGCGATGGACCTGCCCTGGGACAAGCTCGATGTCACCACCTTCTCCTGGCAGAAAGTGCTGGGCGGTGAAGGCGGCCATGGCGTCCTGATCCTGTCGCCCCGCGCGGTTGCCCGCCTCGAGAGCTATACCCCCGCATGGCCGATGCCGAAGATCTTCCGCATGACCAAAGGCGGGAAGCTGATCGAGGGTATCTTCAAGGGCGAGACCATCAACACGCCCTCCATGCTCTGCGTCGAGGACTATATCGTTGCGCTGAACTGGGCCAAGACCATCGGTGGCCTCGAAGGGCTGATCGCCCGCGCCGATGCCAATGCCCAAGTGGTCTGGGACTTCTGCGCGGCCAAACCGTGGATCGCCAACCTCGCCAATAACGCGGCAAACGCTTCCACCACCTCGGTCTGCGTGAAATTCACCGATGACCGTATCAAGGATGGCGCGACCTTCGCCAAAGCCGTTGCAAAACGGCTGGAAGCCGAAGGTGTGGCGCTGGATGCAGGCGCGTATCGCGATGCACCGGCTGGCCTGCGCATCTGGTGTGGCTCGACGGTTGAGAAAGCCGATGTCGAGGCGCTGATGCCCTGGATCGAATACGCGTTCGAAGCCGAGATCGCCGCGCAAGAGTGATCTCTTCTGTGATGTCGTGACGGGCAGCCCCTGCCCGTCCGTTTCCCCAGATACCCCCATATTCAAGGAGCCCGCACATGGCCCCCAAAGTTCTCGTCTCTGACAGCCTGTCCGAAACCGCCGTCCAGATCTTCCGTGACCGTGGCATCGAAGTCGATTTCGAGCCCAAACTCGGCAAGGACAAAGACAAGCTCGCCGAGGTGATCGGCAAATATGACGGCCTCGCTATCCGCTCGGCCACCAAAGTGACCGCGAAACTTCTGGAGCACGCGACCAATCTGAAGGTCGTGGGCCGCGCCGGTATCGGCACCGATAACGTCGACAAGGAAGCGGCGTCGAAAAAAGGCGTGATCGTCATGAACACGCCCTTCGGAAACATGATCACCACCGCCGAGCACGCCATCGCGATGATGTTCGCCGTGGCCCGCCAGATCCCCGAAGCCTCGGCCTCGACCCATGCGGGCAAGTGGGAAAAGTCGAAATTCATGGGTGTCGAGCTTTCGGGCAAGACCCTCGGTGTGATCGGTGCCGGCAATATCGGTGGTATCGTCTGCGACCGTGCACGCGGCCTGAAGATGAAAGTGGTCGCCTATGACCCCTTCCTAGGTGAGGAAAAGGCCGAGAAAATGGGCGTCGAGAAGGTCGAACTCGAAGACCTCCTGAAGCGCGCCGATTTCATCACCCTGCACGTTCCGCTGACCGAGCAGACCAAGAACATCCTCTCGCGCGAGAACCTCGAGAAAACCAAGAAAGGCGTTCGCGTCATCAACTGCGCCCGTGGTGGTCTGGTTGACGAGGAAGCACTCGCGGATCTGCTGAAATCGGGTCATGTGGCCGGTGCGGCCCTCGACGTGTTCGCCGAAGAGCCCGCCACCAATAACGTGCTGTTTAATCTGCCCAATGTCGTCTGCACGCCCCACCTTGGTGCGTCCACGACCGAAGCGCAGGAAAACGTGGCGCTGCAAGTCGCCGAGCAGATGTCCAACTACCTGCTGGACGGTGCTGTCGAAAACGCGCTGAACATGCCGTCGATGACCGCGGAAGAAGCCAAGGTCATGGGCCCGTGGGTCAAGCTGGGCCAGCATCTGGGTGGTTTCATCGGCCAGATGACCGAGGATGCGATCAAAGCGATCAACATCACCTATGATGGCGCCGCAGCCGATCTGAACCTCAAGGCGCTGGATGCCGCCGTGGTAGCCGGTATCATGAAGGCCAGCCAGCCCGACGTGAACATGGTTTCGGCTCCTGCTCTGGCCAAAGAGCGCGGGATCAAGATCTCGACCACCTCGCAGACCAAATCGGGCGTCTACGAGGGCTACATCAAGGTCACCGTCGTCTCCGAATCGAAAGAGCGTTCGATCGCGGGCACCGTGTTCTCGGATGACAAGCCGCGCTTCATCCAGATCAAAGGTATCAATATCGATGCCGAAGTGGGCGAGCACATGCTCTACACCACCAATGACGACGTTCCCGGCGTGATCGGCAAGCTCGGCACGCTGCTGGGCGAGCATGGCGCAAACCTCGCGAACTTCACCCTCGGCCGCTCGAAAGCCGGTGGCGAAGCCATCGCGATCGCCTATCTCGACGAGGCCCTGAAGCCGGAGACGGTCGAGGCCATGAAAGCCTCGGGCATCTTCAAGCAGGTAAAACCGCTGGAATTCATTCTCGGCTAAGCCATAATAGGTAAATGAACGCTTAGGCCCCTGCGACCCGCGGGGGCCTTTTCCATTTGCAAGGAACATCACATATGCGCGCCTACGCCATCGGAGACATTCACGGACATCTCGACAAGCTGAAGATTGCGCACGATCTGATCGAGCAGGACCGCGCGGCCTGTGGTGACACCTCCGCCCCCGTCATCCATGTGGGCGATGTGGCGGACCGCGGCCCCGATAGCGCCGGAGTGATTGATTACCTCATCGCCTCCATGCGCGCGGGCAAGAACTGGGTGGTGCTGAAGGGCAATCACGACCGGATGTTCTCGATCTTCATGAATGATCCCTTCGATGCCGATCCGATGCTGCGCAAGGATCTGACATGGCTCAACCCGCGGCTTGGCGGCGATACGACGCTGGCCTCCTATGGGGTGCTGAATGCCGACGAGCGCCCCGCTGATATCGTTCATGCCGAAGCGCTTCAGAAAGTGCCCGAATCGCATATCCTCTGGCTGGGCAGCCGGCCGAACCATTTCATCTATGGCGATCTGCTGTTCGTTCATGCGGGCATCCGTCCGGGCGTCAGTATCGGCAACCAGACCGAGGATGATCTGTGCTGGATCCGTAAGGGCTGGCTCGAGGATACCACCGATCACGGCTGTCTGGTGGTGCATGGCCATACCGCGCTCGATCAGGTGACCCATTATGGCAACCGCCTCAATCTGGACAGCAGCGCAGGCTATGGCGGGCCGGTCTCTGCCGTGGTGATCGAGGGCCGCGATGCGTGGCTCTTGACCGAGAACGGGCGTCAGCCCCTCGTGCCGATGTCGGTCACTGCCGCCTGACAGGCCTGTCCTCCGGTTCTTACGCCGGTCTGCGCCCGCGCGACCCGCCCCACCCCTCCGGTGGCGGCGGGTTCTGCATTTCCGCCTGTAGGTCCCAAGCTGTAAATGCGGGAGATTTACACCCTTGGATAGAAAAACACGAAGCTTTTTCTACAGCTTGTGCTGCGGTGGCCAGTCCCGCTTAAGCCAAAATTTACCGAACGTCACGAAGATGCGAAGCGTATGTTATAGGGGCTGATCCAGTATGCCGACCGGCACGAAGAACACCATCGCTGACAAGCTGGCACAAGAGCGTCGCGCCCGTCTCGCGGCCGAGCGTCTGCTTGACCAGAAGAAGCGTGAACTCTTTGCGGCAAACCAGAAACTGGCCCAACACGCCCGTTCCCTCTCGGACCAGATCGTCGAGCAGCGTCATGGCCTGACCCGCGCCCTGACGGAGGCAGAATCGCTCAAGGGCGAGAATCACCGCGTCATGGGCGATCTCGAACGCGCGAATTCGGTCGCGCTGATCGCGCAGCGCCGCCTCTGGGATGCGCTGGAGACGATCCCGGACGGGTTTGCCGTTTATGACGCCGATCTGCGTCTGGTGGCCGCCAACAAGACCTATCTCGATTTCTTCGAGGGCGAGGTCGCCATCACCGCAGGCAATACCTATGATTCGGTCCTACGGATCGTGGCCCGACACAAGATGGTCGATCTGGACGGGCGTGACCCTGCCGACTGGCATCACGAGATGGTCGCCCGCATCCGGCGCAATCCGATCGAGCCGATGACGATCATCACCCATTCGGGCGCCCATATCCGGCTGATCGACCGCTGGGGCGAAGGTGGCGATCTGGTCTGCATCGCGCAGGATATCTCCGCGCATGTCGCCCGCGAAGCCGAGCTGGAGGAGGCGCGCGAAAAGGCCGAATCCGCCAATCGCGCGAAATCGGCCTTCCTTGCCAATATGAGCCACGAGATCCGCACCCCGATGAACGGCGTGGTCGGCATGGCCGAACTTCTGGCGGAGACCGAGCTGACCGAGGATCAGCGTCTTTACGCGGAGACGATCCGCTCGTCGGGCGAGGCCCTGCTGACCATCATCAACGATGTGCTCGATTATTCCAAGATCGAGGCCGAGCGGCTGAAACTCTATCCCGAGGTCTTCGATCTGGAACGTTGTGTGCATGAGGTAACCATGCTGCTGCAGCCTTCCGCGCGCGACAGGAACCTGCGGCTTCTCGTCGATTACGATATGTTCCTGCCCACCCGTTTCGTGGCCGATCCGGGGCGTATCCGCCAGATTCTGACCAACCTCGTGGGCAATGCTGTCAAATTCACCATGGAAGGCCATGTGCTGACCCGCATCGTGGGCATCGAGCGGGTGCAGGGCAATTATGAGCTGCATATCACCGTCGAGGATACCGGTATCGGTATCGGTCCCGACCTCGTCGACCATGTGTTCGGCGAGTTCAATCAGGTCGAGAGCGAGACCAACCGCAAATTCGAGGGCACGGGGCTCGGCCTTGCCATCACCAAACAGCTGATCGAGATGATGGGCGGCGAGATCTGGGTCGATAGCGAGCTGGGCCGCGGGTCGTGCTTCGGCTTCAAGATCCTTGTGCCAGCGGCTGAACCCGCCCCGCATATTACCAATCCCGGCCCGCCGATTACCCTGCGGGCCGCCCTAGTGGTTGATGATCTGATGGTCAACCGCGTCATCCTCGAACGCCAGCTCCAGACCTATGGTCTCGAGGTCACGCTGTGCCGCAACGCGCAGGAGGCACTTGCAGCCTTCGAGCGGGGGGGCAAGTTCGATCTCATGCTCAGCGATTTCCGGATGCCGGATATGGACGGGCTCCATCTATGCCAGGCCTTGCGCAAACGCGGGGTGGATATCCCCCTCGTTTTGCTCAGTTCGGACCCGGATGCGGTCTCCCCCGAGCTGGCGCGTGCGGCACGGCTCGATTGCCTCGAAAAGCCGGTTCTGCGCTCGCATCTGTTCAGCTTGCTACAAACCCTCTCGCATCCCGCGCCGAAACCCCATAAAGCCTCTCCGCCGCCTCCTGCCGCAAAACGCAAGATGAGGATATTGGCCGCCGAGGATAACCGCACCAACCAGTTGGTCTTCGGCAAGATGGTAAAGGATCTGCCGATCGAGCTGGTCTTTGCCAATAACGGTCTCGAGGCGATCGAAAAATGGCAGAGCTTCCAGCCCGATCTGATCTTCATGGATATTTCCATGCCACAGATGGATGGCAAGGAAGCCACGCGCCAGATCCGTGCCCGCGAGAACGGCACCCATGTGCCGATCTGTGCGCTCACCGCACATGCAATGGAGGGCGATAGTCAGGGTATTCTTGCCTCGGGAATCGACCATTACCTGACCAAGCCGCTGCGCAAGGCTGCGATCGTGGAACATATCGCGGCAAACTGCCCCAAAATGGCGCTGCCGGTGACGGATGGCGCTGCCTGAAGTTCAGGATTGCGGTTCAGGTCTCGGCGATGATCTTCAAGAAGGGCTGGCCGAACCGTTCCAGCTTGGCCTCATCCAGACCGAGCCGCGCCAGCGCATTGAGATCGGTCGGGCCCTGTTCGGCGATCTTGCGGACAAGCCCGCTCGACAGGCTGAGGATACGGTCTGTTCCAGTCTCGCCCCTACGCAGCCGTAACTGTTCGGCCCAGAGCGCATCGAATAGCAGCCCGGACTGTTTTCCCGCCAGCGCGCGCCGTGCGGGATGCATCTTCTGCACGCCGTCCTCGGCCATCACATCCAGAAACGCGCGGCCATAGCTCTCGAGCTTCTTGGCTCCGACACCGTTGATCCGCGCCATGTCATCAAGGCTCTGCGGACGGGCCTCGACCATCTCGATCAGGGTCCGGTCGGGGAAGATCATATAGGCCGGAAGGCCCGCCGCCTCGGAGAGTGCCCGACGCTTGGCCTTGAGCGCCGAAAGCAGTGGGGCATCCTCGTCGGACACCAGCGCCTTGACCACCGTCTGCTGTCTGGAACTGCGCACGGGGTCACGACGGAAGGTGATCTCTCGCTCGCCCCGCAGGATCGGATGCGCGGCCTGCGTTACAAACAGCGCGCCATGACGCTCGGCATCGGGGCGGATCAGGTCATGGCCCATCATCTGCCGGAAGATCGCCTGCCATTGCAGGCGTGACCATGCCTTGCCAACCCCAAAGGTCGGTAACCGGTCATGGCCCCGCGAGGAGATCCGCTCGTTCGACTGCCCCAGCAGGATCTCGATAAGATACTGGCTCCCGTAACTCTGGTCGCAGCGCAGGCAGGCCGAGAGCGCCATACGCACCGGCTCGGTCGCGTCAAACAGATCGGGCGGCGTATCGCAGATATCGCAATTGCCGCAAGGCTCGGATTCCTCGCCGAAATAGGCCAGCAGGCGCTGACGGCGGCAGGCCGTCGCCTCGGCCAGCCCCAGAAGCGCGTTGAGCCGCCCGTGATCGGCATCCTTGCGTTCGGGCGGCGCAAGCCCCTCATCTACCTGCGCGCGACGGATGCGGATATCGTCGGGACCATAAAGCGTCAGGGTCTCGGCAGGCGCGCCATCGCGGCCCGCGCGACCGATCTCCTGATAATAGGCCTCGATGGATTTCGACAGATCGGCATGGGCGACCCAGCGGATATCGGGTTTGTCGATCCCCATCCCGAAAGCCACCGTCGCCACCACAATCAGCCCGTCTTCCTGCTGGAACCGCGTCTCGACCTGACGCCGGTCATCGGGGTCCATGCCCCCATGATAGTAGCAGGCGCTATGCCCCGCCTCGTTGAGCGCCTGCGCAAGGCTCTCTGTTTTCTTGCGGGTCGCGCAGTAGACGATGCCCGACTGCCCTTTGCGCGCGGCAGCAAAGGTCAGGATCTGGTTACGGGGCTGGTTCTTGGGGTCAAAAGCCAGATGGATATTTGGCCGGTCGAAGCCGCGCAGGAAGGTCTCGGGCGCAACGCCTGCAAACAGCCGAGTGACCATCTCGGCGCGGGTTTCCTCGTCGGCAGTGGCGGTAAAGGCCGCCAGCGGCACATCGAGGTCACGGCGCAACTCGCCAATCCGCAGGTAATCGGGGCGGAAATCATGGCCCCACTGACTGACGCAATGCGCCTCGTCTACGGCGATCAACCCTACCCGCGCGCGGCGCAACAGATGCACCGCCCCGCCAGAGGCCAGCCGTTCGGGCGCCATATAGAGGATCTTGAGCCGGCTCTCGTCGATGGCGCGGAAGACCTCCTCGGTCTCCTCCTCGGTATTGCCCGAGGTCAGCGCGCCGGCCTCGACCCCCGCCTCGCGCAGCGCGCGCACCTGATCGCGCATCAGCGCAATCAGCGGCGAGATCACCACCGTTAACCCCTCGCGGCACAAAGCAGGGATCTGGAAACACAGGGATTTGCCGCCGCCCGTCGGCATGATGGCGAGCGTGTTGCGCCCCGCCATCACGGAGCGCACGATCTCTTCCTGTCCGGGCCGGAATTCGCGGAACCCGAAGATATCGGTCAGGACTGCATGACAGTCGGGCAATGTCGCCTCGACCACCGGATCAATACCCGTAGAAGAAGCCCGCGTTGTTGATCAGCGCGCGCTGCAGGATCATCAGGATCACGAAGGCCACCAGCGGCGCCAGATCGAGCCCGGGCGTATTGGGCAGGATGCGGCGGATCGGCGAATAGATCGGCTCCAGCAGCGAATTGAGACCATACCAGATCTGGCCGATAATCGGCTGACGCAGGTTCAGGACGTTGAAATTGATCAACCAGCTCATGATGATGTGGACGATCATGATGAACCAGACAATATCCAGTATGAGATTGAGCGCCTGAAACAGCGTGACCATATGTAAAAGACCTCCGGCTGGGTGACTTCCTACCTAAGCGAGCCGCTTTCATCTTGCAACCTTGCAACGCATGCAAGTGATCGCGATTTTAGCGTTAATTTCAGGGCTTGAAGTGCTTGCACGGGCGTGGGCTTTCGGGCTTATCCTTCAGTCAACAGAAGGAGAGCCCCTGATGAGCGATCGCAAGACCCTTTGGGGATGGTATTTCTTCGACTGGGCGAGCCAACCCTATAACACGCTCCTGCTGACCTTCATCTTCGGCCCCTATATGAAGACGCTGATGGGCGACGGGAGTGCGGCGCAGGCGGTCTGGGGTTACGGGATCGGCGCGGCAGGCGTGATCATCGCGCTGGCCTCGCCTTTCCTCGGCGCGATCGCCGACCGCAGCGGCGCCAAGCGGCGCTTCCTGTGGCTGTTCTCGGCAATGTATGTGCTCGGGGCTGCGGGCCTGTGGTGGGCCATTCCGGGCGATTACAGCCTGATCTTCGTGCTGGCGAGCTTTGCGATCGGGCTGATCGGGATGGAATTTGCCACCACCTTCACCAATGCCTATCTGCCCGAGCTTGGCCCGCGCAGCGGTCTTGGGCGGATCTCGGGCTCGGGCTGGGCCTTCGGCTATCTGGGCGGGCTGATCGCGCTGGTCATCATGCTGACGCTGTTCCAGGCCAATCCCGAAACGGGGCGGACCATGATCGGCATCGCCCCTCTGTTCGGGCTGGATGTCGCCACCCGTGCCGATACCCGCATCGTGGGGCCCTTGACCGCACTCTGGTATGCGGTCTTCATGATCCCGTTTTTCCTCTGGGTCAAGGACCGCCCCAAACCCGATGCGCTGCCGATCCGCGCGGCCATGGCGCAGGGCTGGCCTGCGCTGCGCGCCACGCTGGTGTCGCTGCCCGCACGCCCGAGCCTCGCGGCATGGCTGGTCTCCTCGATGCTCTATCGCGATGCGCTCAACGGTGTCTACGTCTTTGGCGGGCTCTATGCGGCAGGGGTGCTCGGCTGGTCAATCACCCAGATTGGCATCTTCGGCCTCCTGTCGATCATCGCGGGGGCGGTGTTTGCATGGGCGGGCGGTCGGGCCGATGACGGGTTCGGCTCGAAACCGGTCATCACCGTCTGCCTGCTGGCCCTGATCGCTGCGGTGATCGGCATCATCACCATCACGCCCACATCCGTCTTCGGCATGGCTGTAGCCGAAGGCAGTTCCGCACCCGACATCGCCTTCTTCGTGCTGGGCTGCGTCATCGGTGGCGCGGGCGGAGCGCTGCAATCGGCTAGCCGCGTGATGATGGTCCACCAGTCTCCCCCCGACCGGATCACCGAATATTTCGGCATCTACGCACTTTCGGGCAAGGCCACCGCCTTCCTCGCGCCGCTCTCCATCGGGCTGGTGACATCGGCGACAGACAGCCAGTCATGGGGCATCACCCCCGTCTTAGTGCTTTTCGTGGCGGGGCTTCTCCTGCTAGGCTGGGTCAGATCCCCGCAATCCTGCGCCCCCCGCATGTGACAAGAGGAACCCGCCCTTGGCTCTACCCCGTATCGTGATCGCCACTCTGAGCGCCTGTCTGGCCTTGTCGTCTCTGGCCGAGGCAGAGCCACTGGCACGCCAGCTTTTCGGGGCGGAAAGGGCGCCCTCCGCGCAAGCCCCATCAGCGGTAGGCTTCTATTCCAAAGGCTGTGCGGCCGGCATGGTGGCCATGCCCGAAAGCGGCCCGACATGGCAGGTGATGCGGCTCTCGCGCAATCGCAATTATGGCCAGCCCGAAACGCTGGCCTTCCTGCAGGACCTGTCACGTCAGGCCGCCACCCTCCCCGGTTGGGCGGGGCTCTATATCGGCGATATCGCCCAGCCGCGTGGCGGCCCGATGACCGGCGGTCATGCCAGCCACCAGACAGGGCTGGATGCCGATATCTGGATGCTGCCGCCCAAGCGGCTGGACCTGAGCCGGAGCGAACGCGAGAAGATCTCCTCGATCTCCATCCGCACGGCCGACCAGACCCGCATCAACGCCAACTGGACGCCCGCCCATATGGCGCTGATGGAGATGACAGCCAAGGATCCGCGTGTGGATCGCATCTTTGTGGCGGCGGCTGCCAAGATCGCGATGTGCAATGCCGCGCCGCGCGGTGACCGCGCATGGCTTCAGAAGATCCGCCCCTATTGGGGCCATAACACGCATTTCCATGTGCGGCTGAAATGTCCGCCCGGTGCCAGCGCCTGCGAGAAACAGACGCCCAGCGTGGCCGAGCTGTCCAAGGGCGGTGACGGCTGTGACGAGACGCTCAACTGGTGGGTCACCGAAGCACTGAACCCGACCAAACCCGCCGCACCGCAAGAGCCCTCGGGCCCGCCCAAGCGCACGGCCAAAACCTATGTGATGGCGGATCTTCCCGCCCAATGCCGGAACGTGCTGAACGCCCAATGAGAACCTTAGTATTCACGATGATTGCACTGTGCTTCGGCTTACAGGCCATGGCGCAGGCGACCGGCCCTGCCGAGTTTCTGCAAAGCTATCTATGGCATGTGGACCACCCGCAATTCGGCGGCTTCTCGGGGCTGGAACTGAGCGATGATGGCAATGATCTGGTCACGTTGTCGGACCGCACGAGCCTGTGGCGCGCCCATATCACCCGCGATGCGCAAGGCCGGATCACGGCCGTCGCCCCGACAGAGAACCCGATCACCCTGCATGATTACCGCGACCGCGAGATGACCGTATCGCGCGGTGATTCCGAGGGGCTGGCACTGGCGCCCGATGGCGGGGTCTATGTGTCCTTCGAGGGCGACCTGCCGCGGGTCGATCATTATGCCAAGGGCTCCAGTCGGGCAGGCAAGCTGCCCCGCGCAGTCGAATTCAAGAATATGCAGGCCAATGCCTCGCTCGAGGCGCTGGCCGTAGACCAGAGCGGAGCGCTCTACACCCTGCCCGAACGCTCGGGCCGCTCGGGTCTGGCCTTTCCGGTCTTCGAGCTGAAAAACAACCGCTGGAGCCGCCCGTTTTCCATCCCGCGCGAGGGTGAATGGCAAGCCGTCGGTGCCGATTTCGGGCCGGATGGCCGGCTTTATCTGCTCGAGCGCGATTTCTGGGGGCTGTTGGGCTTCCTGACCCGTGTGCAGGTATTTGACGTGAAAAACGGCAAACTCAGCGGTGGCGAGGTGCTTCTCCAGACGACCGCCGGCCACCACGACAATCTCGAAGGGCTTTCGGTCTGGCGCGACGCAGCGGGATTTATCCGGTTGACGATGATCTCGGATGACAATTTCCGCAAGATCCTGCAACGGACCGAGATCGTCGAATACCGGCTGCCGAAATAGCGTTTTCGCCTTTTTTACTTGACCGGAGGGGCGGCGCGGCGTTATCCGCGCCTGTCGTCCGATGCATCGGACCATGTCTCCGCTACCATGTAAAAACGGCCAGAACCTATGAAACACTTCCTGCCCGGCGTCATCGCCATGGCCATCATCGTGGTGGCCTCCAATATTCTCGTGCAATTCCTCTTGGGTGACTGGCTCACCTGGGGCGCGATCACCTATCCCTTCGCCTTCCTCGTCACCGACCTGATGAACCGGTTCTATGGCCCCGCCATGGCGCGCCGCGTCGTGCTGGCCGGTTTCGTGACAGGCGTTATATGCTCGCTGGTCGGCAGCCAGATCGAAGGCCAGTTCGGCCCGCTCGTCTCGGTGCGCGTGGCCATTGGCTCGGGCACCGCCTTCCTTGTGGCGCAGATGATGGATGTCGCCATCTTCGACCGCCTCCGCGAGGGCCGCTGGTGGCGTGCGCCGCTGGTCTCCTCGCTGGTCGGATCCGTGCTCGATACCACGATCTTCTTCTCGATCGCCTTTGCGACCCAGCTCAGCTTCATCTGGCCTGCCGATGACGTGTCCTGGGCCAATGACGCCGTGCCCGTTCTGGGCTTTGGACCGCTGGCACCGCTCTGGGTTTCGCTTGCAATTGCAGATAGTTCGCTAAAGTTTGCCTTATCTTTAATCGCACTGCTGCCGTTTCGGGCAGCCGTCACGAAACTATCACCTCAATCCGCAAGAATTAACTTGTCATAAACCAAATCTATGCCACCTTTGAGGTATCGGTAACGCAATGAAAGGAGGTGATCCAGTGTCTAGAGTGATATTGGAGAGAGGTATCGGGACATTCAGGGGGGCCGAGGCCTGAGGGCAATCCCTAAGGCAATTTGAACCCTGGGTGGGCTCCGATTTGGATCGTCTTCAGACCCCTAACCGGACCATCTCCTTAGAACTCGAGGGTCGTCTTTCTTAAGACGGCCCTTCAAGTTGCTTCCCCGCCATGGCTTGCCACAGGCGGGGTTTTGCGTTTTACGGCCCCGTCCTCATGTCTTTCTCGTGAACAGGGCTGGACCAAAGCCGCATTTGGTGGCATCCCAAGCCTCAACGAAGGAGTGGGCGATGACGGATCAGATGCGCGACGTTTCGACGATGAGCTTCGAGGAAGCGATGAAGGAATTCGAGCAGGTCGTGAACCAGCTCGACCGGGGCGATGTGCCTCTGGACCAGTCGATTGCGCTTTACGAACGCGGGGCGGCGCTGAAAGAGCGTTGTGCGACCCTCCTGAAAGCCGCCGAGGAGCGCGTCGAGAAGATCACGCTGGCCGCCGACGGCACCCCCACCGGCACGGTGCCGACCGAAGGGCTGTAAATGTTCAAGACCCGTTTGAGTGAAGCCCAGGCGTCGGTGCAGACCGCGCTTGATGCGCGTGTGGCGCAATATCCCGCGGGCCAGTTGCGTGACGCCATGCATTACGCGTTACAGGGCGGCAAGCGGCTGCGCGCCTTCCTGGTGCTGGAAGGCGCCGCGATTTTCGACATTCCGGCCGAGCAGGCAATGCCTGCGGCCTGTGCCGTCGAGGCGCTGCATGCCTATAGCCTCGTGCATGACGACATGCCCTGCATGGATAATGACGACCTGCGCCGCGGCATGCCCACAGTCCATGTGCAATGGGACGAGGCGACCGCTGCCCTGGCCGGAGATGCGCTGCAGACGATGGCCTTCGAGTTGCTGACCGATGCGGCCCTTGGCGAGGCCCCTGCCCGTCTGGCGCTGGTGGCCGATCTGGCCCGCGCCTCGGGTGCGGAAGGTATGGTCTATGGTCAGGCGCTCGACATCGCCGCGGAAACCGCCGCCACCCCACTGACGCTTGAACAGATCACCAAGCTGCAGGAAGGCAAAACCGGCGCGCTGATCGGCTTTGCCGCGCGTGCGGGGGCCGTGATTGCGGGCCAAGATCCTGCGCCACTTGCCGCCTATGCAGAGGCTTTGGGCCTTGCTTTCCAGATTGCCGATGACATCTTGGATGTGGAAGGCAACGAGGATCTGACCGGCAAGCGTCTGCATAAGGATGCCGAGGCCGGAAAGGCCACATTCGTCTCGCTTCTGGGGCTCGAAGGCGCGAAAGCCCGCGCCGGCGAGTTGTGCGAGCAGGCGATTGCGGCCCTCGAGCCCTATGGCGAACGTGCCGACATATTGCGAGACCTCGCGCGCTTCACCATTGCGCGCAAACACTGACGAAAGCGGATAGCCAAAGATGAGCGACCTCCCGCAGACCCAAACTTCGAGCACGCCGCTTCTGGACCGTGTACGCCTGCCCGCCGATATGAAGGGCCTGAGCGACCGCGAACTGATCCAGCTGGCGGGCGAGTTGCGCCGTGAAACCATTGCCGCCGTGTCCGAAACCGGCGGCCATCTGGGCGCGGGTCTAGGCGTGGTGGAGCTGACCGTGGCGTTACATGCCGTGTTTGACGCCCCGCGCGACAAGATCGTCTGGGACGTGGGCCACCAGTGCTATCCGCACAAGATCCTGACCGGACGCCGCGACCGTATCCGCACCCTGCGGATGGAGGATGGGCTGTCGGGCTTTACCAAACGCTCGGAAAGCGCCTATGACCCGTTCGGGGCGGGCCACAGCTCGACCTCGATCTCGGCGGCGGTGGGGTTCTCGGCGGCACGCGAGCTGGGGGCCGAAACCGGCGACGCGATCGCAGTGATCGGTGATGGTGCCCTGACCGGCGGTATGGCCTTCGAGGCGCTCAACCACGGCGGCCACCTGAAGAACCGCGTGTTTGTGGTGCTCAATGATAACGAGATGTCGATCGCGCCGCCCGTGGGTGCGCTCTCGACCTATCTGACGCGGCTCTATTCCGAGAGCCCGTTCCAGGATCTCAAGGAGGTCGCCAAGGGCGCGGCCCGAACCTTCCTGCCCGAACCGTTCAAGGAAGGGGCGAAACGCGCCAAGGAAATGCTCAAGGGCATGGCCATGGGCGGCACCCTGTTCGAGGAACTGGGATTCACCTATGTCGGCCCCGTGGACGGGCATGATCTGGAGAGCCTGCTGCCGCTTCTGCGCACGCTGAAGGCGCGCGCCCGCGGACCGGTGCTGATCCATGCGCTGACCAAGAAGGGCAAGGGCTATGCCCCCGCCGAGAGCCGCCCCGATGGCGGCCATGCGACGGCCAAGTTCAACCTCGCCACGGGCGAACAGAAGAAGGCGCCCTCGAACGCTCCTTCCTACACCAAGGTTTTCGCCGAGGCGCTGATCTCCGAGGCCAATCGCGACGGCACGATCGTGGGCGTGACAGCGGCGATGCCCGATGGCACGGGGCTGAAGGAATTCGGGGCGCATCACCCGCGCCGGATGTTCGATGTGGGCATTGCCGAACAGCATGCCGTGACCTTCTCGGCGGGGCTTGCCGCCTCGGGGATGAAGCCGTTCTGCGCGATCTATTCGACCTTCCTGCAGCGCGGCTATGACCAGATCGTGCATGATGTGGCAATCCAGAAACTACCGGTGCGCTTTGCCATCGACCGTGCGGGGCTTGTGGGCGCCGATGGCGCGACCCATGCGGGCGCCTTTGATACAGCCTTCCTCGCCAACCTCCCCGACTTCGTGGTGATGGCGGCGGGTGACGAGGCGGAGCTGGTGCATATGGTGGCGACCGCTGCGGCCATCAACGACCGCCCCTCGGCCTTCCGCTACCCGCGTGGCGAGGGTATGGGCGTGGATATGCCGCAGCAGGGCGTGCCGCTGGAGATCGGGAAAGGCCGCATCCTCCAAGAGGGCGCGCAGGTCGCCATCCTCAGCTATGGCGCGCGCCTTTCGGAGGTGCTGAAGGCCACCGAGGCACTGCGCGCGCGCGGCATCCAACCGACCGTGGCTGATGCCCGCTTCTGCAAACCCTTGGACAAGGATCTTATCCTGCGCCTTGTGGCCGAGCATGAGGCGATCCTGACCATCGAGGAAGGTGCGATTGGCGGCTTTGCCAGCCATGTGCAGAATTTCCTGATGGAAGAGGGCGTGTTCGACCGTGGCTTCAAGCTGCGCTCGATGGTGCTGCCCGATGATTTCATCAACCATGCCTCGCCCGAGAAGATGTATGAGGTGGCGGGGATGAATGCCGTGCAGATCGAGGCGAAGGTCTTGGAGATGCTGAACATCTCGGTGGCCAAACGCGCCTGAGCCAGAGCAGTGCTGCAAATGACGGGCGGCACCCTTGCGGGTGCCGTTTCGCGTTAGATCGCCTCTTCGGGTGTCAAAAGCCCTTCGGCCACCAGCCTGTCGGCCCAAGCCTCTGGCGTAGTGAAGAGATGCCCCTTCCACCCGCGCGCTTCAGCAGCCTGGATATTATCGGCGCGGTCATCGGCAAAGAGAAGCGCCTCGGGGGCCACGCCACAATCCGCCTCGAGCATCCGGTAGATCTCGGGATCGGGCTTGATCACGCCCATGTGGCCCGAAATATAGCGGCGATCGAACTCCTGCAGGAAATCGTATTTGCCCTCGGCCATCGCGAAGGTTCCGATTCCGAAATTCGACAGCGCGAAGACCGGAATGCCCTTGGCCCTGAGCGCCCGCAGGAGCCGCACGGAATGCGGGATTGCGGGCGAGGCCATCTGTAGCCAGTCGGCATTCCAGCGCAGGATCTGCTCGCGCCATTCGGGATGCGCCTCCGCCAGCGCCGCGCAGAGATCGGGAAGGTTGCCGCCCTTGTCGACTGCATCATTCATCGCATGCAGATCGACCTCCGCAAACAGACGCTTGCGGTCTTGGGCGTCCATGAACGTGTCGAAATGCCGCTCGGGCTGCCATTCGAGAAGCACGTTCCCGATGTCGAAAACAACGGCTTCGATCATTTCCACAGTGCCTCGGCATGGAAGGCCAGATGATCGGCCATGAGACTCTGGACGAAGAAATAGCTGTGGTCATAGCCCTTCTGCATACGGAAGGTGCCTTCCTGACGGCGCCCCATCATGGCACCCGCCAGCGCCTCGGGGCGCAGCAGATCGAGGAACTGGTCGGAGGCGCCCTGATCCACCAGAACAGGGCCGTCAAAGCCCAGCTCCGTCATCAGATGGGTACTGTCATGCTCGAGCCACGCGCCCTCATCCGCGCCGAGATAGGCGCCCAGCTGCTTGCGGCCCCAGTCGCTCTGGGTGGGCTGCGCGATGGGCGCAAAGGCCGAAACCGAGCGGAAGCGGCCCGGCAGGCGCATCGCCATGGTCAGCGCCCCATGCCCGCCCATCGAATGGCCGGTGACCGACTGGCGATCGGGGTCGATGGCAAATTCCGACATCAGCAGCGCGGGAAGCTCCTCGGCGACATAATCCCACATGCGGAAATGCTTGGCCCAAGGGTCTTGCGTCGCGTTCACATAGAAGCCCGCGCCCTGCCCCAGATCATAGGCCTCGTCATTGGCCACGCCCTCGCCGCGCGGCGAGGTATCGGGGAAGACAAGCCCCACACCATGCTCCGCCGCCCATGCCTGCGCGCCCGCTTTGGTCATCGCGTTCTCATGGGTGCAGGTCAGCCCCGAGAGATACCACAGAAGCGGCACGGGGCCATCCTCGGCCTCTTCGGGCAGGAACAGACCAAAGGTCATCTCGGTGCCGGTGGACTTGGCATCATGCGCATAGACGCCCTGAACGCCCTCGAAGCAGCGGTTTTCGGAAATAATGCGCATGATGCCCTCTCGTTATTGGATCCAGTGCAGGATGACTGGCAGCGTTAGAATACTGGCGGCAGTCGACACGAAGATCGCCGCAGAGACCCGTGGCGCGCCGACATTGTAGTTCTGCGCCAGCATGTAGACATTTCCCGCGACAGGCAAGGACGCGGTGGCCACCATCACCCCCGCATCGAACCGGTCGACACCATAGACGAAAAACGCCGAAAGCGCGACGATGCCCGGATGGAGTGACAGTTTGCAGACCGAAAGCCACGAAGCCGGCCCCAGCCGGTTGAGCGTCAGCGCCGCAAGGCTCGCGCCGATAGCAAAAAGCGCGCCGGGCGTGGCGGCAGCGGCCAGCATCTTGACCGTCTCCGACAGCCATGCCGGCATGGGAATGCCGCAAGCCGACCACAGGAGCCCCAGCGCCATTGAGCCGATCATCGGATTCTTCACGATCCCCAAGGCAATCGGCGCGACTGCCACCCGTCCTGTGCGGGCGGCGCTCAGGACCACCGTGAACAGCACCGAGAACACGATAAGATCGACGCAAAGCACCATGATGATCGGCGCCACCGCCTGCGGGCCGAGCACAGCGGCCAGCATCGGCACACCCAGAAAGCCGGTATTGCCGATCATTGCCGTCTGGGCTTCCATCGCCGACATATCCGTGGCCTCGCCACGGAACTTGGCCACCGCAAAAGCCATCAGCCAGATACAGAGCGAGCCGGTGAAATAGGCCGCCATGAAACGGCCCTGAAACACATGGCTGATCTCCAGACCGGAGGTGAAATCGAACAGCATCGCGGAGAGCGGGAAGAAGAAGATAAACTTCGTGAGATAGGCCGTGGCCGCAGGCGGGAAGAACCCGACCTTACCGGCAAACCAGCCAAGCGCGATCAGGGCAAAAAACGGAAGCAATTGCAGGAAGATATCGAACATAGAAAATCCGCTAGCACGGCTTTTTTGAAAGGGCCAGCGCGGGCTCCGTGAGCGTACTCAAATAGCCCCGCACTGCTCGTTTTTGCAGCGCTCTCAACCGCCGCCGATCAACACGCCCGCGGCAAAGACCAGCGCCCCGCCCAGCACGACCTGGAAGACCGCACGCAGGAAGGGGGTTTCCATATAGCGGTTCTGGATCCATGCGATGGCCCAGAGTTCGACGAACACCACCACCATCGCGATGATCGTCGCCGTCCAGAAATCGGGGATGAGATAGGGCAGCGCATGGCCAAGCCCGCCCAGCGCGGTCATCACCCCCGAGGCGAGACCACGTTTCAGCGGCGAACCACGGCCCGAGATCACCCCGTCATCATGGGCGGCCTCCGTGAAGCCCATCGAGATCCCCGCGCCTACCGAGGCAGCAAGCCCCACCAGCAGCGTGGTCTTGGGGTCCTGGGTGGCAAAGGCTGTGGCAAAGATCGGTGCCAGCGTCGAGACCGAGCCATCCATCAGACCCGCAAGACCGGGCTGCACCCATGTCAGCACGAACTGGCGATGCGCCGCGCGATCCTCTTCCTCGCGGGCATCCGGTGTGAGGTGCTCTTCCATCAGATGTTCGGCGGTCGCTTCATGACCTGCCTCGGCTGCGGCCAGATCGCCCAGAAGCTTGCGGGTCGCTGCATCCGTCGCCCGCGCGGCGGCCGCCACATAGAACCGTTCGGCCTGCCGTTCCATCGCGGCGGCCTCGCCGCGCATGGCCTCCAGCGACATGGTCTCGGCCATCCAGACCGGCTTGCGGGCATAGAACCCCGCCACGAACTCGCGCCGCACCAAAGGGATCACATCACCGAAGCGGGCCTGATGTGCCTCGATCAGGCGGCGGCGATGCTCGTCCTCCTCCAGCGCCATACCGTCGAAGACCTTGGCGGAGGACGGAAATTCGGCACGCAGATGCTCGGCGAACTGGCGGTAGATCCGCGCATCATCCTCCTCGGACGAAATCGCCAATGCGAGGATTTCCTGTTCGTTGAGATCGGAAAAACGGCGGCGGTTGCCAAGGAAGGAAAACATAGGCGCGGCCCTCAAGTTTAGAATAATTCTAAACTACCCGAGCCACGCCGATTTGCAACCCTGCAAACGCATCCTAAACGCGAGGTTACATCACACCCGTCTCATCACGCCCGATATGACGCTCGCCACGGGCTTTCGCCAGCTGGATCTGATGCTCGCGCTCGCGGAAACGGGCGCGGTCTTCCTCGGAATATTCGCCCACGCAATGATGGCACTGCACACCCTGCTCGAATTCAGGGCGCTGCCTGTCCTCGGGGGCCAGCGGACGGCGGCAGGCATGGCAGACCTCGCGGTGCTTGCCCTGATCGAGCCCGTGGGTCAGCGCCACACGCCCGTCAAAGACAAAACAATCCCCTTCCCAGAGGCTCTCTTCCTTGGGCATCTCCTCGAGATATTTCAGGATGCCGCCCTTGAGGTGATAGACATCCTCCACACCCTGCCCGATCAGGTAGTTGGTGGATTTCTCGCAGCGGATACCGCCGGTGCAAAACATCGCCACGCGCTTGTTGTGGAAGCGCTCACGGTTCTCTTCCCACCATTTCGGGAAATCGCGGAAGGTCTTGGTCTTGGGGTCCACGGCCCCCTTGAACGTGCCGATATCGACCTCGTAATCGTTACGCGTATCGATCACTACCACATCGGGGGCCTGAATAAGCTCGTTCCACTCCTCGGGCGTGCAATAATTGCCCACAGAGGCCGTCGGATCCACATCCGGCTGGCCCATCGTCACGATCTCTTTCTTCAGCTTCACCTTCATGCGCAGGAAGGGCTCGTCCTCGGCCGTGCTTTCCTTCCAATCGAGGCCGGCACAACCGGGCAAGGCGCGCACATGGGCCAGCACTGCATCGATCCCTTCACGCGGGCCTGCAATGGTGCCATTGATCCCCTCATGCGCCAGCAAAAGCGTGCCCTTGACGCCAGCCTCCTGCGCAAGCGCCAGGAGCGGGCCGCGGATAGCGGCCAGATCATCGAATCGGGTGAAGTGGTAGAGTGCGGCTACGATATACATGGGCCTGCGTTTACTGCTTCGGGTGCCCGTCAGGCAAGTCCGATATAATCGGTATTCCCGCCACAGCTTTGCGTCGTCGGTTGACCCTTCCTCGTTGCCCGCCTAGCGTGAGCCCGTTACAACAGGAGCTGCCCATGACCACCGCCCTTATCGTCATCGACATGCAGAACGATTTCTGTCCGGGCGGAAAGCTCGCTGTGGCCGAGGGCAACCTGATCGTGGGCGAGATCAATGCGCTGATGGGCCGCCATGAGGTGACAGTGCTGACGCAGGACTGGCATCCGGCCGACCATCAATCCTTTGCCTCGAACCACGGGGCCGATCCCTATTCCCTCACCCAGATGCCCTACGGTCCGCAGGTGCTCTGGCCGGACCACTGTGTGCAGGGGACAGACGGAGCGGCCTTCCACCCCGAACTGGCGACAGATCCCGCCGATCTGGTGCTGCGCAAGGGATTCCGCCCCGCAATCGACAGCTATTCGGCCTTCTTCGAGAATGACCAGACCACGCCCACGGGGCTGCATGGCTATCTGCGCGAGCGCGGTGTGACGGATCTCACCTTCTGCGGTCTCGCGCTCGATTTCTGTGTGGCGTGGTCCGCACTCGATGCGGTGAAGCTGGGCTATAAGGTTGCTGTCAAACGCTCTGCCTGCCGTGGCATCGATCTGGACGGGTCGCTCGAGGCGGCACTGACCAAGATGGACGCGGCCGGCATCCGCCTTATCTGAGCGGAGAAGACAAGGGCTCTGCCCTTGCCAAGTGCCTGATTTATAGGTTTAGTCCCCGCAACGAGAGGGAGGGGCCAGCCATGGTCGACATCGCGACACGCGTCTATAACCACAAGTGGAAGATCGATCCGATCATCCGCTCGCTGATCGATACCGATTTCTATAAACTCCTGATGTGCCAGTCGATCTTCCGCAACAGCCCCGATACGGTGGTGCGGTTCTCGCTGATCAACCGCTCCAAGGATATCCGTCTGGCCGAGATGATCGACGAGAATGTCCTGCGGATGCAGCTCGATTATGCCCGCTCGCTGAAGCTCTCGCGCGGGGAAAGCACATGGCTGCGCGGCAATACCTTCTATGGCAAACGCCAGATGTTCCGCTCTGATTTCATGGAGTGGTTCGATAACTACCAGCTGCCCGAATACGATTTGCAGGTGAAGGATGGTCAATACGAGCTGACCTTCGAAGGCAAATGGCATGAGGTCATGCTTTGGGAGATCCCTGCCCTTGCCATCCTGATGGAGCTGCGCTCGCGCGCGGTAGTCAACCAGATGCGCCGCTTCGAGCTGCAGGTGCTCTATGCTCGCGCGATGACCCGCATCTGGGAAAAGATCAACGTCCTCAAAGAGCTCGAGGGCCTCAAGATCGCCGATTTCGGCACCCGCCGCCGCCATAGCCACCTCTGGCAGGACTGGTGCGTGCAGGCAATGCTGGAGGGCTTGGGTGATAGCGCCAATGGCGGGGCCTTTACCGGCACCTCCAACTGCCTGATCGCCATGCGCCGCGATATCGAGGCCGTGGGCACCAATGCGCATGAATTGCCGATGGTCTAT